>JBCCST010000005.1:0-105446 GCA_039199695.1 Planctomycetota bacterium | reverse complement strand
TGTGCTTTCTTTGGATGGTCGCCATGGCGAGTCCGGCATCCTTGAACATGGCCGCAAAACCCGTGATGGCGGTAACCATTGCGACCAAGCCAAAGTCAGCGGGCGTCAATAGACGTCCTAAGACCGAGATAACCAACATCGTGAGGGCGAGCTTGCATAGCTGAGCGACAAGCGTAATCGCCCCTCCGCGCACGGATCGTCCGCTTAGATCGTGTTTGAGATGATCCGTTTCAAACCAACGGTCAGCCGAATAAGCGGTTTTCATTTTTTGAATCATTCTAAGTACAATTTACCGAATGTGTTTACCGCTAACTCGATTCAAACGGGTTGCCGCTGGATGTAAGCTTTGTAGACATACGCTAGCATATACAGATTAAATCGGTCTGAGGAGCCCTTATGTCCACCCCTTTGTCAATACTGACTTATTACCGCCGATGGCGTCAACAGCTTACGCCTGGTTCGACGTTGACTTTGATGCGCTGGATGCGTCGGCGTTCCAAAAAAAATGAGAATATCAACGGACGCGTAACGCTGTCCTTGCATGCTCCCGTACTAGGCGACCTTACCCTGCGCGAAGCAGGCACCGACTTTTTTACATTTCGTGAAGTCATGGTCGACGAGGTCTACGCCGCGGTCGTTGAACACCTCGGCCGGTGTGAGTCGGTGATTGATCTGGGGGGTAACATCGGATTGGCAACTTATTACTTGTCTCACAAACTGCCGGACGCCAAGTTTTTGTGCGTTGAGCCTTTCCCGGGAAACTTTGAATTACTGGAAAAGAATCTCGCCAAGGTGATTGCGTCGGGCCAAGTCCAGCTTCAGCGGGCCGCCGTATGGTCTCACCGCGAGCAGATGGAATTACCCGTGCCCGAAGACGGAGGATTCAGCCGTATCACGCTGACCGCTCAGGGCGACGCCAAGCCCGAGTCGGCGGCCACGTTTGTCGTAGACGCGATGACCATGAACGACCTGATGGATAAACTCGGCACCGAACGTGTGGGTTTGGTCAAGATGGATATCGAAGGGGCAGAAACGCCGCTCTTGCAGGCTGATTCCGATTGGTTCGCCAAAATCGACGCGATCGCCATCGAATTCCACGGCGACTCCAGACAGGAGTCGGGTTTCGACGCCTTGATTGAGAAACACGGCATGAAAGTCGTCGCCGAGGATGACCATACTGTGTTGGCGAAACGTGTTTGATGATTTTGCCAGGCGATCTGTTCAGTGTGAGCCACCCCGTCATTTTTCTTTTTGATAAGCAGACCAGACTTGCGAACCCTGATTGTTGTCAATACTTTCCCGCTGCTGTCGCAGACGTTCATCGTGAGCCAGATCACCGGGCTGATGGACTTGGGCGTCGATGTGCGCATCCTCGCGTGGAAAGACAGCGGTGAGGACAAGGTTCATGAAGACGTCACGAAGTACGGGCTGCTCGACCGGGTGACTTATGCCGGCGAAGTGATTCGGTCGCGGCCTCGGCGAGTCGTCTCGGCGATGAAGCAGACTCTGGGGCTGGCGACGCAGTCGCCCGCAGCGGCGATTCGTTGTTGGAACGGGTCAAAATATGGGCGGGGGGCGTGGCTGGGCGGTTTGGTGCCGGTGGCGGACGCGATGAAGCGAGTCGGGCCGGTCGATCTGGTTCACGCCCACTTCGGTCCCGTCGGCGAACGGATGGCCAAACTGCGTTCGGCGGGCGTGTTCACCGCGCCGCTGCTCGTGACGTTTCACGGCTACGGGGCGACCCGGCAAGACCTGTATAGCAATCCGAACAGTTACAAAAACCTGTTTCCGCAGGCGCGGATGATTATGACGGTTTCGGAGTTTCTCAAAAACCGTGTGGTTTCGATGGGGGCGGACGCCGACAAGACTCTGGTGCACCACGTGGGGATAGATACCCAACGTTTCGATTTCCGGGCCCGGCAGAAGATCGAAGGCCAGCCTTTTCGGATGATCACGGTCGCCCGACTAGCCCCGAAGAAAGGGCTGCCCGACGCGATTATGGCGGTGCAGAAACTCCGCGCGCGGTTGCCCGACGTGAAGTATGACATCATCGGCGACGGCCCGGGCCGGGATGAATTGGAAAAACTGATTGCGCAGCACGGTCTGCAATCGGCGGTGTCGCTGTTGGGTTGGAAGAGTCAGGACGAAGTGTCGGCCGCGCTGGACCGGGCGGACGTGTTCCTGACGCCGAGCGTGGTGGCGCCCGATGGCGACATGGAAGGCATCCCCACGGGGATCATGGAGGCCAGCGCCCGCGGCTTGCCGATCGTCTCGACGCTGCACAGCGGCATCCCGGAGATCGTGTCGGACGGCGAATCGGGTTATCTGGTCCCCGAGCACGATCCCGAGGCGTTGGCGGACCGGCTGCATCGTTTGGCGACCGAGCCCGAGACGTGGGCGGTGATGGGCCGGGCGGGGCGGGCGATCGTGGAGGAGCAGTTCGACACGGCCAAACTCAACGCCAAGGCGCTCGAGCACTACCGGACGGCAGTGGGCATGTGAACCGGGCGGTCGCACCTGCCGGGTGGGATCGCCCCTGGGGGGTGGCGAGGGTACACTGTGCCGCTGGGTACTTCCCGATCGGAATTCGCGGGGCGAAGGTTGTCGACGGCATGGACGTGAGCGTGATCATCCCGCATTACAACGACGCGGATCGTCTGCGCGAGTGTTTGGCTTGCTTGGCGGAACAGGTTTGGCCGGGCTTTGACGCGGCGTTGGCGGTGGAAGTGATTGTGGTCGACAACGGCTCGACGGACCTGTCGGCGGCCGAGGCGGCGGTGGGTGAGCACAGCGGGTTGGCCACGTTGATGGAAGAGTCGAAGCCGGGCTCGTACGCGGCGCGGAACGCGGCGCTCAAGCGGGCCAGCGGTCGATATGTGGCGTTCACCGATTCGGATTGTCGGCCCGACCCCGCGTGGTTGGCTGAGGGGATCAAGGCGTTGGAAGCCGAGCCGAAGGCGGGGATGGTCGGCGGGCGGATCGAGGTTTTTCCTCAGGACGAACGCAGGCCCAAGGCGGTGGAGCTTTACGAGTTGGTCACCGCGTTTGACCAAAAGGGTTATCTGGACCGTCGGCAGTTCGCGGCGACCGCGAACGTGGTGACCCGCCGAGAGACGCTGGACCAGGTGGGCGACTTTGACGAGAGCCTCAAGAGCGGCGGCGATGCGAACTGGGGGCGACGCGTCGCCGAGGCGGGCTTGGTTCAGCGGTACGCGCCCGAGGCGGTGGTCCGTCACCCCGCGCGGCGGGATTTCGGCCAAATCTTGGGTAAAAAGCTGCGCGTTGTCGGCAGCGGGCCGCGGTTTTCCGGCCAAACGCTGGTGAAGAAGACCTCGCCGCTGCAGGTGCTTTGGAACAACACGCTGGGTATCCCGGTGGGGGCGTGGCGGGTGGCGATGGACGATCGGCTGTCGGGCCTGGGTGCCCGGGCGAAAGTCTTCGGGGTCCATCTGGTGATCCGCGGCGTGTCGGTTTTTGAGCGAATACGGCTGGTGGCGGGGGGGGTGGGTCGTCGATGATTAAGCGGGCATTGATATAATGCAATTAAGCAACGAATCTTATGAATAGCATAACTTTTTTCATCAATCAGGCCTTAGCGTTTCTAATTTCACTACAGGGAATGTTGGCAATAGTAGTGGGAGTTATAGTTTGCGCAGTTGTATACAGCAAGCCTAAAGCCAAGTGGTTGGCATTTTCTCTGTTACTTTTTGCAGCATTAGTGTCTCCTGCGATCGGCGGATGGCGTGTTTATGAAGTTGAGCAGTACCTACACCCGCTATTTGCAAAAATGCAAAACCTTAGCCGGCTACTGTGTTTATTCTGGCTGATTGTGTTGACCGTTGGTCTGTTTGTGCAGGTTCCGAGTTGGCGTAGGCAAATAGTCGGCACTGGGACCGCAGTCTTTTTTTTGGCTCACTTCACACTTGCGATTCGCTTGTTATTCACCGACGTTGCGCAGCGAGGAGTGGTTTCGATTCCATTATTGATATTGCTGGGGCTTGTGTTTGTTGCGGGTCTCGGACGTTGGTTGCAGGGACCTCAGGATGTACGCAAGATCTTATTAGCCGTAGTTGCTGCGGGTGCGATGTTCGTGCTTTGTAGTTTCTTTCAGTATGTGCTAGAACCCAATTCAGTGAAATGGCGTGGCCGATTCTATGGCATAGGCAGTAATCCTCAGCAAGTAGGATTGGTCATGGCTAGTGTCGTTACAATCGCAATCTATTTCGTAACGCGGCGAGACGAGAATAAATACATACGTCTAGCCATGATAGGATTGATCCCATTTATGTTGGCGTCTACGATTTGGACAGGTTCGCGATTGTCTCTATTGGCAGTAGCGACTGGGGCAGTGCTAATGCTATACAACAAGCTTGGCAAGGCGATATTTCTCTTACCGCTTTTGATACTGTTATTAATAGCCGTCGAGTCATTTATTGGTATTGATTTGGAGGTAAAAGAGCGTATCACCTCAACCGAAAATACACGAACTCATGTTTGGGCAAACCAAATCGATGAATTCAAAGAAAGTCCATTTTTTGGCCAAGTCGTTGATCGCTGGAAGCCTGGTGAGAGTAGTTGGCTTGGTATGGCGAGAGTTGCCGGTATGCTTGGTTTATTGCCTTTGACGATAGCTGTTATTTTGATGATTAAAGAAACATTTGTTGTGTGGCGTCAGCGATATTTGCTTGGCGCTGAGGCACCTACAGTGGATGTAGTAATTGCGTTGTTTGGTTTATTGATGCTCTATTCGATCGGGGAGGCATATATGTTGATGCCTTTATCGTTAGGGTTCATGTTTCTGCTTATAAATCTTGCGGTTTTGAGGTTGTTACGTGAAATGCAGGAAAATTCGAATATGTCAATCCATGATGCAAACGCGCTATATCCGCAAATGCGTGGTTAATGATTACTGTATCGTGATTTGTAAACGAGGCCTGTCAATCGAAGCTGGCGTATTCAATGGCATCCTGAATATTATTTAGGTCAACTATGATCTGGCTAGCGAAAGCGTCATCTCCCTCGGCTTTGCGTTCTTCGTTGGGGTTCCAGTACAAGAATTCGCGTACGCCTAAAGCAAAAGCCCCACGCATGGTCTGTTCCCATGACTCTCGGCCGATGTAGGATGGATAAGGAACCCATGGTACGGGCATCTCTCCGCCAGCGGTGAGGATGTCTCGGAGTTGGTCAAGATTCCGCTGCGCGTCGGTGGAGTAGAGCACCGGGGAAGACTCATCACCCATCAAGGCATGTGGAAGTGGCCAGCCGTTGTGGTCGCGTAGGTCGCCCTCGTAGCGGATGTCTTCGTAGTTGGTGATCCGCGCGGCGATAAACTTTTCGTGTAACGGGTCGGTAAACGCAGCACGAAGTGTGTCGGCCCGCACCTCTCGGGCGTACTGGTTCCATGCGATGACGCCAGGTCTGCCCGTCTTCCAATGGATCTGATCGGCCGTGTAATTGCGAAGCGCTTCGGGCAGTTTGCTCAGCGCTTCTTCGTGATTCCAAAGGCGATCGAACTGTTGCTTCGGCCCATTATCCGGCGTGCGAGGCAGGTGCCAATAGCTCATACCCTTTTCCCAATCCAAGGCTACGCGGTGGGGGGCCAGGTCGTTCTCTTCGAGCGACCAGAGGATACGTTCCCACCATCGCTTGGATTCAGAAAGGTCCGGGCCTTTGAGTACCAAGTCGATCAAATCTTTTTTGAATGGGGGTTCAGCATATATCAGCCATGGCGCGATCATGATGCACCGCGCGTCGGTGGGCAGACCATCCCAGTGCACTCGGGCTCTGGCGAGTACGGTGGCGGGAGTTTCGTTCTGTCTTAGCAAGACCGCATTGGTGATGCCCGGTTCGTCGCTAGCCGTCCAGGCGTAGAGCCGCACCGCGGGGTCGGCTTCTTGCTCCACGATTAGAAAGGCATCGGGATCGATGTGGTCGTCGGGGCGTTGAGGGTCGGAGGCCGGCGTCATTACGCCGTTTGCGGTCTTGTCGGAGGAGTCGGTGTGGGCCGATAGTGCCGAGCCTTGGGGACGGGGCGTGCTCAACGTCCTGATCCGCACCTGGTGGTCACCCGATATTTGGGGTGCACGATACTCGGCGGGTAAAGCGGTTTGTGATGGCGTGGCGGGTATTGTTGCCGCAGCGGGTTCGATCAGCTCGGTCATGGCGTCGGCGGGTTCGAACTCGGGGCGGGTAACTTTAGAGATATCTTGATTTGGTTCGCGGGAGGCAGTCTGGTCGACTTTAGTCGGATCGCTATACGGCGGGGTATGGGCTGACGGTTGCTCAGGCGACTCACTCTCGATCGTGCGGTAGGCCAGCGGCGTCGCAGATTGAGATAACTCCTGAGCAACAGATTGCGGCTGGTCAAATCCACGCAACGTGCTGGTATCGAACGGCCGATTTACGGCTTGGATCAGGACCACCAACACCATCACGATCAAAACTAACGACATGCAACTGACACCCCACCACAACAGCCGTCGTGCGTGACGCGAGAGGGGTTTGACGGGATGGAGTGGGTCTAAAATCGCCATGATATTCACCGTGCAATTATAGTTATCGGTCGACCACGTATCTTCAATTACCGCCTCGGCGAACATGTCGATTCCGATCAATTCCGGGAACAAGTATTAGACCGATCACGCTACCTGCAACCCGTTAGATATCGTTTGCAGTCAATATGTCGCGGACAGGTGACAGCCGCGTAGCTACAGCCCTCGGTCGGCAGGAAAGTCGATATTTATACGAGGTTTATAGTTGCCTGAACGCCCTTGCACTCGTCGTTTTGACACCGTTAAACAGTGCCGAACGTGTGGTCTGGGGCATACGACGGGGACGTGACGCAGCCGACGGCAAAAGTTTGAAAAAACTAAACCGTCGGGGTCGTGTACCCCAATTCGGTCAGGGCTGAGCCTGCGTACCGGTTAAAGACGTCGACCGCGTCGGGGCTGAAGTGGTTGACCCAGTCGCCGGCGATGCCCTTGCGCAAGAACGACGACTTGTCTTCGCTGCCGGGCTTTCGGCCGGTCATTTTTTGGAAGCTGAAGCGGTCGACGGTGATCGCCAATTCGTCGCGGTCGGCGGGCTGGTCGGTGAATTTTTCGAAACAGCGGGCCAGGGTCTCGACCGGGTCCGTGAGCAGTTCTTCGTATTTGAGACAAGCGATGCCCGGGTCGTCGGGCTGCCACCACGTCTCCACGTGGTTGGGCCAGGACACCCGGCAGTCGCGGGGGTTTTTCATTTCGTGTTCGATGAACTTGGGCAGGTTCGTCTGGATGTCGGCGGGGTCGAAGCCGACGCCGAACAGCGATTCGTAGGTGCGCTTGTGCCGGGCGTCCGAGCTGAACTTTTGGCGCTCGACCGCTTTCATGCGCATGAAGTAGAGCGAGACCATGGTGTCCCGGCCGTCGCGGGCGAGGTAGAAGACGTTGTTGAGGCCGGGCGTGTGTTTCCAGTGGCCGTGGATGACGCAGGAAAACATCGTGGGCAGCCGGCTGTGTTGGGGAAACGGCAGCCTCAGGTAATCGGCGACCATGCGGCTGAGCCAGGTGCCGCCGGCCTTGGGGTATTCCAAGACGTACCACCACGGGTAGCCCGAGCCGAGCCGCGGGGCGAGGTGCCGGGTCGCGTGGCCGGAGAGGGCTTGCATCTTGGGGCTGAACCATTGCTTCATGAGGCTATTTCGGCGGCGTAGGCGGGCGGGTCAGGCGGTGATCTTCGCGTAGGCGTCGGCCCACTGTTGGGCGACAATCGCTTTATCGTACCGGCGGCGAACAAAGGCGCGGCCGGTCTCGGCGAGACGCTGCCGTCCTGTCTGATCGGCCAGCCAGTCCGAGAGGCTTTGGGCGAGCTCGGCGGGGTTTTGCGACACGATGGCCCCGGCCCGCTCGGCCGATAACGCGTCGGCGATGCCGACGTGGGCCGACACCAGCGTCGCGGTGCCGCAGGCCATCGCTTCGACCGCGGCGAGGCTGAAGTTTTCGTGGTCGCTGGGCAGGCAGAACACGTCGGCCGAGGCCAAAGCGGCGTAGAGCGTCGGCGGCGCGAGCGGCCCGGTAAAAACGACGTTATCCGCCACGCCACAGTTATCCGCCAAGGCCTGCATGTCTTCGCCGAACGGGTTGTCGTTCGGGCCGATGACCAGCAACCGCGCGTCGGCGGGTTTGATCGAAACCATTGCGGCGATGAGGTGTTCGATGCCCTTGCCGGGGCAGACCCGACCCATCACGGCCACGGTGGGGCGGCCCGGATCGTTTCGTGGATCGTCCCAGGGTTGCTCCGCCGCGTCGACGATCGCGTCGACGTCTTGCCCGAGCGGGATGATCAGGCTGCGGTCGGCGGCGTGGGCGGTGGGCGAGTCGTCGCGTTCTTGTTCGGTCGTGAAGTGGAGGCCGTGGGCGTTTCGGATCAGCGGGCCGAGTTGGAGCTTGCGGTAGATGAGTTTTTTGAGGCGTTTTTGGTTCAGGCTCCACGTCGTCAGCATGCCGTGGGGCGAGAGGACGTGGGGCCGGCCGAGCTGGCCCGCGAGTTTGGCGGACTGGGCTTGGACGCCGTCCCAGAGGCCGTGGACGTGCAGGACGTCGTGGGTTTCGAGGAGCGGTTTGATCCAAACGCTGAATGCGTCGGCCGAGTCGCGTTGGCCGGCAGCGTTGAGCGGCAGGCTCTGAACGTCCACCCCCGCCGCGGCGGCGCGGGGGACCATGGTCGCGTCGGCTGGCGGCGGCGTAGCGCTGGCGAGGGTGACGGCCAAGCCCGCCTCGGCCTGCTGCTGGGCCATACGGCAACAGGCGGTGTTCGCGCCGTCGTTCTCACGCAGGTTGGAGAGCAGGTGCAGGATCTTCATGGCGGCGGGGTCCACAACTCGGGTGCCATCGACGCGAGACTCAGCCCACCAGCTTGGCGTAGTGGTCGCGCCAGCGCTCGCCGATCTTGGGCCAGTCAAATGCCTGGCGGGCGGCCTCGGCGGCGCGTCGGCCGGTCGCGGCCAAGCCTTTTTCGTCCGCCAACATTTCGCGGATCGCTTGGGCCACCGCGTCGACGTCGGTGGTGACCACCC
Source organism: Planctomycetota bacterium (assembly GCA_039199695.1). Lineage (GTDB taxonomy): Bacteria > Planctomycetota > Phycisphaerae > Phycisphaerales > Phycisphaeraceae > Algisphaera. The sequence continues at coordinate 96,391 of JBCCST010000005.1, read as the reverse complement.
GACCGACCTGTTGTTCTTCGACAAAGTCGCTGAGGTTGACCTTGTCGGAGATCAGCACCGGCCGACCGCACGCCAAGGCCTCGGCCACGACGATGCCGAAGTTTTCCTGGTAGCTGGGCAACGCGAAAAACGCCGCGTCCACAAAGGCTTTGAGCCGGTCGGCCCCGCGCAGCATCCCCGCGAACACCACGCGGTCGGCGACGCCGGAATCTTTCGCCAACGCGCGGAGCTGTTGTTCGTATTCGTCCGACGCGGCCGGGCCGACGAGGGCGAGGACGTGGCGTTCGTCGCTGGCCTGGGCGAAGGCGGGGATGAGCAGGTCCAACCCCTTTTTGTGGTGGAGTCGTGAGAGGAACACGACGATGGTGCGGTCGCCGAGTTCGGGGCACAACGCGCGGAACCCGCCGGGCTCGGGCGGCGGGTCGAACTCGGTGAGGTCCAGCCCCAGCGTCTCGACCAAGGGTGGGCACTTCAGCGCCAGCGGCGCGACGGCCCGGCGTTCGCCTTCGGTGGTGAAGTGCATCGCGGTCGCCCGGTTGAGGTTGCGCCGCAACCGCAGGGCGAGGTACATTTTTTTCTTCAGCGCGCTCTGGCTCAGCGACCACGGGTCGAGCATCCCGTGGGGCGAGACGACGTAGGGTGTTTGGGTGCGTTGGGCGGCGCGGCAGGCTAGGTGTTGGGCGTCTTCCCACAGGCCGTGGACGTGGACGACGTCGGCGTCTTGCGTCGCTTGGTTTAACACGGGCTTGAGTTGGGGATGACGTAACAGCGATCCGGTGGCGGGGCCGACGAGTTGCATGTTGATGCCCAGCGCTTCGAGCACCTCGGCCTTGTCGTTCTGGTGGCCTTCTTTGGCGCTGACCACAACGCGGACGTCCAGCCCCGCGTGGTGCTGGGCCGCGGCCATCCCGACCAGCGCTTCGGTCGTCCCGCCGGAGCGCGGGTCGAGATCGGACATGACGTGGAGGATTCGCATGGGCGGGCCGGGGCGGGTAGAAGAAGGATCTCAAATACCATATCGTTTGTTTTGCGTCGTCGCCTGAACCCTTTGTCCCGTGAGCAGTTAGCTGCATGATCCGTCTGGAATCGATCAACGCCCGGGGCGTCCGTCCCGACAAGCTGCCTCCCGCCCGCCGGGAGGGCCCGGTGCGGGCGTTGTTCCTGGCTACGACGTTCCTGGGGTTTAAGAACTACGACCGCATCATGCGCAAGTACGTCGCGGAGCACGACGGGATCGACGGCGTGTTCGTCGAGATCGCCCGCAACCGGCTGATGACGATCGCGGGCAAGTCGATCCCCGGCCTCGGCGGGTGGGACCAACACGCCTACCGCTACCTCTGGATGTGGCGTAAGCAGATCACCGGCTGGCTGCGCGGCCCGCTGCCGATCGACCGGTTCGACGTCATCCACGTCATCACCCAAGGCTCGGCCGGGTCCGTGCTGGACTTCCGGGATAAGCCCACCAAGTGGGCGGTCAACCTCGACGCGGCCGCGGCCCAATCGCTGGATACCTACGGCTACCCGGCGCTCGGCATGCGGCCGATGATCAAGGCCGAGAACAAGATCTACGCCACGGCCGACCTCGCGGTGTGCCGCAACCGGTGGTGCGGCGAATGGCTGCGTGAACATCAGCAACTGCCCGACGACAAGATCCACGTCTGCCGCAACTCGATGCACCCGCCGCCGGCTCACCGGGCGCAGCACCCGCCGCGGGCCGTCGGCGAAAAAGTCCGGCTGGTCTTCGTCGGCAACGACTTCATCCGCAAGGGCGGACCCGAACTCTTGAAGATGCATCAGGAACGGTTCGCGGACGTGGCGGAGTTGCACGTGTGTTCCCGCCGGGCGGTGCCGGATCATTCGGCGAAGAACGTGGTGTGGCACGGCGCGGTCGACCGCGAGACGTTGATCGGCGAGCTGCTGCCGACGATGGACGTCTTCATCATGCCGACGCGCAACGACATGCACCCGTGGGCCATCTTGGAGGCGGCGTCAATCGGCCTGCCGGTGATCTCGACCAACTTCGCGGGTATCCCCGAGATGATCGTGGATGGCCACAACGGCTACCTCTGCGGCGTCGAGGCGTGGAGCGAGGTCGCGGATCGGTTGGCGACGCTGATCGAAAACCACGACCTGCGTTGGCAGATGGGCCTGGCGGGGCGGGAACGCGTCGCGGCCGAGTACAACCCGGATCAGCAGTTTGGCGGCTTGATTGATCGGCTTTACGAGCTTGGTGATTCGGCGTGATTTGTTGTTCGCGAACGGAAAGCGGGACGCTGCGCGTCGCCCGCTAAGCGTCAACCTTTTCATCGGGAACGTCCGCGTCGGTTTTCACCTCACGGGGTTTGAGTTCTTTCGCCGGGTTGCCGCCGTAGATCGTCCAAGGTTTGAGGTCTTTGAACGCGCAGCCGCGGGCACCCAATAGCGCACCCTGGCCGACCGTGACGTTGGGCCCGACGAACGCGTCGGTCGCGATCCAGGCGTCGTCCTCGATCGCGATGGGCGGACGCAGCAACGGCATGAGCACCGGGTCGGTGAAGTCATGGCTGCCCGCGCAGAGGTGGGCGTATTGGCTGATGGTGACTCGCTCGCCGACGGTCACCGGGCCGAGGCAATAGAAGATCACCCGGTCGCCCGTCGCGGTGTTGGCCCCCATCTTCAGGTTCCACGGACAGGTGAACCGGCACGTCCGGCGGATGCGGGCATCGGGGTGGATGTCGGCCCCGAACCGCCGGAGCAGCCAGGCCCGGTAGCCGTACCACGTCGGCCAGGTCCAGCGAAACGCGGTGGCCTCGACCACGGTCCAGATGAGCCGCTTGAGTTTCTCCGCGAACCGGTAGGGGCTGACGTGTCGGGCATCGGTCGGCATGGGCAGGTTCCGAGCGTGGTGGGTCCGTTGGTCACAAAAACAATCAAGCGCCGTTACGGAGTTCCAGCAGTTTTTCCGGCGGCGGTCCCGGGGGCGGGGGCCCGCAGGTCGCGCAGGTGCAGGTCGATCATCTGTTCGTAGGTGCTCATCATCGTGGCGTAGGTCAGGCCCGATCGGCCGTCGAGCAGGCCGCGCTGCAGCAACACGACCATCCACCACCGCAGCTTCGGCCGAAAGGGCATGCGATACGCCAACGCCTTGATCGCCCGCCGGCGTTGGATTGCTTGGCCGGAAAACAAATCACCCCAGCGAAACTCCAGGCCGCCGCCGCTTACCATCTCCTGCGCTTCGAGCCGGGCGTAGCGGTTGTGCTTGGCCAGCCAGGGTTCGAGGCCTTTGCTGAACGCGAAGTGCAGGTACGGCTCAACGAGTTTTTCGGTGACGGTGTCGGGGGCTTCGCGTTGGCCGTGGCCGTGGTCGATAAAGCGCATACGCTTTTTGTGGAACAGCCGCATCTGGTACACCGGATACCCGCCGGCCCGGCGTAGCCAGCGGTCGTGCAGCATCAGCTTGTGCGGGACGTGGAACCCCGCGACTTCGTCGGGCGCCTGCGCGATGCGTCGGCCGACCTCGTCGACCAACGCTTCGGTGAAGTGCTCGTCCGCGTCGAGGTGGAAGACCCAGTCGTGCTTGAGCGGGATGTTTTCGATGGCCCAGTTGCGCTGCTTGCCGAAGGACTCGAAGGCGTGGTGGTAGACCTTCACGCCGCGGGCCTCGGCGATCTCCGCCGTGCCGTCGGTCGAGCCCGAGTCGAGCACCGCGATGTCGTCGCACCACGCGCAAGAGTCCAAGACGCCGGGCAGGTTGTCGGCTTCGTTCAGTGTCAAAATCACCACCGACACCGGTAAAGCCGCGTTCGGCGTCTCGGCGGGCGACGCGGCCTCGGCGTCAGTGGGATCGGGATGAAAACAAAACTCGGGCAAGCTATTTTTCCTGGTCGGGCTCAAAGGTTTTGGCCAGCGTCATCGCTTCGTAAGCCGCGAGCAACCGGGCGAGGCTCAGGCCCAATCGGCCCTCGCGGAACCCCTGACGCAGCACGAAATGGTACAGGAATCGCAGCGTCGGTCGGCAGGGCAGCCGGCGGGCGGTGTGCTTCAGCCAACGCCGGCGTTGCTGCGGCGTCCCGAGGAACCGCGGCTGGATCCCGTCGAGCGGACCGGTACGGGCGACGGCGGCTTCCCACGAGCTGTAACGGTTGTGCTTCTCGATCCACTCGGAAAAATCCGCGATCTCGAAATGCAGCAGATCGTGATCGAGGAACCCCGCTTCGGCGGCTTCGTCGGCGAGCTTGATGTGTTCGTGGACTTCCATGTCGCCCGAGCGCGTGTCGCCCTGTTGCGTCAGCTTTTCGAAACGCCCGAGTCGGTGTTGGAAGAGCCGCAGGTTCCAGGCGGGGTAGTACCCGCCGTAGCGGACCCATCGGCCGTGGAAGATGAACCGGCGGTTGATCCAGAACGCTTTGCCCCCGCCGGGGTTCTTCGGCAAAGCGTTGCCCTTCACGATGGCTTCGATCTGCCGGGCCAGCTTGGCAACGACGTGTTCGTCGGCGTCCATCAGCAAGACCCATTCGTGACGCAGCGGCGCGTGGTCCAGCGCCCAGTTGCGCTTCTTGGGCCAACCCGTCGGCGACAACTTCCCGTAATCGAAATGCAGCACCTCGGCCCCGAACGCCTGGGCGATCGGCACCGTCGCGTCGGTCGACCCCGAATCGATCACCATCACCTGCTCTGCCCACCGCAGCCGGCGCAAGCACTCGGGCAGGTCCCGTTCTTCGTTCTTCGTCGATACCAGTACGGTGACGCCCACGCTGCCGTGGTTCGGCCAGTCGCCGTCATCGTCGACCGAGAGCGGGTTGGACGTCGGCAAAGCTTCGGCGTCGAGGCGCTTAGCCCACGCGTCGACCTCCGCGTGCCGGGGCAGCGGTTGGACGGCGGGCGGGTTGTCCAAGGATTCGGTCATGCAGAGGTATGATCGGCGATCCGAGCCGGCGACGTTTCGCCGCGGTTTTCCGGGGTTGAGGGGGCCGGGCCACGCCGCAGCACCCGCCAGCCCAACGCCACGGCCAGCACGAGCAGCGCCACGTTGTGATGCGGCAGCAGCCACGCCTGCCACGCCCACGATTCGGTCAAGGATTCGGGGATCCAGCCCCGCCGGGCGAAGCTGGTCAGGATCGACGGCCCGGGCAGCATAAATGTCGCGATGCCCGCCGCGACGATCCACGCCAAAGCGTCTCGGGGGCAGACCGATAACCGCCGCCACGCCCACAACGCCGGCAGCACCAGCAATACCGCGTCGTACGCCCGGTGGTAATCGATCAGCAGCGTCACCGCCGCGCCCAGCGACACGGCCAAGAGCAGAAAATCTTCGGTGTCCCAACGTCTACCGATGGGTTCCGGGGCCGACGCTGAATCGGCTCGGGGCGTGCTGCGTTTGAGGGTGACACCGAGCGCGATCAGTGTTGCCAATCCGCCCAGCAAGACCGCCCAACCGATCGCTCCCACCGGCCCGGCCCCGCCGGGCCACAGCCGATGCAGCCACGGCTCGAGGTTGATCATCTGATACGTGAACCGATTCTCCAAGGTCGGGATCGCCTGGCCCGACGCGGTGAAAAACGCGAGCTGCTCGCCCCAGTGTTCCAGCCACGACGGGCTGGTCAATTGAATCCATATCGTCGAGACCAACGCGATCCCGACCGCCCACCCCAACGACCACACGGCCAAGCGCCAACGCGGCGTCGCCAACAAGAGCGCCGCCAACAACACCACCAGCTGCGGCTTGAGTGCCCCGGCCACCGCGAGCATCAACCCGCAACCTGCCGTCCGCACGCTCCACCACGGCCAGGCGTCCAGCTCGTCCCGCCCCGACCACGGCCGGAGCGCCGGCAGCATCAACGCCAACGGCACCACCGCCAACTGCCCGAACGCCACCGCGGTGTGCAATGATGCGCAGCCGAGCCACAACCCCAAAGCCAACGCGATCGGCCACCAGGCCACATCTTTCGTGGTCGATGGATCGTCCTGAGTATTCCGGGGGCGGGGGCGTGGTCGATGCCGGATGAGCCAAGCCCCAACCACCGCGGTCGCGACGAGGTTGAACATCAGCCACACGGTTTTCGCGGCCGGCCAATTCAAAACACCCAGCGGCGCGAGCACGGCGTAGGAAAACGGCGGGTAAAGCATCGCAAACCGCTCGGGATCGCGCGGCCGACCTTCGCCACCCGCCGCTACGAAATCGTGGTAAGTCGCGTCGAACACATACGGATCCTGCCCATCGACCAGCCGCATCGCCCCGGCGTAGATCATGGTGAAGTCGTACGAGCCTTCGAGGCCCCGCAGAACGCCGCGCTGCACGAACAACCCCGAGCCGATCAGCAACACGACACACGCCACGACCGTCCACAGCCGGCGGGACGCTTGTCGGTTTCGCCCCGGGGTCGCGTCGGGCTGGGGTGATGGCGTGGGCGTCATGAGTGGTCTGATTGAGGGCGTCGTCTTATTCGTACCCCTCCCCCTTGAGGAGGAGGTTGGGTGGGGGTGCCGAGTGCTCGTGAAGTCGAGATGATTGGGCACCCTCCCCTAACCCCTCCCTCAAGGGAGGGGGATGAGAACCACCCGCAACCCGCTGGACCGCGACGCGATCAACTCCAGCCGCGGATCGCGCCCTGATTGGCCCGGCACCACTCCACGGTTCGCCGCACGCCGTCTTCGAGCGCGACTTGCGCGGCCCAGCCGAGTTTTTCGTGGGCGCGTTCCATGCTGAGGCAGCGGCGGGGTTGGCCGTCGGGTCGGTCGTGGTCCCAGACGATCTCGCCGGTGAACCCGGTGGCGTCGGCGATGAGTTCGGCGAGCTCGCGGATCGGGGTCTCCCGGCCCGAGCCGAGGTTGATCGGGACCGTGTCGTCGACCCGGTCCGCGGCGTGGATCAATCCGTCGGCCGCATCGGTGACGTACAAAAACTCGCGGCTCGCTTGGCCCGAACCCCAGACGCTGACGGTGGCTTCGCCGCGGTCGATCGCATGAATGAACTTGCGGATCAGCGCGGGCATGACGTGGGCGGTTTCGAGATCGAAGTTGTCGCCCGGGCCGTAGAGGTTGACGGGGATGAGCATGCACGACTCGAGGCCGTACTCCCGCCGATAGCCGTCGAGCATAGTGCCCAGCGAGAGCTTGGCGATGCCGTAGGGCGCGGTGATCGGGGCGGGGAAGCCGTTCCAGAACTGGTCTTCGGTGAATGGGCGTTCCGCGTTTTCGGGGTAGGCGCAGACGGTGCCGCAGTGGACGAATTTCTTGAGGCCATTCACGCGGGCCTGTTCGATGAGGTGGATGCCCATGGCGAAGTTGGCGTAGAAGAAGCGCCCGGGGTGGGCCTGGTTGGCGCCGATCCCGCCTACCTCGGCGGCGAGGTGGAAGATCACGTCGGGGCGGTACTGCTCGTACATCGATGCCACTTGGGCTTCGTCGGTGAGCTCGACCTCGGCGTGGGTCGGCGCGAACAGACGGTCCTCGGCGACGCCGCGTTCGCGGAGCGACTGGCAGAGCTGGCTGCCCAGGAATCCGTGACCCCCGGTGACCAGGACGCGGTCGTGTTCGAAGTCGAGTTGGCTCATGAAAGGCAGCGGTTCGGAAAGGGTCGGAAGGTCTGAGTATATCGGTACGGCCGAGCGGGTGACTTGTTCAGCGAAGCAAAAAACCAAGTCGCTGAAGCTTGGAACATCCGCGTTCCAAATCACGCCGCCGCGAGCATCGCCAGCAGCATGACGCTGAGCACCATCAGCCAACTGACCCGGTCGCCCACCGCCCACGCGACGGGGTCTTCGTTCATGTTGCCGCGTTGGGCGATCAGCCAGATGCGCGACACCCAGTACAGGAACAACGGCACCACCGGCCAGAGCAACGCGGGCCGGGCGTACAACTCGGTGCTGGTCGGATCGTTGAGGTACAGGCACAGCACGATCGCGGCGGCGTAGCCCGAGACCACACCCATCAATTGGATCAGCCCGCGGTCTTCGGGCAGGTAGCCGCGTTCGGTGTGCCGGGCGGGTTCGTCGGGGTGGGCCGTTTGTTCGTCGGCCATGTTGTGCAACTCGGCGTAACGCTTGAGGAAGCCCAGGCTCAGGAACAGGAAGATCGAGAGCGTGAGCAGCCAGAACGACGGCGTAATGCCGACGACCGCGCCGCCGGCGAAGATCCGCAGCGCGTAGAGGCCCGCCAACGTGATCACATCGACAAGCAGCCGGCCGCGGAGGTTCACGCTGTAGAGCAGCGTGACCACGAGGTACGTCAGCAACCAGCCGAGGACGGCAAAGGGTAGGAAGATCAACGCGATCACCAACGCCAACGCCATCAGCACCGGCACGGCCGCGACGGCGTGGACGATCGATAAACGGCCCGCCGCGATCGGGCGGCGCGACTTAGTCGGGTGGGTCCGGTCGGCGTGGACGTCGAGCGTGTCGTTGATCAGGTAGATGCTCGACGCGGCGAGGCAGAAGCAGACCACGCCCAGGAAAACGCTCAACAGGTTGTCGGCGGTGACCGCGTGGCCGGCGAGCATCGGGACGAACAGCAGGGCGTTCTTGACCCACTGCCGGGGCCGCATCGCGGCGAGCAACGCGCCGAACACCGGGCCGCGCTCGACCAGCACGGTGCAGTCGCCGTGGTCTTGTTCGACCCGGCGGCGGAGTTTCGGAGTGCCGCCGGCCAGGAGGCGTTCGGACGCCTCGGCCCAGATCGGCAGGTCGGCTACGCAGTCGCCGAGGTAGGCGAACGGCTGGCCGACGGCGTGCTCCTGGATGGCGTTACGCTTGGCGGCGGACTTGAGGTTGGTCTGCCCGTCGCTGGCCAGAACGTCGTCGAAGAGGCCCAGGTGTTGCGCGACGCGGTCGGCGGCGAGGCGGTCGGCGGCGGTGGCCAACACCAGTCGTCGGCCGTTGGCTTTCTGCGCTTGGAGGTAGTTGAGGACCTCCGCGCGGTACGGCAGCTCCGCGGGGTCGGGCAGGGCTCGCCGGGTCAACGCTTGTTTGAGCACGGCCCGCCCTTGCATCAGCCAGCCGGATACCGACCACAGCGCGGACGCATCATTTTTCACCAGGCTGATCGCGCTTTCGACCAAGAGGTCGCTCTGGATCAGGGTGCCGTCGAGATCGACGTACAGCGTGGGCTGGGCGGTCGCGGGGTCGGTGGTGGGGTTGTCGGCGGAGCCCGTCATCGTGGGGAGCAATCGGTAGAAAGGAGGCCGGGGCAGCGTCGCGGCTCGGACTGATACGCCCCCGAACGGCTAAGCGTTCAGGATACCGACGACCGGAAGTTGTATCGACCCGAAGAAACCGCCACTTGGGCCGTGATAACCCCGGGTGGACCTTGGGCCTGGCGGGATGCCTTCGTGCACCCGGGCGTTGAACCGTTGCGGGCCGAAAGCCGAAGACATGTTTGCCACTAAGGTATAAACGGCGTCCCGCTCGCGGCACTTCGGAGAACGGCATGGGCCTGATCGGCAACCTGATGAAATCGATGCACGCCCCGGTCTACCGCTCGCGGTTGGCGGGGCTGGTGAAAGTCATCACGCCGGAGCTAGAGGCGACGGACCGAGTATTGGACGTGGGGTGCGGCAACGGGCAACTCGGCCGGGCGTTGATGGACGCGTTGCCGGGGCTGGAGGTAGCCGGGCTCGAACGCGCGGTGCGGGACGGCGCTGCGATCGAGGTGTCGGCCTACGACGGCGTCACGTTTCCGTTTGAAGACAACGCGTTCGACGCGGTGATCGTCGCGGATGTGGTCCACCACGACGCCGAGCCGCTGCGGGTGCTGCGTGAGTGTCGGCGGGTCGGCAAGCGATTGGTGATCTTGAAAGACCACAAGGTCGACGGCCCGGCGGTGACGCTGCCCTACCGCCGCATCTGCCTCATGGACTGGGCAGCGAACGTGCAGTACGGCATCCCGTGTCTCTACGACTACCCGACCCGCGAAGGTTGGCACGAGCGCTTCGCCAAGATCGGAGCCGAGGTGCAGAACGAGCACACCTGTTTGCAGCTTTACCCCCGGCCGTACCGTTGGTTCTTCACGCCGCGTTTGCAATACCTCGCGGTGATCAACGCCGACCCCGCCCCCGGAATGGCCCCCAGCATGGCCCCCGGAAATGAGTGATCATTTTCAAGACCCGTAGCCGTCGGGGTTCGCGCGGAACCAGCGGACGGCCGAGGCGACGGTTTCGGTGAGATCGGTGCGCTTCGGCGACCAGTCGAGTTCGCGTTGGATTTTCGACGCGTCGGCAAATAGGGCGGGGGGGTCGCCGGCGCGGCGGGGGCCGAAGGTGTGGGGGACTTTTTCGCCGGTGGCGGCTTCGACGGCGTCGATGACTTCTTGGATGCTGCTGCCTCGGCCGGTGCCGAGGTTGTAGACGCGGGCGTCGCCGGGCTCGAGCGCGTCCATCACGGCGAGGTGGGCGTCGACGAGGTCTTCGACGTGGATGTAGTCACGGACACAGGTGCCGTCGGGTGTGTGCGGGCTGTCGTAGTCGTTGCCGAACACGGTAAGCGGCTTCCCCCGGCCGAGCGCGGCGAAGATCGCGTTGGGGATCAGGTGAGTCTCGGGTCGGTGGTCTTCCCCGACGCTGCCGTCGTCGGCGCAGCCCGCGACGTTGAAGTAGCGCAGCCGGGCGTGGGCGAAGTCGGGATGCACCGCGGCGAAGTCGGCGATGATCTGCTCGACCATGAGTTTGGATTGGCCGTAGGGGTTGATCGGTTTTTGTGGCGTGGCTTCGGTGATGGGTAGGTCGTCGGGCTCGCCGTAGGTCGCGCAGGTCGAGCTGAAGACCAGGCGATTCACGTCCGCCGAGGCCATGGCTTGCAGGAGGCGCAGGCTGCCGACCACGTTGTTCTGGTAGTAACGCAGCGGCTCGTGAACGGATTCGCCGACGTAGGCGAGCGCCGCGAAGTGCAGGACCGCGTCGATCTGATGGTTCCGGAGATGGCTGACCAGCTTGGTCAACGGCACCGAGGCGAGGTCGGCCACGATCAACTCGACGCCCTCGGGCACCGCGGCTTTGTGCCCCCGATCCAAAACGTCCAGCACCACCGGCGTATGCCCGGCCTTGAGCAACGCCCGCACCGCGTGGGACCCGATGTACCCGGCGCCGCCGGTGACTAAAACCCGTTTCGACTTCGGCATGCGCTGACCTTACTCCGCCCGACTGGAACCCATATCGCCCTGCGAAGCGACTTTCCTCACCCATCGACGCCTGCCGACCCGTGATTCATCGCCACACCAGGCCGACGTTCTAGCCGCAACCTTATTTTGGAAGCGGAGGCGGACAAGCCCCGCTTAACGGTTGGGATCATTCAATTTGTGGTGGGTCGATGAAAAGCCGGAAAACCGAAATGGAGCCGATGGGGATCGAACCCACAACCTCTGCATTGCGAACACAGCGCTCTCCCAATTGAGCTACGGCCCCGACGGGCGAAGCATTTTGGCCCGTGGAAGGGGGCAGGTCAAATCGCCGCGAGGTGGCGATTATTTCGACCCCCGTGGCCGCGATGATCGTATAAAGAATAACTCACACGGACGCTCCGAAATTGCTTGACCTTTGGGCCATCTACGGGTTTAATTAAATCGACGATGGCATTACGCATCCGACGGGCACAGGCCGACATCCGTTATCCCCCTTTGGTCCTGGCCGCCCCCATCCCGATCGACATTATGGTGTAATACCGTTGCGCTCTCGCTGCGAGGGCGGCTCCGGGATTCGAGGCTCTGAGGCCGGTGTGGCACGCCACTCGCTTCTCACCTCGCCGCGGCATGAGTCTCGTCTCGCCGCCCGCCTTGAAACCGTTCACGCGTCTCGCGATTTTCAGTTCAGGAGATTTCAGACATGGCCAAGAAGAACGAAGCCTGGGGCATCGACGTCGGCGCCAACGCCATCAAGGCGGTCAAACTCATCCGTGCCGGCGGGGGGGTGCAGGTCGAAGACTTTGCCGTTCTCCCGTTCAAGCAGATCCTCACCACGCCCGACCTCGACGTCGACCAGACGATCCAGGTCCAGCTCGAAACCCTGATCCAGAAACACGAGTTCGACAAGACCCGCGTGGTTGTTTCGGTGCCGGGCAACATGGCCTTCGCCCGCTTCGCCAAGCTGCCCCCCGTCGAGCCCAAGAAGATCCCCGACATCGTGAAGTTCGAGGCTCAGCAGCAGATCCCGTTCCCGATCGAACAGGTCGAGTGGGACTACCAGGTGTTCCAGCAGGACGATTCGCCGGACGTCGAGGTCGGCATCTTCGCCATCACCAAAGAACGCGTGATGAGCTACCTCAACAACTACCGCACGGTCGACCTCAAGGTCGATTCGCTGACCCTCTCGCCCCTGGCGGTCTACAACACGTTCAACTACGAGTCGCCCGACGGTGAAGGCGCCATCTATATGGACATCGGCACCGTCTCGACCGACGTGATCATCGTCGAAGACGGCGGCATCTGGCTTCGTACCCTGCCCATCGGCGGCAACAACTTCACCGAAGCTTTGGTCAAGCAGTTCAAGATCAGCTTCCCCAAGGCCGAGAAGCTCAAACGCGAAGCCGCGACCAGCAAATACGCCAAGCAGATCTTCCAGGCTATGCGAGCGGTCTTCGCCGACCTTGTGCAGGAAGTGCAACGCTCGCTGGGCTTCTACCAGTCGCTCAACCGTGACTCGAACCTGACCAAGCTCGTCGGCGTCGGCTCGACGTTCCGCCTGCCGGGCTTGCAAAAGTTCCTGAAGCAGCAACTGCAGATCGACGTGATCCGCCCCGACGGCTTCGAGAAGATGCCCGTGCTCGACGGTAAACGCGAATCTGAATTCTCCAACCACGCGCTAAACATGGCGACCGCCTGCGGCCTCGCGTTGCAGGGGCTCGACTACGAAAAAGTCACGGCCAATATCCTGCCCAGCCACGTCCTGGCGTCGCGGATGTGGAAAGCCAAGCAGCCGTGGATCGCCGCGAGCGCCGCCTGTTTCGTGGCCGCCGCCGGCTTGGTCGGAGCCAAACACTTCACCGACGCCTCAACCATCGACGCGAACTTGGCCACGATGGAAACCGAGGTTCGTCCGGTGTTGGCCGATGCGAACCGGTACGTCGAGGAATGGTCGGGGATCCAGCAAGAGTCCGACCCGCGTCAGTTCATCAAGAACCTCCGCCGGACGCTGGACCACCGCAACGTCTGGCCGGCCCTCTTGGAAGACATCAGCCAAGCCACGCTGGCGATGCAGCCGCAAGCGGGTCTATTGACCCCCGACTACGAGCAGCAGGCGGGCGTACCCCGAGGCCAACGCCAGCGGGTCCACATCGAATCGATTGTGCCGACCTATCAAGCCAGCCCGCCCGGCGGTGCTCAGGCGGCCAATCAGCGCGGCTCGGCCACGCAGGGCCTCGCGGGCATGGCGACCCAGCAGTTCACCGCCGAACAATTCTTCGAAGGCGACAACCCCCCAAGCTTCACCGTGACCCTGACCGGCACGACGCCCCTGGAGACCGCGGACTCACAACTCAACCGGAAACTGGTGCAATGGCTCCGCGACAACGCCGACCGCGACGAAAGGCCGTACCGTTTCGTATTCGAAGACGGCACCAACCCGATCAAGTCGCTGCAGGAGGTTGAAGTCGATCGGGGGGCTGGCCGTGGCGGGGCCCCTCGCAGCGGCTTTGGAAGCAACCCAGGAGGGTTTGGCCGGCCCACCGGTGGCTTCAACGAGAACTTTGGCGGCGGCTTCGGCGGCCGTACCGGCGGGGGTAGTGCCGGCAGAGCGAGCGACATCGCTTCGCTGATCCCCGAGCGCCCCCTGGCCGGGGAGTCCCGGGCCAGCGATCACCGATTTGTGATCTCGTGGACCGTTGAACTCAAGTCGCCGGTTGACGCCCGGCCGAAGGTCGACGATACGCCTTCCCGGCCCGCCGCCCCCGAAACCGCTCCGGCTGATGACGAACAACCCGTGTCGTCGCCAACCGCCGTATCGCCCGACGTGGCGATCGATGAACCCCTCGCCCAAGCCCAGCCCCGAACGGAGGCCACCCGATGAAAAACGTCATCGCCTGGATCAAGACCAACCCGATTTCCGTCGCTTCTTTCGCGCTGATGATCCTTTCGGTGGGTGCGATCGCCTACTTCATGTTCGTCGCCAACCCCGCGCTGCAGGCCAGCGCGGAAGCGCCCGTGAATCAGAAACTCAACCAACTCCGGCAGTTGGGTACCCAGACGGTAGATGTGCCGCCCACCAACGCCGACGATCCGCCCGAACAGAAAAGTGTCACAATCAACCCTGCCGTGATCGAAGTGCTTGGCGGGGTCTACACCGACCTCAACCGCGAGTCGGAGGACATCTTCACCGCGGTGATCGATATCAATGAAGCCGGCCACACGCCGATGCTCGATGGCCTGTTCCCCGACACGCCCGACGACATGAAGTTCCGGGCCCGGACGGTCTACGGCCGGCTGCTGAGTGCGATGGTCGGCACCCGCGAATGGTCCGAGGAAGTCGCGCAGATCACCGGCGTCTCGATGCCCTACCTCAACGCCCGGCCGCCGCTCGACCGCGAATATCTGCAGTCGCATCTTGCCCAACAGGTGGTTGCCACCACCCAGGGCGATATCCGAGCCGATGCGATGGGCGAAGCGCAACTCGCACAGCAGAAGAAAGAGCAACAACGCGAACTCGTCAACGAACTGCTTCGCCACGCCCAAAACATCAACATCTACGCCGACCCCGAGTTGGGCAACATGCTCGACGCGAATCCGGCGTTCCCGCTGCAGATCGCGTCGCTCGGCACTTCCGCCGAGTCGCCCACGCCCAGCCAGCTCTGGGAAGGTCAATTGGAACTGTGGATCCTGCAGGATTTAGTCACCGCGATTCACTTCGCCAATGATGTGCAGGATCAAGGCGACTACGGCTTTGATGACACAGGCAAGCGTATCCCGTCGAGCGTGCTCAACGCCCCGGTGAAGCGGCTGATCCGCGCCGAGGTCCTGCCCGGCTACGTCGGTCTGCACAACATGGGCGGCGTCGATTCGATCGGCAACGCTCGGCCCGGTTCAACCACTCAAAACAACAGCGGCGGGGCGGCGGGCTATCCGCCCCCGACCGGCGGCAAGACCGACAAGCCCCGCGAAACCAAGCTCTCGGAAAACTTTGTGTTCGGCCCCACCGGCCGATCGTCCAACAGCCTCTACGACGTCCGCCACGCCCGGGTGATCGCCCACGTCGACTATCAACGTTTGCCCGAAGTGCTCAACGCCATCGCCAGTGTGAACATGATGACGGTGTTGAACATGCAGGTGACCGCGGTCGACGAGTACGAGCTGCTCAACGATCTTTACATGTACGGCCAGGGCGACGTGGTCGAAGTCGAGATGATCATCGAGTCGATTTGGCTCCGCGAATGGACCGCCGAGTTGATGCCCGAAGACGTCCAGGTGTACGTCGGCTTGCTCGATCCGCCCGCCGGCACGACCGGGCAGCCCGGGGGGATGGGCGTTCCCGGCATGTATGGAGACCCATCGATGTACGGCGGCCAGTACGGCGGCATGCCCGACGGTAATCAGTTCCGCTAAACCTCGCTTGATAGATCTGTGACTTTCTTTTTGCCTTAAATTTCATCGCCCCGCCGTTCCGCCGGCCCCGAAAGCAGGCCTTGCCATGAAAAACAAAGACTTCGGCTTCTTCCAGCAACACGTCGAAAAGATCGCCCTGGGCGTCGGGGGTCTGGTCCTCGTGGGCGTCGGCGCGACGCAATTCCTGCTGGGCGATCCCAACGCCATCGAGGTCAAGAATCAACCCGTCGCCCCCAGCGAGATCGCCGACGCCGTTATTCGCGAAAGCGATCGACTCAAGAGCAAGCTTGCCGACCCCAACCAGTTGGAAGGCATCAACGCCGTGATCCCGCGTTACGCCGACTCGTTCGCCAAGCTCTACAACAAACCCGTGGGCACGGACCAGATGCTCGCGCCGATCGATAACACCGGGTTGGCCATGGACCTCAACAAGGTCATCAGCCCCGACTACCCCGAAAAATTCCTACCCACGCCGCCCATGGCGACCGATGTCCTGGCCAAGAGCGCCCACGGCGTGTTGGCCAACGACGGCAGCGACCAATACTTTGCGGTGCTCGAAATGGTCGGCGACCGGCAGCCCGCGGACTTCAACTACGTTTCGGTCAGCGGCACGTTTTCCTTCGAAGAACTGATCAGCCGCTACAGCGCGATCGATATCCCCGGTGAGCAACGCATCGACGCCGGGCTCTGGCGCGAACGTTTGGCGATCACGTCGGTCCAACTACTCCGCGAAGAACTCGACCCGACCACCGGCGAGTGGGGCAACCGCGTCATCGTCAATCCCTTGCCCGGCAGCACCGCCATCGTGCCGTCGAACCAACCCACGTTGACCTTCGAGGAGTCCCAGGACCTCGAACAACAGCTCCGCTCCAACCAACGCGATCTCCGTCAACCACTCTTTCCGAGCATCTCCAACGGCCCGTGGACCCCGCCGGACATCGGCAACCGGGTCTACACCCCCGAAGAACTCCAACGGCGTGAAGATTTGGAACGCCTGATCACCCGGCTTCAGCGCCAACTCGATCGTCTGCAAGGCACCGACGACCGCAGCGCACGCGGCAGCGATCGTCGAAGCGAACGTTCGTCGCGACGTGGTGGCCCCGAGGATTTCGAAGACTACGGTGATCTCGGTGGCTCGGATCGCGAAAGCCGACGCGGCAGCCGGCGCGGCGGAGGTGACGAAGAAGATAACCCGCGGGCCGACCGCGAAGCCCGGCAGATCGCCCAGCTTGAAGAAGACCTCATGGAGGCCGAGCGCGAGCTCAACGAACTCTTGGGGATCGATGAAGATGAGGAGCAGCCCGGTCGGGCCGGTCAGCGTCGCGGCGGCTTCGATGGCCCCGATTTCGACGACTTCCCTGACGATATCGGGCCCGGGATCACGCCCGGTCGCCGAGGCAACCTCGGCGGTTCCCCCCGGGGCGAGGAGTCCGACGTGGTCAAGGTCTGGGCCCACGACCTGACCGTCGAGCCCGGCAAGACCTACCGCTACAAGGTGTTGGTCTCGGTCATGAACCCGCTGTACCGCTTCCCCCGTCTCAACCCGACCCAACTGGCCGAGAACCGCAACCGCGTCTCGCTCGGCCCCAGCGAAGCAGACATCGCCGCCGCCGAGTGGTCGTTGTCCGGCCAAGTCACGGTCGAGCCCGAGTTCTACTACTTCGTCGACAGCGCCAACAAAGAACAGAAGCGGGCCGACATCGAGGTGTGGACCGTGTACGACGGCATGTGGCGTAAGAACGAGTTCGTGGAGTACCCCGGCAACGAAGTCGGTGGTATCGCCGAGCCCGAAGGCGTTGACACCCGCGGCCGCGGCATCGCCATGAACGTCGGGACCATCATGCTTGACGTCGATTCGATCTCTCGCGCCGGCGGCTCGGCCGTCCGCGTCCTGCTGCTCGATCCCGAGACCAACCGCATCACCACTCGGCTGGTCAACGAAGACAAGAACAGCGATGCCCGCAAACGCCTCGAACTCGAGGCCGATCTGCAGGCCAAGCAGGCCGAGAACCGCCTGAGCGAAGCCCGGCCGTAACGGCCACCGGCAGGCGGCCGCCTGGCAAGACCATCCCGATCCCCACCCGCGCCGACGCACTCCGCTGCGTCGGCGTTTTTGTTTTAGACCCCGCGCACGCCGAACACCGCCGCGGTGCACCAGCCGTTGCCGATGCGGTCGGTGATCGGAAACCCGCGCACCGCCGGCGGCCCGACGGGGTAGCCTTTGTCGATGCAGCGGGTGTGCCACGCCGCCAGGTCGTGCTCGGCGATCTCTTGGTTGGCGGTGAACAAGATCAGCAGCAGCCCGCCGAAGCGGATCACGCCGTCCGACCAGATTTTCTTGATGTCTTTGGTCACCGGTTGGAGCAGCTCGGCCGAGTAGCGCCGGAACGCTCCCGACGTCTCGAACTGGGCCACGGTCTTGATCTCCAACCAATACGCCTGATCGAGATCGGTCGCCGGCGCGCCGCCGAAGAGCGTGCCCTTGATCTCGGGGTCTTGCAGCGGCAGCCCGTCGGGCGTGAGCACCAGATCGCAGCGTTGACCCTCGGCCTTCGATTTTTTGTGGCGATGCCCGGGGTAACGCTGCTCGGGCCAGGCCCCGTGGCCCGCGTCGAGGCAGGCTTGTTGGACGATCGGATGCAGGCCGAGTTCGTCGAGCGCGTCGAAGCCGTAGACCGACTGCGCCGCGTCGTCCTCAGCCGCTTGTTTACGCAGCCCGGCCTCGAGCGCGTCGGCCAAATCGGGGACCGACCACCTCAAACGAGTCGCCTCGATAATCGCCATGAGTCAGGAGCGCGGTGCATCGGGACCAGCATACCGGATGCCCGATCACCAACTGCTCAGGTCGCCGGTGATCGGCTCGACGAGGTCTTTCACGGTGACCACGCCGACCGGTCGATCGGCCTCGGTCACGACCGCGATGGGGATGCCCTCGGTCTGCAAGCGTTGCAGCGCCTGCCGCAGCGGTGTGTCGGGCGACAGGGAGTGCGGCTCGTTCATCAGTTCACGGATGGGCGGACACGCGCCGGGCTCGTGGAGCAGGGCGTCGAACACATCAACCACGCCAACCACTTGGCCCCGTTCGTCGGTGACGGGATAACGCGATCGGCTGCTGCGGTCGGCCAGCTCCCACAAACGGCTCGGCGGATCATTGACTTTGACCGACAACACCTCCGTCCACGCGACCATTTCCTGCCGGACGGTGCGGCCGCCCAGGCGGAGCACCCGGTCGACGATGGCCGACTGTTCGTCGCTGAGGATGCCGTGGCCCACGCCCTCGCGGACGAGCATCTCGACGCGCTTGCGCGGCGGGAACGCGCGGTCGCCGCCGGGCTGACCGAGCAGCTTCAGCACGCCGGCGCTGAACAGCCGGACCAGCGGGACGACGCCGGTGAACGTGAACACCCAGCGCGAGCCGGTGAGGATCGGCGTCAGCGGCGGCATCAGCCGGTCGCTGTGGGCGGCCATGGTGTCCTTGGGCAGCGTCTCGCCGAAGACGAAGAGCAGCGGGGTGACGATCAACGTGTTGAGCAGGATCGACTGCCAATCGGAGAGCGCCATGGATTCCAGAATCACCGCGAGGCCCGCGGTGCCGAGGTAGTTGGCGACGTTGTTGCCGATCAGCAGCGTCGCCAACAGCGTCGCGGGTTTATCGACGAGCTTGCGCAACGCGACGGCGGCGCGTTGCCCGCCGTCGGCCAGGACCTGGAGCCGGACGCGGTTGAGCGTGTAGGCTCCGGTTTCCATGCCCGAATACAACGCCGAGCCCGCGAAGCCCGCGAGCATCACGCCGACCCAGAAAAGCGTCTCGCCGGTGGTCACGCGGCACCCCCGTTCGCGGCGTCCGTGTCCTCTTGGGTGTCCGCGTTGGCGGCGGTGGCGTCCCGCAGCTCGATGACCACGGCCTCGATGCGGTGGCCGTCCATACGGTCCACGGTCAGACGTACGTTGCCCAACGTGATGGCGTCGCCGACGTCGGGCACCCGGCCAAGCTCGGCCATGACCAGTCCGCCGATGGTGTTTGCCGACGCGAGCACCCGGGCCGCCTCGAAGTGTTGGTGCTTGCCGAACACGTCCGCCCATTCGTGTACGGATAGGTCGGCGTCGACCCGCCAGCGGTTCGGAGCCAGCGGCTCGACCTCGACCTCGCCGCTCTGCTCGTACGCTCCGGGGATGTTGCCGACCAGGTGCTCGACGAGGTCTTCAAGGGTGATCAGTCCCGCGGTGCCGCCGTACTCGTCGACGGCCAACGCGAACGTGGTGCCGGTCTTGCGGAGCGAAATCAGCGTCTGGTCGGCCCGCTGCAGTTCGGGGACAAACTTGACCTGCCGCACCAGTTTTTCGAGGTCTTCCGCGGTCTTGGGTTGGGCGAGCATCGCCTGCCGCGAATAGATCAGCCCGACGACGTTGTCGAGGTCGCCCCGGCAGGCGGGGATGTGCCGCAGCCGGGTCCGGCGGATCAGGGCCATCAGTTCGTCGGCAGACTGGTCGAGGTCGAACGCCTGGATATCGACGCGCGGCACCATGAGGTTGCGGACCTTAAGTTGGCTGAGCTCGAGGACTTGTTCGAGGACGCGTTGCTCGCCGTGGTCGATCACGCCGTGGTGCCGGCTGAGCTGGAGCATCGCGTCGAGCTCTTCGGGCGAGAGGTCCGGCGACGGCGCGGGCGGCGCGAGCAAACGGGATAGCGGCGTGATCACCAACACCGACGACGAGACGCGGATCGGCGACAACACCCGGTGCACCGCCAACATCGGCAGCGCGATCACCCGGGCAAACCGGTCCGGCAGCCGCGACGCGACGAGCTTGGGCATCACCTCGCCCAGCAGGATGATGGCGAGCAGCGGCACCACGGTGAGCCCCGCCAGCACCACCCCGCCGACGCGGTCCATCTCGCTGACCTTGATCAGCAGCACCGAACTCACCACGAAGTACAACACGTTGATCGTCATGTTGCCCAACAGCAGCGTGATCAACAGACCGCGGGTCTCGGCGAGCAGGGTCAGAATCGTACGCGGGACCAGGGCGTTGCTCTGCGCGAACCGAGCGCGTTGGTGACGCGACAGGCTGAACAACGCGGTCTCGCTGCCGCTGAAAAAACCGCTGGCGACCAGCAGCAGCGCGAGGAGCAGGAGCATGAGGAGGATGGACAGCGGCATCGGGAGACGTGAAGTATCGTCGGCCTGCGCCGAACCCACAAGCCAGCTCGCGTCGGTCGACGTTTCGCGCCTGTTCCGTAACCCTTGGCGGCTTTGCCCCACAGCCCGCCAACCGCAAGGCCGTGCTTCAACCTGCTAAAATCTTCCGATGGCCAAGACCCGTTCTAACCTGCCCGAACCGCTGGGCCGCAAGCCCGTGATCGGTATCACCATGGGCGAGCCCGGCGGCATCGGCCCCGAGGTGGTGGTCAAGGCCTTGGCCGACCCGGCGGTCCGCAAGCTCGCGCGGTTCGTGATCTACGGCATGAACGAGTTGATGTCCTACGCCGCCGATCTCGCGGAGATCGATCCGTACTGGCACCGCTTGCAGCACGATTCGCCGCGGGCCGAGTACGGCCTGGTGCACGACGTGGTGGTGCTGGACTACGACGAATATTCGATGTTGACGGCCCGCGACAACGGGCCGAGCAAGATCGGCGGGCAGGCCTCGGCTCGGTTCCTCGAAGACGCCGTGGCCGCGGCGCACCGGCCGATCGACGACGCGGGGATCGACGCGATCGTCACCGCGCCGATTTGCAAGGAGTCGTGGCAACTCGCCGGCGTCCGTTTCCCGGGGCACACCGAGTACCTGCAGAAGCGTTGTAAATCCAAACGGGTGGCGATGATGTTTCATGCTCCGCTCGGAAGTGAATCGTCATCGGGGGCGGGAGAACTGATCAGCGAAGACCGCCTCCCGGCCGAAGTTTCGAAGCAGGCCGCGGCGCTCAACGTCGTGCTCGCTACGATCCACGTGCCGCTGATGGACGTACGGCACCTACTCACCATCGGCTGCGTATTCGACCCGATCGATTTGGGGCATCAAGCCCTCGTCCGTATGGGCATCGAGAAGCCACGGATCGCGGTGTGCGGGCTGAATCCGCACGCCGGGGAGAACGGCCTGTTCGGCGACGAGGAAACCCGCCTGATCACCCCCGCGATCCAGATGGCCCACCAAGCGGGCATCGACGCCCACGGCCCGTTCCCCGCCGACACGATCTTCACCCCGCGGATGCGGGCCAAGTACGACCTGATCGTGGCGATGTATCACGACCAGGGGCTGATCCCCGTGAAGATGTTGGCGTTCGACGAAGCGGTCAACGTGACGCTGGGCCTGCCGATCATCCGCACCAGCGTCGATCACGGCACAGCGTTCGACCTCGTCGGCAAGAACCAGGCCAACCCCGGTTCGATGAAGTCCGCGATCCGCCTGGCGGTGCAGATGGCCAGCGGCGAATCGGCGTCGGGCGAAAAACGCGCCGCGGTTTGAATTTCACCAAGCCGCGACTTGTTGTTGCGTTCCCTTGGCGAGAATGATTGAGTTAGGCGTGTTAAAGCCGCGTGACCAACGGTCGCGGCTTTACGGTGGGTCAACGCCGTACGGGTTTGGGCCAGACGATGTTGCCGGCGGCGTTGATGTACTTCTTTTGCCCGTCCATCTCGACCGCGGCCATGCCGTTTTCGTGGGGCCAGGCCTCGTCGAATTCCGGGTCGATGACGTACTGGCCCTGGCGGTTGATGTAGCCCCAGGCGACGCCGTTGTGAGCGGGGGCGAGGTCTTCGGAGAACTGGCGGGCGAGCTGGTATTTGGGTTGGATGACCCAGTCGCCGTCGCGATCGATGTAGCCCCACTGGCCGTCTTTCTTGGCGGGGCAGAGGCTTTGGCTGAACGTGCCGATGCCCTCGAAATCGGGGCGGATGCGGAGCTTGCCGTCGATGTCGATGACGCCCCACTTTTCCTTGATCAGGACGCCGGCGTAGCCTTCGCTGAAGTCGTTAACCGCGTGGAACTCGGGTTCGATGACGACTTCGCCTTCGCGGTTGATGAAGCCGAAGCGGTTGCCCTTGGCGTTGGCGATCCACGCCCGGCCGTTGTGGAAGTCGCCGACGAGTTGGAAGCCGTCGGCCCCGTCGAAGCGGGGCAGGATCGCCCAGTCGCCCTCGGCGTTGAGGAAGCCCCAGACGTTGCGCTCGTTGCGGGCCGCGGCGAGCCCGTCCCAGAACGGCCGGGCGGCCAGGTCGTTGCTCACGTCGGGGTCCAGCACGAACCGCGGGGCGATGGCCCACTGGTCGTTGGCGTCGATGTACCCGGCCAGGCCCTCGAACTCCACCAGCCCGCGCCCACCGAGGAACAGGTCGGCGTGGTCGTACTTGGCGGGGATCACGATCTTGGCCCCCGCGTCGAGGTAACCCCACTTGCCGGTGGCGGGGTCCTGGAAGGGGAACAACTCGGATTTTTCGATCGGCGGGATCGCCTCGGCCCGGTTGAGCAGGAAATACGCCGCGATCGCGGTGATGACCAGCGAGACGCCGAGCGTCAGGACGAGCGAGTTGGGTTTGGAAGTGGATTCGGCCATGCCTTGGTTATCGGTCATGGGCGGGTTGGGGCTTGCGTAGGGTGGGCATCGCCCACTCTACAACCGTTGAATCTAGTTCGCCGCTTCGATCAAGGCCGTGACGGAATACGCCGTGACGAGATTGGCGTCGTCTTCCATCCAGCGCGACTCGGCATTGACGAACGAGCCATCGGGCTTTTGGAGGCTAACCAGTTTGGCGATCAGGGCGTTGGCCCAGTCGACCCGGGGGCCGTCGGCGACATTGAGATAGGTGCTGCCGTGGGCCGCCAGCGCCCGGGCGTGGGTGAGGTAGTAGTAGTACAGGCCCTGCAGTTTCACGGCCTCGGGCATGCCGGGGTTTTGGTCGAGGGTGTAGTTGTTTTCGATCCAGTCGAGGGCGGCGACGACGCGCGGGTCGTCGCGGTCGAGGTTGGCGTAGAGGAAGCTCTTGAACGCGGCGTAGGTCATGCTGCCGTAGCCGCGGAGGCCCGACACGGGTCGGCCGGCCTTGGCTTCGTCGACCTCGTCGGGGTTGGCGTAGCTGACGGGGATGTGTTTGTTTTCGCGGTTGACCGAGGTGGCGTAGATGACGCCGCCGTCTTGAACAATTGTTCCTTCGGGGAAGTAGTCGTTGCTTTCGATGCCCTGGCAGCGGGAGATGAACTTGAGCGCGGCTTGGAAGGCGGGGTCGTCGCAGTCGACGCCCGAGTCGTAGAGGCCTTGCAGGAGGAACTGGGTGTTGGACATGTCGGGTCGGCCGTTGCGGCCGTAGCCCGCGCCGCCGGCGTAGGGGTGGTCTTCGGTGATGGTTTCGCCGTCAGGCGTGACGTCGCCGACGTTCCACTGGATGCTCTTGAGGAATTGTTGGGCGTTGCGGACGGCCTCGGCGATTTGGGGGTCGTTGTCGATGCGGGCCAGGGCCGAGAGGCAGATCGCGGTGTTGTAGTTGGCGAGGATGCCGTCGGGCGCATCGCGGATCGAGCCGTCGGGCTGGACGCGGTCGAGGATGTATTCCAACGCCTTGGCGATGGTCGGGTCGGTCGCGTCGAGGTCGGGCTGGTCGAGCATGGCCGCGACGATCATGCCCGTGACGGCGGGGCCGGGCTGGGGCGACCAACTGCCGTCGGCGTTTTGCGTGCTGCGCAGGTAATCGAGGCCCGAAGCGATCGCCACGCGGGCCTTGGCCTGGTGCTCAGCGTCGAGGGCTTGCGCGGCGGGGGCGACCCACAGCGCGATCAGGCACACCAAACCACCAATCGTGAGACAGCGGGCTGAAAAGTACGTCATCACAAGGCTCCTTCGGGCTACTCAAAATCTAGAGGCAGCTGTGCAAGTGTATGCCGTTGATTTACAAAGAGTTTTCCCACGGATCGTCGTCCGGCGAACGGCGATAACCGCCCGCACTTTGGCCGCCGGGCGTCTGGCTGCCGGGACCGGGGGCGGGGTGTTGGTGCATGGGTTGGAAGACGTCGCCGCGCGGCGACGTCTGGGACAACGCCTGCTTGAGCGAGAGAACGCACCATACAAAACAGCCTGCCAAACCCAAAAATAGCGTGACGCTGCAAAGATCGATCTGCCCGGAGGTGACCATCCCAATGACGGTGAGGAGCAGCATCAGTCCGACGGCCACCAAGCCGATGATCGAGATGATCAGCGCGGTGATCGTGGCGCCCCGGCTGCCGCCCTTGACCCAGAAACCCAACACGAACATCACCGCGGCGGGCAACACGGTGAACAAAGCCAGCACCGCGCCCACGACGGGCATGTACGGCCGTACCTGACTGATCTCGTCCCGCATGTCCGCCAACTGCCCGGTTTCGTCGGCCTGTTGGAGTTGGTCCATCGGGAGCACGCCCAGCATCACGATGCCGAAGACGCAACAAGTCGAGAGCAAAAAGAACAAGCCTGACGTCACCCACACCGCGATGGCCGCCTGAAGCCCCGCACGCCCCCCGCCGGGCTGAACCTCGGGATACACGGCATACGGATCGGGCGGCAGCGGTGGGGGGTGCATCGACATG
Organism: Planctomycetota bacterium; assembly: GCA_039199695.1. Classification (GTDB taxonomy): domain Bacteria; phylum Planctomycetota; class Phycisphaerae; order Phycisphaerales; family Phycisphaeraceae; genus Algisphaera. Next base: position 71,344 of record JBCCST010000005.1, on the reverse strand, counting down.
GCCACGATGATATCGCGGGTGGTCCGATGCGTTTAGCGGGTGACGAGCAGCGTCCCGTGTCCATCGATCAGACACGACTCCCGGGACGCTTCGCGTCACCCGCTACGCGGCGTTGGGTCGTAGCGGTATTCAATCCATCACCACGGTCGTCCCGACGCGATCGATGCACAGGATCGTCAGGTCGTCGTCGGCCCGGCGGGGATGGCGGTGTGTGCCCACGTCGCGACGCAGCGTCGAGACGATTTGGTCGCAGGCCAGCTCGAGGTCGTCGATCAGTCGTTCCAGCGGGGCGAAGCCGAACTGTTTGTTGGTGGGGTCCTGGGCTTCGTTGACGCCGTCGGACGTGAGCAGCACGCGGTCGCCGGGCTCGAGTTGGACCGTGGACTGGAGGTCTTCTTCGTCGAGCGGGATGATCACGCCCAGCGGGGGGCGGTGGCTGCCGAGGTGCTTCACGCCGTGGTCGGCGGTGCGGACCATGGCGGGGGCGTGGCCGGCGTTGGCGTAGGTGAAGGTGCCGTCTTCGTCGAGCACGCCGTAGATCATGGTGATGAACCGCCCCTCGGTGAGGTCGGGGGCGAGCTGGTCTTCGAGGCGTTGGAGGAGTTCGCCGGGCTCTAGCCCGGTGCGGGCCAGGGCGTGGAGCGCCGACCGGCAAGTGGCCATGATCAGCGACGGGCCCAGGCCGTGGCCGGTGACGTCGGCCATGAGCACGGCGGTGCGTCGGTCGTCGAGTTTAAACGCGTCGTAGTAATCGCCGCCGGTCGCGTCGCAGGGCTCCGAAGCGCCGGCCATGCGGTAGCCTTTGCAGACGGGCAGCTCTTCGGGGAAGAAGCCGGCCTGGATCGTGCTCGCGACGTTGAGCTGCTCCGACAGGACGTTGAGCGCTTCGCCGAGGGTTTGGAATTCGTCTTTGGTGTTGATCTTGACGCGGTGGGCGAAGTCGTGATTGCCCAAGGCTTCGAGGCCCTTGCGGACTTCGCCGACGGGGCGGATGACAAGCCGGGTCAGGACGACGTAGCCCAGCAGCGACGATATGGCGATGCCGATGATCGCGATCGCGGTGTTGGTGATGACAAGGTTGTCCGCCCGGGCGAAATAGGCCTCGGACGGCTGGGTGACTTCGAGCAGGCCGACCACCGTGCCAGCCGAGTCGCGGATCGGCGCGGCGGCGGAGATCCACTTGCCGTTTACGTCGGAGTAGAGTTCGGTGACCTGAACGGTGTGCGTGTCGAGGGCTTGTTGGTGGTGCGGCTTGAGGTTGTATTCATCCCCGATGAACGGCTCGCCTTCGTGGGGCATCACGCCGAAGTGCAGGAGCTGGTCTTCGCCGACGTAGAAGGTGTAGAGGTGGTCGGATTTCAGGCCGTTGACGTCGCGCACCGCCCGGAGTTGGTCACGCAGCGTGAGGAACGCCGGGTCGTGGGGGTCTTGGGTTTCCACGACGCGTTGGTGCAGGTCGCCGTTGAGTTGGAGCGCCGCGGTGCTGGCGATGGCGGCGAGTTGGTTTTGGAGGTCGACGGTGACCTGCTCCCGCATGACGGATCGGGTTGGGACCAAGAGGGCGAAGGCGAGCACGAGCAGCACCAACTCGGAGATGACCAAGAGTTTGGTGCTTAATCGCATGAGGAGTCAACCCTGGGGCCGGCCGGATTCATCCGGGAGATTCGCAAAGAAATCGCGGTTTTCGATCAACTTTGCGGTAAATTTTTGGTGACGGGGTTGGATAGGTCCCGACGAATTTCCCGATACTGTTCAAAACTGCTCCCAAATATAAGGGATGAACCCCCGGAATGACGACAAATTCTCCCCCCGAGGCTACGGGTTCGCCCGCACCGGATAGCGCGGCCATGGACCCGCCGTCCGCCACCCACGATCAACCTGGTCCAGAATCGGCGACCGAAACCCGGAAACGGCCGTACCGGATTGGCTTGCTCGCCAACGGCGACCCGGACGATGTGCGGACCTGGTCGGGCGTGCCCAACTCGATCCAGCGTGAGCTCCGCAAGCGGTTCGACGAGGTGGTCTACGTCCCGTCCGAGCCGGCCCCGTGGACGATCTTCCTCAAGCGCATCAACCACCACCTGCACCGGCTCACCGGCAAACGCTTCATCGCCCAGTGGTCAGCCATCAACGCCCGGCTACACGCCAAAAAAATCCGCGCCCGCCTGAAGACCCACCCCGTGGATGCGCTCTTGGCGATCACGGTCGATCAGCAGATCGCTTGTCTGAAGAACTCGCCGGTGCCGATCATCCACCACTCGGACACGACCGCCCGCGGCATCGAAAACTACTACCCCGCGTTCAGCGACCTCTGGGGCTTTGCCCGCCGCAACGGCGAACGCATCACCCGCGGCGCGATCCACAACGCCACGCTGTCGGTCTACCCGGCGCGGTGGTCGGCCGACTCGGCGATCAACGACTACGGAGCCGACCCGAGCACGATCCACGCGGTGCCTTACGGCGCAAACCTCAAGGACCCGCCGACGCGGGAAGAAGCGATCGACTGCACGCCGCGCGACCGCTGCCGGATGTTGTGGATCGGCGTCGAGTGGGACCGTAAAGGCGGGCAGCTGACGTACGACACGATGGTTGAGCTGAACAAGCGCGGCATCGATGCGGAGATGGTCGTGGTCGGCGCCCAACCGCCCGAACACTGCGACCACCCGAACGTGACGTCGCACGGCTTCCTCAACAAACAAGTCCCCGAGCAGCTGGCGACCTATGAATCGTTGTGGAAGACCGCTGCGTTCTTCATGCTGCCCAGCCGGGGCGAGACGTTCGGCGCGGTGTTCTGCGAGGCGGCAGCGAATGGCCTCCCGTCGATCTCCACCGCCACCGGCGGCGTGCCGGATGCGGTGGCCCACGGCGAGAGCGGCCTGCTGCTGCCGCTCGACGCCGGCCCGGCCGAGTACGCCGACGCGATGGCCGCGTTGTGGAACGACCGCCCGGCCTACGAAAAGATGGTTCAGACCAGCCGCGATCGTTACGAGAACCTGCTGAACTGGGACGCCTGGGCCGACGCCGTGACCGAGTTGATCGTCGACGCGATCGAGAAACAAAACCCCAAAGCGTGATGGTAACCGCCGCTTAAGGCATAGCCCGGCATCCCCAAACCCAACCGATTTATTCCGAGCCCGCCCCGATGAACACGCCCCTCCAGTTCCGCGAAGTCGCCCCGTCCCCGTTGGCCCGTTTCGAGAGCGGCGTGTGCGTGGTGCGTGGCCGCATGCACATCATCGGCGGCCACCACGGCGAAGAGCTCGACGTCACCGACGAACACTGGGCCTACGACCCCGCGGCCGACAAGTGGGAACGCTTCGCCGACCAGCCCGAACCCGTGAGCCACTACACCTGCCAGGTCCAAGACGACCGCTACGTCTGGTACACCGGCGGCTACCTCGGCAAACACCCCGGCGTCGCGGTGACCAAGACCTGGCGCTACGACGCCGAGACCGATGCGTGGGAAGAGTTCGCGCCGCTGCCCGAACTGCGGGCGTCATTGGGCTGTGCGATCCTCGACGGCAAGATGCACGTCTGGGGCGGCCTCGGCGAAGACCGCAACACCAATTTCAGCGACCACTGGATCCTCGACCTCGAGAACCCCACCGAGTGGAAATCCGCAGCGCCGATGCCCGAGGGCCGGGCCCACTTTTCCACCGGCGTCGTCGGCGGCAAGGCGTATTCCATCGGCGGCCACTTCTATCACGACGCCCCGGTCCAGGCCAAGGGCCAGAGCTGCGCCGACCTCGACTTCATGCACCGCTACGACCCGGATACCGACGCGTGGCAGCGGATGAACGACCTGCCGTTCCGTCGGTCGCACATCGAGACGGCGACCATGCACTACCGCGGCCAGCTCCTGGTTGTCGGCGGCCGCAACAACAGCCCCGACGCCCTGCCGGCCCACAAGCGCAACTCTCCGCTCATGATCCCCCTGCGGGCGTACCGCAAGGTCAAGCGGGCGTTCAACCCCAAGACCGAGGCCAACATGGGACGCGTCAGCCTCGATCACGTCAGCCTCTACGACCCGCCTACGGATACTTGGAAAACCGTCGGCCGGATCCCCAAACCGCTCTACGCCTGCGCTGCTGCGGTGGTCGGCGACACGCTGATCGTGACCAACGGCGGCCTCCGCGCCTGGAAAGACGCCAGCGCCCACACCTGGGTCGCCTCCTTGGTGTGAAACAGAAAATTGAGCCCCGGGCGAGCCGCCCGGGGTGCTGCGGGTGACGCGTCACAAAAACGCGTGACATCCGGCGAACCACGCATACACTTAACCCGTGGACACCCGAACCAGAACCGTTCCGGGTTGGCCCGCGTAGTGAAAACGTTCACCCCGTGAGGTTTTTTGCATGCAACGATTCAGGCGGTCCGTAGGTTTGGTGATCTTGAGCGTGGCGGTGTTCGCGGCGGCCCCGGCGTCGGCCGAACCCGAACCCGCCGAAGTCTTCGACAAGCTCGCCCCCGAGTCGATCGAAGACCTCAAAGCGATCGAGGCCCGCGTCGAAGCCGTCGCCGCGCTGGCCGCGCCGGCGACCGTGTCGCTGAACCTCAGACCCTTCGGCACGGGCAGCGGCGTGGTCATCGGCGAAGAAGGCTACATCCTCACCGCCGCCCACGTCATCGGCGAAGCCGATCAGGTCATCCAAGTCCAGTTCCCCGACGGCACCACCGAGACCGCCGTCACGCTCGGCAGCGACCAAGAAAACGACGCGGGCCTCGCCAAGCTGCAGGGCGACGGACCCTGGCCCCATGTCGAAATGGCCCCGGCCGACACGCTGGGCACCGGCGACTGGGTCGTGGCGTTGGGCCACCCCGGCGGCTTCGAGTTGGAACGCAATGTGGTGGTCCGTCTCGGGCGAATCGTCCGCGTCCGACAAAAAGCGATCCAATCGGACTGCTCACTTATCGGCGGCGACTCCGGCGGGCCGTTGTTCGACATGGACGGCCGAGTCGTGGGTATCCACAGCCGCATCGGCCGCAACGAACGCACCAACATCCACGTGCCGATCGGCGAGTACCACACCAACTGGAACCTCATGGCCGAGGGCCGGCAGTGGGGCCAACGGATGGTCATGCCCCTGCTGGGCGTCCGGTTCGATGTGGACCCCGAAGACCGCGGCGTGTTGGTCACCGGCGTGCTGCGTCGCAGCGGCGCGGCGGAGGCGGGCGTGAAGCTCGGCGACATCATTGCGAAATTCGACGATCAGCCGGTGCGTGACGAAAAATCCATCTTCGAGGCCTTGGCCCTCAAAGTCCCCGGCGACCCGGTCACGCTCACCATCCTCCGCGACCAAGACACGATCCAACTCGAAGCCACTCTCGGAGCTTGGGAATGAAGACCAAAGCGGTTACCACCGACGCCACGATGTTCTGGACCACGCCAAAGGCGGCGGCCCTGGTGGGCTTACTGATCTTGGCGTTGCTCTTTGCTTGGGCCCCTTCGGCTCCGGCCCAGAGCTACCTCAAACGCGCCTACGACACCGACGGCCGAGAAGTCCTCAAAGCCTTCGCGCCCGTCGTCGCCGAGGCCCGGCACAGCGTCGTGCAGCTCTACGCCGACGGCAAGAAGAGCACGCTCGGCACCATCGTCACGCCCGACGGCCTGGTGCTCACCAAAGCCAGCGAAGTCCGCGAGGCCGGGGCGATTACGGCCCGGCTCACCGACGGTCAAAACGTCGCGGCGCAGCTGCTGAGCGAAGACCGGTTAAACGATCTGGCGTTGCTGCAGATCGAAGCCAAGGGGCTGATCCCGGTGCTGTTTGAAGCCGATACGTCGCTGCGATTGGGCCAATGGGTCGTCGTGCCGGGGCTCAAAGAAGTCCCCGAAGCGGTGGGCGTGATGAGCGCGTTGCCGCGGCGGGTCAACGGCGTCCGCTTGGGGATCGCGCTAGGCGACCACCCCGATCACGGACGCCCCGTCATCGGTCACGCGATCGAAGGCATGGGGGCCCACGCGGCGGGACTGCAGCGTGGCGATGTGCTGTTGTCCATCGACGGCCACGACGTGAAGAATTCCCAGGACGTCATCGACAGTATCCAGAACGTCATTGCGGGCGACGTGATCGAGGTGGTCGTCGAACGCAACGGCCAACCCATCGCTTTCGACGTGGAGATGCGGCTGCCCGAGCTCGACGAGCGATCGCGGACCGACCGGATGAACACCATGGGCAACCGCGTCTCGGAACGCCGGGACGGGTTCGCGTCGGTGCTTCAACACGACGCCACGATCACGCCGGGCGAGTGCGGCGGGCCGCTCTTGGACCTCGACGGCCGGTGCGTGGGCATCAACATCGCCCGGGCGGGGCGGATCGAGGCCTACACGCTGCCTGTGGACGTGGTGATCGAATCGCTCGCCGAACTGACCGGGCAGGTGATGGTGAAAGACACCGAGCCGGGTGACGCCGAGCACTAAAAAATCTGATCCCATCACGTTTAGCGGGCGACGCGAAGCGTCCCACTCAGGTTAGCGGATGCCCTCAACGGGACGCTTCGCGTCTCCGGCTAAACGCGCGGGGATGATTTCGTGGCGTTGCCGGGATGTCGTCTTACCCAGTTTCACCACCCCGCAAACCCCCACGCGGTTTTTCAGGATTTCCCCGGGTCGGCCTTGCCCCGCTGGCGAATCAATCGTAGTGGGGCATAGTTTGCTTAAACCGGATGCGGAGCGTGTCGTTCGAGACGACGTGCCGTGTCCTCGGAAAAGGGAGATAAGCGACGATGTCCGATGCGCCTTCGACGGTCCATGCCAAACCAATCTATGCGTTCACGCTGATCGAATTGCTGGTGGTCATCTCGATCATCGCTTTGCTGCTCGGCCTCCTGCTGCCGGCCCTGGGCAGCGCCCGCAACACCGCCACATTGGTCAAGTGCGCCAGCAACCAGCGGCAGGTGGGCCTCTCGCTCAACGCCTACGCGGTGGACCACAACGACCGCCTGCCGCCGTCGTACGACGCCAACGGCACCTACGTCATGTCGCTGTTTTACCGCCCGGGCTTCTACGACCTGCGTGAGTTTGTCGACGGCTACGTCGGCGATTACGCGGTGTGGGCCTGCCCGTCGACCGACAACCCCGCGCTGCTCGACGACCCGGCCAACACGCGGGCTCAGGGCTGCTACGGCACCTACGGCTACTACCCCGGCCGAACCATGCCGACCTTCGGCCTGCCCGGCGGCAACCCCGACACGCTCAACAACCTCTACAGCGCTTCGGAGCTCACCCTGCTCCAAGACATCTACCGCGACGACGTGCCGGGCACGCAGGTCTACAACCACGGCGACGGGCGCAGCGACACCATCGCCGTCGGCAACCCGTCCTACTTCGCCTATCAGGGCACCGACGGCGAGGGCGTCAACACGCTGTTCTTCGACGGCCACGTCGCCTGGACCCCGGCCGACCAACTCGAGGTCATCGGCCCGGCCGACACCAACGGCCTGCGGGCGTTCGGCGTGTTGCCCAACAACTGACCCTTTCGTCCGGCGGCGGACTTCGCCGCCTCATCTCCCTAAATCTAAGTCTCCTGTGGTGGATATAGACCCCAGCGACGCGGCTTCCGAGCCGCGTTGTTGTTTTGATCACGATTGGCGGTACAAATCCCAATGCACTTGAGACTTATTCTCAAATACTTATATATTAAGCACTTAAGTTGATTTTGGTCGTGATCTTGCCTATAGTGATGCAAGTAAGACTAATTTCCTCCTATTTTCCGAAAGGGATACCCATGATTACGCTCTCCGAAGGTCAATGCGGGCTCTGCAAGCACTACGGCGAAGACCACGCCGACCAGCCGCAACTCATCCAAATCCGCACCTCGAAGTCGGCCCCCGAAGACTTCAAGGACACCTGCGGCCACCCGCAGGTCGAGCCGCTGCAGCTCACCGTCACCGCCGACTCGGGCTGCCAAGGCTTCGAAGCCGCGGCCTGATTCGACCATCGAACACAGAACCTCAACGAAAAACACGCCTCGCCGGAGGCGTGTTTTTTTATGCTTGTTTGATGTTCCCGGGCTATCCGGGCCCGCCGGTTACGAAGACGCTTGCTGCTTGGCGTATTCCTCGGCTTCTTCCCGGGTCACCTGCAGCCACTCGAGCATGTGCTGCTCGTAGAGGTCTTGGTGGGCGACGTTCGAAAAGTCTAGGCGGAGTTCGTTGATGACCTTGGTGCCTTGGCCGATCCACTGGTTCCAGGTGATCTGGCCGAAGTGGTCGTAGATGAATTGACCCAGCGGGCCCCGCATCGGCGGGTCGGCGAGGCGGGGTTGAGGTTGGCCCGCCCGGCGGTCGAGCACCATGTTGCCGGATGCTTCGACTTCCGCTTTCTTCGCCGCGGCGTCTTCGACTTCGGGCAATTCTTCGCCCAGGCGTTTGAGCATCTCGCCGATGGAGCGTTGCGGCATGACATCACCGCGCTCAGCGGCGTTTTTGTAGCCCTTGGCGAGCATGGGCTTGGCGTCGCCTTCGCGGCCGGCCTTGATGAGCGATTCGCCCAGGAACTGGTAGGCGCGGGACATGCCCTGGTTGAGGCCGATGGCTTGGCCGTAGGCCTTGGCGGCGTCGTCCCAGCGCTCGGCCTCCTTGTAGGCGTTGCCGAGGCTGAAGTAAGCCATGTCGTCGGGCGCCTCGGCGGCCATTTTTTCCCACTGGGCGATACGTTCTTCGGTGGTGCTCATGCTCGTAGGTTAGGCGGGGCGGGGGCGGAGGTCTAGCGTGAGACGTGCTTAGCAGACGTACGAGTTTGTTTTGCCTTTATCCCCCTCCCTTGAGGGAGGGGTTAGGGGAGGGTGCCGGTCGTGGATCGAACTCCAATTTCTCGATCGTATTCATCAGATCAAGGTACACCGCGTCGAGGTTGTGAATGATTTGATCGTTGGTGTAGCGGACGACGCGGAGTCCGAGGCTCTGTAAATGATCAGTGCGCTTACGATCCTGCTCCGTGTGACCCACATGGCTCATGCCATCCAATTCGATCACGAGCCCGATAGCCGGGCAGTAGAAATCCACGATGAAACGGTCGATCGGGGTTTGCCGGCGAAACTTGAGGCCGTGGATGGAGCGGGTGCGCAGGACGTTCCAGAGCATGCGCTCGGGGATCGTCATGTGCTGGCGGAGCTGCTTGGCCCGGCGGATGATTTCGGGTGACGGTCGCGGGAGTTTGCGTTTAGGTTTCCTTGTCGAGTCGGTCACGGTCAGCACCCTCCCCCTGCCCCTCCCTCAAGGGAGGGGAGTGAAGACAGAAAATCGAAAGATTGCTCACGCCGACACGGTCACCTGCACGCGGCCCGCGGCTTCGTCGCTGAGGGGTTGGCCGGTGAGGTAGGCGTCGATCGACGCGGCGGCCTTGCGGCCCTCGGCGATGGCCCAGACGATCAGTGATTGGCCGCGGCGGCAGTCGCCGGCGACGAAGACCTTGTCGACGTTGGTGCGGTGGTCGCCGAACTCGGCGGCGAAGTTGCTGCGCTGGTCGTTCACGACGCCGAGCTTCGCGCCCGGGCCGGCCTCGGGGCCGAGGAAGCCCATCGCCAGCAGCACGAGATCGGCCTCGAAGTTCTGCTCGGTGCCGGGGATTTCGCTGAACGGGGCCTTGTCGCCGGGCTTGGACCAGTCGATGCGGACGGTGCGGATGCCGCAGACGTTGCCCTCGCCGTCGTCGAGGAAGGCCTTGGAGAGGATGGCGAACTCGCGTGGATCACGGCCGAAGGTTGCCGCGGCTTCCTGGTGGCCGTAGTCGGTGCGGTAGATCCGCGGCCACTGCGGCCAGGGGTTGTCGGGCGCGCGTTCTTCGGGAGGCTGAGCGAGCAGTTCGAAGTTGGTCAGCGATTTGCAGCCGTGGCGGAGCGAGGTGCCGAGGCAGTCGTTGCCGGTGTCGCCGCCGCCGATGACCACGACGTGTTTACCCTGGGCGTCGATGAGTTTGTCGAACGCGGGGTCGGTGTCGTTGGCGTGGCCCGAATCGACGAGGGTTTTAGTGTTGGCGTGGAGGAACTCCATGGCGAAGTGCACGCCGTGGAGCTCGCGGCCGGGGATCGGCAGGTCACGCGGCCGGGTCGAGCCGGTGGCGAGCAACACCGCGTCGTGGGTTTCGAGCAGGGACTGCGGGTCGAGGTAGGTGATCGAGTCGTCGTCGGGAGCGGAGCCCGCGGCGTCACCGGGGTCGCCGCCGATGAACGTGCGGGTGACAAACTCGACACCCTCGGCCTCGAGTTGATCGACGCGGCGTTGGACGATGGACTTGTCCAGCTTCATGTTCGGGATGCCGTAGGTCAGCAGGCCGCCGATGCGGTCGTGGCGTTCGTACACGACCACGCGGTGCCCGGCCCGGTTGAGCTGCTGCGCCGCGGCCAAACCCGCCGGCCCCGACCCCACGATGGCCACCGTTTTGTCCGTGCGGTGCTTCGGCGGACGCGGGACGACCCAGCCTTCTTTCCAGGCCCGGTCGGTGATGGCCTGTTCGATGTTCTTGATCGCGACGGGCGATTCGTACACGCCGGCACAGCATGAGCCCTCGCACGGCGCGGGGCAGACCCGGCCGGTGAACTCGGGGAAATTGTTGGTCAGGTCCAGGCGTTCGTAGGCTTCGCGCCACCGGCCCTCGTAAACCAAGTCGTTCCACTCGGGGATCTTGTTGTCGATCGGGCAGCCGGTCTCGGACATGCAGAACGGCACGCCGCAGTCCATGCAGCGGGCACCTTGTTCCTTCACGAAGTGTTCGGTCACGGACGTGCCGAACTCGTTGAAGTCGTGCAGCCGTTCGAGCGGGTCTTTGTACGGCACGGTGGTGCGGCGGAAATCGATGAAGCCGGTGTGTGAACCCATGGAAAATTCTCGGAGAGACGCAGACGTGGCCCGACCTCGTTGGAGGCCGGGGTGAGGCTGAAATGAGCACTCGTAAACCCATATTTTGGAGCACGGCCCGCCGATCCGCAAGACCTTTACGCGTCTATTTCGGGTAAGTCCCCGGCCGCCCGGGCGGGGTCGGCTTGACCGGTGGGCCGGGACGGTGGACGCTGGGGCGAGATATGGCCGAGCAGCGCGTTTTTTTAGGTTGGGACCGGGCGATCTTGCCCGCGGCGGCGGCGTGGCTGATCGAGCGGCACGGGTTTGAAATGGGCGGCGTGATCGTGGCGGTCCCCGCGGGCCGGGCGGGCCGACGGCTGGAAGAGTTGCTGGCCGACGCTGCGGTTTCCGCAGGTGCGGTCCTGGTGCCACCCACCGTGGTCACCGCGGGCGGGCTGCCCGAGCTGTTGTTTGAGGCCGAGGGGCAGATGGCCGACGACCTGACGGCCGCCCTGGCGCGGGCCGCGGCGTTGCGCTCCGCCGAGCGGGCCGTGTTGGAACAGGTCGTGCCGCACCCGCCGAGCGACGACGACCCGGTGGGCTGGTTCCGATTGGCCGAGCAGTTGGGCAAGCTCAGCGAAGAACTCGCCGCGGCGCGCTTGCGTCCCGCCAGCGTCCCGCGGGTCGCGGCCGAACGCGGGGTCGACCTGGGGCTGAGCGAAGCGCGGTGGGAAGCGCTCGGCGAACTCGACGCCGTGTATCGCCAAGCCCTGGGCCGACCCGATCGGCAAACCGCGCGGCAGCAAGCCATCGAACAACAGTGCTGCCGGTGCGACCGCGCGGTGGTGCTCGTCGGCCTCGTGGACCAGTCGCCTCAGTTGGCGGGCATGCTCGGGCAACTCGACGACCTCACGCCGTTGGTCCCCGCGCCCGCCACACATGCCGAAGGTTTTGATGCGCTGGGCGGGCTGGTGGTGGAGTATTGGCAGGAACAGTCGGCGGAGATCGCGGACCTGCGGTTCGTCGATCAGCCGCGGGATCAGGCGGTCGAACTGGTGCGTGTTCTGAGTGGGTTACCCGAGACCACGTCGGCCGAGGATGTGACCGTCGGCCTGGGCGACGAAGAGGCGGCGGGGTCGCTGGGCCGGGCGATCGTGTTGGCGGGCACGCCGGCCCGAGCCGCGGCGGGGTCCAGCGTGTTGCGGTCGGCCCCGGTGGTGCTGCTCGAAACGCTGGGCCGATATGCCGCGCAGCAGCGTTTCGCCGACCTCGCGGCGTTGGTACGACACCCCGACATGCTTGGGGTCATCGGCGATGAACCTTGGGCGACGACGCTGGACGTGTACGCTTCGACGTATCTCCAGGCCGACACGCGGTCCGCTTGGCGGGGCGACGCGGCGACCCGCGAAGCGCTCGGTCAACTCTCGGATCGAATCGATCAGGTGTTGCCCGCCGATCACGACACGCCTCAGCCCCTGCCGGCGTGGAGCCCCGCGATCGCGCAGACCCTCGCCGCGGTTTACGAGAGTCGTGACCTCGACCCGTTTGCCGACCACGCCACGGTTGAAGCGCTGACCCAGATCGCCCAAGCTCTCGGCGAACAGGCGCAGCTCGACCCCGCGGCCCGTTTGACCCCGCGGCTGACGTTTGCCCAGGCCGTATCTCTGACTCTCGGCCGACTGGCGGGGCAACGACTACCCGAGCCGGGTGGGACGCCGTCGGTCGAGTTGTTGGGTTTCCTCGAAGTCGCGTGGGACGACGCGGCGTACGTCGTGTTGACCGACTTCAACGAGGGCCACGTGCCGGACGCGCGCAACGCCGACGCGTTTCTACCCGACAGCCTGCGGCGTACGTTGGGGCTGGCCGACAACGCCCGGCGATACGCCCGGGACCTCCTGCTGCTCAACATCGTGCTCCACTCTCGGCCGAGCGACGCGGCGGTGGTGTTGGCGTGTCGGGAATCCGCGCAGGGCGACCCGAAGGTACCCAGCCGATTGCTCCTGGCTTGCGACGCCGAGACGCGCACGCAGCGGATTAAACGGTTCTACCCCAAGGACGAGCCTGCCGACGCCAGCGTTGCGCCGCTGTTGCTTTCGCCCGGCGGGGATAGCCGGTTCCTCATCCCCCGGCCGCTGCTCGACGAGCCGGCGATCACCAGCCTTCGCGTCACCGCGTTCCGGGACTACCTCGCCTGTCCGTACCGGTTTTACCTCAAGCACGTCTTGAAGCTCGGCTCGCTCGACGACCGCGCGGTGGAACTCGACGCCTTGGCCTACGGCAACCTGACGCACGATGTGCTCGAAGCCTTCGGCCGGTCTGACTTGGTTCACGCCGCCGACGCCCAGCCGATCGACGAATTCCTCAACGATGCGCTCTCGACCCGCGTCCGCCAAAAATTCGGCCGCGACGTTCGGCCGGCCGTGCGCGTACAGATCGCCCAACTCCGCGACCGCCTGTCGCGGTTCGCCGACGAACAAGCCCAACTCGTCCGCGACGGTTGGCAGATCCGCCAGGACTTGATCGAAACGAAACTCCAAGCGACCGTCACGCTCGACGGCGAGCCGTTTACCGTCACCGGCACCATCGACCGCGTTGACCAACACCCTCAGCACGGCTTCCGCTTGCTAGATTACAAAACGTCCGACGCCGGCGACTCGCCGACGAAGACGCATGTGACGGCGGGGCGGTGGCGAGACTTGCAGCTGCCGTTGTACCTCACGCTCGTCGGGCCGTTGGGGATCGAGTCCGCCCAGTTGGGTTACTTCAACCTGCCCAAGGCCGAGGCCAAGGCGGGCGTGGCGACGGCGGATTGGGACGCCGACGATTTGGCCGAGGCCATGGCCCAGCGCGACGCGGTGATCCGCGGGGTGCGCGGCGGGTTGTTTTGGCCGCCGAGCCTGGACGTGCCGCGCTACGTCGACGAGTTGTCGCGGATCACCGCCGACGGCGCGATGGGTCGGCCGGCGTTGATCGAACAATCGAGCCTGGAAATCAGCAACGCGGGGGTGTGGCGTGAGCGATGATTTCCTGCCGATCGAGCCCCCGGCCGACGCCCAGCGGCTGATCCGCGCCTCGGCCGGCTCGGGCAAGACCTACCGGCTGACCCACCACTATCTGGACCTTTTGCGTCGCGGCGCGTCGGTCGAATCGATCCTCGCGACCACCTTCACCCGTAAGGCCGCGGGGGAAATCCTCGGCCGACTGGTGCGGACGTTGTGCGAAGAGGCGGAAGGCAGGCCGACGTCAACTCAAACCAACGACCCGCGATTGAAATCTCCGCCCGCGTTGTTGGATGCGGTGACGCGTCAACTGCACCGTGTCGGCGTGGCGACCATCGACGGTTTTTTTCATCGGCTGGGCAGCGGATTCCGGTTCGAGTTGGACCTGCCGCTTGAGCCCCGTTTGCTTGAAGAGGGCAGTGCCGAGGCGGCGGCGCTGCGGGGCGAGGCGATCGAAGCGGTGTTGGCCGAGGCGGCGGCGGACGACGCGGCGTTCGGGGCGTTGCTCGATTTATTGCGTCGCCTGCACCACGACTCGGCCGCGCGGAGCGTGACCCGCGCGATCGACGACATCGTCGTGACCCACGCCGAGGTGTACCGCGAAGCGCCGTGGGAAGAAGCGTGGACCACGCTACGGCCCGAGGGCTTGCTTAACGCGGCCCAGATCACCGAAGCGCTCGAGCGTTGGCGTGAGCTCGAGACGGCCCTGCCCACGACGCAGACCGGCAAGCCGCGTAGCCACTGGCTCAAGAGTTGGCAACGCACGCTTGATTGCGCAGCGCGGCAAGACTGGGACGGTATGGTCGCCAGCGGATTACTCGCCAAGGTGTTCGTCGGCGACGACTCCTTCGACCGCACCCCGATCGACGGCGATTGGCTCGACGCGAGTCAGACGTGGTGTCGCCACGCCCGCGCGGTCTTGCTCGAACGCATCGCCCGCCAGACCGCCGCGACCCACGAACTCATGCGGCGGTTCTCGGTGGTCTACGAACAACTGCGTAGCCAACGCGGCGTCATGCTGTACAGCGACATGGCCCATCGTTTGGCCGGCGGGCTGTTTGCGGGGCGGGCGGTGAGCGACGAGCAGGCGCTCGCGGAGATTTATTTCCGTCTCGACGCGGCGGTGACGTACCTCTTGCTCGACGAGTTTCAAGACACCAGCCTCGACCAATGGCATGTGCTCTCGCCGTTCGTCGACGAGATCGGCTCGACCGGCGATGGCACGCGCAGCCTCTTCGTCGTCGGCGACACCAAGCAGGCGATCTACGGCTGGCGGGGCGGATGCGTCGAACTCTTCGACAGCGTCGAGCACCATGCTCCGCTGATCCAACGCGAGTCGCTGGCCAAGAGTTACCGCTCGTCGCCCGTCGTGCTGGACGCGGTGAACCGGGTGTTTGCCGACCTCGCGTCTTGCCCGACGCTCGACCGCGACAGACACCCCGAAGATATCGACGCGGCGGCGGCGTGGTCGGCGGGGTTCGAGCCGCACGTGGCAGAACACGAACAGCTCTCGGGGCTCGTGCGTTTCGAGTCGTCCCCCGTCGCGGTCGACGGCGACGAAGAAGACCACGACGATTTTTCGCCCGGCCCGGCGAACTCCCACGAAGCGTTTGTCGCGCAGCGCATCGGCGAACTGCACCGGCAACTCCAGACCAGCGTCGGGCCACGCCGGACCATCGGCGTCCTGACCCGGGGCAACAAGATGGTCAACCGCTTGTTGTACGAGTTGCGTCGGCAGGGCTTGCCCGCCAGCGGCGAGGGCGGCAACCCGATCGCCGACACGCCAGCCGTCGCCGCGGTGCTCTCGGCGATCGACTTGAGCGATCACCCCGGCGACACGGCCGCGGCGTTCCACGTCCTCAACTCGCCGATGGCACCCATCATCGACATGGCTTCGTGGCGCGACGCGGCGCGGGTCGCGGCCCGCGTGCGGCGCGTCGTGCTGCGGGACGGCTGGGCGGCGACCGTGGCCGACTGGGTGACGGCGTTGGCCCCGGCCTGCGACGCGGCGGGCTTGGCGAAGCTCACGAAGCTGGTCGGGTTGGTCGAGCAGTACGAAGCGCAAAACACCGGCGCTTCGGCGGAAGCGTTCCGCGGCTCGTCGTTGGTGGAATTTATCGAAGGGGCCAAGGTCGAAGAGCCCAGCACTTCTTCGATCCGCGTGATGACGATCCACCGCAGCAAGGGGCTGGAGTTCGACGCGGTGGTGCTGCCGGAGCTCGACGGCCGATTCAACAACAACTTCGAGGTGCTGATCGATCGGCCGGACCCCACCGGCCCGATCGAAGGCGTCTTCCGCGGCGTCAAGGAAGCCAACCGCTCGATCGATCCCGCGCTCGTCCGGGCCTACACCCGTCAACGCGCCCGTCAACGCCAGGAAGACTTCTGCACGTTGTACGTCGCTATGACCCGGGCCAAGCGGGCGTTGCATCTGATCGCCAAGCCCGCGACGACCCCCGACGGCAAGCCGCGCCGCGTTGGTCTCTGCTTCGCGGGTCTTTTGCGGGACACCCTCGGCGATCCCGACGGCGACGCGATCGAATGGGGCGAGGCGGACTGGGCCGGACCTGTCGGCGCTTCCCCCGATGACGAACACCAGCTCGCCGCCGAATCGTCCGCGTCGCCCGCCGTGCTGTCGGTCCGGTTGAGCCACCGTCAAGCTCCGCAGCGCAACCGGGCCGCCGTGTCTCCGTCGCAACTGCACGCCCAAGGCAAAGTCTCGGCCCGCGAACTCCTCGACCTGCAATCCACGGCCGCCCGGCAGCGCGGGACGGACCTTCACGCGTTACTCGAACGCGTGGACTATTTCGATCCCGCTGAATCCAATGACGAGTTGCCGCCGGTGTTGCGGCCGATGTTCGAACATGCGGACGTGCGGGCGGCGTTGTCCCGACGCTTCGGCGACGGCGAAACGTTGTGGCGCGAGCGAGGTTTCGTCGTGCCCGACGGCCCGCGGATGCTGAAAGGCAAGTTTGACCGCGTGGCGTTGAACGTGGACGCCTCGGGGCGAGTGAAGGCGGCCCACCTGATCGATTTCAAGACCGACCGCATCGCGGCCGACCACGACGCCTTACGGCAACGGGCGGACCATTACCGCGGGCAGATGGAGGCGTACCGGCGGGCGTTGTCGTTGATGCTGGGCCTCGACGCCTCGGCCATCACCGCGGAGTTGTTGTTCACGACGCCGGGCGTGGCGATTGAGGTTTAGTTATTTTTGGGTTGTGCGTTGGCCCGCTGGCGGTAGGCGGTGGGGGCGATGCCGGTCGCGTCGTGGACGTGGCGGGCGAGGTGGTGGAGGCTGGAATAGCCGGCCTGCCGGGCGACCTCGCCGATGGGTAGGCCGGTTTGTTCGAGCAGCGACAGCGCGCGTTGGCATTTCGCTTCGGCGAGCACGTCGTGGGCGGATCGGCCGACGGTCTGCCGAAACACCCGCGAGAGGTGTTCGCGGCTGACGCCGAACTGCGCCGCGATTTCTTTGAGCGACATCGGCTGGTGCGGGCGGCGGAGGATCGACTGCACCGCCTGTTGAACGGGCGAGCGTTGGGCTTTAAACCGCAGGTCGGCGAAGTCATACAATGCCATCACGAAATGATGGATATGGCCCGCCAGCTCGGTCGGTTCAACGTCGCTTTCGGGGCCGGCCATGTCGATCAGGCGGCCGTGCTGTTCGACCAGCGGGTGGTCGAGGCCGACGTGGTGGATAGGCCCGTGCCGATGGATCAGGGCACGCAGGTGTTCGACCACGCCCGCGCCGAAGAGGGAGGCCCATTGGCAGACGTAGGTTTCCCGCAGCGGGCGGCGTTGACCGTAGGACGTATTGTCACCGTAGTTGAAAAGCAGAAAAGTCCCCGGCCCCACCGGGTGCTGACCACGGCCGTCGTGCAGGTCGATCCGGCCCGCCCGGGTGAACTGCACGACACTTCCCCCCGCGGGTACCCGGGTGTTGGACCACCAATACCGACGGCCCACGGCGTGGGTTTCGTGGCCGTGGCCGCGGACGTGCCAGAGCGTCGAGGCGTCGGATGCGGGTGATAGTGGTGGCATATCACGAAATATACAATAAATGTCACGAGACACCACTTCCGTTTGCCGGGAAACCGAGCATAATTATGATTCAGATCGGCCCGTATGTCGGCGATCCGATTCCATCCCCCCGAATTCTGGAGACCTGCCCATGTCCGCGACCGCCACCCCCGAAGCCCCCGAAATCGATGAAGCCGCGAAGGGCCACGACGCCCACACCAAGGCCGCGGAGGACGCCACGCCACTGCCGGGCAAGATGACCCGGCCGATCAACGTAGTGTTCCTCGGGGCGGGGTCGACGTTTTGCCCGAAGATCTGCCGCGACGTATTGACCATCGAGGGGGCCGACCGCGGCGAACTGAGATTGGTGGATATCGACGCCGATCGATTGGCGTTGACCACCAGCGTCGTCGAACAGGTCATCCAAGACCTGGGTAAGCAGGGCGGCTGGTCGGTCAAGCCGTCGACCGATCGCCGCGAAGTGCTTCCGGGGGCGCACTACGCGGTGTGCAGCGTCGAGGTGTCGGGCACGGACTGCGTGGCCTGGGACAACGACATCCCGCTGAAGTACGGCGTCGATCAGTGCATCGGCGACACGATCGGCCCCGGCGGTTTGTTCAAGGGCTTGCGTACGGTGCCGGTGTTCCTCGATATCCTGCGCGACATGCGTGAGCTCTGCCCCGGCGCGGTGATGCTCAACTACACCAACCCGATGAACATGATGGTGCTGTCCGCGGGCTACGCGGTGCCGGAGGTGCCGGTCGTGGGCCTGTGCCACTCGGTCCAGGGGACCAGCCATCTGCTGGCCATGTACGCCGACGTGCCTTACGAAGAGCTCGACTGGGAGTGCGCCGGCATCAACCACCTGGCGTGGTTTACGAAGCTGGAACACCGCGGGCGAAACCTGTACGACACCGTGCTCTTCGAGAAGTTCAGCCGCGAACTCGCCGCCGGCCTCGCCGAGGCCGAGGCGGGCAAGGTGTCGTTCGACAACCGCGACGACACGCGCGGCAAGACCGCGACGAAGCAGTACGAACACGAAGACCTGATCCGTAAGGACATGTGCATGCACTTCGGCGCGTTTATCACCGAGAGTTCGGGCCACCTCTCGGAATACCTGCCGTACTACCGCAAGTCCGACGAGGGCAAGAAGCTGTTGCGCCTCGCTTACCACGGCGGCAGCCGGTTTTACGCCAGCAACTGGCCGACGTGGCGCAAGAATATGGACGAGGAACGCCGCAAGTGGGTCAGCGGTGAAGAGAAGTTCGACCTCAACCGCTCGTGGGAGTACGGCTCGTGGATCATCGAATCCATGGAGAAGAACGCCCCGCTCCGCATCCACGGCAACGTGATGAACCATGCCACCGCCGTCGGCAAGACCAGCCGCGGCGAGGCCGGCAAATTGATCACCAATCTTCCGGGCGACGGCTGCGTGGAAGTCGCCTGCTACGTCGACAAGAACGGCATCCAGCCTACGCGCTACGGCGCCCTGCCCCCGCAGATGGCCCATATCTGCGCGAGCAATATGGCGATGTTCGACCTGGCCGCCAAGGCCATCGTCGAGCGGAGCAAACAAGCCGCGGCCCACGCGCTGATGCTCGACCCGTTGTGTGCCGCGGTACTCACGCCCCGCGAGATCCAGGCGATGACCATGGAGATGTTCGACGCGGAAAAGGACTTCTTGCCCGAGTACAAATAAGTCCGCAATGTTTTTGCTAGTAACACAAAAGCCCACGGACGTTAAGTCCGTGGGCTTCTTCATTGTCACGCGGTTTTAATG
This sequence comes from Planctomycetota bacterium, assembly GCA_039199695.1. Lineage (GTDB taxonomy): Bacteria > Planctomycetota > Phycisphaerae > Phycisphaerales > Phycisphaeraceae > Algisphaera. The sequence continues at coordinate 51,769 of JBCCST010000005.1, read as the reverse complement.
GTTTATGATGAGGTAGCGCTACACCGGCATCTGCTGCCACAGCGTCTTGAACATCACCTGGGCCTCGGCCCCGAAGGCCAGCACCAGCGTCAACCCAAACACCGCCCACGACGCGGACAGCACGCCCAGCTTCTTACGGTCCATCGAGAAGGCCAGCCAGGTAAACAATGGCCCGCCGATCAGCAGCAGCAGCAGCGGATAGAACGACACGTTCTGGGCCCACGCCCACAACGCCTCGATCATGCGGACCTTCGGCGGCTGCCACTGGGTGGTCACCGCGAGGGTGCCCAGCAGCGCTGCTTGCAGCGCGATCACCGCGGCGGCCAGCGTCCACGACAGCCGAGGCTTGCGGGAGGGGCCGGACGACTTTCCTTTGCCGTCGGACTTCGATTTGGGTTTTCTCTTCAACATGGTTCAAGTCAACGATTCGGGGGGCCACCAAATCAAACGGGATCTCGAGGTACTCGGGATTTTCCGAGCGCACAAGATCGCTCTGGCGCGTCTGGGCTAGGGATATCGGCAGCGCCGATTGGGCTACGGCGACCCGGCAGACTGGACGATAAGAAGGGGATAAGGATGACGCCCCGACATGGGCTTCAGAAAGCTTCCGATAATGTCGAGCTCCAAGACCAACCCGATGATGTCCAAGGCCTGGCGGGCCACCGTGGGCGAGCTTGCGCACCACAACGCCGCGGTCGAGTTGGTCCCCGTGACCGAAAAAGGCGTCGAGTTGCCCCGGGTGCGGGCCCGGCTGCTGAAGGCCGACGACAACGACGGCTCGCTGATCGTGGAGAAGCCGGGCAACCTCAAACAGGCCGAGGCGCTGGCCAAGGGCGTGGCGGTGGACGTCTACGTGATCACCGACCACAGCCGGATGAAGGCCCGCTCGCGGGTGATCGACCTGGGGCTGTTCAACCTCAACAAGAAGACCCGAGTGATGGCGGTCCGGCTGGAGCCGGTACGGGACATCGCCTCGGCCCAACGCCGGGCGTGCTTCCGGCTGTCGACCGTCAGCCTGGGGCTCTCGGCCAAGCTGCACCACGAGGCCTGGCCCGAGAGCCAGCGTTCCATGGCGGCCAAGGTCGTGGACCTCAGCGACCGCGGGATCGGTTTGACCGCCGGGTTGGAGATCGAGCTGGCCAAGCAGATGAAAGGGCAGGTCTACCAACTCGTGGTCCCGCTGCCGGGTCAGGACGAAGACCTGGAACTCGACGCCTGCCTGGTGCGGGTCGTCGAAACCGAATTCAATACCGTGACGCTGGGTTTCCAATTCGATTTCGAAAGCCTCGGCCAGCAGCGCCGCGTCGAGCGCACGGTGCAGCAGTTTTCGGTGGCCCAGCAACGCAAACAGCTCCAGCGGATGCGCGGCGCAGGATGAGTCGAGTCGTGCGGCAGACGGCGACGTCCGTCCTACGAAATGGAAGTGAGAGCGGTAAGCCCATGTCCCATTCATCATTCGACGTTGCCCTCATCGGCGGCGGGATCGTCGGCCTCGCCACGGCGTACCAACTGACCCAGCGACGCCCGGGCCTGCGCCTCGTTCTCCTCGAAAAAGAAGCCGAGCTCGCCCACCACCAGACCGGCCACAACTCCGGCGTGTTGCACAGCGGGATCTACTACAAGCCCGGCTCGCTCAAGGCGGTCAACTGCCGGGCGGGCAAAGCCGCGATGCAGGCGTTCTGCGACCAACACGACATCCCGTACCAGCTCTGCGGCAAGGTCATCGTCGCGACCCGCGAGAGCGAACTGCCGAAGATGCAGGACATCTTCGAACGCGGGCAGGCCAACGGCGTGGATTGTGAGATGATCTCGGCCGAGCGCTGCCGGGAGATCGAGCCGCACGCCGCGTCGATCGGGGCGATCCACGTACCCGAATCGGGGATCGTCGATTACAAGCAGGTCTGCGAGAAGATGGCCGAGCTGATGCGGGCCGCGGGCCCCGACATCCGGACCCGCGCGCGGGTCACGGCGGTCCGCCGCGTGGGCGACGAGAGCGTCGTCGAGAGCACGGCCGGCGATGTGACCGCCAAGCTGGTAGTGAATTGTGCCGGGCTGCAGTGCGACCGCGTCACGAAGATGACCGGCGTCAAGCCGGCGGCGCAGATCGTCCCGTTCCGCGGCGAATACTTCGTGCTCAAGCCCGAGGCCGAGCACTTGTGCAAGACGTTGATCTACCCCGTGCCCGACCCGGCGTTCCCGTTCCTCGGCGTGCACTTCACCAGCATGATCCACGGCGGCGTCGAGTGCGGGCCCAACGCGGTCCTGGCGCTTGGCCGGGAGAGCTACGGCAAATTCCAGGTCCACTTCCCCGACCTGTTCGAGTCGCTGACGTACCCCGGCTTCCTGAAGATGGCGGCCAGGCACTGGAAGATGGGCCTGGGCGAGATGTGGCGGAGCTATTCCAAGCGAGCGTTCGTGAAGGCGCTGCAACGCCTGATGCCCGAGATCGAGGCGAAACACCTGACGCCCTGCCCGTCGGGCATCCGCGCCCAGGCGGTGACCGTTGACGGCGGGCTAGTGGATGACTTTCTGATCGACGAGTCGGCGGGCGTGGTCAACGTCAACAACGCCCCGTCCCCCGCGGCGACGGCGTCGCTGAACATCGGGAAATTGGTTGCCGACAAAATTCAAGCAACACTAGATTGAATGGTTCTGGTATGCGGGGAATGCCCGTTTCCAGCGAATAACAAGCCAGACAAAGATAGCGGCGGGAATTGGCAGGGCTTCGACCATGTGATCGCCCTCCGCAAGCAATTTACTGGCTACCGCAAACATCCATATGGCCATGGTCCACCATCCCAAGCTGGATCGCCGCCAAACACCTATCGAAAGCAAAATCAGCAGTATCCCTATGCCCAGCGAGATCATCGCAAGTAGCCAAGAATTTGTGGTAACGAGATATTGCCCCAATCCCCAAGGTTCAACGGGCGTGTTCTTGATGGCGGCCGTTAAGTAAGTAAGCCCGGATAAAATGCACCGAAGAGCCAGTAGTCCGTGATAGACGCAGAAAAGAACTCGGATAGGACCTGCACAGCGGGACAGGTTTAGGTCTTTATTCCACCAAGGCGTATGTTCCGTCAGGTCTTTCAAGGCCGCCCCCAGCAAAAGTATGGACGTATTAGGCCGCGTGTTAGATCGTCCCGTTCCAGTTCGCGGGGCAGAGCAGGACGGGCATGTCGGCTTGGCGGATGATGTTGGCCGGGACGTCGCCGGCGATGAGGCGTTTGAGCACGCCCTTGCCGGTGAGGCCCAGGACGATGACGGTGCACTCGCGGGCCTTGGCGGTGTTGAGGATCGCCTTGGCGGTGTCGTCGGAGAAGAGCATGACGCCCTCGGTCTCGATGCCCGCCTCGCGGAGGGTGTCGACGATGAGCTTGAGGGTCTGCTCGCCCCGTTGGGTGGCGTCAGATTCGTGTTCGTCCTCGTCGTGCAAGGTCGTGACGTGGGACACCAGCACCTCGGCTCCGAGACGCTTGGCCAGATCCGCGATCGGCCCGGCCAACTTCTCGCTGGCCCACGGTGAGGATACGGCGACCAACATCTTGCTCTTACTCAAAACCCAGACTCCAGGGGAACGTTCCGTGAGTCGCACTATCGTACCGGCAGGGCGGTGGGAGGGTCAAAGCGAGGAAAGGGCTAGGTTTGAAGTCCGAAGGGCGAACTCTCTGAACGCGGCGGAGGCATGACCGAAGTTGGATTGCACTTCAAACTTCGTCCTTCGTCCTGCAAACTTCCCAACCCACCCGCGCCTAAGCTACACCATGACCCCAACCCAACACCCCACCCCCGCCACCCTCGGCCAACTCCGCCAAACCGACTACCGCTACCGCAGCGTCAAACAAGAGCTCCGCGAAAACCTCATTACACGCCTCAAGCACGGCCAAGAGGTGTTCCCGGGGGTCCGCGGCTACGAAAACACCGTCCTGCCCCAGATCATCCACGCGATCTTCTCCCGCCACGACATGCTCTTCCTGGGCCTGCGCGGCCAGGCGAAGACGCGCATGATCCGCATGCTGCCGGCCCTGCTCGACGAGTGGTGCCCGATCATCGCGGGCATCGAGATTCCCGACGACCCGCTCGAGCCGATGACCACGATTGGCAAAAAAGCCATCGCCGAGGCGGGCGACGACCTGCCCATCCGCTGGATGCACCGCAGCGAACGGTTCAACGAAAAGCTGGCCACCCCCGACGTGACAATTGCCGACCTCATCGGCGAGATCGACATCGTCAAACACGCCGAGGGCCGATACCTCAGCGACGAATCCACGATGCACTTCGGCCTGATCCCGCGGACCAACCGCGGCCTGTTTGCCGTCAACGAGTTGCCCGACCTCTCGCCTCGCATCCAGGTCGGCTTGTTCAACGTGCTCGAAGAACGAGACATCCAGATCCGCGGCTACCCGATCCGTTTGTCGTTGGATGTGTGTCTGGTGTTCAGCGCCAACCCCGAGGACTACACCAACCGCGGCCGCATCGTCACGCCGCTCAAAGACCGCATCGGCACCGTCGTCCGCACCCACTACCCCAAGACCATCGACGAGGCGATCAAGATCACCGCCGAGAACGCCTGGACCTCGCGCAACGGGCAGCAACACACTCCCGGCGACGACCTGCCCAAGGTGGTCATCCCCGCGTTCATGCACCGTGTGATCGAAGAGGCCGTGAGCGCGGCCCGGACCTCGACGCACATCAACCAAGCGTCGGGCGTCAGTGTCCGCACGTCGATCTCTTGCGTCGAGAACCTGGTCAGCTCGGCCGAGCGACGCGGCTTGATCACCGGCGAAGACACGGTCGCGACCCGCGTGTCGGACCTGGCGCACGTCTTGGCCTCGACGCGGGGCAAGATCGAGTTGCTCATGGCCGACGACGGCGAGGACACCGAAGACAAGCTGGTCGAGTCGCTCTTGGGCGAGGCGGTGAAGACGATCTTCGACGAGATCGCCGACATCGACGAGTTCGAGGCCATCAGCGACCAGTTCGACGAGGGCCTGCGTCTGACGCTTGGCGACGACGTCGCGGCCGACGCGGTGCTCGCTTCGATCAAGCACGTCGACGGGCTGCTCGAAGCCGCGACCGATATGGCCGGCCGTTTAGACGTGGACCCCGACGACCCGCAGATGCTGGCCGCGGCCGGCGAGTTCGTGCTCGAAGCCCTTTACGTCCACAACCGGCTGACCAAGACGGCCGCGCCCTCGGGCAACCGCTACAGCCGGTAAGGGAATACCGCGACTTTTCGCCGGGTTGGTGAGGGAAAGGCCGGATTTCTCGAACTTGAGATTCGGCTTTGCGGTACAACTGTGGAGACCGGAAACCCCTTACCGAAAGATCACGACTATGAATCCACTCGCTCGAATCATCCGCACCCCGCTCGGCGCGGTGGCGATCGCGCTGTTCGCGACCACCGCCACCGCGGCCTCCGAGGGGTGGACCGAAGATTTCCCCGCCGCTCAGGCCGAGGCCAAGGAAGCGGGGAAAGACCTGCTTTTGGAGTTCACCGGCTCGGACTGGTGCCCGCCGTGTAAGGCGCTCAACGGCGAAGTCTTCAGCACCTCCGCCTTCATGGACTCGGCCCCGAGCGATTTCGTCCTCGTGAAGCTGGACTTCCCGAGCAACATCCCGCAGAGCGAAACCCTGGTGAACCAGAACAACGCGTTGGCGAGCAAGTACAACATCGAAGGCTACCCGACCATCGTGTTGGCCGACGCGGCCGGCAAACCCTACGCCAAGACCGGCTATCGCCCCGGCGGCGCCGAGTCGTACCTGGCCCACCTCGATGAACTCAAGGCCATCCGGGCGACCCGCGACGCCGCGCTCGCCGAAGCCAAAGACGCCGAAGGCCTCGACAAGGCCCGGGCGCTCGACGTCGCGATGCAGGCCGTTGGCCTTGATCTGGCGATCGCCCACTACCCCAGCCACGTCGAATACATCATCGCCATCGACGCCGACAACAAGGCCGGCCTCAAGGGAAAATACGAAGAAGCGATGAACGCCGGGGCGCTCGACGCGGCGATGTCCGAAGCGATTGAGATCCTGCAAGCCGGCGACTTCGAAGCGGGCCTGAAGAAGCTCGAAACCATCACCGAAGAACTCGACCCGCAGGGCGAGTCGCTCCAGATGATCACCGTGATCCGGGGTCAGGTGCACATGCAGATGGGCGAGATGGATCAGGCGGTCTCGCTGATGAAACAGGCGATCGCGATCGATCCGGAATCCGAGATCTCGGGTCAGATCGAAGCTATGGTCGAGCAACTCGAAAACATGCCCGCCGCGCCATAATTCGCCTGAGCATGTTAAATCCCGACCATCCACCCCCGCGCGAGCGGGGGTTTTTATTTGCCGACGTCGCGGGTCACGGCGGGCCAAGCCTCGGTGAGTAGTTCGGACAGAAGCTCCGCGAATCGGCGGGGCGCGAATCGATCCCCCGAGGCCGCGATCTCCGCGGCGCTCCACCAGCGGTGTTCGTGGAGGTCGGTCACTTCGTAGTCGAGCATGCCGCCCGTGTCGATCGCGGGATGGGCCGTGTCCAGCCGCAGCGGGAAGTAGCGTTCGTGTTGCCGGAACTGCTTGTGGCCGTAGCGGATGTCGATCGTGCGGGTCCACACGCAGGGGCCCAAATCGTTCGCGGCCGACCCGTCACCGAGCACCAACCCCGTCTCTTCTCGCAGTTCTCGTCGGGCGGCGTCTTCGTAAGACTCGCCTTCGTCCAGCCCGCCGCCGGGCGTGATCCAGAACGGGGTGCCGTGGACCGGATCGACAAACCGAAAGAGCAACACCCGGCCGTCGCGGTCCAGCAGCAGCACGCGGGCCGCTTGGCGGATCGATGGATCGTGTTCGGGGGAGCGGTGGTCGGTCGGCATGGTTTTAGGCACAAAAAAGCCCGGCCGTGGCCACGGCCGGGCTTTGGATGTTAGTCGTCGTCATTCGACTCAGGCGTCGAGCGTTCGCAGGCCCATGCCCATGTCGGTCAAACGCTCGCGGATCTCGACGAGGCTGGTCATGCCAAAGTTCTTGACCCCCATCAGCTCGGCCTCGGTCTTCATGACCAGGTCGCCGATGGTGGTGACGCCGAGCAGAGCCAACGCCTTGCGGGCGCGGACGCTGAGGTTGAGTTCGTTGACCGATTTGTCGAGCATGCCGTTCTCGTCGCCGACTTCGCTCTTGAGTTGGTCGTAGACCTGCTGCTTGACCTCGGCCTGGTGCTGCTCGACGGCTTGGCCGAGCTTCAAGCCCTTCTGGGCGAGCATGGTCTTGATCTCGTCGAGGCTGGCGTCGCCGAAGTTCTTGAAGCTGCGGAGCTCGGCCTCGGTGACTTTCAGGAGATCGCCGAGCGTGCGGATGTTCATCTTCCGCAGGGCGTTCCGCGTGCGGACCGACAATTCGAAATCGGTCACGGGCGTGTCGAGCAGGGCGTGGTGTTTCTCGTCGCGGCGCTCTTGCTCGTCGTCGATGACCATCGCCTTGCTGGCGAGGATGTCTTTGATGTACAGCCGGGCCCGCTCGTGGTTGGGATCGGTGGCGAGCACCTGACGGATGCAGCGCTCGGCCTGGGCGTACTTGCCGCGGTCTTCGTAGGCGACGGCGAGGTTGATCAGCGCGTTGAGTTGCGGCTTCTCTTGCTTGGCGCACTCTTCGTAGAGGTGCAGCGCCTCGTCTTCCTCGCCCAGGAGGTCGAGGTTGTAGGCCAGCCGGAAGCAGTTTTCGGTGTCTTCGGGGTCGGCGGTGTAGGCGGCTTCGTACGATTCGATGGCGGCGATGCGGTCGCCGTTTTGCTCGGCTTCGTAGCCGGCGTCGAAGTACTTGCGGGCGGTCTCGGTGTCGCGGAACTCGGCGGTGTCCAGCGTGGCGGCGGCTTCATCGCTCATGGATCGAAAATCTCGGTACGGGGTGGATCGAGTGGGGTTTTGGGGAACCCCAAAGGATATCGCCGCCGGTGAAGGCAGGCAAATCTGCGGATCAGCCGCGGCCAAGGAAGAAAACGCCGAGCCGGCGGGTTAAGCCGATATACTCACGCCGTCGCGTGGCCCGCGCCCCTTACCCGCCCTCGATCGGACCCTCGCATGCAAGTTGCCCCCGGGATTCATCGCTTCAACACCGGCGATTTCAATTGGTATGTGGTCGAGGCCGAGGGTCGGCTGACCGTGGTCGACGGCGGATGGCCGGGGCATTACGGCGTGTTGATGCGGGGGCTCGGCGAGCTCGACAAGACGATCGACGACATCGACGCGGTGATCCTCACCCACGCCCACGCCGACCACACCGGCTTCGTCGAACGGCTGCGGGTCGCGGCCGGGGTGGAAGTGTGGGTCCACGAGGCGGACCACGCGATGGTGCAGAAGCGGGGGCAGCTGCCGTGGTTCGCGCTGTTGAGCAACGCCTGGCGGCGGCAGACGTTTTCCATGCTGTTTCACGGGGCACGCCAAGGCGTGTTTCTTTTGCCGCGGGTCAAGGCGGCCCGATCTTTCGCCGACGGCCAGACGCTCGACGTGCCCGGCCGACCGACCGTCATCCACACCCCGGGCCACACCCCCGGCGAGGTGTGCTTCCACTTCCCCGACCGCCAAGCCCTGATCTGCGGCGACACGCTGATCACCCTGAACCTGTTGACCGGCGAGGCGGGCCCGCCGCAGTTGACGTTTGATGCGCTCAACCAGGACGCGGAGGTGTCGCGGCGTTCGTTGGGCCGGCTCGACGACGAGTTTCGAGACGCGGACGAAGTGACGTTGCTGACCGGACACGGCCCGCCGTGGACCGGCGACCTCTCGGCCGCCCTCGCGTCGATCTGATCGATTGGGGCGTCCAGCCTTGGCAGGACGGAAGAAGTGAATGAGAAAGCCACGTGTCGGGCTCGAACCGACGACCTGCGGTTTACAAAACCGCTGCTCTACCAACTGAGCTAACGTGGCATCCGAAGTAAACGATCATCGCCTGTTTCTTTGACACCGTCAAACTTGTTGGTATGAGGGGATAAAATACCGGGTTCGAGGGTTGGACACGTCAAAAAACCGTCCGCCAACCACGTTTCTCGCAGGGCAAGGCGTATATGGCGGCTCAACGGAAATTTGACCTGACGTTCCGGCACGTTTACGGGAACCGTCAACCGCGAAGCGAACTCGCTATTTGCAGCTGGATTCCAACGATAACAAGGTTTGAAGCGAAAAGCGGCGGTTCTCGACTATTTTCGAGAACCGCCGCCATGTACCGGGGCCAAAAACTTAAGGGCCGACGATCGCAACCACCGTACCGTCGGTGTATTCGCCTTCGGGGAGGGTGGAATCGCCGTCGGCGACCAGAAGATAATCATTCCCGTTGAGGCCCTGAACCTGCATCTCGTATTTTCCATTGACGTTTAAGGCCAATACCACGAGGCTGGCATCACCCGACGTGCCGGCATAAACAACGGTGTTGGGAATCAGACCGATGACTTGCGCGCCAGGAGGCGTGAACGTAACGTTTAGGGTTGCCGGGAGGGACATAAAAAGCTCCAATGAAAAAAAATACTGTTTTCTTGGGGTGATTTACCGCCAAGTGACGACCTTTAGTAATGGTAGCCACTTTTATGAGGACCTGTATGTGAAATATCTAACATATTTGAGTTTGCTTCTAGGCTGCGTCTCCGATGCGGGTGCCGTCGAATCGGTTTCTGTCTCTGGCGGTAGCTTCTTGCAAGAGTTGGTTCTAGAAGACGAGCAAGCTATTATTTTAGTTGCCTCGTTCTCAACAGAACCCACGTCGCTGTTGATTACACCGACGTCGGGTCAAAGCGAAATACAATTGAGATACACTCCACTGAATTTTTCGGGCGATATGTGGTTCGGATTGGATTTCGCTTTGTCGGCTGGGGTTTTTAATGAAGACCCGATCTCATTGTTTGGTGATCCGGATGAGGTCAGGTCGTTTTCAAGCGGTAGCCGTGCGACTCTCCTCGACACGGTTGGGCTCAGTGGTTCATCGACGACCATGCTTGATTTCAGACTACCCCCAACGCCAGACACGCTGAGTCTCAGGATCACGCCACTTGTTCCTGAGCCGGCTACGGCTTCAGTTATCGCAGGGCTATTATTGATCTGTTCCCGCGGTTCAAGAAGAAAACGGGGGTGCCCAGCGAATCGGTCTCGAGTTCGAGCATGTCGCGGTTGACCGAAGAGACGTGGCCGTCGCCCCACGTCACGTTGCTGAGGCCTTGAGGGTGGAAGAAGCCCATACGCCAGTTATCGTCGGGGGTGACTCCGATTCGGTCGTAGATGATGGGCGGATCGATCATCGTAAACGCGTCGGCGTCGCTCCACAGCGGGTATTTTGAGGGCGCCAACAACATATCGAACGGTTGATATTCATTGTGACCCGCGGCCTCGCCGGCCGACCAGCGTGTGTTGGCTCCGTAGCTCGTGTAGCCTTGGGTCCGCGACACGTCTCCATAAACGTTGATCGCCTCGGGGCATGACATGATAGGCCGGGGTTGACTGAGGTCGAAGCCCATGGCTTCCAACATGAGCACATCCCATCGCTCGTCGGTTTTGGGCGATACCGTCAACGGGTATCGTCCTTTGCGGTCGCTCAAAACAGACTCCCACGCCACGCGGAGTTGCTGCTGTTGGCTGATGCAATCGATGCTGCGCGCCTGATCACGCGCACTCGACAAGGCGGGGGTTAAGAGAGCCATTAACAACGCGATCAACGTGATCGTGACCAGTAATTCCATAACCGTATAGCCGTGCCTTAGTCTTGCCATGAGATGCCTTTCTCCTTGTGTACCGCCGCGAGGGTGCCGCGGTCGTTGACCATCAGGCCGCTGAGCATTTCGCCGGTCGCCAGATCGACATCGACCGAACCATCGAGTTTCATCTCCGCGAGGTTGATCCGGTAGATGGCGTTTTCTCCGACATAAGCGAAGCGGCCGTGCGGCCCCAAGCGGATCCGGGGTAGATTTCCGCGTATCGGCAACATGATCGATCTGGAGGAATAGCCGTTTTCTTTTCGCTGATAGTGTCGTACCTCGCCCTGCGTAGTCGCCAAGACAATGGACGACAAATCGCCCGAAGCGTCTAGCGCGCTCACTTCCTGGCCGTCGAGTTTCAACGGCATGAGTAAGGTGTTTCGCGAAGTCATCAAGCGAAACTCAGATTCGTACTCGACCGCGATCAGCGTGGGGTGCGAGGCCGCCACGACGATGTGGCTGACCTCCGTCCACTTTTCCACTTCGCGGGTGGCGTAGCTGTACCACCACACGTTGCCCAACGCGTCGTTCCAGGCCATCGCGTGGTCCCATGCGTAGGCCTTGACCGGCAACCCGTCCTGGGGCCCCAGCGACAGGACGTCGCCGGTGCGGGATTCGACGCGATAGACCTGTTTGCCAACGTCAACGACCGTGACGTATCGGCCGCACCACGAGATGTTGAGGCCGAGGATCGACTCGGAGAACGCCGCCAAGAGTTCTCGTGTGCCGTCGTGTTCCACACGCCACACGCGGTTGCCCTCGGCCGTGAAAAAAACCGGCAGGTGGGGGTGGACGATCGGGTCGATGATGAGGCGATCAAACTCCACTTCCGCCATCGATTTGTGGGAAAGAAACCCATCCGTGCCCACCGCCAAGACCACGGGTGTGGGTCTGGCGTTATTTCGAGTCGCTAGCCAACACCCCGTCACGATGAGTCCCACGGCCAGGGCGGCTCCAGCGAAGACCGCGTATTGCGGTATGACGCCACCCCGCCTCGTTTCCGACGGCGTCGTTGGGTTTTGTGAATCGGTTTCTGCGTCGGGAGTTAAAAAATAGCTTTCGATCCGCGAGGTGACTTCCGCTATATCGGGCTCGATGATCTTCCCGGCATCGAGTTGTTCTTGGCACACCTTGAGGTACATCGCGACGACCGCGCTGACGGCTTCTGGCGGCGTGAGATCGGGCGACTTGATCAACAGATTCTCGCTCCAATCAATGCGAGAAGACAAACCCTCGGTATCTCCATCAACGACGGTGTACGTCTTGTCGTTGACGGGGAGTTTCAAATTGTTTGGGCCGGAAGTGATATTTGAACGCCTGGCCATGGGCCGTTAGTTGGTCTGTTTTGATTTACACGAGATCTTCGGGCGCTGTTCAAATAACAAAAGACGATGAAACTGCGTTTTCATGTCGTTTTGACCTAACACCGATCTCCTGACGTTTTGAAGAATCTCCAGGTATACGGCTCAAGTCGTGATTACTCGCCACGTTCATACCTCGTACATCAAGGACGCCACGACACACAAGGCTTATCGGAAATAGGCCGAAAATGTCGTCAATTTTGTGGGCGGATTGGTCCTCCGAAACGGTGATGAATCAATCTGCCGGTTGGAATCACCTGTCAATGAACGGCGGTCAGCGCTGCGGGCGGCACGGTCAGAGAGTTTGGGAGCCCACCCGGATAATCGCGGCTCATCGGGGATTGCAAGCACGCCCAGAGCCTTCGGCTCTAGACGTGCGACCCGCGCCTCTGTGTGTGGATATGCCTGGTGTTTCACGACACCACCCCGAGAGGTGTTCTTGGTCTAACCATCGTCCCCGGAGTGCCAAGGGGCTCCGTGACGTAATACATGACGCGACGACGGATCGCGTCTCGATGGGCTTGAGATTTAAGCCAAACCTGGTTTTCGGTACTACCCCCGTTAGTCCAACTCCGCGGACGAACCGCTCTAGAAAATGAGTGGACCGAAGCCACCGACTGGATTTGAACCAGCGACCTGAGCTTTACGAAAGCTCTGCTCTACCACTGAGCTACGGTGGCGTGGCCCGGCGACGTGAGTCGTCGAGCAGGTCGGGCATTGTCTGGATCGGACGGGGGTGTGTCAATCAGCCGATTCGACGGCTGCGCTTTCGGACTCGACGGCGGCGTTGGCCGTGGCGTCTTCCGTCTGGGCTTCGGCGTCCTCGGCCGGGCCCACGGGGATCTGGACTTCGCTGTAGCGGTTGCGGGCCGGGACCATCGGGCTGTTGTAGCCCATCAGCCGCGGCGGGCCCACGGCAACGAGGTCGTCGCGCTTGGCTAGGTGGCGTTCGACCATGGCCAACGCGTCGTTGATGGTTTGCCGATCGGCGTTGCCGAAGAAACCCAGGCTCAGGACCTGCATCGGCGGGAGTTCGACGACTTCGACGTCTTCGCCGGGGCGGGCGGTTTCGTCGGGGCCGAGCTCGCCCATATCGGGGCGTTCGTACATGAACAGCATGTCCATGCGGTAGAAGCCGTCGCGGTCGCGCGTCGCTTGGTTGTCGTCCTCCGCGGCGTCAGCGGCATTCGGGGCCAGGGTCATCTCGACCGGCGTGGTCATCGCGATGTCGTGCGATTGGATGTGGTTGAACAGCTTGCGGAAGGCGTTGCCGCCCTCGGCCCGAGCGCCGCGGTAGACCGGATATTCTTTGAGCAACACCTCGTAGGCGGGGCCGGGGGCCGGGAAGCCTTCGGGCAGATTGGCCTCGATGTAGACCTCGCGGGGCTCGGGCATGGCGGAGGTTCCCGATTCGGCCTCCGCGAAGCCGGGGGCGGTGGCCGACAGAACGGCGGCGGTGGCGAGGGAGGTGAAAGGGCGGTGGTTCTTCATACGGGAGTCTACGCCGCTCAACCGGGCCCGGATGCGGCGGCGACGCGATTTTTCGGCGAGGTCAACCGGCGAACGATACACTCACGGATCGCGTAGAGCCGGGAGAAAGACGCCGCTGCGCCCCGTTGGAGCTTTAGCCATGATTTCATTTGCTCGCCCTTTTACCTTCGCGGGGTTGCTTACCCTGGCGATGATCCCCGCCTGCCAAAACCCGCCCTCGTCCCTGGCCCCGGCAGACGAGTCCCCCGCCTCCGCCACGCCGACCGCCGACGCCGAAACCGAGACCGCTTTGAAACCGACTTCACCCGCCGCCGAAATCCTCGAGCAGCGCGACGACCGCCTGATCGTCGAGTTGCCCAACCGCATGGTCCTCGTGGCCCAGGACATCCCCACCGCCCCGGTCGTCTCGGTGCAGGCGTGGGTCAAGACCGGCTCGCTCTACGAACAGGAACACATCGGCGCGGGCCTGTCGCACTTCCTCGAACACCTCGTGTCCGGCGGCACCACGACCAACCGGACCGAGGCCGAGTCCACCGCCACGCTCGGGCAGATGGGCGCCGCGACCAACGCCGCGACCAGCCTCGACACCGTCCGCTACTACATCAACACCACCTCGCCGCACACCGCGACCGCGATCGAGTTGATCTCGGACTGGATGCAGAACAGCGCCATCGCCGAAACCGAGTACCAGCGGGAGCGTGATGTGATCCAGAGCGAGTTTTCCATGGGCCAGGGCGACCCCGGCCGGATCCACTGGAAGCTGACTCAGCAAGCCCGCTTTGCCGCGACGCCCGACCACCCCGGCGCCCACCCGACGATCGGCTACCTCGACGAGTTCCTTGACGTCAGCCGTGAAGAGCTCTACGACTTCTACAAGCGGATGTACGTGCCCAACAACATGGTCTTCGTGGTGGCGGGCGACATCGACACGGCCGACGTGATCGCGCAGCTGACCGAGCTGTGGGCCGACGTGCCGGCGGGCGAGCTGCCCGAGTTGTCGTTCCCCGTGGCGGAAGAAGAAAAGATCGAGCCGGTCGTGGTTGAGGGCGCCGCGGCGATCAAGCGGACGCGGGTCCGGCTGCTGTGGCCGGGCGTCAAGCTGGCGAGCGAACACGACTACGCGTTGGACGTCCTGGCGGGCATTCTCGGCGGCGGCGAGTCGTCGCGACTCGTGCGCGACCTCCGCGACAACCAGCAACTGGTGACCTCGATCGACGCGTTTAACTTTTCCGCCCACTGGGGCGAGGGCTTCTTCGGCGTCGACTACGAATTGGTTTCGCCGGACAACGCCGAGGCGGTGCGTACCGCGGTGAAGTCGCACCTCGATCGGCTGCGGGTCGAGCCGGTGACCGAGGAAGAACTGGCCCGCGTGAAACGACAAACACTGGCCCGCGTGCTGCGGTCGGGCCAGTCGGCCGACGGCGTGGCCAGCCAACTGGCGAGCTACCTCGTGAGCACCGCCGACCCCGACTACCCCACCCGCTACGCCGCGGCGGTGCAGGACATCACCCCCGCGCAGATCATGGCCGCGGCCAACGCGGTGATCGATCCCGACGCCGCGTCCGTCGCCCAACTGAACCCGGCCGGGGAGGATTCGGACATCGTGTTCCCCACCCGCCCGCCGGCCCCCCAAGACAATCCGGACGAGACCCGCGAATCGATCGACCTCGACAACCACCGCCTGATCGGGCTGCTCAAGGCCAACCTCGCCCAGCCCGGCGGCGAGGCCGAGCCCATCGCGGTCAGCGGTACGCAGCAGCGGACCCTGTCCAACGGCCTGACCGTGTTGGTGCAACGCTCGACCGTGGTCCCCGCGGTGTCGATGCAGCTCTACACCAAGGGCGGTTTGCTCGCCGACGAGCCGGGACGCGAGGGCGTCTCGAACGCGACCTACGCCATGATGCGGCGCGGCACGACGACCAAGTCGGCGCAAGACATCGCCGTGGCCGTGGAAGACTTGGGCGCGACGCTGGCCACGAGCAGCGGCAACAACACGGGCTTCGTCACCGCGACCGCGTTGACCGAGGACTGGCCGGCGGTGATGGAGCTGATGGCGGATGTGACGCTCAACCCGTCGTTCGACGCCGAGGAATGGGCCAAGCTCCAGCCGCGGCTGCTCGCCGCGATCGACCGCGCGACCGACCGCTGGTCCGGCGAACTCCGCAGCGAGTTCCGCAAGGCGTACTACGGCGACCACCCGTGGTCGCAGTTGTCATCCGGCCGACGTGAAATCGTCGAGGCATTGACACCCGCCGACCTCGCGGCGTTCCACGCGTCGCGGCTCAACGCGGCGGACTCCGTGCTGGCCGTGGTGGGTGATATCGATCCGGACGAGGTGTTCAGTCAGGCCGAGGCGTTCTTTGGCGCAATGTCCGCGACGGCCGAAGCGTCGTTTGTCCTGCCCCAACCGGCCGACCCGACGCCGGGGCTGACGATCGTCGAGACCAACAAGCCCATCGCCGCGGTGCAGGTCGGCTACGGCCCGGGCATGACCCGCGACAGCGACGACTACGCCGCGGTCCAGGTCTTGTCGCGCGTCATCGGCGACTTCCCCGCGGGTTGGCTGCAGCAGGAGCTGCGCGGCCGGGGCCCGGGGTTGGTGTACGCCAGCAGCGCCGGCGCGTCGACCGGCCTGGTGCCGGGCTACTTCACGATGCTCTTCAACACCGTGCCCGACACGGTGGACGAAGCGCTCGAGCGTACCCTCGGCGTCGCCGAGCGGGCCCGCACGGAGTTGATCGACGACGCCACGCTGGCCCGCGCCAAAGCCAAGGTGTTGACCACCGAGTTCTTCGGCCGGCAGTCCAACAGCGACCTCGCCGCCGGCCAGGCGTTGGACCTGCTCTACGGCATCGACGACCTCACCGGCCGCGACTTCCTCGCCGAGGTCGAAGCGTTGACCGCCGAGGATATCCGCGCGGTCGCGCAGAAGTACCTCACCGAGCCCGTGGTCGTGGTGGTTTGTAATGAAGCGTTGGATGAAGCGCAATTACTCAAGATGATTGAGTAGTTCTGGCCCGAGGCTTATCTGCCGGCAAGCGATCGTCGAGGCGATCGAGATACCCCGTGAGTCGAGCCATTTTCGTGAGTCCATGATCCATCGTTCGCCACAGATGGCCGATCGAAACGCAGATTAATTTGCCGTGCGACCGGGGCCGGAGTTGGGCACATACGGGAAATAGCGTTTCAAGCCATTAAGCGGGGCTTCCATCAGGTACCAAGACAACGAAGCAATCGTGATGGTTAGTAGCAAGGCAAGCGACAGGACCGTCAGACTCAGTAGAGCCCCGGACACGTGATGAGATACATCGAAGAACTTTAATATCGTATGGCTCAGCGTCGGCATAGGTGTGTGTATCACATATACGCCGTAACTAATGCGTCCCAGATACCGCAGCGGTCCGAACTCAAGCAGTTTTCCTGCCGGGCCCTTGATTCCGTTTACGCAAGCCACCACCATCGCTACCCCCAAAACCGCGCTCGCCCCGCGGAAGAACACCGGTTGTATCCACCAGAGCCCTTCGGCCAAGGGAACCCAACATATCGCGACGATGACCGCAATGGACGCAAGGACCGACGTCACGATGGCCCAGGCCGGGCAGGCGATCATTTTTCCGCGCTGATGGATCAATAAAGCGAGCAAAGCCCCGCCCGCAAGGCAGTCCAGGCATGCGGGCGTCAGGATAATCTCGGCCATGGACGAATGAGGGGTCCCGAGATACGCCATCGCAACCCGGAATACGATGGCGAGCAATATCGCCCCCAGCATCATGGGGCGTAAATACTTCCGTGGGACGCTTAGCATCATGATCGGCCAGACCAGATAAAACTGTTCTTCGACCGAGAGCGACCATAAATGCCCCAGGCCCGGGGACCAACTGCCCCGGACCGTGTCTCGGATGTTGGAAAGATAAAGCAAGTGGTACCAGACGTCTTCGCGCATGAGCTGCCAGTCGCAGAGGACGCCCACCAGAATGGCCGCGTAATAAATCGGAAAGATCCTCAGCAGTCTCCGGGCATAAAACGCTTTGAGGACGACTTGGTTACTTGTTTTGGTGCCGCTCTTTTCGCGGGCGTTGAGAAGGATCTGGGTGATCAGAAAGCCGCTGAGGACGAAAAAGACATTGACCCCCACCGCTCCGATATTGATTTTCAGGAAATCATTGCTCGAGGTCCAGTGGCTGATTAAAACGGCGATCACCGCGATCGCCCGCAAACCATCGAGTTGGGGATAGTAGTTCCCGTGGGCGGGTCGCTTTGCCGGGATGGATGCGGGAACGGTTTGTTCGCCATCGAGTCTTGAGCCCATCACTTACCCATCGGTTGTTGAGATTCACACCCGGCGTTAGGGGCTGGCCTGCAGGCTGAATGTCGTTGGATGATTTCGTTGCGGCGTCGTCTTCGGTGTGTTGCGCCAAAGCGAAATTCAATCAGCGGCATAAAAGGCATTTCCTTTTTTGCCGATCCGTTTGTTCGCCGCGAGGTGGGCCAACACATGCTCGATCGTTTCGGCGGCGTCCGCCTCGCCGATCGCCTCGGCGATGGCCGCCGGGGTTTGGGGGGTGTCGGTCAATGCGGCGACGGCCTTGGCTTGCACATCCAGCACAGTCGCGGCGGCTTTCTTGCCGGCTTCGACGCCGGGCTGGTGGTAGGCGTTGATGTTCCCCAGCGTGGCGTATACGCCGGTGGCCCGTTCGTAGAGCGCGACGAGTGCACCGACGGTCTTGGCGTCGATCTTGTCGCAGGTGAGGGTCATGCTCGCCCGGCCGTTCTCGAAGAGCGCGGTGCGGGTGCCCTGGTAGAAGCCGCTGAGATAATCACCCGCGGTGACGCCGTCTTCGACTTCGATGATGTTCTTGCCGGGGGTGGTGGTGTCCTGGAGGCCGACGATGAACGTGGCGAAGAAGTTGTTGACGCCGTCGCGGAGTTGCTGGACGTAGGCGTGTTGGTCCGTGCTGCCCTTGTTGCCGTACACGGCGATGCCCTGCTCGACGAGGTCGCCGTCGAGGTCGTGGGACTTACCCAGTGATTCCATGACCAGTTGTTGGAGGTAGCGTGACAGCAGCAGCAGCCGGTCTTTGTACGGCAGCATGACCATGTCTTTCTCGCCGGTGCCATTTGTCGCGAGGTGCCACATCAGCGCGAGCAGCGCCGCGGGATTTTTCTTGGTGGTGGGTTTGCGGGTGATCTCGTCCATCTTCTGGGCGCCCGCGAGGAAGTCGTCGATTTTGATGCCTTGCAACGCCAGCGGCACGAGGCCGACGGTCGCCATGACCGAGGTGCGTCCGCCGACCCAGTCCCACATGGGGAAGGTTTTCAGCCAGCCTTCGCTCTTGGCGACGCCGTCGAGCTTGGACCCCTCGCCGGTGATGGCGACGGCGTGCTTGGCGAAGTCCAGGCCCTTGGCCTTGAACGCGGCCTGGGCTTCGATCATGCCGTTGCGGGGCTCGGGCGTGCCGCCGGACTTGGAGATGACCAGGACGAGGGTGGACTTCATCTTCGCGCCGAGGCCGTCGAGCACCCGGCGGATGCCTTCGGTGTCGGTGTTGTCGATGAAGTGGACCTTCATCTTGTCTTTGCGTTTGAGGCCGCCGAGCGCGTCGGCGAGGAACTGCGGGCCCAACGCGCTGCCGCCGATGCCGATGGACAACACATCCGTGAATTTTGCGGCGGACGGCGGCGTGATCGACTTGCCGTGGACCGCGTCGGCGAAGGCTTTGACGTCTTCGACGGTGTCGTGGATGGCTTTCGTGAGTTCGGCTTCGGGGGCCAAGCCCGGGGCACGCAGCCAGTAGTGGCCAACCATGCGGTTTTCGTCGGGGTTGGCGATCGCGCCGCCTTCGAGCTCGTCCATCGCGGCGTAAGCGCTTTGGATCGCGGGTTCCATGTGTTTGAAGAAGCTCTTGCCGAAGGGCATCCGGCTGATGTCGAGGCTCATGTTCAGCCCCGGAACCTTGCAGAGGTGCTTGCGGTAGCGGGCGTAGAGCTCGGCGGCCGAGAGTTCAAAAACGGAGGCGTCGGTGGGCTGGGCGGCAACGGTGGTGGTCATAGGGTTTGGGTCCCGGGGTTGGTGGGCGGGTGGGGGAAGTTTGTCGACGGTGGCTGAACGTTCGGCGTCGGGGCCGAGGAGGCGTGGATCAAGGGTTGGTGTCGTCCGGCCAGACGAGCAGCCGATGCCGAAGCCCGGTGTCCATATCGATCAACTCGGCCAACACCACGGGGAACGCGGCGTCGGGCGCGAGCAGCGAACCCACCGGGAACGGCTCGCGGTGTTCGTTGACCCAGCGGTCCAGAGCGAAGCGGTTGTCGGGCCCGATCTCGATGGCCGGCAGGTCGCGGACGTACTGCTGGTTGAGCCAGACCCGCACGTCGCGGACCGGGCGGGCGGTGCGGTTGATGAAGGTCAGGCGGTCGCCCTCCCGGCGCACCACGATGTCCAGGTCCGGGCCGTACTCGGCGTCTTCGGGGTAGTCGAGCTGGGCGAGACGCTGGCGCTCTTCTTCCTGACTCATGGTCAGCGGAGCGGCGCAGCCGACCAGGCCGACGAACAGGGCGCAGATGCCCACCGCCAACCGCGATCTCGTCCGGGATTGGAGGTTTAATTCCTTCACCACGGCATCGTCGCATGCGAGGCGGACAATGACAAATCGCGGGCGTTGTTCCGCTTGGCCGGCACGGTAAAATGTGGTGATGAGCGCCTCGCCGACCCCACCGCTGGTTTCGATTGACGACTACCTCGCCGGCGAGTTGGCGTCGGACGTGAAACACGAGTACCTCGGCGGGGTGGTTTACGCCATGGCGGGGGCGAAGATCATCCACAACCGCGTGGCGGGGAATTTCAGCATCAGCCTTGGATCGCGTCTGCGGGGTCATCCGTGCGAGCCGTTTAATTCCGATACCAAAGTCCGCGTGCTGATGTCCAGCCACACGCGGTTCTACTACCCCGATGGCATCGTGGTGTGCGACTCAAACCCGCCGGACCAGACTTTTCAGGATCGGCCGGTGGTCGTGGCCGAGGTTCTGTCGGACTCCACCCGCCGCCTCGACGAGGGCGAGAAGCGTGAAGCCTACTTCACCATTCCGACGTTACGAGTTTATCTGCTGATCGAGACCGATTGCCCGCGTGTGGTGGCGTGGCGGCGCGGCGACCAAGGTTTCTCAGCCGAGCTCTACGAAGGCCTCGAATCGGTGATCGAGCTCCCCGAAATCGAAACGAAACTTCCGCTGGCCGAGTTGTACGAGCGGGTCGAGTTCGCCGGGGAGGGCGCATAAACCCGGTGCTGCGTTTGGGCGGACAGATCGAGATCGACGCGCCGTTTTACCAGGCGGGCCTAGCCGGCTATTCCGACGCGGCGATGCGGCTGGTCGCCCGGAAGCACGGCTGCCCGTACTGCATCACCGAAGCCATGCTCGACGCGTTCCTGATCGCGGGGGGCAAGGGGCTGAAGCACGCCGAGATTCCGCCGGGCGACCACCCGATCTGCGGGCAACTCATGGGTAGCCACCCCGACGACATCGCGGCGGGGGCGAAGATTTTGGTGGGCCTGGGCTACGACGTGGTCGACGTGAACCTGGCCTGCCCGGTGAAGAAGATCAAGAAGAAGTGTCGCGGCGGGCATCTGCTGAGCGTGCCGGACGAGGCGATCGAGATTCTCGCGGCGGTGAAGGCGGCGGTGCCAGCGGGGTTTGCGTTGACCACGAAGCTCCGCCGGGCGTACGACGACACGCCGGAGATGAAGGAAAACTTCGAGCGGGTGTTCGAGGCGGCGCTCGGGTTGGGGTACGCCGGGGCGACGGTGCACTGCCGGACGGTGCAGCAGAAGTACGTTGGTCCGGGGAAGTGGTCCGAGTTGAAATCACTCACGGAACGCTACGGTGAAAAAGCCCGACAACAAAACTTCACGATCGGCGGCAGCGGCGACATCTGGCGGGCCGAGGACATCTTCCGCATGCTCGAGCATACCGGCGTCGACTGGGTCAGCGTCGCCCGCGGCTGCATCGGCAACCCGTGGATCTTCACGCAGGCCCGCGCCCTCATGGCCGGCCGATCCGCGGTCGCGCCAACGGTGCACGAACAACGCGGCGTGTTGCTCGAACACTTCGATCTCTCGGTCCGCTGCCACGGCGAGGCGCAGGCGTCGCGGATGATGCGCAAATTCGGCATCAAGTTCAGCCGCCACCACCCCGAGGCCGACGCGATCAAGTCCGCGTTCATCAAGGTCAAGTCCACCGACGACTGGCGGGCGGTACTCAACGATTACTACACCCACGACGGCCCCGGCGTGACTGGCGACGCGGCGCTGCCGGAAGAGAGCAGACAGTATGCGGATTGTGGCCTGTAAATTTTGCGTCTTCGCCCGCCGAAGTTTTTCGCTCGGCGTCATGATGACGCTCGGCGTTGTGGTTTCGGTCGTGTCGTTACCGTCTTGGGGCGACGATGCGGCGGTGGGCCGGATGGTGCCGTCGGATTGGATGACCGGGGATATTGACCCGGCCGAGTTGGAGGCGGTGCGTGACCGCTTACTCGAAGGCTTGAGCGGCTTCGATGAAGAAGACTGGCCGAAGTGGCCCTGGCGGGGCCGGGTGACGACGCGGGTCTACCCCGGCACACAGGCGGCGCGTAAAGGGGTCGCGGCAGGCGATGTCTTCACCCACGGGGCCGACGAGCCGCTGATCTGGGTCGGTGACCTCAACCGCGTTACGGATCGGCATCCCGATCGGCCCGTCGAGTTCCGGTTGGTGCGCCCCGGTGTTAAGACCTATTCAATGGTCGCCGAACCCGGCCGGATCGGTTTCCATCACCTGCCCTACGAGGGACGGATCGGCGGCTATCTGCGGTTTGGTCAGCGCGACCCGCGGTGGGATCGCTGGATGCTGGCGGCGTTGCGGGCCGAGTCCGAACGCCAGACGGATTGGGTTGCCGCTTTGTTGGACGCCGCGGTGCGGGCGGGGTATCGGCCGGACCAACTCACCGACGGGATGCTGGTGCGAAACTTGCTGGATCGAGGCCGATGGGATGAGGCGGGGCATTGGGCGGCGTTGGCCGGGGTGGCTTCGGAGGATCAGCCGTTGGGTACCGACCCCGAGGATTTTTTCCACGCGGCACGGGCCGTTGGCAGGTGGGACGACATGATGCGTGTCGTCGAGGCCCATCCGCGCGAGTTCCTGGATTCTCGGCCCGTTCAGGAACGTGCCTGGTTGGTGCGGCTGGCCGAAGCGCGGCCGGCGGCGGGGGATGGGCCCGCCGAGGTGGCGGATCGAGCCGACGATCACGTCTCGCTGAACGCCGAGTTGGTTGGGGTCGATGGAGCTACGTTCGGCGACAAACCCGGGTGGCTCGATGATGAGGTTAGGGCCGGTGAACCGTTCCTCGCCCGTCAGGTACCCGGACGTTACACCCAGGCTTATCTCCAGCGGCCGCGCGGGATTGGCAACTTTGACCTCAAGTCGCGTTTCACGTTTGTACCCACGGGCGAGTCTCACATGCGATGGCCCAACGCGATCTCGATCGGGCTGGTCGATCTGGATCGGGCAGCGCAATGGGAAGACAACGTGTCGGATTATTGGGACGGGCCGCACGCGGTGTTGATGTTGAGTATCCAGAACGAAGGGCGCTGGCCCGCCGAGCGGTCGGTGTTGTCGCTGCGTTCGCACGGGCTCTCTTCGTCGTATGCCCATCGCTCGCCGTGGCTGGTGGCCGACGGGCAGACGCCGGTTGATGTACGGCTGGTCCGCGCTGGGGGGATGGGCGAGATTCAGGTCAACGGACGGACCGTACTGGCCATGCCGGTGGATCCCGCGGCGAGGAACCTGGGCTTACACCTGCATGTGGTGGGTTACCAGGTCGAGTTTGATCATTTCCATCTGTCGCGATTCGGTGAAATTGAGTTGCCGGAAGGCTTGGTTGGGAATGACCACGGCGGTGATGCGCCGCCGGCCCTCGCGACGCGAGGCGTCGCCCACCGGTTCGCCACGGAGTAAATCACCAGATCACCGCCTCGGCTCTCATATCCTGCCGGTAGACTTTGCTCATGAAACTCGCGGTCCTCGGCGACATCCATCTGTTTACCCTCGACGTGCATCCGCGGCGGCTGCTGAGCAAGCGGGTGTTTGCGCACACGAACCTGCTGATGAATCGTCGGCACCGGTTCAACCACGCGTTATTGCCGGCGTTGGTCGACAAGGCCAAGTCGTTGTCGCCGGACATGGTGCTGTTTTCGGGGGACGTGAGTACGTCGTCGTTGGAGCGCGAGTTTGAAGACTTGCTCGAAGTGGTTGCGCCTCTGGTCGAGGACGATCCCGCGGGGGCGGGGATTCCGGGGGTGTTGGTGCCGGGGAATCACGACCGGTACACGTTTCGGAGTAGGCGGGTGAAGCGGATCGAGACGATCTTGCAGAAGGTCATGCCCACTGAGTTCCCGCACGTGCGCGAGCTCCGGCCGGGTTGGCGGTTGTTGGCGCTCGACTCGGCGATCCCGAACCGCATGTTCTCGCGGGGGGCGTTGGGCAAGGCGCAGTTCCGGGGTGCGGTGGAGGCGATCCGGGCGGTGCCCGAGGGCGAGGCGTTGCTGGTGTTGTGTCACTACCCGTGCACGCTGCCGCCGCGGGTGCCCAGCGCGTGGTCACACGATTTGAAGGAAGCCGAGGCGCTCCGGCGGGAGTTGACGGCGTGCCGCGGCCGGGTGGTTTACATGCACGGCCATATCCATAAGCCGTGGCACGTCTTACCCCCGGCCCCCGCCCCCGGAATAGCTTCCGAGAACAGCTCAGGAAAGTACAACGGCAAAGACCCCGCGAAGTCGAGTTTCACCGGCGGCCCGGCGTTTGAATGCCTCAACGCCGGCTCGCCCTGCATGACCAGCGACAAGTACCCGCTGGGCCAGGGCTTCTGGGAAGTCGACCTGCCCGAGGACCCGTTGGCGCCGTTGGCGACGACGCACCACGTCCCGGCCCGCACAACCGGCACAGAAGGCCTGACCCTCGCCGCGGCCAGCCGAGAGGTCGATTGGATCGCTGGCCCGGGCGTATAATCGGGGCATAGTTGGGGTGGTTTCCGGCAACGGCCGGGAGAGACCGTTCCCGCGGACACCCCTTGACGGGTGGCCGTCCACGCCCAGACGATCAGGAGGCTCGCCTATGTGCGGAATCGTGGCCTACGTTGGAAACAAGCAAGCGGCCCCGTTGCTGGTCGAAGGCCTCAAGCGGCTGGAATACCGCGGCTACGACTCGGCGGGCGTGGCGATCACGACGCCGGGTTCGTCTTCCGGGGGAGGTGTGGAGTATGCCCGCAGCGTCGGCCGGGTGAGCGTCCTCGAAGAACTCATCAACGCCGACCCGCGGAAGTACGACGGCACGCTCGGCATCGCCCATACCCGCTGGGCGACCCACGGCGAACCCACCGAAGCCAACGCCCACCCCCACACCGGCACCACCGCGTCGGGCCACACCATCAGTCTGGTCCACAACGGCATCATCGAAAACTACCGCGCCCTGCGCACCTACCTCGAAGGCAAGGGCCACGTCTTCACCAGCCAGACCGACACCGAGGTGTTGGCCAAGCTGATCGCAGAGCTGTACCAGCCGGCCCCCGGAAGCGACACCCCCGGAAGTGATGACTTCGATGGCGCGGCCTTGGAGTCCGCTGTGCAGACCGCGCTGCGGGAAGTCACCGGGGCCTACGCGATCGCCGTCACGTGCACCCGCGAGCCGCACACGCTCGTCGCCGCTCGCAAGGGCAGCCCGCTGATGATCGGCGTCGCCGAGAACGCCTACGTCGTCGCGTCCGACCCGTCGGCCATCGTCGCCCACACCACGCAGGCCATCACGCTCGACGACTACCAGGTCGCCCGTCTCTGCGCCGGGCCGGTCGACGGCTGGGGCGATGATGCGGGCATCGACATCGCCGCCGCCAAGGCGACCGGCAAGCCGTGGGCAGTCGATTTCCGCACGACGACCATCGACAACGTCGAAGTCACTCAGCAGGTCAGCGAGTTGGAGATTGACCTCCAAGAAATCGAGCTCGGCGGCTACGAGCACTTCATGCTCAAAGAGATCATGGAGCAGCCCGACTCGATCCGCACCTGCCTCACCGGCCGGATCGACACCCGCGAGGGCCAGATCGTCCTCGGCGGTCTCTCGAATCTTTCGCGCGAACTCGTCAGAGCCAAGCGTGTGATCCTTAGCGCGCAAGGCACCGCCTACCACGCCGGGCTCATCGGCGAATACTTGTTCGAAGACCTCGCCAAGATGCCGTCGGTCGCCCATTACGCCAGCGAGTTCCGCTACCGCAACCCGATCATCGAAGAGGGCAGCGTGATCATCTCGATCAGCCAGTCCGGCGAGACCGCCGACACCCTCGCGGCCCTCGAAGAAGCCAAGAGCCGCGGCGCGCTGGCGCTGGGCGCGGTCAACGTCGTCGGCTCGACGATGTCCCGCGAAACGGATGCGGGCGTGTATCTCCGCGTCGGCCCGGAGATCGGCGTCGCCTCGACCAAGGCTTTCGTCGGCCAGGTCGCGGTGCTCACGATGATGGCGCTCTACGTTGGCCGGCGCCGTTATCTTTCGCCCGACACCATCTCGGATTACCTCCAACAGCTGGAACAGGTTCCCGATCACATCGCCGAGATCGTGAAGCAGTCCGACCTGATCCGCGACGCGGTCGCGCAGGTCGTGGACCGCGACAACTGGCTG
This sequence comes from Planctomycetota bacterium, assembly GCA_039199695.1. Lineage (GTDB taxonomy): Bacteria > Planctomycetota > Phycisphaerae > Phycisphaerales > Phycisphaeraceae > Algisphaera. Next base: position 25,513 of record JBCCST010000005.1, on the reverse strand, counting down.
TTCCTCGGCCGGGGCTACTCGTACCCCGTCGCCCTCGAGGGCGCGCTGAAGCTCAAAGAGATCAGCTACATCCACGCCGAGGGCATGCCCGCCGCCGAGATGAAGCACGGCCCCATCGCCCTGATCGACCAGGGCATGCCGGTCGTCTTCATCGCCACCCAGGGCAGCCAATACGACAAAGTCATCAGCAACATCGAAGAGGTCAAGGCCCGCGGCGGCCGGATCCTCGCCGTGGCGACCGAGGGCGATACGCAGATCGAGAAGTACGCCGACTTCGTCTTCCGCGTCCCGCACATCGCCGAAGCGCTCCAGCCGCTGCTGACGGTGGTGCCGCTGCAGCTCTTGGCCTACCACGCCGCCGTCCTCCGCGGGCACGACGTCGACAAGCCGCGCAACCTCGCAAAGTCCGTCACGGTCGAGTGACCGCCGGGGATTCGTGAATTTCCGGTCACCCAAAACACAAAGTTACGGGTTTCGTTTAGCGGGCGATCGCAGATCGCCGTTCCCCGCGGCGTTCAGTTCCCACGAGCGCAGCGCGAATCTGCGATCCGCGGCTAAACGCGCGGAATATCTCGATCGGGTCGCGCGGCGACTGTGATATCATGTCTGCAGACTTCACCACTCGATCAGGGACGATCTCCATGCCGCTCAAGTCTTTGCCGCTTCTGCTCTCCGCGTTGGTGCTGACGCTGCCCGCGTGTTCGCCGTACACCAACATCCCCGCCGTGGACGGCGACCTGGCGTCGAGCAACCCCAACACCAAGCCCGTCCGCGGCGTGGCCGTCGCCTCGATCCAAAAAGCGCTCGAGTCCGAGCCGCTCAACGGCCCGTACACCGTGTTGATGCCGCCGCGCACCACGCCCGAGACGTACGCCTTGGTGGTGTATGCCCTGGGCAATGACGCGTTGATCCCCACCAACGTGCCGGCCCTGCAGATCGACGACAAGGGCAAGGTAGTCAAGACCGACCAGGAGTTCGAGCCCGTCGCCACGCCGCTGGCCGCCGACGCCTTCCCCGCCGTCGAGGTCCGCGCGGTGTACATCCGCGGCGCCGACGCCAAGGTCGATATCGTTCGGCCCAGCACCAGCGGCCGCCGGCTGTCCACCGTCGACCTGGTCTGGGAAGCCGGCTTCGGCTGGTCGGCCGTCAGCATCCGGGCGTGGCGTGTCGACCCCGACGCCCTGCCCACCCCCGGAAACTCTGACACGCCGCCCGCCGAGTCGTCGTTGTCCTCCGAAACCACCGGTGCTTGAACCGACGTCCGCTTCCGCGTCTCGAGATCGATCCCGCGTATGAAACCTAAGGCTTCCATCTTGTCGGCATGGATGACTCTGGCCTGGGTCACCGCGGTCTCGTTCTCGGCCTCGGCGCAGACCGGCGAGACGCCCCGCGAGATCATCGACAACCTGATCGCCGAGCGCGAAGACGCGCCTGCGGTCGCGCCCTCGGCCAACCCGGCGATCGAAGTCATCCCCAACCGCGTCGGCGTCCCCGCGGCGGCGGTCGACCTCGACGCGTCGGTCATCGGCGTCCTGCCCGGCGCGCCGCTGCCCAAGCTCCGCCGCGAGGGCGAGTTCGTCATCGAGCGTCCCGGTCGGCTGCTTGCGGTGGACGACGCCTCGTACTGGATCTTCGATTTCGATGTCGTGCCCGGCCAACCCGACCTTCGGCCGATGATCGTGCAACGCTGCCAACGCCTGTCGTCGATGCAGGACACGCTCGACCAACGCGACGGCGTCGATCTGGGCTTCACCCTCACCGGGCAGGTCCACACCTACCGCGGCGTGAACTACCTGTTGCCCACCGCGATCGCCGGGACGCGGCAGCTGCCGCCGGGTACGAACGCCGAGGGCGCGGCGCCGATCACCGAGCCGGTGCCCGAAGACAACTTCGATTTAGAACTCGGCAGCCAAGCCGCCGAGGCCACGTTCGACAGCGGAGGCGACGGCCCCGGGCGTGGGCCGGACCCGATCGACCTGATGGAAGCCATGCTCGACGACCGCGGCGAAGCCCCGCGTCGACCGGACACGTCGCCCGTCGCGTCGCCGGTGGACATGGAACTCGACGAGGTCCTGCAGGGCATCAAGCCCAAGACCGAGGCCGAGGAAAGGCTGCTGCGGGAGGGGGAATACCTGGTCAACCGGGCCGGCCGACTGATCCGTGGGCTGGGCGGCGCGGTCGGCGGCGAGGCGTCCAACATCATGTTCGCGTTTGAGGCGGATGGCCAAAATTCCGCCGCGGCCGAGGCCCCGATGCTGGTCATGCCCTGCAAGCTGCTGGAACTGATGGAAGAGATCGTGGTGGAGAAGGGCGATCAGGTGGTATTTATCGTTTCGGGCCGGGTGTACACCTACCGCGGGGCGAACCACATGATGCCCAGCACGATGCGGCTGGAGTACGACCTGGGGAATTTGGGCGAGTGAATCCCCGTTAGCCCCGGGCTTTGCCTGGGGACAGCGGTGACCATATTCCCGCCCCCGGGCAAAGCCCGGGGCTAAAGGGTTTGCATTATCCGATGTCGTCGGCGTCTTCCGGCGTCGGCGTTTCTTCGGTGATCGCCAGGTGCACGCCCGATTCGTCGGCGAGGTTGATCATGCGTTGCATGACCTCGGCGGCGGTCGCGCGTTTGCGGGCTTTGCCCGGGCCGCGCTTGGCGAAAGTGCCGACCGGCGCGGCGAAGGTCTGCAGTAGTCGGTTGGTGAGCACCGACTCGAACGTGGGCCGGCCGGCGGCGTCGTAGCGTTCGACCGCGTCGATGAGCACGGGGTTGCCGAGCTCGAGGAGTTGCAGCAGGTGGTTGACCGTGTTGTCGGGCTTGCCCACCAGGTGCCGGCGGGCGACCGAGAGCACCACCGGCAGGTGCCAGGTGACCAGCAGGCTGCGGACCCGGGCTGCGCGGGCGATGTCGGCCTCGAAGCGGTTGAGGTCGGCGGCGCGGGCCGGGGCGTGGGCAAACTTCTCGCGGCTCGCGATCGCGCGGTGCTTCAGGAAGTTGTAACGCAGAAACAGCGAGCGGATCTTGTCGGGGCTGACGACGGGTTGGGTGTAGAGCGGCTGGAGCCCTTCGGGCAGGCCGTCGACGGGCACGGCGGACAGCCGGCCCCCGGAAAACGGCCCCGTTAAGCCGGTTTTGGTGCTTCTTCCGGGGGCCGGTTCGAGGCTGGCCCGGAGGTAGACGTCCGCGGCGTCTTCGCGGGTGAAGTTGGCGTGGGGCACAAACTCCAACGGCAACCGCAACGCCCGCCCGGCCCGGCGGTCCAACACCACCCGGTGGATCGTCGCCCGGCTGCGACGGAAACGCTCGGCCAGCTTGCCGACGCCGACGCCCATGCGGTGGGCCCGCGAGATCAGGCGCTTTTGTCGCGCGGTCAGCGGGCCGGAGCGGTCGGCGAAGAGTTTGTCGTCGGCGTGGCTTTGTTGTTGGTCGTGTTTTTCGAGGATCAGCCGAATCGTTTCGAGCGCACGGCCGGTGCGTTTGGCCAGGTGGGCGGCGACCTGGTTAAACGTCGCGTCGGTGGTCGAAGCGAGCCGGCGGGCGCGGGCGATGATGCGTTCGCGCTGGGCGGGGGTGAGCTGGGAAAACGTGGTGGCTTTGGCGACGCGCTGGGATTGATGGGCGCGGAAGTGTTCGACGGCATCCGCGGTGAAGCCGATGACCGGGCGGGCGCCTTTCATCGGGACGATCCACCGCCAGCGCAGGCCGGCCTTGCGCCAACGCGACAGGGTCTTGGTGCTGACGTTGAGTTCGCTGGCCAGGGCGTCGGCGGTTTTCGCGTGGCCGTCGGCGGCGGGCAGGGCGAGGGTCTTGCTGAGTTGATCAATGAGCGTGCGGAGGTCGGGGAGCACGGCTTGGCCCACGAGCAGCGAGTCGTCGCCGTGGTCGCGGCGGTAGCCGGTGAGCCGGTAGGCGAGGTACTCGAACGGGTAGGCGGCGTCGGGGTCGAGCGAGTCGTGGAGCGCCTCGGCGTGGCGGAGGATGGTCAGGCGGTGCGCCGCGTCGAGATCGAGCCACGTCGGGGCGACGTCGGCGAGCGGCTTGCAGCGGTAGGCGGGTGTGGAGCGGGCGATAGTGGAAGATTCAACATTTAGCCCCGGGTCAATGACCCGGGGTGCCGCGGGCGGCGACGATCGAAGGCGGTGAAACGAACATAACGGCCACTCACTGTTGTTGCTGCTGCGCCTGCCGCGTGGCGGGGTCGGCGGCGATCAAGCCCAACGCCCGTAGCCGACCGCGGAAGTGTTCGATCGCGTCGAGCTCGCGCGGCCCTATGGTGTAGCGCAGGATTCGGCCGAGGTAGTCCGCCGCGAGGTCGGCCGGCCAACCGTGCGGCGCGGCGTAGGTTGCCACGATCTCGTCGAGTCGGCCGAGGTTGCGGTCGAGTTGCGCGGCGAGGCGTGACGGTAAATCGCCGAAGTCGGTGGCTTCGTCCTGCGCTCGGGCTAGCCAAGTGGCGAACACGAACGGCTTGCCGGTCAGGTCGTGCCACGCGGCGCCGAGGTCGAGTTGGTAGGGGTAGACCGTCGCTGCGGGAGCGCGGGTGACGACCTTGTCGCCGATGAGCAGCATTGCCCCCGGAAAAAACGTATCGGATGCGGTTTGTGGTGCCCGGGTGTTGTAATGAATGAGTTCGGGCGTCAGGCCGTAGAGGTCGTGCAGCAGCACGCGGAGCAGCAGCACGGACGTGTGGCTGTCGGTGTCGGCGTGGATGGTGGTCAACTGTTCGATCGGCACCCGGCTGAACAAGCGGACGGTCAGCGTCGGCCCCTCACACGCGATCCCGCCAACCGGGACCAACCGCGTCCCCTCGGGGTGGTGGAAGTGGTCGACGATCGAACACAACGCGAGATCGACGCCCCCGGAAGCGCCTTCGCCGGCGGGAATCGCGAGCAGCCGATCGATCAACCGCGCGGGTACGTCGAGCGACAGGGATACGTCTTCCGGGTCCAGGCCGTGGATCAACGGCTTGGCGTTGAGGTACGACACGCAGCCGACGCGGGGCCGCCGTCGCGAGTTATTTTGGGCGTCTACCATCACGTTGAATTATAGTTATGCACGTCGGCTAAAGCCTTAACGCACGGGCAATCACGGCCGATTTTCACGATCACCCAATCGCCAAATCACGAAATCGCTAAATCGCTCTGCCATGACCCCACCCCCCGAATCCACCGCCGACGCCCCCGACGACCCCATCACGGCCCAAGTCCTGGTTATCGACGACGAGCCCGACCACGCCGAGGTCATGGCCGAGGCGTTGCGTCGGCTCGGCCACGTCTGCACGCTGGTCCATTCGCTCGACGACGCGAAGGACGAACTCCAGCACGGCAACTTCGACCTCGTCGTCACCGACCTGAAGATGGACGCCGACGACGACGGCATGAACGTGCTCGCCGCGGCGCGGTCCACCCAGCCCAACGCCGAGACGATCATGGTCACCGCCCACGGCGACGTGCCCACCGCCAAGGCCGCGATCAAGGGCGGCGCGTTCGACTTCATCGAAAAACCGCTGGACCTCGACATCTTCCGCACGCTCTGCAACAACGCGCTCAACACCGTGTTCCTGCGGGCGCAGAACGACGACCTGCGGGCCCGCCTCGACGACCAGTTCGGCTTCGAGGGGATCATCGGCAACTCCCCGCCGATCCGCCAACTCATCGCCACGATGAAGCAGATCGCCCCGTCGCCCATCCCCGTGCTCATCACCGGCGAGTCGGGCACGGGCAAAGAACTCGTCGCCCAGGCGATCCACAACAACTCCAAACGCGCCAAGCGTCAGTTCGCCCCGCTCAACTGCGCGGGCTTGTCCGAGTCGATCCTCGAAGACGAGTTGTTTGGTCACGTCCGGGGCGCGTTCACGGGCGCGGAGAAAGACCGCCAAGGCCGATTCGAATACGCCAACCACGGCACGCTCTTCCTCGACGAAGTCGGCGACATGCCCAAGTCCATGCAAGCCAAGCTGCTCCGCGTGCTGCAATCCGGCGAGGTCGTCCGCGTCGGCAGCAACGAGCCACGCAACGTCGATATCCGTTTGGTCAGCGCGACCAACCGCGACTTGGCCGAGCGTGTGAAAGAAGGCGAGTTCCGCGAAGACTTGTACTTCCGGATCAAAGGCGTGGAACTCAAGCTGCCCGCGTTGCGCGAACGCCGGGAAGATATCCCGTTGCTCACCCGGCATTTCGTCGCCCAGTACGCCAAGGACATGGAACGGGAAGTTCCGGGGGTCGCCGAGGACGTGCAGATGACGCTGATGCAGTACGACTGGCCCGGCAACGTCCGCCAACTCATGAACGTCATCCAGAACATGGTCGTCATCGCCGACGGCGATACCCTCGAACCCCGCCACCTGCCCCCGGAAGTTTCGCAAGCAACATCGGGCAGCCTCGGTGATTCCGAGAGCGGCGCGAAATTTTCCGGGGGCGGCATGTCCCTGGACCAACTCGAGAAACAAGCCATCCGCGACACCCTCCGCACCACGTCCGGCAACCGCGAACAAGCCGCCAAGATGCTCGGCATCGGCGAACGCACGCTCTACCGCAAACTCAAAGAGTACGGCCTCAAATGAAACAAGAACTTCCGGACCCTTTTGACTCGTCGACCGCCTCCGAGCCGCACCGCCCTAAATGGGGCGAGTGCTTGGGGCTTTGGAGCAAAATCGCGGCGTTGCTCTACCTTGCGCTGGCGATTCTCGTCAGTCTGCCCCAGTTGATCCCCGCCATTTCCGGTAAGGCCAGCCCCGTTGAATCGGGCGAGGCTTTCGGGTCGCTGACGGGTGCGGTGGTGGTCACGTTTTTGATTGCCTGCTTGTTTTCGTGGATCGCTTACATGATCAGCCGTCGGGGACGGTTCGCGACCTCGGCTACCTTCATCATCATCCTCGGGTTTTTTGCCCTCGGCCAACTCGGCAGTCTTGCCGAGCGCGGCAGCAACCGTGAGAGTATGCGCGACTTCGGCCAAATCGCGGAACGTCAGCGTGAAGCCAACATCGAATTGCTTCAACGGTCGCTGCGTGGCGAGGACATTTCGGAAGCATCGGACCAACTCAAACACTACGTCGGCGAACTGGACCGGATCTCGGGGGATCTCCGGGGCGACGAGGCCGCCATGATGCGGGCCGCCGCCACGGTGCTGCGTACCCTGGAAGGCCCGAACCAGGACTACCACGAGGTTTTCAACGCCTTCGATGCTGCCGGTGGGGTCGACGCGGCGACTTTGCGCGACCGTGAGAGCTGCCAATCCCGTTTGGTGTTGATCGACGAGTTTGAGCGGGCGAACGAGGCGCTCGCCACCGCGATCGATCAACTCGAGCCGAAGATGCGGGCCGAGCTGAAACGTGAGGGCATCACCGGTGCCGCGGCCCGTCAGTTCATGACCGGCTGGTCCCGTTCCTCCAACGTCTCCACCCTGCGGGACATCCGCGCGACCGATCGCCAACTGGCCCAGGCCTTCCGCGGGATGGTGCAACACCTCCACGACCACATGTATCAGTGGACGATCGACGAGCAAGGCGAACTGGTCTTCCGTGAAGATGCCGCGGCGGAAGCCTACGACGTGTTCTGGAACGAGATGAACGACACCGCCGATGAGCAGGAACGATTGCAGCAGAAGCTTATCCGGCTGATGCAGACCACCGGCCGACCCTGATTTCTCCTCGAGAAGACCTCATGCCCCAACCCGATTCGCCGCCCCCGCACCCCCGCATCGGCCACGGCTTCGATTTGCACCGCCTCGAGCCCGGCCTGCCGCTGGTTGTCGGCGGCGTCGAGCTCGAACACGACCGCGGCTGCGCCGCGCACTCCGACGGCGACGTGGTGTACCACGCGGTCACCGACGCGATCCTCGGGGCGTTGGGGCAGGACGACATCGGCCAACTTTTTCCCGACGACGATCCGCGGTGGAAGGGGGCCGACTCGTCGGTGTTTGTCCGGGAAGCGGTGATGCGGATGGATGGGTTTCCGGGGGGCGGGTACGAGCTTGGCAACCTCGACATCACGGTGATCCTGCAGACGCCGAAGCTCAGCCCGCACAAGGCCGCGATGAAAGCAAAGCTGGCGGACCTGCTGCACTGCGAAGCGTCGCGGATCAACCTCAAGGGCAAGACCCACGAAAAGGTCGATGCGCTCGGCGAGAACCGAGCGATCGCGTGTCACGTGGTCGTGATGCTAATATCGAATCATTAACCCGATGCCGCCTTGATCCAGCGTTCATTGCTTCGGTGCAAGCCAAGAGTGATCGCATCAAATTCATCGTATGCACGTCCTCGATCCACTTTGAGTAAACGCAAAGCATGGTTGATTGGATGCGGTAACCATTCTGACTTGAGTTCCATTCTTCGAGATATTTCGTCGACTTCGCTGGTGTAGTACGCAGGGCCAAATGCGATCTCGCCGTCATGCCAAGCCACAGCCGATTGTCTTCCCGGCCCCGCAAAGTACTCGGTTTCGATATAGACCACGGTGAATTGCAGTGATTGTTGGCAAGCCCAATCACACAAAAACCGGCTTAAGCCATCCATGCAATCAAATATTTTTTCTTCATCGATGTCTGGGTATGTGTTGAAAGGTAAAGGCAAAAAGCCATATCCCTGTGGTAGCTCGCATACCACCGCGTCATCTATTTGGTGACTGACATTTTTAAGTGGTAAGGCTTCGGCGATAAAGCCATTGATGTTGTGTCCCATTGCTCACTTCTATAGCAAATTGAATGATCTAGTTCCGGAATAATCCTCGATTGTGCGCACAAAAAGTATCAAAAACCAAACAAAAATCGCGCTCGCGGTAGATTTTTTATCTGCATGATTGCAATCGATTTGGGTAACGACCGGGCAGCTTTTTCCGCAAGATGTGCGCACAAACGAGTCGTCGCGTCCCTGGGTATGGGCACACCTTTTTCTTCATCGGAACCGGATCGGGCACGGCACGCGGCGTTGTTGGGGGTGATGCTGGGTGGGGTGGAAGACGTGGCGGAGGCGGCGCAGCGGCTGGAGATGTCGCCGGCGGACGTCGCGGCGTGGGCGTCGTCGCTTGACACCCGGCGAGCGGTGGCGGGGGTGCGGATGTTGGCGGACGTGCAGGCGGCGTTGGCGTTGTCGCGGCTGCGGGTGCACGCGGTGAACCGGTTGGCGCGGCTGACGCTGGACGACGAGGTGCCGGTGGAAACGGGGCGGAAGGCGGCGCAGGCGTTGCTGTGTGTGAGCATGGACCGCGTGGCGGGGCGGATGCCCGAAGCGACGGACGAGGACGAATACGGCGTCGAACAAGAGTTGGCGTCGATCCGGGCGGCGTTGTTTGGGTCGACGGAAACGACGGGCGATGATCACGCCCCGGATTCGGGCGAAGAGCCTGGCCACGATGACGATGATCCCGGGAGTGGGCCGAGTGGAGGCGGGGGATCGGGGGGTGATTCAGATTCGGGTGGGCCGGTTGGGAATTGGGGCCCTGCGGGCCGGCCGCTAAACGGTGAACATCCGGACCAACCTGCGGCGTTTAGCGGGTGGGCCGAAGGCCCCCGCGACGGCGAGTTGGACTCAAACCGGCCGGGCGGGGACGCCGGTGACGGTGGTGTAGTCGGGGACATCGGTGACGGCGACGGCGCCGGCGCCGACGATGCAGTGTTGGCCGAGGGCGACGCCGGGCAGGACCTTGGCGCCGACACCGACCAGGGCGCGTTCGCCGACCTCGACCCGGCCGGCGAGCGCGGCGGCGGGGGCCAGGTGGGCGGCGCGGCCGACGACGCAGTCGTGTTCGACCACGGCGGCGGAGTTGAGGATGGCCGCGTCGTGGACGGTGGCGTGGGCGTTGACGATGGCCAGCGGGCCGACGAACACGCCCCGGCCGAGCGTGGCGGCGGGGCTGATGACGGCGGCGGGGTGGATCACGTTGGTCAGGGTTCGGCCCTCGTCGAGCAGGCGTTCGTGGACCTTGAGGCGGATCGCGTTGTCGCCGATGGCCACGATGAACTGGGCCTGTTCGAGGCGCGGGTCGTCGTCGGCCAAGAGGTTGGGGCGGGACGGGTCGTCGTCGAGGTGGCCCAGGACCTGACGCCCGGCGGTTTGGGCGACGTCGGCGACGACTTGGCCGTGGTCGCCGGCACCGACGATGACCAGGGGCGGATTGGGATCGGCGGGTTGGATCATGGTCGGTGGAGTGTACCGCAGCGTGGTGCGGTCAGCGGTCGTCGGATGCATCGCGATCGGCGGGTTGATCGCTTGTGGACTCGTCGGGGCGCGTCGAAGAATCTTCCGGGGCAACTTCCGGGGGCGGGGCGAAGCGTTCGGCGAGGTTGGCGTCCCAGGGTTTGTCGGTGGGCAGCAGGGGGGTTTCGTGGAACTCGCTCTGGCAGCGGTAGCAGACAAGGTAGCGCTCGGCGAAGAGGTAGATCAACAGGTCGAGCCCCAGCACCAGCCCGAGCACGATGAGCGCGGGGGTCGAGAGGCCGAAGCCGTAGAAGACCATGGCGATGACGGCGGCGGCGACGATCAACGCGAAGACGGTGAGCTGGGGGACGTTTTTCTTGACGTAGAATTCGGGGCAGGAGCAGACCGGACACTGGCGGAGGTTGCCTTCGTCGTCGAGGGTTTTGTCCCAGTTGAGGCTGATGGCCGGGCCGCGGCCGTCGGAGGCTTTGACGACGGCGGGGGGCCGGGCGGGGTCGACGTGGACCGTGAGCCGGGGGTCGCCGCGGTGGTCTTTGATATCGATTCGCACGGCAGGGCCTCGGTGAGCCGACCGGACGGGTCGGCGGCTACGACGATTCGTGAACATCCGCGTGAGCGAGATAGGATGATCGGATGAGCGAAGACAGGCTTTTGAATGATACCCCGGAAGCCCCGGTTCGGCTGACCCGGCGGCAGTCGCGGGCGGTGGACCGGTACGCGATCGAGACGCTGGGCATCCCGGGGGTGGTGTTGATGGAGAACGCGGGGATCAACGCGGCGGGGGCGGTGTTTGATGTGCTGCGGGAGGCGTTTGAGTTTGAGGTGGACGAGGAGAACGCGCGGATCGCGGTGGTGTGCGGCGGCGGGAACAACGGCGGCGACGGGTATGTGGTGGCGAGGCAGTTGAAGTGTTGGGGGATGTCGCCGGTGGTGTACGCGGTGAAGCGGCCGGAAGATTTGGTGGGCGATGCGAGGGTGATGGCGGACGCGTGGGTGAGTTGCGGCGGGCAGATCGTGCCGGCCTCGGAGGCGGAAAACGTCGAACGGCACGCGGAGCAGTGGGAAGCGGCCCACGTGGTGGTGGATGCGCTGCTCGGGACGGGTTACGGAGCCGAGAAGGGTGGGTTGCGGGGAGTCACGGCGGCGGCGGTGCGGGCGATGAGCCGGTTGGTGGGCGGTGACCTCGAAGCCGACGGCGGGCTCAAGGGGGGATTCCGAGGGCGGGTGGTGGCGTTGGATGTGCCGTCGGGGATGGACGCGGATACGGGGAAAGTGGCGGGTGGCGACGGCGGCGAGGCGGTGCGGGCGGATTTGACGGTGACGTTTGTGGCCGAGAAGGCGGGTTTTGGGGAGAAAGTGGCCGGGGAGTGGTTGGGTCGCGTGGTGACGGCGGACATCGGGCTGCCGTGGTCGGTGGTGGAGGCGGCGATCGCGGGGGAGAGCGCCGGGAATGAGGGGACTTCGGGACGGGTTGCCGGGGAGGCTTTCAGGAGTGCTTCCGGGCGTACTTCCGGGGGCGGGGCTTGACCGGCGCGGACGGATTTGGCACACTATGCGGCTCGACACCGTCGGGCGATGCGCCCGGCCTTACCCGGACTTTGGACCATGACCGCCATCAACGAACTCGCCACGGGCACCAAGATCAACCTCAAGATCGTCAAGCAGCCGACCTCGGCCGCGGCGACCAAGACGCTGCAGCGTCTCTTGAGCAAGGACCCGGCCGTGATCGCCGAGAACAAACGCCACGCCAGGATCCGCAAGAAAGCCCAGACGATGTCGCCCCGCGGCGGCCGTTGGCGGGTCTGGGAATCGCGCTTGGCCAAGCAACACCCCGTCGCCGGCGCCCTCGGCGAAGAGGGCACGATTGTGGCCAGCTACGACGTGCTCAAGGACTTGCCGAGCGTCGAGCGTTTCGTCGAGGTGTCCGCCGTCGGCTGAATTGGACCACACCGCCATCGCTTTCAGGGGCCGGCCCGCTCGGGTCGGGAAATATGAAAGTAGTGCGACCGCCGAGGTACCCCGGAGGAGGGATACTTCGGCGGTTGTTTTTTGTCCCGTCCCGGCGGTTTGGTGAAGAGGTCAATCGCACATCGCGGTGCGGAGCGGCTAGGATATTGGCGTGAATATCTCACTCTCCAACATGGTGCTGGACAACCAGCCGCCCTCGGCCCCGGTGGGCGTGCCCGGCAGCGGCGGCAAGTCTTCGGGGAACGGTTCCGGGGGCGGCCTCGAGTTCATCCGCAAGAAGAAGCCCGACTGGCTCCGCGCCCCGTTGCCCGGCGGCCCCGGCTACGGCGAGACGCGCTCGCTGGTCGACAAGTACCAGCTCCACACCGTCTGCGAATCCGCGAAATGCCCGAACCTCGGCGAGTGCTGGGCCCGCGGCACCGCGACTATGATGATCCTCGGCGACGTCTGCACCCGCGCCTGCGGCTTCTGCAACATCAAGACCGGCCGACCGCCGGAGTACGACCTCGACGAGCCGCGACGCGTCGGCGAGGCCGCGGCGCTGATGCGGCTCAAGCACATCGTGATCACGAGCGTCAACCGCGACGAGTTGCCCGATGGCGGGGCCGAGATCTGGGCGGAGACCATCCGCGAGATCCGTCGCCACTCGCCCGGCACGCAGATTGAGGTGCTGATCCCCGATTTTTGTGGGGACTGGGATGCGCTGCAGATCGTGCTCGATGAACGCCCCGAAATCCTGAACCACAACATGGAATCCGTGAAGCGGATGTACAAGGCCGTGCGGCCGCAGGCGATCTACGAGCGCTCGATCGAACTGCTCCGCCGGGCCAAGGCTCAGGGCCTGACCGTCAAGACCGGCATCATGGTCGGCATCGGCGAAAAAGAAGACGAAGTCGAACAACTGATGCGCGATGTCACCGAAGGCACCCGCGTCCCCGGGATTGCTGACGATCGTCCCGCGACCAACCGCGACTCGTTCGCGGTCCCCGATCCCAATCGTGACCTGCCCGAGGGCGCAACGCTCGAGCGCACCGTTACCGGCGAGCTCAAACCCGCGCTCGGCGAAAAGCTGCGCCGCGGCGGTTACCTCGTGCAGCAGACGACTAACCCGTATTGGGAACACGATGCTCCCGCTAAGCCGCAAGCGGCTTTTGCGGATCAACGCGTTGCCGAAGTTGCCTACCCGAACGCAACCTACCCCGGCGTGCACGAGTCCTGCGACATCCTGACCATCGGCCAGTACCTCCAGCCGACGCGTAACCACCTGCCGATCTCGCACTGGGTCACGCCCGCCCAGTTCGTGGAGTACAAACGCATGGCCGAGGCCATCGGCTTCCGGCACTGCGAGTCCGGCCCGCTGGTGCGTTCGTCGTATCACGCCGACGAACAGGTGCTCAAGATGGAAGACGTGGCTACGGACTAAATCCGGCGGACTCAACGCTTGCACCGCGTCGGCATCTCCACGATAGTAAAACGGCATTACGGCCGGTTGGTCTTCTTTCCGAAAGGTTCGGTCATGCTTCCGTTTATTTACCGTCCGAGGCTGTCTATCCGTCCGGCTGTGTCATGCCTCTGCTTGCTCGTCATCTTGTGCACTGGCCCGACGGTCTGGGGTCAGTCCGCCGAGGACAGCAGTGCATCCTCGCTGGCCGACGAGGTCTTATCCCGTACGGTCAGCCTAGAGTTCCTCGACACCCCGTTGAGCACAGCCCTCGAAAGGCTCCAGCGGGACGCGGGCGTCAACACCCTCATCGATCCCAACCACGCGTCCCAGATCGCCAAGAACCCGATCACGCTCCGGCTGACCGATGCCAAAATCGCCGACGCGTTGGACTTGATGTGCCTGACGGCCAACGCCGACTGGGACGTCATCAACGGCGTGGTGGTGGTTTCGATCCCGGAGGTGATCATGCAGCGTCGCCTGACCACCGAGATCTACGACATCCGCGGGCTGTTGGTGTCCGTGCAGAACCAAGTTGCGCCGTCTTTCGATCTCACCGACGCGCTCAGCAATACCAGTTCGGGGGGCGGGGGTGGTCGTCAATCCAAAAGCGGTAATGAAATAGCCGGCGGCGGGAGTGGGGGTGGGGGCGCTTCACTCTTCGTGGACGAGGGGCAGGTCGAAACGATGGCCACCCTGACCGAGCGCATCGAGCAAGTGGTTCAATTGATAGAAGAGACAATCGGGGACGTTGCGTATTGGGAACAAGAGCTTTTTACCGTCCGCGAAATCGCCGGTTCTTTGGTGATTCAAACGACCCCGGAATTCCACGACGACATCGCCGCGTTGCTGGGTTCGCTGGACCGCCAGGCGGGCCGGATGGTCCAGATTCAGGGCGATTATTTCATCATGCCCCGCTCGGTGGTGGATGCCGTGCTCACCGATAACGAAGGGGCCTTGATTGTTTCGCCCGAGCACCTGAGTGACGTTTCGGCGAAGCTGGCCGATGCGGCGGCGAGTCGATTCGCCTCGACCCGCAACGTGGGGTTCAACGGCCAGCGGGTTTACGTTTACGCGGGGCGTGACCGTACGTTCCTGTCGGACATCGAGGCGATTCCGGACGCCGAAGGTTTCGACACGACGCTCAGTGTGCTGCGCGACGGGGTGGTGCTCGATGTACTGCCAACCCTGGTGGGCGACGGCCAAGACGTCGTGGTGGCGATCAAATCGGACGTGATCCCCGCGGCGACGCAGATCAAAGCGGCGGGCCTTCTGCCCTCGGAAGGCGGCGACACCGCCCGGGTCGAAGCGCCCGAACGCGACACGCTGTTTTACCGGACAACCGTCCGGGTGCCGGTCGGTGGGGCGGTGATTCTGTCGGGGGCGTCGAGTTTGCTCAGCAGCGTCGACGCCGACAACAGCGAGATTGTTTTGCTGTTGCGGGTTGATGCCGTCGAATAATTGATGGACGATGCGTGGCTATGCAGAAGTTTCGAATCGGTTTGGGTAACGGCATGACTTTGATCCACGGTTGGTTCGGTCGCAGATCGGCTCGGCCCTGGGTCGCAGCGGTTGTGCTCACGGGTTTGGTGTATTCGGCGGACGCCGACTTGGCCGAACCGCCGAGCCGTAAGGACTTGGCCGGGTCGCTAAGCCGGGCGTTAAGTCAATCCGCGAACAACAACCAAGCTCAGGTTGCGGTCGTGGTGGTCGATGCGTTGACCGGCGAGACGTTGTTTGCCAACCGCCACGCCAACGAAGGGTTCATCCCCGCGAGCAACATGAAGCTGGTGACGTCCGCCACGTCGCTGGACCTCTACGGCCCCGAGGCGGAGCTCACCACGACGTTGGCGATCGCGGGCAACGACCTGATCGTCATCGGCACCGGCGATCCGGGCTTCGGCGATCCGACGTTGGCCGCACGCCAGGGCCGTACGGCGATGTCGGTCCTCGACGACTGGGCGACGGCGTTGCGCGACGCGGGGGTGGTGCGCATCCGCGGCGACCTGGTGGTGATCGACACCGTGTTCGATGACGAGTTGTTCCACCCGACGTGGAGCGCGGCCAATCGGCTGCAGTGGTACGGCGCGCCGGTCGCGGGGGTGAACTTCAACGACAACTGTGTCGACTTCACGTTCGTGCCGACGACCCGCGGCAAGGCCGCCACCATCGAGACCGTTCCCCCCGTGGCGGGCGACGGGTTTGTCATCCGCGGCAAAATTGAGTCGCGGGGCGACGGCGGTGAGCACGCTCCGGTGCTCGACAAACGCCCGACGCCGGACAAAAATCGCAGCGTCTACGCCGTGCGGGGTGGAATCACGCAGACGGCCGGGCCGTACAGCAGGCCGGTCGACGACCCGCGGCGGTTCCTCGGCGAAACGCTCAAGGCGCACCTCGCTACCCACGGCATCACGGTCCGCGGCGATGTCCGCCTCGCCGATCGCATCGATGCCCGCACCGCTCAACGCTCGCGGGTGATCGCCAAGCACCAGACCCCGTTAGTCGACGTCCTCGGCCGGGTCAACACCAATAGCCAAAACATGATGGCCGAGGCGCTCGCCAAGCTCAACGGCTGGGCGCACGAACTGCACCAAGGCAACGACGAGGCTCGCGGCACGTGGGCGGGCGGTCACGCCGCGGCGGTCGCGTTTTTGCAGAGCCAGGGCATCGACACTCAGGCCGTGGTCTCGGCCGACGGCTCGGGGTTGTCCCGCGAAAACCGGGTCAGCGCCGCGGTGTTGGCGCAGCTCCTCGAAACCATGCTCACCGAACACGAGCACGGCGAGCACTTCCTCAACAGCCTCGCGATCAGCGGCACCCGCGGCTCGCTCGTGCGGCGTCTCCAAAGCCTGAACGGCCGGGTGTACGCGAAGACCGGCACGATCCGCCGGGTGAGTACGTTGTCGGGTTATGTCTTTGCCGAGAACGGCCGGGTCGCGATTTTTTCGATCATGCACAACGGCAACGGCTCGGGGTTCCGCGGTCAGCAAGACCGCGCGGTCGAAGCGATCGCCGCGTGGTTGGAAGGCCAACCCGCGGTCGAGATCGAAGACCCCGAGGTGATCGAGGCGATGGAGCACGTGGGCTTGTTGACGACCAACCCATAAAGCCGCCAGAAATCGTTGTCGGCTTGGTCTGAAGTGGACGATACAACAAGCGTATGTCCAGCCACGAATCCACCTCAGCCCCGACGTCGGCCACCTCGGACGGCGCGTCGTCAAACCGTAAACCCGATTTTCTCGGACTCGGCGGGATGCGTTGCGGTTCAACGACGCTGTGGGAGATGTTGCGGGTGCAGCCCGACGTGTTCCTGCCCGAGCAGAAAGAGCTGCACTACTTCGATAACAAAGACGGGTTGTGGGATCGCGGCGTCGAGGCGTATCTGGAGTTCTTCCAAGAGGCAAAGCCCGAGCAGGTCTGCGGCGAGATCACGCCGGAATATCTGTCGGTGGACTACTGCACGGATCGGATGCGCGAGTTGGTGCCGGACGCCCGGCTGCTGGTGGTGCTGCGTGACCCGGTGTCGCGGGCGTGGTCGCATTACCGGATGAGCGTGGGGTGGGGCGCCGAGGCGTTGCCGTTTGCGAAGGCGATTCGCATGGAAGACCCGCGGCTCGACAAGGCGGGGCGGGGCCCGGCGGGGATCGAGGCGAACGTGGCGTACTCGTATCTCGAACGCGGGCGGTACGTCGAGCATTTGCAGCGGCTGGAAAAAGCGTTTAGCCGGGAGCAGTTGTTAGTGTTGATGTTGCCGGACTTCCGCAGCGATCGGCCGGGCGTGATGCGACGGGTGCGGGAGCATCTGGGCCTGCCCGCCGAGCCGCCGGGCGGTGAACTGCAGCGTCCGCCGGAGACGACCAACGCGCTGGGCCCGATGTGTAAGAACCTCAAGCTGAACAAGCTGATCTACAAGATGTATCCTGCCGCCCGCTCGGGGAACACCACGCTGCACAAGGCGGCCCGCAAAGCCCTGGACGCGACCAAGCGGATCAATACGGTCCGCGAAGAGCCCCGGCCCAGCGAAGCGGCCAAGGCCTGGCTGCGCGACTACTACGCCCCGTTCGACAACGAGCTGGAGCATTGGCTGGGCCAGCCGGTGCCTTGGCGTCAAAAGTAGGGTCGGCATCGCCCAGCGAAGGGCGATCTGAGGCTTTCTGGTGGTGGACGGTGTCCACCCTACCCCGATGGCGTGGAGGCTTGCGACCCGGTGTTTTTGCAGCAAAGGCCGGAATCCGCTATTCTTTTCCGTTCGCCGTGAGCCGCCAGCGGGTGGCCGGGCAACTTACCCAACCCGGAAGCGGGCGTCCCGACAGGGTCCCGCAACCCCATACCGGAGATTCGCTGTGGCTGACACCACCCCTAAATTGTACGAAGGCATGTTTTTGATGACCCAAGCCTCGGTCTCGGCCGGGCTGGGCAACGCGATCGATCTGGTCCGCGGCATGCTCGACCGCGTGGACGCCGAGGTCCTGACCCTCGCCAAGTGGGAAGAGCGCAAGCTTGCTTATCCCATCGAAGGCCAAAAACGGGGTACGTTTCTCTTGACCCTGTTCAAGGTCACCCCGACCCAGATCGCCAACATCGAACGCGACTGCAACCTGTCCGAAGACGTCGTCCGCGTGATGATGACCCGGGCCGACCACATGGGTGAAACCGAAATCGCCGAAGCCCTCAAGGCCGCCGAGACCGCGGGCGACGCGGCGAAGCTCGAAGAGCAAGCCGAAGCCGCGACCAGCGAAGCCTGATCCCACCCCGGACGAAACACCAACCATGGCCAGTTACAACCGCGTCATCCTGATGGGCAACCTGACCCGCGACCCCGAGGTGCGCTACCTGCCGAGCAACATGGCGGTGGTGGACATGGGCTTGGCCGTGAACGACCGCTACCAGGACAAGCAGACCGGCGAGTGGGTCGATCGGCCCAACTTCATCGACTGCACCGCGTTCGGCAAGAGCGCCGAGTCCATCGGCAAGTTCTTCACCAAGGGTCGGCCGATCCTGATCGAAGGCAAGCTCCGCTTTGAGCAGTGGGACGACAAACAGACCGGCCAAAAACGATCGAAGATCAAAGTCGTTGTCGACCAGTGGAGCTTCTGCGACAGCCGATCTGGCGGAGACGGCGGCGGTGGTGGCAGCTACGGCGGCGGCTCGGCCGGGGGCGGCGGCGGCCGCAGCTACGGCAACCAAGGCGGCAGCGGTTACGGCGGCGGCCAGCCCGCGGGTGGCGGCGGACCTCAACATCAACCGATCGAAGAGGACGACATCCCGTTTTGATCCGTGAACCTGGAAGTAACGGATGGGGAATCCGACTGATTTTGAATGTATTTCGTTGGCGTAGCGCCGTAGCAGTGGACCCGCCGCGGGCCGACGCCTAACTTTCTCTCTCGCCTCGTTTGGATTGAGGCACGAAAGGACAGCTCTGATGAAGACCATTGAACTCTTGCTCCTCGAAACCGTCGACAACCTCGGCATCGTGGGCGACGTGGTGAAGGTGAAGCCCGGCTTCGCCCGCAACTACCTGCTGCCCCACGGCATCGCCGTCCCGCCGACCCCCGAAAAGGTCGAAGAACTCGCCGCCAAGCGGGCCGAGGAAGCCGCCCGCCTCGCCAAGCTGGCCGAAGAACAGCGCGGCATGATCGCGAAGCTCGAAGGTTTCGAGTTGACCGTCGAACGCTCGGCCAACGAAAACGGCCTGCTCTACGGCGGCGTCTCGCAACACGAGATCGCCTTGGCCCTCCAGGCCGAAGGCTTCGCCATCGACGACCGCCACGTCCGCATCGGCGACCAGATCAAGCGTCTGGATTCGTACGACATCCCGATCGTGGTCAATAAAGACCTCAAGACCGAGGTCAAGCTGTGGGTGGTCAGCGACGACCCGTCGGTCCAGGCCGACCCCGATGCGGAAGCCGAGGCCGACGAGCAAGCCGAGGGTGAACAACCCGAAGGCGAAGCGGAAGCCTCGGCCGAAGAACCCGTCGAAGCCGCGGCCGAGTAAATCGTCCCCGCCCACTCATTAAACCAAGTTCAACAAGCCCGGCCGCGAGGTCGGGTTTTTCTTTGAACAAAATATAAGAATCATTCAAGCGGCCGTATGACTGACCACCGTGATCTGCGGGTCACGATCGATGCGAACCACGCCCGATCATCGAAAGACCGCTCTGCTCCCCGCCTTACTCAACCAATGCGCTGCTTCAGAAGGCGAACACGAGGTTCAACCCGCCCACGTGGGCTTTGTAGTCGGCGTTGCCGAAGCTGGGGCGGTAGGTCGCGCGGATGCGCGAGTCGCGGCCCAGCCGCCAGCCGAAGCCGACCTCGGGGCTGACCCAGTAGTCGACCGCCGCGTCGTCGAGAAACGTGAAGTAGCTGACGCCGCCGTCGAGGAACACGTTGCCGTCGGGGCGATCGAGAAACACGGTGACGAGCAGGCCGGTGCTCACGATGCTTTGGTCGAGTTCGGTCTCGAACTCGAAGTCGTCGAAGCTGGCGTCGATGCCTTCGTAGGTCACGATCTGGCTGCCCCAGTTCAGGACGATCTTGTCGTGGTAACCCAGGTGCACGTTCGACGCGACGCCGACGCCGACAAACGAGCCGCCCGCCGCGGCGTCAAGCGAGCCGCCGCTGCCGAAGGTGACCAGCGGGGTGAGCTGCCAGCCGAAACTGTTCAGCCAGGCGTCGTCGGGGTTCTCGTCCCAGTCGGTCAGCGGCACGAGTTTGATCGGCACGGCGAAGTGGCCGACCGAGTGCACGATGTCCGTGCCCTCGACGTTGAGGTATTGGAAGGACCCGCCCGCGGCGAACCCCAGCCACTCGTTGACGAACAGGCCGCCCGCGACGTCAATGCCGCCGACGAAGCCGTCGAACTCGTCGGCCGACAGCCCGCCCGCGACGGGAGTGATCTCCCACCAGCCGACCATGCTCGGCGTGCCGTCGTCTTCGGGGGTTTCAAACTCGTACTGGAACCGGTTGGGGTTGGCCCACTGCGGGCCCGACACGCCCAGGCCGTAGAGGTCAAAGGTGTGGCGGGCGTTGATGGCGGTGGTGGAAAACGGGTTGCCGTCGAGCACCGCCGCGACCGACTGCTCGTTGATCTGCTCCAGAAACTCGGCGTACACGCCCGCGCCGTCGTCCTGAATAAAGTCTTCGATCTGATCGGCGAGGTTGTCCGCGTCCGTCCCGGCAAACACGCGGGTGAACCCGATCCCGGGGAATTCGAGGGTCGCCGAGGTCCCCGCCGCGTTCACGCTGATCCGCACGCTGTCCGCCACCCCGGCGTAGTTTAGCGTCGCCACGATGGCGTTGCCGCTGAGGCTGGAAAACGCCCCGGTGGTTTCGATCGCGTCTTCGTACAGGTCCAGCACGCTGTCGCCCGTCGCGGTGACCGTCCCGCCGCCGACGGCGGTGATGGAAAACAGGTCGTCGGCGTGTGCGGTGGATGCGTAGGTGATCGCGGCACCGCAGAGAGCGGTTGCGCGAACCCAATCGGCGCAGGATTTCATATGTGTTCCCTATCCCTGAAAGTGAATGAAACTCTACCGCAACGTAACAACAAACACGCCGCGGCGTCAACGTTCTACGAAGCATTCACCGAGGCGTTACGCGCCGTGTGGAAAGATTCTCTTGCTTTATGAACACGCCAATTAAGCCGAGGCCTTCGCGTTGCTGTCTCCGGACTTCTTCCCGTCGGGGTACTTGATCCGGGTGTGATACACGGCACATAGGGTCTTGGTGACCGCGGCTTCGACCTTGGCCAGGTCGCGGAGGGTCATGTTGCACTCGTCGAACTGGCCGTCCATCAGGCGTTTGGTGGCCATGGCGTGGACGAGTTGTTCGAGGCGGACGGCGGTGGGCTCGTCCATCGCGCGGGCGGCGCCCTCGATGCCGTCGCACAGCAGCATGATCGCGGCCTCTTTGGTCTGCGGTTTGGGGCCGGGGTAGCGGAACTCGAACTCGCTCGGCGCGGGCTTGTCCTCGGCTTCCTTCTGCTTCTTGGCGGCGTGGTAGAAGTATTCGACGAGCGTGGTGCCGTGGTGGCTTTCGATGAAGTGGCGGACGGGTTGCGGGAGGTTGTACTCGCGGGCCATCTCGACGCCGTCTTTGACGTGGCCGACGATGATGAGCAGCGACATGGCGGGCGAGAGCTTGTTGTGTTTGTTGGGTCCGCCGCCCTGGTTTTCGATGAAATACTGGGGCTTGTTGATCTTGCCGATGTCGTGGTACATCGACCCGACGCGGCAGAGGAGGCCGTCGGCCCCGATGGCCTCGGCGGCGGCTTCGGTCATGTCGGCGATGCGCAGCGAGTGCTGATAGGTACCCGCCGATTCCTGGGCGAGGCGTTGCAGCAGCGGGTGGCTAGCGTCGTTGAGTTCTTTCAGCGTCATCGCGGTGGTGACGTTGAAGACTTTTTCGATGGTCGGGAGGATGCCCTGCACCAGCAGCCCGACGGCCACCCCGGCGAGCAGGGTGTAGAGGACGTCCGACCCGAGCAAGCTCCACTGGGCCGAGACATCGACGCCCAGGAGCGGCACGTTCCAGATCGACGGCAGGTCGAAGCTGCGATCGGCCAAGCCGCTGACGCCGGTCGATAACCCCATCGCCAGGCCGGACCACAGCCCGACGCTGACGAGTTTGGATCGGTTGCGTACTTCGTTGAGTTGTGAGACCGCGACGCTGACGCCGACCATCATCACAATGGCTGCCGTCGTGGGCAGGCGGAGACTGATCACGATCAAGGCGGTCAGCATCATCCCCATCGCCAAGGCAAAGCGTTGGTCGTAAACGATGGCAAACACCACGGCCCCGAGCAGCGTCGCGAACGCCACCGCGCCCAGTGTGAGCTGCGGCCAAATCCCCGCGAGGAGCACGGCGGCGCCCTGGCAGAGCAGCAGCAGCGTGGTGAGCGCGAAGCCGCGCATCGGGTTGCGGCGGATTTTTTGGTGGTACGCAAAGACGTACGCCCAGACCCCGATGCCGAGGATCGCCATGAGCCCCAACGCGCCCAGCCAGGTGAACCACCAGCGGGCGAGGGTCTTCTGGTTTTCGTAGGCCTCTTGCTCGGCTTTGATCAGCAGCAACTCGTCGCCGGTGAGCGTGGTGCCGGAGGTGATCAGCACATCGTCGGGCTGGTAGGTCGCTTTCTCGATGTTGTCTTCGTTCTCGAACGCGGCGCGTTTGCGCTCGGCGGTCAGGTCTTCGTCCCGGTAGTAGGTCGGGGCGAGCTGGCGTTGCACGGTCGCGAGGATCGTGTCGCGGAGGTCGGGCTGGAAGTCGGTCACGACCTCGGAGATTAGTCGGCGTTCGATGAGCTGGGTGTTGTCCTCGGGGATCAAGACCCGCTCGGGGATGAAACGCTCGGCGGGGTCGCCCTCGTAGGGCGCGGGGTGGAAGGCGTGGAGCCCGCCGACGCCCGCGACGACTTCTTCGTGTTGTTGCGAATCGAGGATGGGGTTGTTGAAGAGGCGTTGCAGCATCCGGTCGGTGCGCTGAGCCCAGCGTTCGGGCGTCAGGCCGTCGGGGTCGGTGCCGGTGGCGTAGCGCTTGAGGAGCTCGTAGCCCTTGGGGGTCAGGCGGGTGCTCTCGGCGTAATCGGGGGTGAGTTCTTCGTAAGGCGTTTCGGGGATGCTCAGCAGGCCGAGGACTTGTGTTTTGAGGTTGGCGTAGAGGTCTTCGTTGTGGCGGAAGACCTGAGGCACGTTGCGCTGGGCGAAGTCGCGGTTGCGGTCGGTGGCCTCGGTGTTGATGGCCTCGAACGAGACACGGGCGACCACGGGCTCGTCGATGATCTGCGTCAGGTAGTAGGCGGGGCGGTTGTGGGCCGAGACGGCGATCGCTGAGCCGATGACAGCGAAGCAGGCGACAAAGAGCGCGGCCCAGGCGACGTCCCGCTGGCGGATGATTTCCAGCCACCGCGGGGTGGGGCGCGGCACGGCACGGCGGACTTCGCGTCGGCGGGCTTTGCTGCTTTTGCCGTGGGGCATGGGGATCGGTCCTGACGGGTCGCGGCTTGGAGAGGGCCTCAGAAAAGGATCGGTCGATTGGTTAAGCCGCTTGCTGGATTCCGATTTTATCGCCCCCAGCGCAGACCGCCAGAGGGGTTATACCGACGTTGGGCGGGATATCGGGTGGGGTTGTAGGGTTTGGGGGGAGTTTCGGTAACGGTCCGTATTGATGTCGAATCCCACACCCGCGGGAGCCCCCGGCGACTTGCCGGGGGCTAAATTGATGAGGTCGGCATTCGACCAACGTTTCTAGTCCTTAATGTTGTCGTACGCCTCGACGATCCGCTGCACGAGGCTGTGGCGGACGATGTCTTTGCCGTCGAGCGTACAAAACGCCACGCCCTTGACGCGCCTCAGCCGGTGGGCGGCGTCGATGAGGCCCGAGTCGCGGGGGTCGTCGAGGTCGATCTGGCTGGCGTCGCCGGTGACCACCATCTTGCCGCCGTGGCCCAGGCGGGTGAGGAACATCAGCATCTGGCTCTTGGTGGTGTTCTGCGCTTCGTCGAGGATGATCAGCGCGTCGTTGAGCGTTCGGCCGCGCATGAATGCCAGCGGGACGATCTCGATCAGGTCGTGGGCCATGAACCGCTCGATGTGCTCGAACTCCATCATGTCGTGCAACGCGTCGAGCAGCGGCCGGAGGTACGGGTTGACCTTGTCCTGCATCGTGCCGGGCAGGAAGCCGAGCTTCTCCCCCGCCTCGACCGCGGGGCGGACGAGCACGAGCTTGCGGACTTGTCCGGATTTGAGCATCGACACCGCGGCGGCCACCGCGAGGTAGGTCTTGCCCGTGCCCGCCGGGCCGATGCAGAACGTCAGGTCGTGTTGGTGAAGCGCTTCGAGATAGGCCATCTGGCCGGGCGTCTTAGCGCGGATGCGTTTGCCCGGCAGGTAGACCTCCATCGTGTCGGGCGTCGACGGGGTGGCGTTGACCGTTGGCCCGGCGGGCGAGGGGTTCGTTAGCGCGGCGGTCGATACCGTTTCGAGCAGTTGCTCTCTACCCATCGGCGCGCCCGCGCGGGCGGCTTCTTGCAGCCTCTCGAGAACGACGGCCGCCTGGCCGACGGCCCGCGTCTCGCCGGTGAGGCGCAGCGTGCCGTTGCGGGCGTGGACGCTGACGCCCAGGCCCTCGCGGATGATCTTGAGGTTCCGCTCGGCCGGGCCGGTGACGGCCAGGCGGTGCTCGGCCTCGGGCAGTTGGAGGGTCATTTCCACGGCCACGATCTTAGCCCGTTCGGCACCGCCGTTTGAGGATTGCGTTAATCGGGCGGCCGCCGGCGTCTGTGGACCCAACCGGACGCTTACACTCTCCGCACACCCAGCCGCTACTCCGTGATCAGGGCCCGCAGGGTCGCTTTTTATTTTTTACTGCGTTTTTTAGCCTTGCTGCTGGTGGTCTTGCACCAAGTCAGCTACGGCTGGATCAAGAACCGCATCCTGAAGAGCCGGCGGTGGGACCTCAACATCTGCTGCGGCCATTCCGACGGCGGCGGGCTGAACGTCGACATCTTCCCCCACGACCCGGGCCCGCCGAGCTTTCAGCGGGTGGACGACATCTACCGCCTCCCCTTCGCCGACCGGCAGTTCGAGCACACCCTTTGCTCGCACACGATCGAGCACGTCGACGACCCCGAAGCCTTCTTCGCCGAGCTGCAACGCGTCAGCGAGCACGTCACGATCGTCGTCCCGCCGTTGTGGGACCCCGCGGCGGTCTTCAACGTGTTCGAGCACCGCCACATCTTCCTGAACGTGCGGAAGGTGTTCGTCGACGAGCTGCCGCCCTACGTGAAGCTGCCTTTCGCCGAACAGGTGCAGGAGAAGCTGGGGCAGAAGATCAAGGGTTGACGGCCCACGTATCGAGCTTTCGCGGAGGGCGTCACCCGATCCGGTGCTTCGCGATCGGACGGCCGAACACCGCCCCGAACGCCGTCGCCCCCGCGGTGAACAACACGAACAAC
>JBCCST010000004.1:0-106983 GCA_039199695.1 Planctomycetota bacterium | reverse complement strand
TGCGCTTGTTGGTTTGCCGAAGCGCCTGCGCGGCGAGCCGGGGGGGGGGGGGGGGCCGCCCCCCCCCACCCCCAACAAAATAAACAAAATAAAAAAAGCGTGTTATTTGTGGGGTGTGGGTGGGGGGAGAAGACACCCCACCCCCCCCCACAACAAAACCTCATCCTCCCTTGTTGTTCTGGTTTGGTTGGGGGGGGGGGGGGGGGCCCCCCCCCCCCCCCGCTCGCCGCGCTGGCGCTTCGGCAAACCAACAAGCGCATCTAGCTCAGACTTTCACAAGCTGGCTCCATATTCGCTTTCGACGTACCAGCCCCCCGGCGCCGCCACGCAGCGGAACACACGCGGCGGGACGTCCACCGCGTTGCCCCAGTCGTCGGCGCTGAGCACCAGCTCGAAGTTCTCGGGCTCGGCTTTCACGACGCGCAGGTCCACCACGCAGGTGTAGTTCAGCCGAACCAAAAAGTACGGCCCGCGGTGGTCGGTCGCCACCGTCACCGTAATCCCCGGCTGGTCGGCGGGCTGCACGCGCAGGTCCATGCCCATCGGCGAAACCCGCGCGCGGGCCCCGATCTGTTCAAACGCATTGGCGAGTTCGGTTGTGCTGATCATCGGACACCTGCTCTTTCTAAAACAAGTAACGCACCGGGCGACGTGGCGGATGCATCCCGGATTCCGGCCGGAACGCTTCGATTCGATTTCCATAGCGGCATAAAACAAAAAACCCCGAAGGCTTGAGCCTTCGGGGCGAGGGAATGCGGGTTTGAAACTGCAAACTTCCTAGCCGAGAGGCTCCATGGACACGCCGATCAACGACATCCAGCCGCAATGCTGCGGGCGGGTCGCGACGGCGAGTTGAATGGTGAAGTGGGGTTTCATAGCAATATTTTCTTTGGGGAAGACCGACACTCGGGCTTCTACTTGCTCCAAAGAATAGAAAGCTTGTTATCTAATTCAAGCCTAAGTTTTGAAAATTGACAAAAAAGTAGATTTTGTTGGGTTCACAGCGCGCCCTTGGTGGCGTTAAGCGCGGCGTCGTAGTCCGGCTCTTCGGCGACTTCACCGACCAGTTGGGTGTAGGTGATTTTGTCGTCGGCATCGACGACGAAGATCTGCCGGGCCAGCAGGCCGACTTCTTTGATGCGGACGCCGTAGGCCGGGCCGAAGCTGTGGTCTTTGAAGTCCGACAGGCATTCGACGTTCTCGACGCCCGCCGCGCCGCACCAGCGTTTCTGGGCCATGGGGGTGTCGACGCTGACGGTGAGCACCACCACGCCGTTGCCGAGGTCCGACGCAGCCTCGTTGAACTTGCGGGTCTCGGTATCGCAGACCGGGGTGTCGAGCGAGGGCACCACGCTGATGAGCTTGACCTTCCCGGCGTAGTCGGCGAGCGACTTGTCGGACATGTCGGTCGCTTTGAGCGAGAAGTCGGGGGCGGCGTCGCCGACCTTAAGCTCGTCGCCGAGCAGGGTCATGGGGTTGCCTTTGAGGGTGGTGGCGGCGGGGCGTTCGGTCATGGCACGGGGTCTCCGGTGTCGTTTTGGTGGGCGGAATCCCGAACCCTTGTCCGGGGCGGCATTGTAGGAGCGGCAGGCCGTGGGGCAACCGGCACGACGCACGAAAGCGCCCAAACACTTCCGATACCACGATTTTGAGCTCGGCCCCATCACCACCGACGCGACACCATCGTTTCGAAATAGCGATCAGACCTACGGCGAATCGCTTGGTGAAGCCGCCAGTTGATGTCGCTCGAGGAAAGAGACGACGTCGTCCCACCGCCCCACGCCCTCCGGCATGTTCTCGTGGCCGGTCCGCGGGTAAATCACCAGATCAACGTGCTCGGCGGCCTCCGCATTGGCCCTGGCGTGGTGGACGCCCAAGAGATCATCGTCCTCGCCGTGCAGGATCAGCACCGGCCCGGGATAGTCTTCCAACACGCCGCGGACTTCGAGTTTGTCCCGGACCAGCCAGCGGGGCAGGCCGGTCAAGTCGTGGGCCGCATCCGCCGCGCTGGTGAAAGTCGAACTCAGGATCAACGCCGCGGGCGGGTGACGCTCAGCCAACTGCGCCGCAAATCCCCCGCCCAGCGAACGGCCGACGTACACCAACCGGTCCGCGTCGACCGAATCCAACGCCACCAGACGCTCCCGAAACGCCACGAGGTCCTCCACGATCGCGTCCTGTGAAGGTTTGCCCGCCGAAGCGCCGTAGCCGCGGTACTCCGGCAAGAGCACCGTGAACCCCGCGTCGGTGAAGCGGCGGAACGCCGGGGCCCATTGGTCGATGAACTCGCCGTTGCCGTGCATGAAGATCACCGCGGGCCCGGAGGCATCGGTCGCGGCACTGGTGCTCGGTAGCAAGATCGCCTCCACCGCCCCGCCCCCGATCGGGTGTTCCCAACGCTCCGCCCCGTCGGGCAACGGCAGCGGTCGCCCCGGGTCCATCCACGCCCCGGGGTACATCGCTTGGCGTTGGCAGCCCCAGAGCAACCCGGCGCTCAACATCAACATCACGCCCAACAACAGCAGCAGTCGCTTCATCGAAAATCTCTTTCGCGATTGAGTCTTTGGCGTGGGTTCCGTCTCGTTTTCCTTGGAGCGATTCGACATTTAGCCGCCCCCCACCACTTGCCAGGGCAAACCCTGCCGATCGAGGAACGTGAGAATGTCTTTCCAGTCGCCGTGGCCGTGGGGCATGTCGTTGTGGTTGACGCCGGGGTAGATCACGAGCGTGGCGTTGTTCGCGGCGGCCGCGTTCTTCCGGGCCAAAGCCACGGGGACCGCCTGATCCATTTCGCCGTGGAGAATCAACACGGGCCCGGCATATTCGCGCAACACCGGCTCGACGGGGAACGGGTCCTTGATCATGAACGCCGGCACGGCGATCGGACCGAGCGCGGTCTCGGGCACGCTGGTGAAGGTGGACGCGAGGATCAAGGCCCGGGGCGAACGGGCGGCCGCCAGTTGGGCCGCGACGCCACCGCCCAACGAACGGCCGTGGAAGACGATGCGGTCGGCATCGACCTCGGGCCGTGCCGCCAGGCGGTCATAAAAATAGGTGGCGTCGTCGACGATCTTCGCTTGCGAGGGCCGGCCTGCCGATCGGCCGTAGCCGCGATACTCCGGCAGCAGCACGGTGTAGCCGCGTTCGGTGTACCAGCGCATCTCGCCGGTCCAGATGTCGATGGTTTCGCCGTTGCCGTGCGTGAAGACCACGGCCGGGCCGGGCGTCTCGGGGGTCGCGCCCCGGCCGGGCATGATCCAAGCTTCGACCCCGCCCTCGTCGGTGTCGCGGGTCCAGACTTCAACCCCCGCGGGCAGATCGGGCGAGCCGGCCGCGGGGAAATACGCCCCGGGAAAAACCAGGAGCCGCTGGCCCGCGTACAGCAGCGCCGTCACCGTCAGGAAGACGACCATCAGCACCGCCGCGATCCGCCGTAAGCGTTTGCCCCAAGACGGCTTGGTTTTTCCGGTGTCGTCGGTCATCCGCGTCCTCTTACTGCGGGCACTACGTTCAAATTTACCCGAGCGTTTCAAATCGTTTGCGGCCGTGATGGGTCTATACTGTGTTTCCACAAAATCCCCATCCCGGAGAACCAACCCATGCCCACCACCACCCCCTCGCTCCTCCACGGCCAAGCCTACAACAACGTCGTCGACACCGTCGGCAACACGCCGCTGATCAAGCTCAACCGCCTGGCTCCGGACAACGGCTCGACGGTCTACATGAAGTGCGAGTTCTTCAATCCGCTGGCGTCGGTCAAAGACCGCATCGGCCGGGCGATGATCGAGGCGGGCGAGGCGTCGGGGCACATCACGGCCGACACCCACATCATCGAGCCCACCTCCGGCAACACCGGCATCGCGCTCGCCTTCGTGTGCGCCGCCAAGGGCTACAAGCTGACGCTGACCATGCCCGAGTCGATGAGCCTCGAGCGACGGGCGCTGCTCAAGGGCTTGGGGGCCGAGTTGGTGCTAACCGAAGCGGCCAAAGGCATGAAGGGCGCGATCGCCAAAGCCGCCGAGCTGGTCTCGCAATCCGACAACGCCTACATGCCCCAGCAGTTCGAGAACCCCGCCACCCCCGCGGGCCACTACCGAACCACCGGCCCGGAGATCTGGAACGACACCAACGGCTATGTCGATATCTTTGTCGCCGGCGTCGGCACGGGCGGCACCGTCAGCGGCGCGGGCAAGTACCTCAAAGAGCAAAACAGCGCCGTCAAGGCCATCGCGGTCGAGCCCGTCCACTCGCCGGTCATCTCCGGCGGCGACCCGGGCCCGCACAAGATCCAGGGCATCGGCGCGGGCTTCGTACCTAAGAACCTCGACGTCGAATTGCTCGACGGCGTCGAAACCATCACCAACGACGAAGCCTTCGCCTGGGGCAAACGCCTGGCGAAAGAAGAAGGTATTCTCGGCGGCATCTCGTCGGGCGGCAACGCCGCGGCCGCCTGCCGACTCGCCAAGCAAAACCCCGGCGCGACCATCGTGACCATCGGCTGCTCCTTCGGCGAACGCTACCTCAGCACGCCGTTGTTCGAAGACTAAGCCTCACGGCATCAAACCCGAGACTTCCGAAAACCGTTCGCCCTAATGCGAACGGTTTTTCATTTGTTGGCGGTACAATCTGACCCATGAGATCACAACGATTGGGCCGATGGTTAATGTTGTTGGGGTGTGTCGCTTGGGGGGTCGCGATGACCGGCTGCGCTCAGACCTACGCGCAACGCTCGCCCAACGAATGGGTCGCCGCCCGTGCGCTTCCGGGGATGAACCCCGACCAAGACGTGGCCCGGGTCAAACGGGCGGGCCGGGAGGACATCTACACGCTGGTGCGCGAGCTGAACGACCGCACGCAGCGGATCGACCAGGAGATCGGCACCTTTTATGTCCCCGCCGACGGTCGGCTGGGCTTCGAGCGTGGCCCGGAGGGGGCCGTGTTTGCCGTGGCCGCGGACCACCGCGAGCTGCTGCAGGTCGAGCCCGGCGTGACCCATGTGTGGTACCGCGAAAACATGGGCTGGGCGGAGAACTCCACGGGTCTATTGATCCTCGGGGGCATCGCGTTGGTCGCCGGGATCGTGGTGCTCGCGGCCAGCGGCGACGGCACCCTCGAAATCAACTTCTAAGTTCGCCCCGTGTCCGCACGACGCGGTGCCGTGGCCTTGCCAAACGTAGGCCACATCAGACGATCGAAGCCGCTCATGGCTCGCGCAAGGCTCGGCCTATCACCAAACCATCATTTGACCGCCTCCCTTGAGAGGCGATGGCTCGATCGGGTACAACAACGCGGGTATGAAGGGACTTCAACGCACCGGGACGTTCGTCCAACGCCTCACCACCGCGGCCTGCCTCGCCTGGGGCTTGGCCCTCGGCGGTTGCGGCCACCCGATGGCCCAGCGCTCGGCTTGGGATTGGCAACCCACCCGCGTCTTGGCCGAGGGTACGGCGGACCACCCCGACGCCTACCCGGAGCCCGCCTCGTACGAAGGCATGTACCTACTGGCCCGAGAGACCGCGTCTCAGGGCAGCGAAACCTTGACTTATGCCTACGTCCGCCGCGGCAATTTGGTCGGGTTCTTGCAACAAGACGAAGAGATCGTCGCTGTGGCCGGCTCCAAGGAATTCCCGATCGAAGGCTTTTCGTCCGACACACGGCTAGTGTGGTATCACCCCCAAGTCACCGCGGGTGATGTGGCTACGGGGACGCTGCAATTCGCAGGTGGGATCCTGCTTCTGGGGGGTCTGCTTTACCTGAGCTCGCTGAACAACGATGACGACGACGATCATCATTGACCCATAAGGGACACCACGGACGACGGTCGGTGGAAGCGCTTTCCTCCCACCCGGCAGGTGAGGTTCTATACTTCGAATATGGCTGATCCCGCCCACGAACCCATCCGCTGCCCCGAGTGCCGACAACGCATGACGCCCGGCCACGTCGCGGTGTCGCAGGGGCTGCACTGGATGCGGCGGGCCGAGGGGCCCTACGGCGACTTCGCAGAGAACATCCCCGGCACGCATTCGGTACTTCGCGCCAACCGCCTGCCCGCGTGGCGTTGCAGCGCCTGCCAGCTCATCACCTTCCGCTTCGGCCGCGATGTCCAGCGGCAGGAAGCCATCCGCCGGGGCACGGCCACCGTCGCGCCGACCGAGGCCAGCGGCGACGCGGGCGCTTGACCCGATAACAGCCCGCGTCCCACCGGCTAACCCCTACATCCCGCACGACCGCACCTCCGGCGCACGGCTTCCTGGGCGCTCGGGGTTTTGTCGGATTTGGTTCTGCCGCCCAGCCGTTAGCAACGTTAGAGAGATTCCGGGTCCACCCGCGCCGCCGGGCGAAGACCACGATGCGCCCCGAATTACCCCGAGACCAACCCGCACCCGCGCCGCCTTGTTTTGAAACCCTCGAAGCCCGGCAGCTCTTTGCCGTCGACCTGGGCGGGAGCTTGATCGCCCACTGGACGTTTGAAGACAACTCGGCCACGCCCGCGTCGTTCGCCGACGTGTCCCCCGACGGCAGCGACCACCCCGCCACGCTACAGGGCGACGCGCAATCCGTCCCGCAAAACCAAAGCAACCGCGTGCTCCAGCTCGACGGCAGCGGCGACTATCTCTCGGTCGCCAACGACACGGAGATCAACCTCAGCATCCACACCCAACGCAGCATCGCGTTCTGGTTCCGCGTCGACGACGCCTCGCTTAACAGCCGCAAGCAGGTGATCTACGAAGAAGGCGGCACGACGCGTGGACTCATCATCTACGTCTACGACGATCAACTTTACGTCGGCGGTTGGAACCGAGACGGCAGCCAATCGGGCTGGGCCGGCACCTGGCTGAACACGGCCGGCATCCAGTCGGGGCGGTGGCACCACGTGGCCCTCACCCTCGACGGCCAAGCCACGACCACCCCCGACGCGTTGTCGGGTTACCTCGACGGCCAACGCTTTGCCCAAGGCGAAGGTTCGCAACTCTGGACGCGGTCCGGCTCGATCACGGTCGGCAACCACAGCGACGGCACCCGCTTTCACGACGGCGATGTCGGCACACTCACCGCGGGCTTCGCCGGGCAACTCGACGACGGCCGACTCTACAACCGCGCGTTGACACCGGCCGACGTGTTGTTGCTCGCGCGTGGCCCGGCGGTCAGCCTGGGTCGTCAAGCGGTTCCGCCAGCAGCGCTCGCGGTCCACGAAACGCAATACGTCTTGATACCCGAGGCCGCGATCGATCCGGCGCAGGTTTCGCCGCCCGAAAGGATCAACGCGGAGCAGACCCCCGACTTCCCGGGGCGGGCGTGGTCCCATTCGTCTGCGGCGGTGCCCGACCAAGCGGCGGGCGACACCGCTCTGGAAATCGAGGCCGCCGCGCTCTGGGCTTCGCTGAGTTCGTCCCTGGGTTTCTGGCCCGGGCTTTCGGACTGGGTCGCGGAACAACTGGATGCAGGCGAAGCCATCCCCGAAGTGGCGGATGTCGATCCCGACGCCGGGCCGCTGCGTTAATGCGGTAGACTTCCCGGCATGAACGCCCCCTACCGCCCTGCCGACGACCGTTACACCGCCGTCCCCACCGACTGGTTCCGCCGCTGCGGGAAGACCGGCCTCAAGCTGCCCGCGATCAGCCTCGGCTGCTGGCACAACTTCGGCGACGCCGAGACCGACCCCCGGAAACTGCCCGAAAGCGAGTTCCAAGCCAACGCGCAGGCCATGCTCTTCGCCGCCTTCGACCACGGCATCACGCACTTCGATCTGGCCAACAACTACGGCCCGGCCCCCGGTCGTGCCGAATCCCGCGTCGGCCGCGTCCTCCGCGAAGATTTCGCCGGGTATCGCGATGAACTCATCATCTCGACCAAAGCCGGCTACCACATGTGGGACGGGCCCTACGGCGAATGGGGCAGC
This sequence comes from Planctomycetota bacterium, assembly GCA_039199695.1. Taxonomy (GTDB): domain Bacteria; phylum Planctomycetota; class Phycisphaerae; order Phycisphaerales; family Phycisphaeraceae; genus Algisphaera. The sequence goes on along the minus strand of JBCCST010000004.1, from coordinate 99,083 downwards.
CGCAAGTACCTGCTCGCGTCGCTCGACCAATCGCTGGATCGCCTCGGGCTCGACTACGTCGATCTCTTTTACTCCCACCGACCCGATGCCGACACGCCGCTCGAAGAAACGCTGGGCGCGCTAGACACCGCGGTCCGCTCGGGCAAGGCGTTGTACGTCGGCATCAGCAGCTACTCGGGCGCGATGACGCTCGAATGCCACCGCATCTGCGAACGCGACGGGCTGATCAAACCCATCATCCACCAACCCAACTACTCGATGCTCAACCGCGGGATCGAATCCGACCTCCTGCCGGTGACCGGCGAACTCGGCATGGGGGTCATCGCGTTTTGCCCGCTGGCGCAGGGACTGCTGACCCCCAAATACCTCGGCGAAATCCCCGAAGACTCACGGGCCAAACAAGCATCGGGCTTCCTCCAAGAAGACCGCGTCACCCCCGAGCTCGTCTCGCAACTCAACCAGCTCAACACGATCGCCGAGGGCCGCGGCCAATCGCTCGCCCAGCTCGCGTTGTCGTGGGCGTTGCGCGACCCGCGCATGACCTCGGCCCTTATCGGCGCGAGTCGTCCGTCGCAGATCACCGAAAACGTCAAGGCCGCGGAGCAGGTCACGTTTACCGACGATGAACTCGTCGCGATCGAAAACGTACTCCCGGGTTAAAAGTTCACGGACCAAATACTTCGTGCTTTGCACGTCCCTTCACGCGGGGTCGTGGCCGCAGCCGCCCCAGGGGTGGCAACGGGCGATGCGTTTGAGGCCGCGCCAGCCGCCGCGCCAGGGGCCGTACTTGGCGACCGCGTCGAGCATGTACTGGCTACACGTCGGCTGGAACCGGCAGTGCCCGCCCAGCCACATCCCCAGCGACCCGCGGTAGACCGCGACGCCGACGTTGATCAGCCATACCGCGACCCAATCGACCATACGTTTCATCGGTACTCACTCCGCCAACCACGCCGCGACCTGCGGCGCGAAGTACGTCAGGATCACGTCGGCGCCCGCCCGTCGGATGCCCAGCAGGCTCTCCATCACGACGGCCTTTTCGTCCACCCACCCGCTCGCCGCGGCCGACTTGATCATCAGGTATTCGCCGCTGACTTGATACGCCGCGACGGGCAGGTGCGTGTGCTCCCGCACGGCCCGCACCACGTCCAGGTACGGCCCCGCGGGTTTGACCATCACGAAATCCGCACCCTCGTCTTCGTCCAACTCGACTTCGCGCAACGCCTCGCGGACGTTGGCCGGGTCCATCTGGTAGGTCTTCTTGTCCCCCGGAATTTTTTTCTCACCGGGGCCGGAAGTTTTCGGAGCCGAGTCCAGCGCCCCGCGGAACGGGCCGTAGTAGGCCGAGGCGTACTTGGCGGTGTAGGCCATGATCGAGACGTGGGTAAAGCCGTTGGTGTCTAGGGTTTCACGGATCGCCGCCACCCGGCCGTCCATCATGTCGCTGGGGGCCACGATGTCCGCGCCCGCCTCGGCGTGGCACAACGCCTGCTTGACCAACACGTCCACCGTCGCGTCGTTTTCGATCACGCCCTGGTCGTTGACCAACCCGTCGTGCCCGTCGGCCGAGTACGGGTCGAGCGCCACATCGGTCACGACGCAGACCCCCGGATGCACGGCCTTGATCGCCCGGATCGCGCGGGGGATCAGGCCTTCGGGGTTGAACGCTTCTTCGGCCGAGTCGCTCTTGAGGTCGTCATCGATCTTGGGAAACAACACCACCTTGTCCACGCCCAGCGCCAACGCCCGGTCAACCTCGCCGACCAAGCCCTCGAGCGACCAACGCATCTGGTCGGGCAACGAATCGAGCGCGACGTCGGCCGGGTCGTCGTGCAAAAACAACGGGTAGATCAATTGCCCCGCGTCGAGCCGGGTCTCGGCCACCATCGCCCGGATCGCGGGGGTGCGGCGGTTTCGTCGGGGGCGTTGAGGGATATCCATCGTCATCAACCCATGATACGGATTCACGCTCGGCCCGACGACCACCGCGGAGGTCGATGAACCCGCCGCACGGCGAGCCCGCAGACGCATCAGCTCAATCGATCAAAACTCTTGCGTGCGGTTGACTGAAGATATGCTTGCAAGCTTTGCGGGCCGGGGGTATGTTTCGTCGCGTGAAATTCCATCGCCCCGCGATCCTCTGGCTTATTGGCAACACTGCTTAACGCGGCCGGACTTCACGTTGATTCATCACACTTGTTTTCCCCGGCTGCAGCCCCCCGCGGCCGGTTGTCGCTTGGGGAGGCGTCGGCCCAATCTCAGGCTTACCCATGACTCGCCCAAGTCCAAGTACCACCCACGCGCCCACGACCTCGACCGCCCCGCGCTACCAACGCATCGGATTCCTCCTGGCCCTGGGCAGCGCCGCGTTGTTTTCGCTCAAAGGCGTCGTGGTCAAGCTCGGCCTGGCGCAAGGCGTGGGGGTGGAAACCCTGATGCTGTGGCGGATGGGTTTGGCCCTGCCGGTGTACCTGGCGGTCGGGGTGCACAGCTTGCGTCAACGCTCCCCGCAAGACCGGCCCGGTCTGCCCACCTTCGCCGCCGCCGCCGCGTTGGGCGTGCTCAGCTACTACGTCTGCACCTGGCTGGACTTCACCGGCATGCGGTTTATCTCGGCCCAGCTCGAGCGCATGGTGCTGTTCACCTACCCCATCCTCACCGCGCTACTCGCGCGGCTGCTGCTGGGCGAGCGATTCACCCGGCAACACGTCGCGGCACTGGTTTTGTCTTACGCCGGGGTGCTGCTGGTCTTCGGGGCAGAGGTCCGCAGCTTCGGCCCCGGGGCGGGCTGGGGAATCGCGTTGGTCTTTGCCGCGGCGTTGCTGTTCGCGTTCTACGTCATCTACGCCAAGCCGGTGATCGGCCGACTCGGCGCGCGGCTGTTCACCTGCGTCGCCATGGCCGCCGCCACGGTCGGCATCGCGCTGCACAACGTCGTCGCGATCACCGCGACCGACCAGCCGCTTGCGTCGGTGTTCTCGGCCCCCGCCGTCGCCGCGGGTGTGGTGCTGGCCTTGGTATGCACCGTGCTGCCGAGCTTCATGCTGTCCGAAGCGATCTCCCGCATCGGCCCCAGCCGGACCAGCGCCGCGGGCAACGTCGGCCCGGTCGTCACCACCGTGCTGGCGGTGTGGATTCTTCACGAACCGTTCGGAGTCGCGCAGGCGACGGGACTGGTGTTGATCTTGCTGGGTGTGGGAATGGTTGGGCGGATCAAGAAAACCGCCTAGCCGGCCCGCGCCTCGACCGATTACACGACCGCGCCGAACTTGCGCGTCCGATCGGTGTAGGCGGCAAAGGCTTTGTCCAACTCGGCCACGTCGAAGTCCGGCCAACACACGTCGGCGACGTACAACTCGGCGTAACTCAGTTGCCAGAGCAGGTAATTGGAAAGCCGCATCTCGCCCGCGGTGCGGATGAGCAGGTCGGGGTCAGGGAGACCGGCGGTGTAGAGGTGGGCGCTGATCGTGTCGGGCGTGATGTGCTCGGGGTCGAGCGTGCCGGCCTGGACTTGGCGGGCGATGTCGCGGACCGCGTCGGTAATCTCGGTCCGGCTGCCGTAGTTGAGCGCGAGCGCCATGGTGAGGCCGGTGTTCTGCTCGGTCATCGCCGCGGTGGCGTCGAGTTCATCCAAGACGTTCTCGGGAAGCCCGTCGCGTCGGCCGACCTGGATGAACTTGACGTTGTTCTCCAGGAACATCGGGCGTTCGGAAACGAGGTACTCGACGTACAGGTCCATGAGGAAGCTGACTTCCTCGTGGGACCGCGTCCAGTTTTCGGTGCTGAAGGAGTAGAGCGTGATGGCCTCGAGGCCGAGGTTCGAGCAGTGGGTCACGATCGGGCGGACCGCCTCGGCCCCGGCAAGGTGGCCCTTGCTGCGGCTCATCCCGCGGGCAGTCGCCCAGCGGCCGTTGCCATCCATGATGATGGCCAGGTGGCGCGGCAAAGCCGCGTCATTTTTAATTGAGGATTGATGATTTTTGATTGATGAATCCATTCTCAAACGCTCGACTTTCATTGCCTTGGCAATCAAAAATCCTCATTCAAAAATCAAAAATCCTTTCGCGTCAGCGAAAGATACTCTGCGACCGCTTCGGGCCCACGCTCACCATCACGATCGGTACGCCGAGGAAGTCTTCGACAAACTTCAGGTACCCGCGAGCGGCCTCCGGAAGTGAATCGTAATCACGGCATTCGGTCACGTCTTCGGGGAAGCCCGGCAGGGTTTCGTAGACCGGCTTCACCTTGGAGAGTACGCCGATGTCGGCCGGGAAGTTCGTGACGGTTTGGCCGTCGATCTCGTAAGCGGTGCAGACCTTCAGCTCGGGCAATCCCGCGAGGACGTCAAGCAGCATGATCGCCATACCCGTCGCGCCGCTGACCGTTGCGGTGTATTTCAGGGCGACCAGGTCCAGCCAACCGGTACGGCGGGGTCGGCCGGTGGTGGTGCCGAACTCACGGCCGACCTGGCGGATGCGTTCGCCGATCTCGTCGTCGAGTTGGGTGGGCATCGGCCCGCCGCCGACACGGGTCTGGTAGGCCTTGACGATGCCGATGACGTTGGTGACGTGATGGCCCGCGACGCCCGTGCCGGTGTGTACGCCCAGCGACGAACAGTTACTGGAGGTGACGTAGGGGTAGGTGCCGTGGTCGATGTCGAGCAGCGTGGCGTTGGCGCCCTCGAACAGGATGCGTTCGCCCCGCTGGATGCGGTCGTGCAGTACGGCCGCGCCGTCGGTGAGGTGAGGCACCAACTGATCGGCCAACAGCTTAAGCCAGGCGAGCAGCGCCTCAACGTCGATCGGCGTGAAGTCTTCGTTGGCGTATTGGGCCAAGGCGGCGAGCGTCGCGTTCTTGATCGGGACGATGCGATGCAGCTTGTGCTTGAGCTGATCGAAATCACGCAAGTCCGACATGCGGATCGCGGTGGACCGCAGCGCCTTGTCGGCGTAGCAGGGCCCGATGCCCCGGCCGGTCGTGCCGATGCCTTCAATGGTTTGATCCAAAGCGTTGGGCATGACGTACGCCGCTTCCTGCAACGCGTCCTGAATCTTGTGGTACGGCAGCACGACGTGCGCCCGGTCGCTGATCACGAAGTTCTCGTCCAGCTTCAGGCCTTGCTCGCGCAGGCCGGTGATTTCTTTGACCACCTGCTCGGGGTCGATCACGACACCGTTGCCCAGCACGTTGAGCTTGTCGGGGTAGAGGATTCCCGACGGGATGAGATGCAGGGCATACTTCTTGTCGCCGACGACGACCGTGTGCCCCGCGTTGGCCCCGCCGTTGTACCGGGCGACCACGTCGAACCCGGCGGTGAGCAGGTCGACGACCTTGCCCTTGCCCTCGTCGCCCCACTGCAGCCCCACCACCGCCGCGTGCCCGGGCTTGAGGTTCAGGCGATCGATCATGGCTTGCACCTCGACCCCGGAAGCGGGGGAAGGTGTGGATGACGTGGTGGCGGTCATATCTAAAGCTTCTCTAGGCGGGAGGGATCAGCCAGCGGGCATCTTAACGATCGGGCTGAGGCAGCCCAAATCCAATCAGCCTGAAACCCCCGGCAGGTGCACCGCCGCGATCTTGAGGATGCCGTCGCGTTCGGCGACGGCGTCGTTGAGTTCGTAGCTGGCGGCTTCGTCGAGTTTGAGGAGCATCAGCGCGGTCGCGGCGCTGCTCTTTCCGGGGGCGGCGGCGTTGTCGCGGCGGCTGATGGTCATGTCGGCGATGTTGACGCCGGCCTTGCCGAACTCGGTGCCGATGAGGCCGATCATGCCGGGGCGGTCGTCGTTTTGGATCAGGGCCATGTGGCCGGCGGGGACCATGTCCATGGAGTAGCCGTTGATCTCGACGACGCGGGGTTGCAGGTCGTCGTAGACCCGGCCGACGATGCGGCGGACTTTGTCGGCCGCGTGGGCGGGCTGTTCCTCAACGGAAGACGCGGGGCCGTGGATGGTGAGGGCGAGTTGGCTGGGCAGCGTTTTGGTGTGCTCGCGTTGGATGATGTTGGTTTCGATCTGCCGCTGGTCGGCGACGCTGCCCACGTTGATGACGTTGAGCGGGGTGTCGAAGTGGCGTTGGAGCAGGCCGACGAGTACGGTGCGTTCGATCGTGCCGGCGGCGGGGCCGAGGTCGGCGCCGCAGATTTCGATGTCGAGCGTGGCGATGCCGCGGGTGACCATCGGGCTGATGAGGCGGGCCATGCGATCGGCGAGATCGACGTAGGCGGCCTGCAGATCGTTGAGATCAACCCGGACCCCGCCCGCGTTGACCGCGCCGCTGATGCCTTCGCCGCGGAGGTATTGCAGGCAAGCCTTGGCCGCATCGACCGACACCGCGGTCTGCGCTTCTTCGGTGCTCGCGCCCAGGTGCGGCGTCACGAGGATTTTCGGATGCGTCCGCAGCGGCGAATCCTCAGCGGGGGGTTCGCTGGTGAAGACGTCGAGCGCCGCCCCGCCGCACTGGCCCGCGTCGCAGGCTTTGACCACCGCGGCTTCGTCCACGATCCCGCCGCGGGCGGCGTTGACGACGAACACACCCTGGCGGCAGAGCGCAAAGGTTTCGTCGTTGAGCATGCCCGTGGTTTCGGGGGTCTTGGGCACGTGGAACGACATGATGTCGATCTCCGGGAGCATGTCCTTGAAGTCGCGATAGGTTTTGACGGTGTGGTCGCCGAGTTGGAGGTCTTCGTTGACGAACGGGTCGTAGCCGACGACGGTCATGCCGAAGGCCAGGGCGCGCTCGGCGAAGGTGCGTCCGATGCGGCCGAGGCCGACGACGCCGACGGTCATGCCGTGGAGCTGTCGGCCGGCGTACTTGTTGCGATCCCAACCGCCGGCGGTCATGGTTTTGTAGGCCGGGCCGACGTTACGCAAAAGAGCCATCATCAGGGTGAAGGCGTGTTCGGCGGTGGTAATGGTCGAGGCCTCAGCGGTGTTAACGACGAGGATACCCTTGTCCGTCGCGGCGGCGAGGTCGATGTTGTCGACGCCGACACCGGCCCGGGCGATGACTTTCAGGTCGCCGGGATTTTCGAGCATGGCGGGCGTGACCTTGATCCCCGAGCGGACGGCCATGGCGTGGACACCCCCCGCGGCGAGCAGCTGGCCGACTTCTTCGTCCACGGCTTCCTGGCCCTTGTCCTTCTTGAGGTCCACGAGGTCCGGGCGGTCCAGCAGCGCCGCGTCGGGCTGGCTGGTGATGAAGTCCAGGCCCTCTTGGGCGAGTTTGTCGGCGGCGAGCAGGGTGTAACGTTGAGTCATGGTCGAAAACCTTTAACCGCAGATTTCACCGATTCGCGCCGATTTGAATAAAACTCAATCAGGTTGAATTCTGAATCTGCGTCAATCTATGAAATCTGCGGTTCCTGTCTTGGTGCTGCGTTTACTCGATCGCTGCGGCGGCCGTGAAAGCTTTTTCGGCGGCGGCGAGGGTGCGGGTGATACACGATTCGTCGTGCTGTGTCGAGACGAACCACGCCTCGAACGCGGCCGGGGCGAGCATGACGCCCTCGTCGAGCATCGTGCCGAAGAACGCGGCGTAGCGGTCGGTGCGGGTGGCGGTAGCGTCGGCGTAGTTGTGGACCTCTTCGCCAGGGGCGCTCACGAAGAACGGGCAGAGCATCGAGCCGACGCGGGTGAGGTAGATCGGACAGCCCGCCGCGGCCGCGGCCTCGCGGAGCCCGGCCTCGAGGTGGGCGGAGATCGATTCGAGGGTGGCGTAAGCCGCGAAGTCATCGGCCGCCAGCGCGTCGAGCATCGCGGTGCCCGCCGCCATCGCCAGCGGGTTGCCGCTCAACGTGCCGGCCTGGTACATCGGGCCATCGGGGGCGACCTGCCGCATGACCTCTTCTTTGCCGCCATAGGCGGCACAAGGCAAGCCGCCGCCAACGACTTTGCCGAGGCAGACCAGGTCGGGCGTGACGCCGTAGAGCTTCTGGGCCCCGCCGTAATCGACGCGGAAGCCGGTCATGACTTCGTCGAACAGCAGGTAGATGCCGAACTCGTCGCAGAGGTCGCGGAGGCCTTGCAGATAACCTTCTTCCGGCGGCACGCAGCCCATGTTGCCGGCGATGGGTTCGACGGCCATGGCCGCGATATCGTCGCCGTGCTGCTCCATTGCCGAACGCACCGCGTCGAGGTCGTTGAACGGCACGAGCAGCGTGTGTTCGGTCACGCTCTGCGGCACGCCCGGGCTGGACGGGACGCCCAGGGTGGTCGCGGCGCTGCCGGCGCTGACCAGAAGCGAGTCGGTGTGGCCGTGGTAGCAGCCGGTGCACTTGATGATCTTGTTTTTGCCCGACGCGGCGCGGGCCAGGCGGATGGCGGACATGGCCGCCTCGGTCCCCGAGTTCACAAACCGCACCACGTCCACGCCCGGCACCGCCTCGACGATCTTCTCGGCCAAGACGGTTTCCGCCTCGGTGGGCATGCCGAAGCTCGTGCCTTTTTGGGCCGCTTTGGCTAACGCCGACGACACTTCCGCGGGGGCGTGGCCCAGGATCAGCGGGCCGTAGGAACAGACGTAATCGACGTAATCGTTGCCGTCGAGGTCCGTGACAATCGCCCCTTTTCCCGACACCACGGTCACCGGCTCGCGGCCGACGGCTTTGTAGGCCCGCACGGGCGAACTGACCCCGCCGGGCATCACCCGACGGGCGCGGGCGTGGGCGGCGGCGGACTTGGCGTACCGATCGGTCAAGGGTTGGCTTACCACAGCATCAGTCATGCTGAGAAGTTTATCAGGCCCGGGCAGGCAGGATCGGACAGCAACCGCCCGGTTCAAGCCCGGCCGATGAATTCGCCGAAAGACTTATCGAATCGGCATTATTCCGCCCGACCTGCTTCCATGTTGTACTCGCTTTCCCGTTGGCCCCTGGTCTGTTTCCTCGCTGTGCTCACGGCGGGCTGTGCGCTGGTCGGCCCCGAATCGATCCGCAGCGGCCGGTTGGCGTACAACGAATCGGTCCAGATCACCGGCGACCAGGAGCTGCTGCTCAACATCATCCGCCTGCGTTACCGCGACACCCCCACGATCCTCCAGATCGCCAGCATCAACACCCAGTTCAACATGGAAACCCGCCTCAACGGCGGGACCACGATCGTGCCGTCGGCGGCCGAGAACTTCAACATCTCCGGCACCCAGTCCTACTACGAACGCCCCACCATCAGCTACCGCCCCGTCGTCGGCCAGGCGTTCATCCAGCAGATGCTCGAGCCGGTGAACGAAGACAAGCTGACGCTGCTCTACAACGCCGGCTGGCCGGTCGATACGCTGTTTGGCCTGACGGTCCAGTCGATCAACGGCATCCAGAACGCCCCGGGCGCTTCGGGGCCGACCCCCGAGCTCGACCCCGATTTCCGCCGGTTTCAGCGGGTGATCCACAACTTCCGCGACCTCCAACGGGCCGGGCTGCTCACCGTCGGGCGTGACCAAAGCAGCACGCAACTCCGCATCGCCCCCGACGTGGGCCTGCAGAAAGAGATCGCGTTTATCCAGAAAACGCTCGGTATCGATCCCGAGGCAACGAGTTACCAGATCGCCCAAGCCACCGACGCCGCCAAGTCCGACACCATCGCCATCGTCCCGCGCTCGCTCATGTCGGCGATGTTTTACCTGTCCCAAGGCGTCGACGTCCCGGAAGACGATATCGAAGACGGCCGGGTCTTCACCGCCCAATACGCCGACGGCCGAACCGTGGACTGGCAAGAAGAAACCAACGGCCTCTTTCAGGTACGCACCGGCTGGCTGGCCCCGTCCAACGCCTACGTCAGCGTCAAATACCGCGACCGCTGGTTCTACATCTCCGACAGCGACCTGAGTAGTAAGACCACGTTCGCGCTGATTAGCCAGCTCTTCGCGATGCAGGCCGGCAATATCCGTAACTCCGGTCCGGTCCTTACGTTACCCGTTGGCGGCGGTTGATCGCGGCGCACGCGTTCCGCTTGGTCTGCCGTCCCGGTCGCTAGCGCCCAGTGGTTTTGCCGTGGATGGCTGGTTTTGCTACACTACGCGACTCAAATCGGCGAAGCATCGTGCTCCGCCTCGACCTCGATCCCGGCCGTGAGGCTGAGACGCAGGTGACCCGAGTTTTTATCCGAAAGACCCCCGACCGATGAGCATCACCGCAGAGAAAAAAGCCGCGATCATCAAAGAATACCAACGCGACGAAAAAGATTCGGGCAGCCCCGAAGTCCAAGTCGCCGTGCTCACCACCCGCATCCGCGAGTTGACCGAACACCTCAAAGTGCACCAGCACGACTACGCCTCGCAGCGTGGCCTGCTGCAAATGGTCTCGACCCGGACCCGTTTGCTGAAGTACCTCGCCCGCATTGATCGGCAGCGCTACCTCGACCTGATCCAGAAATTGGGTCTGCGTAAATAATCGAAAACCACTCACACGCCTCGGCCCACCCGCCGCGGCGTGTTTTTTAAACCCGGCCGACCACCGGAAGGTCGACCGATTCCTCCTCCTCCGCGCCGCCCGTTCTTCAGGACCCTCAGAGCAAGAGAGCCGACAATCCCGACGCCCGTCTTCCGCGGTCGTTTCCGATTTTCCGCTCTCCTGCTCTTCTGAATCTCCTGCGTTGAATCGGGCCGACGCGACACCCGCGCGATCCGCGCAAGGATTTTCAGACATGGCTCTTTCAGGTCAAACCCGCGTCGAACTCGAAATCGGCGGTCGTACCCTCTCCATCGAAACCGGCGTCATCGCCAAGCAGGCCGGCGGCGCGGTCATGGTGCAATACGGCGAAACCGTTGTGCTCGGCACCGCGGTCCGCTCCAACCCCCGGCCCGGCCTCGACTTCTTCCCGCTCACCGTCGACTACCGTGAAAAGCTCTCGGCGGCCGGCAAGTTCCCCGGCGGCTTCCGCAAGCGTGAAGGCGCACCCAACCAAAAAGAAATCCTCACCATGCGGAACATCGACCGGCCCATCCGGCCGCTGTTCCCGGCCAACTACTTCGACGAAGTCCAGATCCAATGCTGGGTCATGGCCGCCGACGGCCAGAACGAGCCCGACGTCCTCGCGGGCATCGCCGCCTCGGCCGCGCTGCACCTCAGCGACGCGCCTTTCCTCGGCCCCGTCGGCAACGTCCGCGTCGGCCGGGTCGACGGCGAGTTCGTCGTCATGCCCACCGCCGCCCAGGACGCCTACTCCGACCTCGACATGCTGCTCTGCGGGCACGAAGACGGCCTGAACATGATCGAAGTCGGCGCTTACGAGATGCCCGAAGACGAGATGCTCAAGGCCCTCGAGTTCGGCTACGGCTACGTCAAGCAGATCGTCGACCTCATCAAAGAACTCCGCGACAAGGCCGGCGGGCAAGAGAAGAAAGTCGTCGAAGACAGCATCCCCGCCGAGATACGCAGCAAAGTCGCCGAGTTCGGCCCGACGCTCAAGGCCGCCAAGACCTCCGAAGGCACCAAACTCGACCGCCAGGTTGCCGTGCGTGAAGCGATCAAGACCTTCAAAGAAGAGAACTTCCCCAAGCCCGACAAGTCCGCCGGTGTCGGCGAATACAACGACTGGGACAACACCATCAAGGCCGTGGGCGTCTCGATCCACGACCTCGAAGAAGAGATCACCAAGGAAATCATCCGCGGCGGCAGCCGGACCGACGGCCGCGGCTTCGACGACCTCCGCGCCATCGAATGCCACACCGACGTCCTGCCCCGCGTCCACGGCTCGTCGATGTTTCAACGCGGCGAGACCCAGGCCATCGTCACCGCCACCCTCGGCACCGGTAAGGACGAGCAGAAGGTCGACGGCCTCGGCGAAGAGTACTCCGAAAAGTTCTACCTGCACTACAACTTCCCGCCCTTCTCGGTCGGCGAAGCCAAGCGCATCACCGGCCCCGGCCGCCGCGAGATCGGCCACGGCAAGCTGGCTGAAAAAGCCCTGCTGCCGATCCTCCCCGAGATCGCTGACTTCCCCTACACCGTGCGTCTCGTCTCGGACATCACCGAGTCCAACGGCTCGTCGTCGATGGCCTCGGCCTGCGGCGGCACGTTGGCGTTGCTCGACGCGGGCGTGCCGATCAAGGCCCCCGTCGCTGGCATCTCCATCGGCCTGATCCAGGCCGAAGAAGATGGTCAGGAAGACGTCTTCCTTACCGACATCCAGGGTGAAGAAGACCACTTCGGCGACATGGACTTCAAGGTCACCGGCACCAAGGCCGGCATCACCGCCATCCAGCTCGACCTCAAGATCCGCGGCCTGACCATGGAGCAGATCACCAAGACCTTCGAGCTGGCCAAGAAGAACCGCGTCCAGATCATCGAGATGATCGAAGCCGAGGTGCCCGCGCCGAAGGAACTGTCGCCGCACGCCCCCCGCATGCTGTCGACCACGATCCACCCCGAGAAGATCGGCAAGCTCATCGGCCCCGGCGGCAAGACCATCCGCGCCATCCAGGAAGACACCGGCGCGACCATCGAGGTCGAAGAAGACGGCACGGTTTACATCTCCGCGGTCGGCGGCGGCAAGGCCGAGGCCGCCCTCGAAGAAGTCGAGAAGCTCTGCGCGGAGGTCAAGGAAGGCGCTCTCTACACCGGCACCGTCACCAGCGTCAAAGACTTCGGCGCCTTCATCGAAGTCATCCCCGGCCAAGACGGCCTCTGTCACATCTCCGAACTCAAAGACGGGTTCGTCGACAAGGTGTCGGACGTGGTGTCGGTCGGCGACAAGGTCCGGGTCAAAGTGATCCTCATCGACGAACAAGGCCGAGTGAAACTCAGCCGACGCGCCGCGATGAAGGAAGAAGGCATCGAAGAAGAAGCGACCGAAGAAGCCGAGGCCTAAGCCCACGGCGTCCGGCTCACCCCAGCCCGCTTCCCACCAATCTACTCTCACCCCAACCCGCCTCACCCGGCGGGTTTTTTCTTGTGGACGGCCTCAACCCACGAACCGACATCACAAAACGGATGGCCGATAAGCCTTTTTTGACCCGTCAGACGCGGTATTTTCAGATTTGCGACCAAATTCACTTGGCCCGGCCTCAGAAGTAGCTAGGATAGGAAGTGTATCTTTTGCTGGGTCGTGGTTGATCACACGGCTCAACGGTCAAAGCGTCCGGCCGAGTTTGGGACGCATTTTGGAGTTCCTGGGGCAGACGGCCGTCACTTCTGATCCGTAACCGTCTGCGACATTTTCGTCGTTCGCAAGAGAGTTGGGTGGGAGCACAAATTTTCGTGCTCCAAGTCGAAGTTTTCGGATTCCATTTCAGTAATCGTCGTCGCCGCGAATCCAAGATTGTCTGGGCCCCTTCGGGCATTGAGGCTCATCAAATCAGATGCAACCGATCGCTGCATCGAGCCGACCGACTTTAAAACCCAAATTGGGCTTGTGGACCCCTCCCGTCTGTTAGGAGTTGTTCATGTCTACGCAAGGTGCCGTCAAGTGGTTTGATCCGAAAAAAGGCTACGGCTTTATCGACGGGCCCGAAGGCCAGGATGTCTTCGTGCACTATTCGCAGATCCAAGGCGACGGCTTCCGCTCGCTGAAGGATGGCGAACTCGTCGAATACGAACTCATCGAAGGCGAAAAAGGCTTCCAGGCCAAAAACGTCAACCTCGTCAACCAGGACGTGATGGCCAAGGACTAGCGTCCACGGTCCTCATTTCGTCTCCCGTGTTACCCCGCCGACGGGGCGCGGCGTTATCCTTAGCCGATGGCTTGGACGACGCTGCTTTTGGGTTGTGCTTTGGGTTTGCTGCTGGCAATTCCCGTGGCGTGGGCGTGGTCGCGGCGGACCGAGCGTCGCGTCCGCCAACTCGAAGCCCGCGCCCGCACCGCCGAGCGTTTGGCCGAGCTGGGCACGATGACCGGCGGACTGGCCCACGAGATCAAGAACCCGCTCTCGACCGTTGGGCTCAACATCCAACTGATCCAGGAAGACCTGGCTGACCTCGCCGAGGTCTTGCCCCCGCCCCCGGAACCCGCGGAGGGCGAAACCCTGCCCCAGCGCTACGGCGACCCGCCGCGCGAACGCCTCGCCCGGATCCAGAAACGCACCGACGGCCTGCACCGCGAGACCGCCCGCCTCCGCGACATCCTCGAAGACTTCCTCCGCTTCGCCGGCCGGGTCGAGCTCGACCGCCAGCCGGTCAACCTCAACGCGCTCTGCGACGAACTCGTCGATTTCTTCCAGCCGCAGGCCGACGAGGCCCGCGTCAACCTGCGCTGCGACCTACACGCCGACCCCGACGGCGTTTCCGCCGACCCCTCGTTGCTGAAGCAGGCGCTACTCAACCTGCTGATCAACGCTTGTCAGGCCATGACCGAAGCGCGGGACAAGAACCTCCCGGCCGGGGGCAACAGCGAACTCATCCTCCGCACCGCGAACGTTAAATCGGCCGGCCAGGACCACCTCGCCGTCCACGTCACCGACACCGGCCCCGGCATCCCCGCCGAGACGATCGAAAAAATCTTCCACCCCTACTTCTCCTCGAAACGCGGCGGCACCGGCCTGGGCCTGCCCACCACCCGCCGCCTCGTCGAAGAGCACGGCGGCACCCTCACCGTCCATTCCGACCCCGGCCGCGGCAGCGATTTCGTGATCACCTTGCCCACGCTCCCGCTTTGACTACTGCCCATCACTGTTGCGTTACACGAAGAAGCGTATCTGACGCTTGGCTTTCGCTTCGTGTTCCGACTCTTCGACCTCGTTGGCCATCAGGTACACCGCCGCGTTGTTGAACAGCGTGTCGGCCGACGGCAGCAGAAATCGGCAACCGCACTTCCCGCATTTCGCCGGCTTCCCGCCCGCCCCCAACGGGGCCACAAGTTCATTCTGACAGCCCGGACACTCCGCGAGGCCCAACATCTGCCGCCGGTCTGGATTCGACATCGGAAATCACCCTGTTTCAAAAATTGAAATACAGGGCGACCAACCGATTTATCGATACCGTCAGCAAACGGACTTGGCCTTCTTATGGGATATTCCTAGCCACGGGTTTTGTTCTGTAGGGATTAGGTAAACCCGCGTCGAATCCCGGAGGCACCCTTGCCCGTTATTCACCGTGACGACCAAGTTGGAACGCGCAACCGATTATTCAAAGGTGGAGAATAGAAAAATTCGAACCTTGTCCGAATCTTCGATCTCATCAATCGCCAAGGTGATGTACGACGAATCATGTGCCCCATCAATGAGGGTGTGGGGGTAGGTATAGCTGTATTCATAAACGACCGGATCATTCACCGTTCGATACTCGAACGGCTTTAGACGCGGGCCGATGTAGTCTTTCGCCGATGTGAATCGACTCTCGTACTTGAGCCGCTGCCCAGGAATCTGATTCATGATCCCTTTTGCAACGCTACGCTCTGCGGTAAAAGTCAAGTCGACCACGATCGTGAAGAAGGTAAGTTCGCTGACTTCAAGTGAATCCTGGTCGATTCCGCGCAAGTTAAGCGTCAAAAACGGATTCAACTCAACGTATTTACGAGGCTCGGAAAGCTCGGTGACGGCCGAAGGGACTTCATCTGAAGCGTCAGAGACCTCTGGATATTCGGGAGCCGGGGCAGAATTCCTGAACTCCGTGGAACAGCCCGCAAGAACGACCACAACCATCCATGACATGTTGACAAGCTGCTTCATCACATGCTTATCTTACATTTGAATCCGGCGGAACCTAACTCCGAGCGTCGGCAACGGCGGCGACGTACTGCTTGGCCAATTCGGTGAGGCCGGCCCAGTCTTGCTTTTCGATCAAGTCTTTGCGGACCAGCGACGAGCCCACGCCGACGCAGCGGGCGCCGGCGGCGAACCAGTCGGGGATGGTTTCGAGGCTGACCCCGCCGGTGGGTGTGAGCTTGAGGTGGGGCATCGGGGCGAGGATGTCCTTGAAGAACCGCGGGCCGTTGTGGTTCGCCGGGAAGACCTTGACCACGTCGCTGCCGGCCTCGTAAGCGTTCAGGACTTCGGTGGGCGTGAACGCGCCGCAGAAGCAGGGCTTGCCGTGCTTGTGGGCCTCGTCGATGATTTCGGGTTTGAAGATCGGGCTGACCACAAACTGGGCCCCGGCTTCGATGGCCTGGTTCGCGATGTCGCGGTTCAGCACCGAGCCCACGCCGACCAACATCTTGTCGCCCAACTGGGTGTGGGCGGTGGCGATGGCGTCGATCGCGCCGGGCGTGGTCATCGTGATCTCGGCCACGGTGACGCCGCCTTCGGCCAAGACCTGGCAGGTTTCGAGTAAACCCGAAGACGCGTTGGCCCGGATGATGGCGACGAGGCCGACGGATTCGATTTGTTGAACGATCGCTTCGCGGGTGGGGAGGTGGCTCATGCCTGTAATTTACCGCGTCATCCGTCCCGGCCGACGACCGAGATCAAGACAACTGCTTGATCGATCCGGACACCTGCCGGTGGCCTTCACGATTGGCTCTCGCGCCCAACGGTCTTTGCTAAATTCCAGACATCACAAAAAAGCCCACGGAAAGCTAGTCCGTGGGCTTATTCAAGTAATTTGAACTTGGCAAAGGCCTTTAACGCACGATCTCGAAAATCGATTGCGTACGGAGCACGGTGCCGTTGTGGGGCACGAGGTGGTACGACTGGACGTGGTATTCCTTCTTGTACTTCTGGGCATCAAGCACCGAGAGGTGTACCCCGGCGTCGGTTTCCCAGCGGTGGCTCAACGAGCCGGTTTCGCGGGCAAAGACTTCCATTTCACGCAGCGTGGCTTGGTAAAGGTTGTCGGCCAGCGATTCGGTTTGAATCGTCGTGAAATAGCCGAATCGGCCCTCCGCTTCCATTTCGAAGTCTTTTTCGCCCAGGCAAGGCAGGGCGTGGACCAAGCCCGTTTCGGGCAGGTGATCGCCGGCATCGACGACGGTTTCGGTCATCTGCTGGTCGTCGACCGAAAAACGCACCACATGACCGCCCGGGGTCAGCCAAGACTCGATTTCGTACTCCCCGTGGCGATCCGTTCGGCGGTTCTGAAGATCAAACAGCTCGGGGTGGAGCGGCCGACGGTACAGCATCATCCGGAAAGCTGGGGTATTTAATGATTTATGACTAACGCTCATATATTCCTCATCGCCCGTCCGGGCGTGTTTCGTGGGTGTCGAACTGAATTGTCGAACGATTCCCTTTCCAGCGTCCTGCCGGAACATAGTCCAAATTATAGCGGTCACCAAGCCAAAGTGAACCCTAAATTCCTCATTTTGTCGGGTTATCCGCGATTTTGGGGGTGGTTATCGGGCTTGGCCCCATGCTTGGGGTTTGCAGGGCATCGGCGGGACCGGCCGATAATGACGAGGGCCGTCATCCCCGACGGCCGATTGTGTCCCGAGGCCCGTCTCGCCATGGCTTGGAAGTATCCCCTGCTCGATCGCATCGCCGCCGGCGCTGACCGCGACCGCTGGCTCACCGACCACCCGTCGGTCGAGCGGGCGTTGGGCGTGGCTTGGGACACGGCCGATCCGCGCGGCCGACGCCGAATCATGGCCAACCTGCTCCAACGCCGCCGCCCCGAGGGCTTGGTGGTGCTGGTCCAACGGCTGCACGAGCTCGACCCCGGCTCTCGAGCCGAGCTGGCCCAACGTGTCGATCAGCTCCAGAAGCCGCTCCGCCTGGTGCTCAGCGGCGGAGCGTACGCGCAGGACCCCGAAGCGCAGATCAACGCCCTGGTGCTCATCGAGGCCGCCGCCGCGGGGAGTCTCGCCTACCTCGTCACCGAAAAACTCCGGTCGCCCCACGATCGCGTCCGGCAGCGGGCTGCGGCATCGTTGCTGGGGATGGTCAGCCGGGTCGATCAGCTGGGCGAGGTCGACGGCCACCGCCTGACCGCGGCGATCAACGACGCGGTGGTGCGCTACGGCCGACACGAACGCCCCGCGGTGCTACAGGCCTGGCTGGGGCTCGCGCCCCGCGGCCTAGTGGCGGGCGGGGCCGCTCTCGAAGCCTTGCAAGACCCCGACCACGCCGCGGTCGGCCCGATGCGGGAGCGGCTCAGCACGCCGGAAAGCGATCACGATCGGGCGGGACTCGTTGCCTGCCTAGCGATTCCGACGCTTACGCTGGCCGCCGTCGCCGGGCTGCGCTACTGCATCGAGCACCACACCTGGGGCTCGGCGTTGGCGGGGCGTGAACACCTGCTGGACTGGTCGGCGGTGCGACGCGGACTGGCTCGCGCCGGCGAGCCGCAGCACCTGCTGCCGGCCTCATGGGACACGCAAACCGAAGCCGCGGTCACGGCCCTGCCGGCCTGGAGCGCGGCCCTGCCGATGTCGCCGTTGGACCAGACGATCCGGCTCGGCCACCTGACCACGGACGACACCCCCCTGCCCGCCCGCTTCGCCGCGACGCGACGCCTGATCGAACAAGCCAACTCGGCGACCGCCGACCCCGGAAGCGCACCCGACCCGCGGGTGCTCGCTGAGGTGCAACACCAACTGCTCGGCCGGGCCGACGACGAAAACGCGGCGCTCGCCCAACTCGCCGCCAGCTGGCTGCTGCAACGAGCGACCGACCTCGGCGCGGGGGACGAAATCCTGGCCACGCTCAGCCGATCGCGTCACGAATCGGTACGCCGACGGGCCAGCCGAAGACTCGCCGCGACCGCGTTTGATCGGCTCTGGCAGGCCTGGCCCGGCCTGAAAACCAAAGCCAAGCTGGCCGCGGCCCGGACCGCCCTCAAGGTCGATCCGCTGGCGCACCGTCGGCTGGAAACGCAACTGAAACGCGGCGGGTCGCACCGCACCCGGGCGCTGGAGATCGTAACCTGCCTGCCGAGTCAGGAGCGTACCGCTGAACCTTTCGCCGGGGAGGCCGCCTGATGTTGTTGCCGAGTTTTGAGGTCTTCGTCATCTCGCTGTTCGATGGCCTGTCGGCTGACGGCCGACTGTTCAAAGGCGACCCCAGCCAAGTGGGCATCGAAGCGATCAAGAACGGCAGCAACCTGCATGTCGAAGACATCATGGTCGTCTTCGGCGTCCTGCTGGTTTTGCTCAGCAGCATCTCGCTCGTCGGTTGGCTGCGTCAGCAACGGCTGCGCCCGCACACGCTGGTGGTGTTCAACCGCGTGGCCCGCGAAGCGGGGCTCAACTGGGGCGACCGCCGACTGCTCTGGCAGATCGGCCGAAGCCTCGGCCTGCCCACGCCGCTAACGCTGATGCTCTGCCCCGGCACGCTGGGACACTGCGCCCGGGAATACGCCCACCAACTCGGCAAACGGCGAGGCACCTTCGAGCTCGCCCGCGCCGCTTCGATTCGCCGCCATCTCTTTGGGTAGGGCCCCTCCTTCGACACCCCTCCGGGCCGCCATCATCCCGATAAATTTAAATTACCGCGACCCGATTACGATCGTAATCGCATTTGCTTTATCAAGTTACGATTCTCGATCAGATTCGGCGCGCTATCGGTTTAATTCCAAAGGGCCGCGGGGCCGACACGCCCTACAATCCTGACATGATCGTGGAAGTTGAAGCCAAGCTGCGTCTGAACGACCCCGAAGCGATGCATCTCAAGTTGGCGGAGCTCGACGCCGTGCGTGACCGCGACGTTTTGGAAACCAACACCTATTTCGATCGTCCCGACGGCGATCTCAAAAGCTCCGACCAGGGGCTACGCGTCCGGGTCGAAACCGACCAGGCCACGGGCAAGGCCGAGACCATCCTCACCCACAAAGGCCCCCGCGCCCACGGCCGACTCAAGAGCCGATCCGAGACCGAAGTCGGCGTCAGTGACGCTCGAGCCGCGGCCCAGATGCTCTCCGCATTGGGGTACACCGCGGTGCTCACCTTTGAGAAGAAACGTACGCGTTATCTGCTCGACGGCTGCCGGGTGGAGATCGACACGCTGCCGTATCTCGGCACGTTCGTGGAGATCGAAGGCAATACGGACGAGGATGTCTTGGCTGTGCAGGACAAGCTCGGCCTGGCCGACGAGCCGTTAATCCGGGCGAGCTACATCGCGATGCTCGTCACGCATCTACAGGAACACAACCTGCAGCGAACCATCGTCCGCATGGCGGATGCCCCGGACGACCCGCCGGTGATCGCCTGAACCTGAGCGTCGGCCGAACGCCCCGCGTAAATCCATCCCGTTAGTCGCCCCGCAAGATCGCTTCGTGGTAGGCGGCGTGGAGTTTTTTCGTGACGGGGCCGGGTTGGCCCTCGGCAATCACCGCGTCGCCCACGGAGGTGATGCCGTTGAGCTGCGTGGTGCTGCATACGAACGCCTCGTCCGCCGCGAGCATCTCGCTGCGCGTGAACGGCTGATCGTCGCGGGTCGGGATCCCGAGTTCTTGGGCCAAGCCCAGCAGGGCCTCGCGGGTGATGCCGCCGAGCACCCAGCCGTCGTCGGGATGGGTCCAGAGTTCGCCGTCGCGGACGATGAACAGGTTGGTCGAAGCGCCTTCGGTGAGGTGTTGGTCGGCCTGGCCGGGTTTGGCGCGTTCGAAGATCGCCTCGACCGCGCCGGCCTTGACCGCCGCGGTCTTGGCCAGCGACGCGGGCAGCAGCATCAGCGATTTGATCCAGCACTTGGTCCACCGGCAGTCTTCGACGATGTGTCCCGGGCCGCTGATCAGCTCGACCTTGGAAGCGATCGGCTGAGTTGGGAACGCGATCAGGGTCACCGTCGGCTCGAGCGAGCCGTCCGTGGGGATCGCAAAGTCCCGGGCGGCCGGGCCGCGGGTGACCTGCCAATAGACCTTGGCGTCCGCCAGGCCGTTGCGTTGCATCAATTCTTCGGACCACCCGGCAAACGCCGACGCGTCCACGCCCTGCAGGTCGATCCCCGCCAAGCTGCGCGCCAACCGGTCGACGTGGGGCTGCATCGCAAACGCCCGGCCGCGGTCGTACCGCACCACCTCATACACGCCGTCGGCGAACAACACGCCCCGGTCCTGCAGCGCGTACCGCGCCTCAGACTGATCGATGAACTCGCCCTGGTAAAAAACGATCGGTGCGGTCTGTGCCATTAATTATAGAATACGGATTAATCCGACGGGCGTCACAGGTCCAGGACCCTGGCGCCCTGCGCGGGCTTGGTCGCAAAAGCGCTGGGCTCGATGCCGGTGGCGGCGTGGTACTCGGCGACCAGTTTTGCTTGGATCGAATCGACCGCGCCGGCGTCGCAGAGCGTGACGGTACACCCGCCGAAGCCGCCGCCGGTCATGCGCGACCCGATGACTCCCGCATCCGGGCCCAGGGCCGCAGCGAGTTCAACCAGCTTGTCGAGTTCGGGCGTGCTGACCTCGAAGTCGTCGCGGAGCGAGTCGTGGCTGGCGTACATCAGGCTGCCGACCTGCGGCCAGTCGCCGGCCTCCATCGCGTCGGCGCAGTCCAGCGTCCGCTTGATCTCGCCGACGACGTGTCGGCCGCGGGCATAATCCGTCTCGCCCAGCGTCGCGCGGATCGCTTCGAGGTCGGCCAATGTGATGTCCCGCCAACTGCCCTTGCCCACCAGCGACTTGGCCCGCTCGCAGGACCCGCGCCGCTGGTTGTACTCATCACCAAGTTGGTGCGGGTTGTTCGTGTTGATAATCAGGACCGCCAAACGCTCGGCGTCCAACGGCACCTCGCGGGTCGAGTAATCGACGCAATCGATGAGCAACGCCTTACCCGCCTGCCCCATCGCGGAGATGAACTGATCCATGATGCCGCACTTGGTCCCGCCGTAGCGGTGCTCGGCCATTTGGCACAACAGGGCCTTGTTGACCGGCCCGAGTTCGATCCCGCCGAGGGCTTCGAGCAGCGTCGCGGTGGCGACTTCGATGGCGGCCGACGACGACAGGCCGCCGCCCGGCGGAACGTTGGAGTCGAGCATCAGCTCGAAGCCGGTGGGCGTGTAGCTGAACGCCGCGACGCCGCGGAGGTAGCGTGACCAGCTGGGCTCACCGAGTCCGATCGGGGCGTCGTCGATGTCGAAGACCGCTTCGCCGGGGAGTGCGGTGGACCGCAGCTTGGCGGTGGTGTCGGTCCGGGGCCGGCCGACGACGACGGCCTGGCGTTCGATGGCCATGGGCAGGACGTAGCCGTCGCAGTAGTCGATGTGTTCGCCGATGAGGTTGACGCGTCCGGGAGCGACCGCGGCGTGGGTGGGCGGCTGGCCGAAGGCTTCCTGGAACATTTTCACGGTATGGGCGAGTTGGTCTTTCACGAGCGGGATGATACCGGCATCTTGTTGCCACGGGGCGGCGCGCGGGTTAAACTCCCGCACCGAAATCAGGCAGGATCTATGCGTTTTACGTTAATCGACAAGGTATTAGAGCAAGACGACGAACGGATCGTGGCGGTCAAGAACGTGACGTCCGCCGAGGAGTATCTGGGCGATCACTTCCCGGGCTTTCCCGTTTTGCCGGGCGTCATGATGCTCGAGACGCTGGCCCAAGCGGCCCGGACCCTGATGCGAGCGATCGACGGCCCGCCCACCGCCGGCAACCTGGTGATCGGCGAGGTCCGCAACCTCCGCTACGCCGCGATGGTCCGCCCCGGCCAAGCCTTGCAGGTCGATGTCACCCTCCGCAAACGTAACGACGACGGCTCGCTGGAGTTTCAAGGCGTCGGCACCGTGGGCGAAGACGTCGCGGTTCAGGGGCGGTTCCGGCTGGTTTCGCAAACCCCGCCGCCTGAACGCGCATGAATTAGCCGTTAAACTCTCGGCTTAGCGGCTACGGACGGCCCAGCAACCCAACACCGATGGTCTGCCGGTACTCATCACCCGGGCCACCCCAAGAAAGAACGACGGCGATGAACTACGACGAAGTCTACGAAAAAGTGCAATCTGTTCTGGAAGACGCCCTGGGCGTCGACGAGGACGAAGTCAGCAAAGAAGCCACCCTGGTCGGCGACCTGGGTGCCGAGTCGATCGATTTCCTCGACATCGTCTTCCGCCTCGAAAAAGAGTTCGACCTCAAAATCGACCAGTCCGAGTTGTTCCCCGAGAACGTGCTGACCGACCCGACCTACGTTGTCGACGGCAAAGTGACCGACGAGGGGATGGCTACGCTCCGCGAGCGCCTGCCGCACGCCAACCTCGACGAGTTTGACGGCAACCGCGACGTCGAAGAATTCTCCAACGTGTTCACCGTCGACGCGGTCGTGAAGTTTGTGCAGAACAAGCTCGAAGGCTGACGCCGGCTTTAAAGATTGGACCTTGGCTTTTCCGGAAAGGCCTCTTTGGCCGACTCCGAGCTTACCGCCTGAATCTTGTTGGTCTTTCCCCCATCCCTATCCTTAAATCGATCGATTCTCAAGCTTATGCGTTGGACCTGGCTCGACCTCATCCTCGAACTTGAACGCGAAACGCGCTGCGTCGCGATCCGTAACATCACCTGGGCCGAGGACGTGTTGGCCGACCACTTCGACCGCGACCCGGAGGCCGGGCTCAAAGCTGACCCTTCGATGCCCAACTCGCTGGTGATCGAAGGCATGGCCCAGTGTGCCGGGATCCTCGTCGGCCACGCCGGCGACTTCGAGGAAAAAGTCATCCTCGCCAAGATCGGCAAAGCCAGCTTCACCGGCCTCGCCGCCCGGCCCGGCTATACGCTGCGTCACACCGCGACGCTCGACCGCCTCGACGCCACCGGCGCCTCGACCACCGGCCGGGTCGAGTTGCTCGACCCGAAAACTGGGGAGGCCCTGCATTACGCCGACATCAACCTGATGTTCAGCCACATCGACCAGAATCGAAAAGGCCTCGCGTTCCCCGAACACAATTTTGTCTTCACGCAAGACTTCGCCGACCTGCTCGACCGCTCGGGCTTCCCGATGAAAAACCCCCCGGCCGGCCGCCCCGCTTAGAACCAGGGCATCCTGCATGACGGCTCGGGGCTTTTGCTGAATTTTCTCTTTCCGCCGAGTTTTTAGGACTATTCCCCTAGTCTGGTGCCATAGACTTGGTACTGCATTTCGCTTGGGGCCCCGAAGATAGAGATCCATGGGTATTAGCCGCGTCCATCGCCTCATCCGCCTGATCACCCTGTTGCAGAGTCAGCAAGCCCCCTCGGCCGACGAACTCACGCTCGATCTGGGCATCAGCCGACGCACGCTGTTTCGCGATCTGAAACTCCTCGAAGCCGCGGGCGTGCCGTACTACCACGAACGGGGTAAGGGCTACCGGATTCAGCAGAGTTTCTTCTTGCCGCCCATCCAACTCACCGTGGCCGAGACGATGGGGTTGATGATCCTCGCCAAATCCGCCGAGGCGGACCTGACCCGGCCGCTGGCGCCTGCCGCCCTCTCGGCGATCTACAAATTCATCGCCATGTCTCCCGAGGCGATCCGCGAAGCGTGCGGCGACCTGCTGGAGAACATCACCATCAGCCCGGTCCAGCCCGTCGATGGCCGTGACGAGTCGCGCGTGTACGCCGACCTGCAACGCGGGATCGACGAGCAACTCGCCTGCGACATCGTCTACCAATCGCCGGTGGACGACGAACCCTTGGTCTGCCGACTGATGCCCTACGCCATGCACCTGGCCAACAACGCGTGGTACGTCCTGGGCAAAACCTCGGTCCACGGCAACGAAGTGCGCGTCTTCAAACTCGTCCGCTTTGAACAAGTCACGCTGACCGCGACAAAATTCAACCGACCCCAAACATTCAAAATTTCCGACAAACTCGGCAAAGCCTGGCGGCTCAACCCCGAGGGCAAGGAATACAACGTCGAGATCGAGTTCAGCCAGATGGTCGCGACCAACGTCGCCGAGGTCCGTTGGCACGAGACGCAGCAAGTACAAATGATGCAGGACGGGCGCTGCCGTTTACGCTTCCGGGTGGATGGGCTGAAGGAAATCGCCTGGTGGATCTGCGGCTACGCCGACCAGGCCCGGGTGCTGAAGCCCGCAGCATTGCGGCGACGGGTGGTCGAGATGCACCAAAGGGCCGCAAAAAAACATTCGACCTAGCCCCAAAACTCAGGGAAAATGCCTATGCTTATTATCGCGAGCTTGCTTGTTTCCCCCTCCGTGCGTATTCCGGACAACATGCGTTAAGCGTTAGGCCCACCCGGGCCACTCCCCGCACGCGGGGGGATGGTGCTTGGCCAAGATTCAGTCGAACCGGACCCCCCGCTGGATCTATCCGACGCCTCCCCCCTCTTTTATTTTCACCTCCCGGCCGACTCGATCCTTTGGCTCACCAAGGATCGGATCGTGATGTTTCGTAAACCGTGATCGTTTCGGGCAGCCGGTTGGCGAGGTCCATGGCCAGCATGCCCCGTCGGCCGTACGCGTCGGCCCAGCGATCCGCCGCAGCGCCGTGGAGGTATGCCCCCGCCATCGCGGCGTCGAACGCCTCGGCCCCCTGAGCCATCAGGCCCGCGATCAAACCCGTGAGCACGTCGCCCGTGCCCGCGGTCGCCAACGCCGGGTTGCCCGTGAGATTGCGGTACGCCCGCTTGCCGTCGGTTACGACCGTGTGTCGGCCTTTCAACAACACGACCGCCCCGGTGGCCTCGGCCAACGCCGCGGCGGCTGCGGGTCGTTGTTCGGGGTCGACCGGATCGCCGTCGATGCCCAACGCCTCGGCCAACCGGCGGAACTCGCCGAGGTGGGGCGTCAAGACCCATGGCAAACCCACCGCCCGCTCGAAGCCGCCGCCCACCGCCAACGCGTTCAAGCCGTCGGCGTCGATCACCAGCGGGTTGGGCCAATCCAAAAACCCACGCACCAGCGTATCCATACCCGGCTCCTGCCCCAGCCCCGGGCCGATGGCTAAGACCGACTTGCCGTCCCCCCTGACCGCGCCCAGGTCTTTCAGCCCGACGCCTGTCGCGCCGGGTTGTACGGCCAGAACGGACGAGAGCACCGGTAACGCTCCCGCGATTTTGACCAGTCCCGCCCCGCTGCGTAACGCCGCCGTCGCGCACAACGCCGGAGCCCCGGGCATCCACAGGCTGCCGCCCACAACCACCACCGTCCCGAACGTGCCCTTGTGCCCGTCGTCGGGACGCGTCGGCAACTCCGGAAGTTGCTCGATCCATTCCAACGCCGGTTCGTTTGCTTTGCGGTTCATGCGGGCGACTTCGCATTCTCCGCTTCGAGCTTGCGGCCCCGCACCACCATCCGCTCGATCTGACACGCCGCGTAGGCCGCCCCGAAGCCGTTGTCGATATTGACCACCGTGACCCCCGACGCGCACGAATTCAACATCCCCAGCAAGGCCGACAGCCCGCCGAAGCTCGCCCCGTAACCCACGCTCGTCGGCACCGCGATCACCGGCACATCCACCAGCCCGCCCACCACGCTCGGCAACGCGCCCTCCATCCCCGCCACCACGATCACGCAGTTGCCGCCCCGCAACTCGTCCACCCGGTTCAACACGCGGTGCACCCCCGCCACGCCCACGTCGTTGATCGCCCAGGGCGTGAAGCCCAAGGCCCGGCAGGTCATCTCCACCTCTTCCGCGACGTTCAGATCGCTCGTCCCCGCCGTCACAATCGGGATCGGCGTGGACGATCGCACCACCGGCGTGCCCACGATCACCGCGCCGCTGCGTTCGCCGACCTCCACCGGCCACGTCACGCCGAAAGCATCCCGTACCGCTTCGATCTGGGCCGGGTCGCACCGCGTCGCCAAGACGCAAGGTTCTGCATCGCCCTCGGAAGCCTGGCGATCCAAGAGTTCCCGAGCGATCGCCACGACCTCGTGCGGGAGTTTGCCCGCGGCGTAAATCACCTCGCCGTGGCCGCAGCGGGCGGCGCGATCGTGATCGACGGTGGCGAACTCGGCCGAGGCGTCGGCCGAGCCGTTTTGCGAAAGAGGCACATTGTTGGGGTTTGGTGTCACGGTGTTGTCACCCTCAGGATACGGATTCACTCGACAATACGTTCGCTCAATTTGAGTAGCCGTGCCCTTTCGGGGGGCCGACGCTTCCGGGGGTCGGTTCCGGGGTATTGTTTCAGGGGACCGGGGATTCTGGGGCCGGGGGACATGTTCCGGGGGCCGGGGGCCGGGGATCAGCTCCCTCACGCGTCGCTTTTCCGGGCGGCCCGTGAGGGTTTTTTTAGCCCGTGACCGCTTACTCCTCGGCGTACACCGTCTCGATCACCTCGATCTCCAGATTACCCATGAGCGGCAACAGCGCCGCCATGTCGTTGCCGGCGACGCCACCGTTCATGTCCGAGACGGATAGTGCGATGTGGGTCGCGTCAAAAGCAACGGGCACAAGCAACGTCGCGTCCAAATCGACCCAACGATAACGCGTCTCACCCGGCGGGATCAACCATGCCTGTGTCCACATGTGGTATCCAAAAATACCTTCGTGACCAACAAACTGATCCGCGTAAATCAGCCCACTTACACAGCGCGATGGAATCCCCTCGGCCCGAAGTAACGCGGCTAATAAAACCGCATGCTCTGTGCAGTCACCCTGCTTGGTCCGAACCACATCGCTTGCGGTGGCAAACCCTACAGATAAATCTTTCGTCTGAACCCTGCGGTACACCCAGTGCTTCAGAGCATAGGCCCGCTCGTACTGCGACATATCAGGGTAATGCGTCGCCTGGCCCGCACCCGGCCCCAGTTCGATTCTCGTGCTGCCGAACTTCGCCCTGCGGAATTCTTCGACTACCTCCGGGTCCTTTAAATTCAAAATTGGAGAAGACTGCAGGTACTCCGCGCCGGGATCGGGATGGAATTGTGGATTGGTTTGATCGACCCGGACTTCGACACCGTTACCGTTTCGGAGGACCACTTGGGCACCGGTCGTCGGTAGATCGGGAAAGGCTTTGCCATCAACCGTCTGAAGATGGTAGACCCCGCGCACCAACTCCCGCGGCCGCTCGATCGGCCGGCTGGGCACGACGAACGTCTGGGCCATCATCTCGGCTGGGGTCAGCTCGGACAACGCCAACGCCTTGTCCGCCTGCAACACCGTGATCTCCATCCCCGGCATCAGGGCGATGGTGGACTTGATCGACTTGCCCTCGTCCGTGACGTACTCCCGCATGGTAACGCCGGGCATCGCCGAGACCGTCGCGTCCCAGGCGATCGCGGGGACCACCTTGCCGTAGACCTCGACGTCCTCCCGGCCTC
The DNA here is from genome assembly GCA_039199695.1 of Planctomycetota bacterium. Taxonomy (GTDB): domain Bacteria; phylum Planctomycetota; class Phycisphaerae; order Phycisphaerales; family Phycisphaeraceae; genus Algisphaera. The sequence goes on along the minus strand of JBCCST010000004.1, from coordinate 71,102 downwards.
GGACCCGCATCGTGAGTTCCATGGGCTCCAATCCCGAGCTGACGTCGACCGTCCGGGTCTGGATCGTCTCCGCCCCCGCCGCGAGTTGTCCTTCGACGTACCGGGCCATCGCCGCCGGCGGCAGCCAATCGCCTTCGATGGGGCGCTGCATGGTCGTGTTCATTCGGCCGCCCTGGCCGGACGTGACCTTCATCGCTTTTTCGCCGAACTCCACCTCGGTGACCAACGGCAGGCCGCCCATGCTCATCGTCGAGCTCGCCTGGATCGGTTCACCCGCCGCCGACTCGACGAACGACGAGGCGATCTCGATCTCCATCCGCGTGCCGGCCCGGGCCATGACGAGCTTGACGGTCTGGCCGGTGGTGATGTCTCCGTTGTCCGCGATCTGGGCGGTCGCCTGCATGTAGCCGATGCGGTCGTCGCCGTTAAGCAGAACGTACCAGTCTTCCTCAACGGTCGGCTCGGCCAATACCGGCAGGGCCAAGACCAAGATCAGGCACAGGAAGCAGGGGTTAAATCGGGTCATGGATTGATCCTCGTCGGATGAATGGTTCCGTCATGAAACGCGCGGGGTCCGGGCTATCGCGGTATTGAGTCTCATAAGGGATACGCGATCCGCTGCCGCAGTGTTTCGAGTTTTTCGGGCGGGTACAGCAGAAACGACCAATCCCGCTTGCGCGCAATCGCGGCGTTGGCCACGCCCAGCCGAGCGTCCTCCACGGCTCGCTGCGCCTCGGCCAACACCTCGGGGTGCTGGGCCGCCAGGTCGCGGTTGATCTGGTGAACGCGTTGGAACGCCGCCCGGCGGCGCGCCTTGTCGCGGTCGTCGTCCATGTGTTGGAGCAGCTCACGCTTCTCGTGAACCCAGGCGTGGTCGAGGCCGAGTACGCGGTCGAGGTTGTGGGACAGGTGGTGGTCCCGCCAGATCGCTTGCCGCAGCGTTTCGGGCGGGCCGTGGGGCACGTCGTCGAAATCCAGATACACGTCGGCCGTGGCCAGCGCCATCGGAGCAAGAATTTCGTCTCGCCAGTCCCGCCACCACCGCTCGGTGATGCGGTCGTACGCCCAGCCGCCGGTGCCGTGGATGAACAGGCTGCTGCGGTCGGGCCGACGGAGAAGCGCCGTCATGAGCAAGGCCCGGGGGGCGAGCATGGTGCCTTCACTTTCGAGGGCAAGCGGTTCGCCGTCGTCGGTGATGAACATCGGCGACGAATCCGCGACATCAACATACACGCGCCGTCGCCGCTTCATCCAACGCAGCGCCCACAGCGGCACCTCCACGCGGTCGGGCTCGACGCCCATCGGTTTCATGCCCGCCTCCGGGAATTGTTTCACGGCGGCGTTGTAGAGCCTGGCGCAGCGTGGGGCGTCATGCAGCAGCCGTTCGATCAACTCCAATTCGTCGTGCAACAACTCCGACGCGAACGCCGAGGGCTCGGCCGCCGCGAAACTCGGGAGCAACTGACGCATCGCGACGTCCATCTGCGCCGCCAGACTGCGTCGCGTGTCGCTGCCGACGAACGCTTCGCGTAATCGTGCGACATCGATCCCACAATCTGCGGGCCACCGCGTCAGTTGTTGCTCGATCTGCTCAAACGAAACCGCCGGCTGCATCCCCACGGGGATCTCGGGCTGTATTCGGCCGAGCGTGAGGGTTTGCGACCGCAGGCGTTTGGGCGCGGCCGCGTCCCGCCCGGGCACGGTCAACCGCAACGGGTCGTAGACATCCTGATCGACCACGATGTTGCGAAACGACACGCCCACCTGGGCCGACACCGCGTCGGCGGCGAGGTACTTGGCGACGATCCCCGGATGAAACAAGCTGAGTTGGTGGCCCGTCCAGATCGGGCGGTCGGCCGTGGGCGTGGGCCACGCGTCGATCGACGGCTCGAGGCGGGGTTGGATGGGACGCGGCGAGGGAGCGTGATCCATTACGCCACCGTGGCGGCGGATGACTCGGCGAGCGAGCCGAACGCCCCGGCGTGCTTGGCCAACTCGGCGTCGAAGACTTCGCGGTAGTGCGTCAGGCGTTGCTCGGCGTCGTCCAGCGGGCCGCCGAACGAACGGTTCGGGTCGTTGTAGATCAGCTTGATCGGCAGCTCTTTAACCCGGTGGCCGGCGGCGGCGTGTTGCACACAAAACTGCAACGGGATGGCGTAGCCGTCGACGTCGAGGTTCAGGTCGTCGAGCTTGCTGACGCGGTAGGCTTTGTACCCGCAGAACGCGTCGGTGATGCCGAAGCCCAGATGGTCGTTGACCCAGCCCGTGATGGTCTGGTTGATCCGGCGGCGGTCGGCCGGCGGCGGGTCGCCGCACTTGATCGGACAGAGGTAACGGCTTCCCGAAATCACGTCCGCGTCGTCGGCGGCGATGGCGGCCTCGAAGTCCGGCAGCGATTCGGGCTCGTGTTGCTCGTCGCAGTCCATCGTGATCAGCCAGTCGTAGTCGTAGGTCTGGGCCCACCGGAACGCGTCGCGGATCGCCCGGCCGTAGCCGAGGTTGGCCTTGTGACGGATGACATCCACGGGCTGCATCGCGAGCAGCATCGGGGTGTAGTCCGACGAGCCGTCGTCGATGACCAACACGTCGTCGCTGGCAAACTCCGCAATCTTGGCGATCACGTTCTGGATGTATTTCTGCTCGTTGTAGACCGGCACGGCGACCAGGATGCGAGGCGATTCCTCGGACGGCGGCTTGGGTGTAGGCGGCGAAGAAGGTTGGGACATGTAACGAGGGCTCCGACAGACCGTTAAACCATAGACCGCCGGGGACCGCGGATCAATGCTCGGCCGGAAACCGCCCCGCCGCCTCAGTCTTCGATTTGGCTGAGGCGGATGATCTGCTCGACCGTCAGCGCTTCGGGCCGGGCCTGGGCATCGATGTCGGCGGGGAACGGGAACGCCCGGCCGAGGATCGAGCCGAGCTGTTTGCGGCGTTTGGTGAACAAGGTCTGGAGCATCGCCGAAAGCGCCGTGGGGTCGTCGGTCATTGGGGTCGCCCGCCGTTTGAGGTGCACCACCGCCGAGGCGACTTTCGGGGCCGGCCAGAAACAACCGGGGGCGAGCGTGCCCACCGTGCGGACCGCGCACAACGCCTGAATCAGAATGCCCAGCGGGCCGTAGAGCTTGTTGCCCGGCTCGGCGGTCAGTCGGTCGGCTACTTCTTTTTGGATCATGACCACCGCGTCGCTCATCGCCAGGTGGTCTACCACGAGGTTGGCCAGCAGCGGCGACGCCACGTTGTAGGGCAGGTTGGCGATCAGCTTGAAACCAGATGCCCCGGAAGCGGTGACTCTCTGCATCACGGGTTCGATGACCGCGGGGTTGATCGTGTGTTTGCCCGCCAACACGTCGCCGACCACCAGCGTGAAACGTTCGCCCTGCCCGCCGGGCAGCCCCGCCATCCGCGCGGTCAGCACGGGCTCGAGGTCGGTGTCGATTTCCACCGCCACCACCTGGGCGGCGTCTTCGAGCAACCGCTCGGTCAACGCGCCGGTCCCCGGGCCGACTTCGAGCACCACGTCGCCCGGCGACAACTCGGCCGCGTCCATGATGCGACGCATGTGGTTGCCGTCGTGCAAGAAGTTCTGCCCGAACTTGTGCTTGGGGTGCAGGCCGTGCGCGGCGAGGAGCTGCTTGATTTCGGAGAGGGTCTGAGCCACGCCCGGAAGATAACAGTATTCACCCCTTAGGTATCGACTTGGACCGCTTTCAACCACGCCTCCGCCATTAGCTGATGGCCCGCCAGCGAGGGGTGAACCCCGTCGGGGGCCCAGTAATCCGGCTCGGCGTCCGCCAACGCTTCGTTGAACACCGACTGGAACGGCACGAAGGCGTCGGCGTAATCATCCGCGATGGCGTGGACCAACTTGATCCGCTCGTCGATGTCGGGGTGGAAGTTCATCTCGGCCACCGCGCCGCACTCCAACACAAACGGCTCGCAGAGCACCAGCTTCACCCCCGGAAGTTGAGCCTTGGTATGGTCAAGCAGTTCGCGGTAGAGGCGGTCGAATTCGCCGAGGCTCGTGCCGCCTTCGGGGACATCGACGGGCTGGTGCTTGGCGACGCCGTGCCAGGTGTCGTTGACGCCGATGAGGATGGAAACCACAGTGGGCTTGAGCGCCAGGCAGTCGGCCTCCCAACGATCACGCAGGCTCCAGACCCGGTTGCCCGAGATCCCGCGGTTGTGAACCGTGACCCCCGGATTCCCCGGAGCCCCCGGAAGCTCGGCGAGCAGGCGGGCCGCGGCGAGGTTGGCGTAGCCCCGACCCAGCGAAGCGGCGTCGTTGGCCAACGGCTCGTCTTTGCTTCGCCCGGCGTCGGTGATCGAGTCGCCCTGGAACAACACGGTGTCTTGCGGAGTGATGAGCGGCATAGGTTTCCTGTCTGCGGGGCGGGTGATCGGCGGGTGAGGCGGAGCGAATCTTCCGGGGGCGACGGGCCGGGGGCGGAGGCGGGTAAGATAGCGTGTCATGCCGATCCGCAAACTGTCTCCACTGCTCGTGAATCAGATCGCCGCCGGCGAAGTGATCGAACGCCCCGCGTCCGTGGTGAAAGAGCTGATCGAGAACTGTCTCGATGCCGGCGCGACGCGGATCGATATCGCCATCGAAGAAGGCGGTGAAAAACTGATCCGCATCGCCGACGACGGCCACGGCATCCCGCCGGAAGAGCTACCGCTCGCGCTGACCCAGCACGCCACGAGCAAAATCGAAACCGCCGAGCAACTCGCCGCGATCGAAACCCTGGGGTTCCGGGGCGAAGCGTTGGCGTCGATCGCCAGCGTCAGCCGCTTGCGGCTTAGCAGCCGGACCCGCGACGCCGATGCGGGCCACGTCATCGAGCAGGCGGGCGACGACCTGACCCCGCCCCGCCCCGCCGCGATGGCGCCCGGCACCGTCATCGAGGTCCGTGATTTGTTCTTCAACACCCCGGCCCGCCGCAAGTTCATGCGCACCGCCGCGACCGAGTTCGGCCACATCGCCGACACCGTCAACCGCACCGCGATGGTCCACCCCGCCGTTGGCTTCACGCTCTCGCACAACGGCCGCAAGTCGATCGATCTGCCGACCAACGACGACCAACGCCAACGCTGCGTCAACATCCTGGGCAAAGAACTCGAACCCGCGCTCCTCGAATTTGAGCATCACGATACCCGGCCCCCACAAGAAGACGCACAAGGCAAGCCGCTCCAGCCCGCCAGCATCTGGGGCCTCGCCGGCGAGCCGTCCATCGCCCGCAGTTCCAGCAAGTTTCAATACCTCTGCGTCAACGGCCGGCCGGTGAAAGACCGCAACCTCGCCCACGCGGTTAAAGAAGCCTACCGCGGGCTGATCGCCCCGGACAAGCAACCCGTGGCGGTGGTGTTCGTCGAGCTCGACCCGACGCTGGTGGATGTGAACGTCCACCCGACCAAGGCGGAAGTCCGCTTCAGCAAGCCCAGCAGCGTGCACGGCCTCGCGCTCAGTCAGGTCCGCCAACGCTTGCTCGCGACCGACCTGGTGCCCAACGCGTCGCTCGACCGCAGCGCCGCGTGGAATAAAACCTTGACCGGCGGAGCATCAGCCGACGCGGAGTCTCCCGCTGCGGCGCCGACGCCCAACGCGTTCGTGGATTACTTCAAGAAGATGGACCCGAAGCAGAAAGGGTTTGTGTACGAAGAGGTCCGCCGGGAGATGGTGGAGCACGACATGTTCGCCGAGGCCGATTCGGCCGCACCAACTTCATCCGAGGCCCGCACCCCCACCTCCGAAACCCGCGACATCCTCCAGTTCCAAAACAGCTACGTCGTCACCCACGACGCGACGCCCGGCCAAGAGCCGGGTCTGCTGATCGTCGACCAGCACGCCCTGCACGAACGCATCATGTTCGAGGAATTCCGGCAGCGTATCCTCGTCGCGGGCGGCAACCTCGAATCTCAACGGCTGCTCATGCCCGCGGTGGTGGAGGCGGACGCCAAGCGACAGGCGTTGCTGGACGACCTCGGCGCGTTGCTGGCGCGATTGGGCATCGAGGCCGAGCCGCTCGGCCCCGCCGCGATCGGCGTGCAGGCGTTCCCCTCGCTGTTGTTTGAGCGGGGCGTCGACCCGATCGCGTTCATGAACGAACTGCTCGATAAGGCCGAGGCGGGCGATTTCTCTTCGACCGATCTCCGCCCCGAAGCGGACGTCGACACCGCCGAGGCGGCGCTGCACGAGGTCCTGGACATGATGAGCTGCAAAGCCGCGGTCAAAGCTGGCGACAAGCTCAGCGACACCGAACTCGCCGCGCTGCTCGCCAAACGCGACGAGATCGAACGCAGCAGCTCCTGCCCCCACGGCCGCCCCACCACCGTCCGCCTCACCCTCAAAGACCTCGAAAAACACTTCCATCGGGCGTAGAGCCGCTATTTATTCGGACTGAAAGCGTCGACCTAGTGGATTCCCCGACTTAAGTGGGTCTTCATGATTTTCGATATGGCTAAGGTCGCACCGGTTCGACTCCGGGGCGAAGTTTCCCGGGCTAGTCCGGCAGTCCGGCTCGGGTTTGCGCTGGGTTCTGTTAACGCGGAAGACAAATATGGTCGTCAATCACCCCGACGAATTCCGACGCTCGCGACGCGTGTTGCTGACCCCGCAGAAACGCCAAGGCTCACGGCTGGTGTGGCTGGTCGGAGGTATCGTCCCCGTGGTCGCGCTGATCGCCGTCGCGGCGTTTCAGTTCGATCTGGGCGTGGGCCCCGCCCGCGCCGAAGCCCACGCGGCTTCGCCCGCCGACGATCAGAAACTCGGGTCCGATCATCCCGCGATACAAGCTCCTCTCGACAGCAAGACCGATGAGCAGAAAACCGAGACCGAATCGATCCACCCGTAAACCCGAGATCGGGGAAAAAACGGACCCACAAGGTACAAAGCGATGTCCAAAATTCTCGGGATCGATTTAGGCACGACCAATTCCGCCGTTGCGGTGTACCACGACGGCCGAGCCCAGATCATCGGGCCCACTGCCCACCGCAAGCTGGTGCCGTCGGTCGTCACGTACGTCGATAAAAAAACGACCCTGGTGGGCGACGCGGCCCGCGATCAACAGGTGCTCCAGCCCGAGAATACGATTTACTCCATCAAGCGCTTCATGGGGCGACGCTGCGAAGAGGTCGAGCGCGAGGAACGGCTGGTGCCTTACCCACTGGTCGGTAAGCCCGGCGAGTACTGCAAGATCGCCGTTGATCGCCGCCACTACACGCCGCAGCAGGTCTCAGCGGTTATCCTGCGCGAACTCAAACAACTGGCCGAAACATCGCTGAATGAAACCTGCGACCGCGCGGTCATCACCGTCCCGGCCCACTTCAACGACGCCCAGCGGCAGGCCACCCGCGACGCCGCGAAGATCGCCGGCCTCGAGGTCATGCGGATCATCAACGAACCCACCGCCGCCGCGCTGGCCCACGGCGTCGAGCAGCGCGGCGACCGCCACCTGGTCGTCTTCGACTTCGGCGGCGGCACGTTCGACCTGGCCCTCATGCGCATCCGCGGCGGCACGTTCGAGGTCCTCGCGTCCACCGGCAATACCCACCTAGGCGGCGACGACTTCGACCAGCGGATCATCGACGTGGTCGCCGACGACTTCGTCCGCCGCGAAGCGATCGACCTGCGGCAGAACGCCATGACGCTCCAACGCCTCAAGCAGGCCGCCGCGACCGCCAAGGCCGAGCTCTCCGATCGGCGGGTCGCCGAGATCATGCTGCCCTACGTCCACATGGACGCCGGCGGAGCCCCCAAGCACCTCCAGTATTCACTCACCCGCGAACGCTTCGAGGCGGTCTGCGAAGACCTGTTTGATGAAGTCCGCGACGCCTGCCGGGCCGTGATCCGCGAGGCCCAGGTCCCGCCCGGCTCGATCGACGACGTGGTGCTGGTCGGCGGCACGACCCGCATCCCCAAGGTACAGCGTCTGGCCCAGGACATCTTCCAGACCGATCGCCTGGACCGCTCGGCCAACCCCGACGAGGTGGTCGCGCTGGGCGCGGCGACCCTCGGCGGAGTCCTGCAGGGCGACCTCCACAACGTCCACCTCATGGACGTCACCGCCCACGGTTTCGGTGTGGCTAACGCCCAGGGGAAGATGGACACGATCGTCCGCAAGAACACTTCGATCCCTACCGTGGTCAAAAAGGTGTTCTCGACGCCCAGCGACAACCAGCGATCCGTGCCGATCCAGGTGCTCGAAGGCGAGTGCACCCGGGCCGAGGACAACCGGCCGCTGGGTAACTTCCGGCTTGATGGCATCCGGCGGGCGCCCCGCGGCGTGCCCCGGATCGAGGTCGCTTTCTCCATTGACGCCGACGGCATCCTCGACGTCTCAGCCACGGACCTGGACTCGGGCAAACGTCAGAACATCGTGGTCACCGGCAGCTACGGCATGGAGGAGCAGGAGATCGAAGAGATGCGCAGCGAAGCCGAGGAGTTTGAGGCCGCCGCCGAGCAGCAGCAGGTCGTGGTCGAGCTACGCAACCACGCCCAGCAGGTCCACCACAACCTCTCGCAGTGGCTCGAACACAACGCCGGGGTCATGCCTCAGGCCGACGTGCAGAAGCTCGGCGTCGCCCTGCAGCAGCTCCAAGCCGCGGTGACGGCCAACCACACCCGGCGGATCAAAAAAGCGCTGAAGCTGATCGATGAGCGGTGGCAGTCGCCCTACCGCGACGCGGGTTAGAGCCGAGAATGCATCTCGCCACGCTCACGTGGTTACGCCTTGGCTTTCGCCGGTCAATCAACGCTGAGCGCCACGCAAGTTATGATGCGGCCCATGCGCTTCAGGCTGTCGTTTACCGTTGTGATGCTGCTCGTGGGTCCCTTGCTCCCCGCCGTCGCTCAAACCTCGTACGAACTCACCGATGAGGGCTTCGAGGCGGTCGCGATCCCCGAGCCCGGGACGCCCGCCGCCGAGCTCGCCGCCGCCCGGAAGTTGATCGCCCAGGATCAGCCCAAAGACGCGCTCAAAGCGTTGAACCTCTGGATCGAAACCCACCCCAACGACCCACTGACCGTCGAAGCCCTGCTGCTCCGCGGCGACGCCAAGGCGGCGATGGGTGATTTCTACAAATCGCTCTTCGATTACGAAGAAGTCATCACGTTTTACCCCGCGTCGGAGCAGTTCTGGACCACCCTCGAACGCGAATACGAGATCGGCGTGCTCTACACCACCGGCTTCAAACGCAAGCTCTGGGGCATCCGTTGGCTGCCGGCCGACGGCGAAGGGGCTGAGTTGCTGATCCGCGTACAGGAACGTGCACCGGGATCGCCCATCGGCGAACGGGCCAGCATCGCGTTGGCCGACTACTACTTCGACAGCGCCCAGACCATCCTCGCCACCGAAGCGTACGACCTGTTCCTGATTAACTACCCCGAAAGCGAACTCCGGCAGTGGGCGTTGCTGCGGCTGATTCAGTCCAGCCTCGCGCGATTCAAGGGGCCGGAGTTCGACGGCACCGGGTTGATCGACGCCGGCGAACGCCTCCGGCAATACCGCGATGAATTTCCTGCCGCCGCCGAACGCGTCGGCGTCGAGGCCTTGCTGGTCCGCATCCGCGAATCGCTGGCCCGGCGGGACTACGCCAGTGCCAACTGGTACGACCGCACCGGCGAAGACGTTTCGGCCGTGCTGCTATACCGCCGGCTGATCCAAGAGTATTCCGACACCGCCGCGGCCCGCGACGCCGTCGCTCGGCTCGATGCGCTGGGCGAAGCTCCCGTACTTGTGGATCCAACCGGAGGCAAACCATGAAAAAACAAATGCCTCTTGCACGGCGATACCAGCGCTCTCGCCGATCGCTTTGCATTCTTACGCTGAGCTTGCTCGTATTGTCCACGACGAGCTGTGGGTACTCTACGACGGAGCTGTTCCCCGAGCAGTACCAGACCGTGGCCGTGCCTATTTTCGACAACCGCACGTTTTACCGCGGCGTCGAGTTTGACCTGACCGAAGCGATCGTCAAAGAGATCGAACAACGCACCCCGTATAAAACCACGGACGCCAACGTCGCCGACACGCTGTTGTCCGGCACGGTGACGAACGTCGCCATCCAGGAACTCAGCCGCACCCGCGAGGGAGGCCTGCCGCAAGAGGTCAAAGTCACCGTGGTCATCGACTTCGATTGGACCGACCAACGCAGCGGGGCCAAATTGGTCAGCCGACGCAGCTTTTCCGGAGTCGGCCGATACATCCCGACCCAGCCCGTCGGCGAGTCGTTTGAGGTCGGCCAGCACGCCGCGGTCCAGCGGGTGGCCCGCGACCTGGTCTCATCGCTGAGGGGCGATTGGTAACCCTCTCGCGGTCCGATCATTCGGCCGTCGGCCGCCGGGCATCGCCGGGACTTTTCCTCGCCCGGTGACGATCCGATAGATCCTTATCCGGCCCCGGCACCATCGTCTCGCAAGCGGGCTACAATAGCTTCACGCGGATTTTCTCTCCCGAGCCCCGCCCCCGGTCGCCCCGGAACCTGTACGCAGTATCCTCAAGAAATCCCCGATGCCCGAAGAAAAAGATCCCAAAATCGACCGCGGCGACGCCAAACGCCCCTCCAATCGCGACGACGGCAAACGCCCCGGCAAAGACGACAAGCCCGGTGGCCGAGGCGGACCCGGCGGCAACGGCAACAAGCCCAACAACGTCATGTCACGCGGTGCTTTTACGTGGATTTTGCTCGGCATCATCGCGGTGTCCATGCTGCTGCTGGTCAACTCCGCCCAGAACTCGGCCAACGAAGTGTCTTGGCAGGAGTTCTACGACGTCGCCCAGAACGGCGACTTCGACCCCGAAGAACCCCTGGTCGTCAAGAACGACCGCATCATCGGGCAACTCGGCGAAGGATTCAGCGGCGAACTCGCCGACCAATCCCCCAACGGGCGAATCTTCACCCCGATCAGTCCGGAGACCAAAATCTACCGCTTGTTCCTGTTGGACAAGATCGGCTACGGCAACGTCGTGGAAGACGCCGGCAGCAACCTGCTGGTGCAAATCCTGATCGCGTGGGGCCCGATCCTGCTGATCCTATTCCTGATCTATTTCTTCGTGTTCCGCAGCATTCGCGGCGCGGGCGGCGGGCCCGGCGGCATGCTCGGCAGCTTCGGCCGATCGAAGCACAAGGTGCTCAACAAAGAACACTCGAACATCACCCTCAACGACGTGGCGGGCATCGACGAAGCCAAGGACGAAGTCGGCGAGATCATCGAGTTCCTCAAGAACCCCAAGAAGTTCCAACGCCTGGGCGGACGCGTGCCGCGTGGCGTGCTGCTGATCGGTCGGCCGGGCTGCGGTAAGACGCTTTTGGCTAAAGCCGTAGCGGGTGAGGCCGACGTGCCGTTCTTCTCGATCTCGGGTTCGGACTTCGTGGAGATGTTCGTCGGCGTCGGAGCGTCACGGGTCCGCGATTTGTTCAAGCAAGCCAAAGACAGTTCGCCGTGCATCATCTTCCTCGACGAGATTGACGCCGTCGGCCGACGCCGGGGCAGCGGGTTCTCATCGGGTGGGCACGACGAGCGTGAACAAACCCTCAACGCGATCCTTGTCGAGATGGACGGCTTCGACAGCTCCGATCAGGTGATCGTCATGGCCTCGACCAACCGGGCCGACGTGCTCGACCCCGCCTTGACCCGGCCGGGCCGATTCGATCGCCAGGTCCAGGTCACGCTGCCCGACATCAAGGGCCGGCTGGAAATCCTCAAAGTCCACGCCCGCAAGATCAAGCTGAATCCTCAGGCCGACCTCGAAAAGCTCGCCCGCGGCACGCCCATGTTCTCGGGTGCGGAGTTGGCGGCAATCATCAACGAAGCAGCCATCGGGGCGACCCTGCAGAATAAAGACTTCGTGGAACAAGAAGACCTCGAAGAAGCCCGCGATAAGGTCAAGTACGGCCGATCGCGCAAGAGCCACCGGATCGAAGAAGAAGAAAAGAAGGTCATCGCCTACCACGAGGCCGGCCACGCCGTGGTCATGTATTACGACGAACACTCCGAGCCGCTTCACAAAGTAACGATCATCCCCCGAGGTCAAGCGTTGGGGGCGACCTTCATGCTGCCCGATAAAGATCGTCACATCCAGAGCAAGAAACAACTGCTCTCGATGATGCGGGTGAGTTACGGCGGCCGAATCGCCGAGCAGATGTTCACCGGCGACCAGTACAACGGCACGGCCGGCGACATCCGCCAGGTCATGGGCGTGGCCCGCGCGATGGTGACCGAGTACGGCATGTCCGACAAGCTCGGGTTCCAGATGCTCGGCCACGACGATCAGGCTCAGCCTTGGGAGCAGGCCGATAAGCTCTACTCCGACGAAACCGCCGAGTTGATCGACAGCGAGATCAAACATCTGATCGACACTACCTACCAGGAAACGCTGGACCTCATCACCGAGCACAAACAACAGACCGAAGACCTCGCCCAAGCGTTGCTCAAATACGAGACGCTGACCTACGAAGAAGTCGACAAGATCATGAAGGGCGAGCCGCTGAACAAGGCCACGGTCAGCGACTTGCTGGCCGCGGAGAAAGAGAAACTCGCCGCCGCCGACGATAACCGCCCCGATCCCGCTCAAGCCGATCGAGCCCAAGACGGCGACGATGACCCCGCCCCGGGGATCATGCCCACGCCGGCTTGACCGAATATTCTTAGCGGTTGAATTGAACTAAAGACACTTTCGTTAAGAAAGTGTCTTTTTTAGGTCCACATAAAAAACGGCTTCGGAAACTATGAACCCATTACCCTTGAGATCAAGGCGGCGTCTTAACGATTAGTCCGCCTCAGCCGCATAAGACTTACCCGTCTATCTAGCCGCGGCCTTATATCTACGCGATATGTGGCCGAAGTTTTTCTGTATTACTGATCCAAGGAAACCAAACATTGGATTTCCGCCCATTCCCGCTCCGTGTGAGGCCGCGATGTCGATTAAATTCAAGCTCTCTTTACTCGCCGCTATCCCGCTGCTGGTGATTACGGCGATAGGCGTCAGCAACACGGTCGCCAACGCGCGTGTCGCTCAAGAAATGAAAGACATCCAAAAGCTTTCAGATTTGGCGGTTCACCTCAGCGCGATGGTCCACGAGACCCAGAAAGAGCGTGGCCGGACCGCAGGTTATCTTGGCAGCAAAGGCACGAAATTCTCCGCCGAACTCGCGGATCAACGCAAGCTCGCCGACACACGGATCGCCGAAGTCCGGAGCTTTCTCGAGAACTTTGATCCGACCGATTTCGATCAGACCTTCCAAGACAGCCTCGCCGATGCTCTGGCCAAACTCGACCAGATCGACGGCAAACGCCAAGCGGTCTCGGATCAATCGATCCCCGCGGGCGAAGCCATCGGCTACTACACCGCGATGAACGGTAAATTTCTCGACGCCATCGGTGTCATGTCCGAGCAAAGCCAAGACGCCGACCTGACCCGTACCATCGCCGCCTATGTGCACTTTCTCAAGGGCAAGGAGCGAGCGGGTATCGAGCGAGCCGTCTTGTCCAACACATTCGCTGCCGACGCCTTCGGCCCGGGGATGTACAAGAAGTTTGTCTCTCTCGTCACCGAGCAAAATACCTACCTCAACGAATTCAAGGCTTTGGCGTCACCCGAAGCCCTTGCCTATATCGACCAAGCCGCGCAGGACGCTTCGTTCGCTAAGGTCCAAGCCTACCGAGATACGGCGTTCGCCAAAGCGCAGACGGGTGGCTTCGAGATCGAGCCCGGCGTGTGGTTCGGCACCATCACCCAGAAAATCAACAAACTCAAGGAAACCGAAGACTTCCTCTCGGCGGAATTGCAAACGCAAGCCAAAGCAGCGGCCGAAGCCGCGGTTGGGGCTGAGATTGTTTATGTGGCCGCCACCGGGATCATCGTGTTGATCGGCGGGTTCGGCGCGTGGTGGACCATGCGTTCGATCAACCGGCCGCTGGGTAAGCTGGTCGAGACGATTCACGAGATTCAAACCACGAATAATCTCACGATTACCGCGGACCACCGATCCAAAGACGAGATCGGCCAGCTCGCCAAATCGTTCAACGAGTTCGTCCGTACCCTGCGCGAGATCATCGGCCAGGTCCGGCAGTCGAGCGAAGAAGTCGCGGCGGCCGCCACAGAAGTCTCCGCGTGTAGCGAAGAACTCACCTCGGGCATGGACGAGCAGTCGACGCAGGTCCGCTCGATGAGCGCCGCGATTGAGCAGATGTCGTGCAGCGTGACCGAAGTCTCGCGTCAGGCGACCGATGCCGCCAACGACGCCGACCAGGCCGGCAACGTGGCCCGCGAAGGTCAAGATGTCGTACGGCAAACCGTCGAGGGGATGCAAAGCATCAGCGACGCCGTGACCAACTCCGCAAACGCCGTGGCTGAACTCGGCAAACGCGGCGAGCAGATCGGCGAGATTATCGCCACCATCAACGACATCGCCGACCAGACCAACCTGCTCGCCCTCAACGCCGCAATCGAAGCGGCCCGGGCCGGCGAGCACGGCCGTGGCTTCGCGGTGGTCGCCGATGAAGTCCGCAAACTCGCCGACCGCACCACCCAAGCCACCGACGAGATCAGCCAGTCGATCAACGCGATCCAGCAAGAGACCAGCTCGGCCGTCGATCGGATGAACACCGGGACCGATCAGGTTCAGATCGGCGTCGAAACCGCGACTCAAGCCGGCACCAGCTTGCAGCAGATCGTGGGGACGTCCGAAGACCTGACCAGCAAGGTGCAATCCATCGCCGCCGCGGCGGAAGAACAGTCCGCCGCTTCGCAGGAAGTGGCGCTGGGGATCGAAAAGATCAACACGGTCAGCTCGCAATCGCTCGAAGGCACCCGGCAGGCGAACGAAGCGTCCGAACACCTCTCGCGCAAGGCCGAAGAGCTGCGGGAACTCGTCGGCCGATTCGACACCTAAATTTTCAGGGGTACCCGCGCAGCCGAAGGCCACCCCGCTATGCTTCAAGCATGCAACGCTCGGCTTTCACCCTCATCGAACTGCTCGTGGTCATTTCGATCATCGCGATTCTGGTGGGCCTGCTGCTCCCGGCCTTGGCGGGGTCACGCGACGCGGCGCGCAACGTGGTCTGCCAGAGCAACCTGCGCAGCGTACACCAGACATTTCACATCTACGCCAGCGATTTCGATCAGCGTGTGCCGATCGGCTACCGGGCTGACCGGCTGCAATTCAACCTTAACGTCTATAGCCAATTCGCCGGCAGGTTTGTTTTATACGGATGGTTGTACGAGCACGGGCTCATGGACTCGCCCGAGGCGTTCTACTGCCCCGCCGAAACCAGCGACGGCGAATCGTTCAACGGCACCGACAACCCCTGGCCGCCGGGAACGCCCGGCACGAACACCTTGGTGAGCTACGGTTTGGCTCCGATCGGCCAAGTCCCCGACGACCCGGATAACCCCGGCCCCGATGACGACCCGTTGCCCCAACTCGAACTGCTGGGACAGCGAGCCATCCTCGCCGACAGCGTGGGGCTGCCCGAGCGCGTCGATTCGCGTCACGGCGACGGCGTCCACGCGCTGTACGCCGACGCGGGCGTGCAATGGATCGAGCGCGACCGATTTGCCGACGAGTTGGATCAGATCACCGCCCTCAACGCCTCGTTCAACCCGCAGCAGCAGGCGATCTGGGACGAGATCGACGAACGTTAAACGCGCCTCACACCTCAAGGACTTTCATCCGAGCCCGCCGCGGCGATTCACTGTGTTTGCTCATTACTGGTTTCACGGTATTCACGGATAAGGATTCGCCCAAACTTGGCTTCGGAGTGGGCGGTGCCGAGCACCGCCGTCTGCGCTTCCCATTTCGATAACCGCCGACTGGTTACCAGCCACACCGTGTCGTATCGCGCCATCAATTCGTCGAGGCGGTCGTAAGGCCACCGCTCAAGCGTAATGAAGTAGGGCATCGGGGCCGAGGCGTCGAACTCCGCGGACACTTCGTTAACCAACCCCAAACGATCGGCGGGGCTTTCGGCTTCGGGATAGTAGTAATCAAACGCGGTGTCGTGCGGTTCCCAGATGAATAAGACCACGTCGCCGGCTTCGTCCTGTTCGCGCAGATAGGCCGCCGCCTCGTCCCAGGGCGCTTTTTCGATCAACGCGTAAGACGAATGCACGTTCTTCACCGAAAGCAGGAGTAAAACCCCCGCCACCGAAAGCCGTAAACCGACGGGGCGGAGCCACATCAACCCCGCCGCCATCAATACGCACATCGCCGGTGCGGTCCAGATCACCGCGCGGGTCAAAAACATCGGCCGCCAGTGGCTCAATCCAAACAAGAGCAAGACGCCCCCCACCCCGAAACCCAAACACAACCACAGCGGCAACGGCTTCCGACGCCAAGCAAACACGCCCAAGACCATCACCGCCAGCCCCAACAGCGTGGCGATTCCGCTCACCCGCCCCAGGTGGGCAAAGAGATAGATCTGCTCGAACGCCGCCCAAACCGAGCGCCACGTCGCCTCCGGGATCCACCAATCCTTCTGGAGTTGTCCCTGGGCCTGCCCCATGATCCGGGGGACCCACCACACCCATCCGAGCAGAACCAACCCGTTGGCGGTCAGCCAATTCCAGAAAAATCCTGCACGTCGCCGACCCGCGGTGACCCACCACACAAACGCCACGACTTGGATGCACGCCATCGGGACCACGGCCGTGTTGTGGCTGTACAACATCAACAGCGACGAAACGACGTAGCTCAACCATACCCACCGCATCCTCGGCCACGCTTTGCGGTCCAGCAACGCCTCGCCAGTTCTGCGTCTCCACCACGGATGATACGCCGCGGCCGGATGACGCAGCAACACCGACAACGACACCATGGCGCCGAGCGCGAGCGTGGTCATCATGCCGTAGGCTCGGGCTTCCTGGGCGTATTCGATTTGGATCGCGGCCACGGCGAACAACGCCGCGGCCAACAAACCCGTCCGCCGACGCACCGCCGGGTCGGCCAAACCCGCGGCAAGCCAATAGGTCAAGCCGATCGAAGCGATACCCAACACGGCGGACAACGAACGCAAGGCCTCCTCGGACTCGCCGAAGACGAGCCACAAACGCTGCAGGCTGTAGTACCCCGGCGGGTTGGTTTCCAACACCGCGCGCGGGCCCCAGAGTTCGGCGAACGTCCGCCGGGCGAAGCGTACGGTCGCCCCTTCGTCCCGCCAGAGCGGCAACACGCCGATGCGGTACAACCGCAGCGCCGCACCCGACGCCACAATGGCGAGCAACACCAGCCCGGCCGGACCCCGCCGCTCAAGCCACGCGGGGCTCGGCGTGGCGGGTTTGATCTCGGCGGGCTCTGGAGCAGACTCGTTCAACACACATCCTTGATGAAGTTCTGAAATAAGCGATCAACCCGCTGAAGACATTTCGGCTTCGGGCGATTCGATCGGCGCGACAGCCTCGACGGGTTTGGCTTGCCTTGGCGATGCGGCACCCTGCCGTTTGGCATAGCTCTTTCGTTTGAAGACAAAAAAGCGGTTGCCCAGGAAGTTAAACGCCATGCCCGCGCCGATGCCGACCACCGCCGAGAGCTGTAACCCCAAGCCGAAGTCCGACAGCAGCGTCTGCCGTGTCACCAAAGCCACGAGGTAATTGATCGCGGCCCCGATCCCGGTGACCGTGAAATACCCGGCCATCTGTTTATAGAAATGTCCGTTTCGGGCGTAGCTGAAGGTGAACCGCCGATTCAACATGAAGTTGCTCAAGACGCTGACCACGATCCCGCCCAGGAGCGCCAGGCCGTCGGACCACCCGATGAGCGAGAGCAGCGTCAGCGTCACGAGGTTGACCACCATGCCCGAACTGCCCACGACGAGGAACTGAAGCAGCTCCATCGCGGTGGAAAATTTGTACATGTAGAGCCGGCGCAGGTGCTGCAGGTAGAGCAGTTGTTGGCGGAGCGACAGCTTGCTTTCGCCCAACTCGCGGTCGGTGAAATGGATCGGCACCTCGCCGACGTTTTCCAGCCGACACTTGACGATCAACTCCAACGCGATCTTGTACCCCACAGGGTTGAGGTCCTCCGCGGCATCGAAATCGCTTTTCCGCATCGCGAAGAATCCCGACATGGGGTCTTTGATGTCGGTCAAGGGGCGAGCCAACCAGGTGGCGATCCGGCTGTTGAGCCAGCGGAACAAGCCCCAGTCGTCGTCGGTCGATCCGCCGGGGACGTACCGCGAGCCGACCACAAACTGTTGGCCGGACTCCAGCGCGAGGATGAGTTGGGGGATGCGTTCGGGCGGGTGGCTGAGGTCGCAGTCCATGCAGACGATCGCCGGGTGCTGCGCGGCCCGCATCCCGTCGATCACCGATTGGCTTAGCCCGGGGTCTTCGGTCCGCACCAATATTTTGACCTAGGGGTAGCCGCACGCTTCGACCGCCTCGAAGCTGCCGTCCCGGCTGTTGTCGTCGGCAAAGAGAAGCTCCAACTCGATGTCGGTCGCCTCGGCCAACGCCGCGACGCGGTCGATCAACCGCGGGATGTTCTCGGCCTCGCGGAACGTGGGGACGACGATACTGACCGGCGTGTGTAGCCGGATACTCGCCAACTCGTGCGGGGCGGGTTCGTGTCGTTCCACGGTTCGGGTTTCCTTCGCCACAGTTACGACATGTATCGGAGATTTACCGGGGTTTCATCAATTACAGCGGTTAACCCATGAAAAAACCCACGGACCGGAATCCGTGGGCTTAAGTCAAATCTGGATGAAATCCTGAACCGGTCGTTCAGCTTTCTTGGCCTTCGAGGATGGTTTTGGCGACGTTCGCGGGGACCGCGGCGTACTTCAACGGTTCCATGGCGTAGGACGCCCGGCCCTGGCTCATGCCGCGGAGGCTGTTGGAGTAGCCGAACATCTCCGAGAGCGGGGCCTCGGCGGTGATGATACGGACCACGCCGCGTTCTTCGTCGCCGATGATGATCGCCCGGCGGCGGTTGAGGTCGCCGGTGACGTTGCCGAAGAACTCGTCGGGCGTCGTGACGACGACCTTCATCAGCGGCTCCATCAGTTGGAGGCCGGCCTTGCGGGTCGCTTCCTTGAAGGCCAGGGTGCCGGCCATCTCGAAGGCGATCTGCGACGAGTCGACGTCGTGGTACTTGCCGTCGGTCAATTCAACCTTAACGCCCAGCAGCGGGTAACCGGCCAACACGCCCGACTTGGCGGTGTTGCGGCAGCCGACACCGACCGAAGGGATGAACTCACGCGGAATCGCACCGCCGGCGATCTTGTCGACGAAGACGACGCCTTCGTCCCACTTGAGCTCTTCGGCCTCGGCTTCTTCCTCGGTGATCGGGCTGACGTTGATCGTACAGTCGCCGAACTGACCGCGGCCGCCCGACTGCTTCTTGTGAATGCCGCGGGCCTCGGCCGAGCCGGTGATGCACTCTTTGTAAGCCACGCGCGGGGTGCCGACGTTGACGCCGATCTTCATGTCGCGGGTGAGCTTGGTGGTGATGATGTCCAGGTGCAGCTCACCCATGCCGGCGATGATGGTCTGGCCGGTTTCTTCGTCGTAGTTGGCCTGGAACGACGGGTCTTCGCGGCGGATGGTGCCCAGGGCGTTGGACAGCTTTTCCTTGTCGCCGGCCGTGGCGGGCTCGATCGACATCGAGATCACGGGGTCGGGGAAGTCCATCCGGTCCAGCACGATCGGGTCGTCAGCCGCCGAGAGGGTTTCGCCGGTGAACGATTGCTTGAGGCCGACCACCGCCACGATCTCACCAGCCAGCGCTTCGTCGCGGGCCAAACGATCTTTCGAGTGCATCTCGAAAATACGGCTGACGATTTCCTTCTTGCCGTTGTTGGAGTTGAGCACCCGGGTACCCTTCTCCAGCTTGCCGGAGTAGATGCGGACGTAGGTCAGGTCGCCGTGCGTGTCGTTGACGATCTTGAAGACCAGGGCCGACAGCGGCGCGTTTTCGTCGTGCGGACGGGTCAGACGCTTCTCGGCGTCGTCCGGGTCGGTGCCTTCGGTCTCGGGGACTTCGGTGGGGTTGGGCAGGTAATCGATCACGCCGTCGAGCAGCTTTTGCACGC
Organism: Planctomycetota bacterium; assembly: GCA_039199695.1. GTDB lineage: Bacteria > Planctomycetota > Phycisphaerae > Phycisphaerales > Phycisphaeraceae > Algisphaera. The sequence goes on along the minus strand of JBCCST010000004.1, from coordinate 51,076 downwards.
CGATGTTCTGGAGGGCCGAGCCGCAAAACGTCGGGTGGATTTCCTTGGAGAGCGTGCCCTTCCGCAGCGCGGCGACGACTTGATCGTTGCTGATTTCTTCGCCGCCGAGGTACAGCTCCGCGAGGTCGTCGTCGACGTCGCAGGCGCCTTCAATCATCTCTTCGCGTTTCTGCTCGGCGAGCTCTTGCAACTCGGCGGGGATGTCTTTTTCTTCGATGACCGAACCCATGTCGCCGGTGAAGTAGAACGCCTTCATGGCGAGCAGGTCGACCAAACCTTCGAACTCGTGGCCGCTGCCGATAGGGATCTGCACGGGCACCGCTTTAGCGCCCAGGCGTTCGCCGATGGAGTTGAAGCTGAATTCGAAGTCGGCCCCGATCTTGTCCATCTTGTTGATGAAGCAGATCCGCGGGACGCCATAACGCTCGGCCTGCCGCCACACGGTTTCGGACTGGGCTTCGACGCCTTCCTTGCCGTCGAACACGACGACCGCGCCGTCGAGGACCCGCATGGAGCGTTCGACTTCCATGGTGAAGTCGACGTGGCCGGGGGTGTCGATCAGGTTGCAGGTGTACTCGATGCCGTGGCGGGTCCAGGGGCAGGTGGTGGCCGCGGACTGGATGGTGATGCCGCGGTCTTGCTCGTCCTGGAGGTGGTCCATGGTGGCGGTACCGTCGTGGACCTCGCCGATCTTGTAGGACTTGCCGGTGTAGTAGAGCACGCGTTCGGTGGTGGTGGTTTTGCCCGCGTCGATGTGGGCGCAGATCCCGAAGTTGCGGGTCTTCTGCAGGCGGGTGAGTTTGCCGGTGGGGGTCGTGGTGGTGCTCATGGTGGGTCGGGGGTTGGGGCTCAGAGGCCGGGGATGAAGCTTTAATGATTGCGCGGATCGGAAGTTAGGCCGAGCCTTGGATCGAGTCGATGAGTAGGGGCGGAACCGGGGGCTTCGCCGGGCCGCCTGAATTAGGGGGTGCCGAGTCGCAAAGGTTAGCGGTTATTGGCCTTGCGTCAAGCAAATGGGCTTTTCCGCGGGGCGGGCTAGACTGCCAATAAGGCCACACCCGCCCTGTTTAATCTTGATCTTTTTTCGGCCACATGACTTACCGATCCTAGGCCCGCTATGCCGCTGATTCTCGACTGCTACAACGTGCTGCACGTGACCATGCCGCCGATGCTCGCCGGGCTGGGGGAAGCGGGGTTGTGCCACGCGCTAGGCCGGACCACCTGGGCGGCCCGGGGCGACATCACGGTGGTCGCCGACGGCCGGCCGAAGCCGCAGGGTGTCGCCGAGTCGCCCGTCGCAACCGTTGATCTGGTCTATTCGGGCAGCCACCGCTCGGCCGACGACCTCATCATCGACCTGATCAACGCCCACTCCGCCCCCCGCCGCCTGACCGTGGTCAGCAGCGACCGGGTGATCCGCGCCGCCGCCCGCCGCCGCAAAGCCCGCGACCTGTCCAGCGAAGACTTCATCGATCAGCTCTGTCACCAACTCCGCCAGCACGCCGCGGGCCCCCCGCCCACCGGCCGACCAAACATCGCCCCCCTGCCCCCGGAAGTGGTCCAGCAGTGGCGCGAGGCGTTTGAAATCGATCCCAATGATTAGACAAAACGCGTAGCGGGTGACGCGCCGCGTCCCGATCCATTCAATCCGCCTTCGCCTCGTCCAGCCGGCCGAAGTCCCGCAGCTTCGGGAACAGCCGCGACCACACCGCCACCACCACGATCGTCCCCACGCCGCCGCTCACCACGGAGAACACCGGGCCGAACAACCGTGCTACCAGCCCCGACTCGAAGCCGCCCAACTCGTTGCTCGAGCTGATAAACACCGCACTCACCGCCGAGACTCGGCCGCGCATGTGGTCCGGTGTCACCAGCTGCAGCAACGTCTGCCGCACCACCACGCTGAACGTGTCGAACACGCCCGTCAGAAACAGCATCGCCAGCGACAAGAAGAAGCTCGTCGACAAACCAAAGCCGATCGTCGCAGCACCAAACCCCGCGAACGCCCACAACATCGCCCGACCCGCCCGTCGCAACGGTGGCCGATGGGCCAGCCACAGCGCCATCAGCATCGCGCCCGCCACCGGGGCCGACCGCAGCCAGCCCATCGCCTGCTCCGGCGACAGCCCCACCGCTTCGGTATCCAGAATATCCCGCGCAAAGATCGGCAACAAATACACCGCCCCGCCCAGCAACACCCCGAACAAGTCCAGCGAGGTCGCACCCAGCAACAACTTCTGCGACCACACGAACCGTAAACCCTCGCCAATCTGCTCGAACATCCCCGCCGGGCTGCCCGTGGGCTGGGCCGAGATGCGGATCGTCAGCAGCATCGCCATGAAGGCAAACGTCGAGAGTGCGCTCATCACATACGTCGCCGGGATCGACCACGCCAGGACAAACCCGCCGATCGCCGGCCCCACCAGCGCACTGGTCTGCCCCAAACTCGACCGCCACTTCACCGCGTTCTCAAACGCCGACCGCGGCACCAGCAACGGCAAAAACGCCGCCCGCGCCGGCCAACCCAACCGGATAAAACTGGAGTCCAAAAGCAGCAGCCCGTACATCAGCACGTTCGACCCGCCGTAGTAGCTCGAGGCCGCCAAGCCCAGCGAGGTCAGGCTAGTGCCGAACATGCTCACGATCATCAGCTTCCGGCGATCGAAAATATCCGCTAGATACCCCGCGGGCAGTGTCAGCAACAACATCGGGATCGCCTGCACCAACCCCACCAAACCCAACGCCAGCGGGTCGTTGGTCCGCTCGTACATCTCCCAGCCGATCGCCAGCGCCTGGGCCGACGTGCCCAGCGTCATCAACTGCGACCCGATCATATACCGGCGGAACGCGGGGTAACGGAACGCCGCATAGGCGTCGTGACGCGGCGGGTCTTCAGACGATGGGGGCGGCGGGGTGGGCAAAGTCGAAGGCGATCATACCGACTCTGCGTGGCGTCTCACGCCGCCCAAGCCCCGCCCACTTGACGAAACCCCTTCCCCGGACTCCAATTACAAACCATGACCGAACCCGTCATCCAACTCGCGACGCCCCACTACCGCCGGGTCCTCCTGAAGATCAGCGGCGAAGCGCTCAGCGGCGAAGGCGGCTTCGGCGTCGACCCCGATGAGTTGCGTCTGATCGCCCACGAAATCGCCGAGGCCGCCAAGGTCAACGCCGAGGTCAACCCCGATCGGCTGCGTCGCGAGGGCGACAAACCCAAGGCTGGCACCCAAATGGCCGTGGTCGTCGGCGGGGGCAACATCATCCGCGGCGCCGCCCTCGCCGAGCAGGGCGTCATCCCCCAGGCCGTCGCCGACCAGATGGGCATGCTCGGCACGGTCATCAACGCGCTCGCCCTCAAAGAAGCCCTCGAAAACATCGGCCAGCCCGCCCGGGTGATGTCCGCGCTGATGGTGTCGTCCGTCGCCGAGAACTTCATCCGCGGCCGGGCGTTGCGTCACCTCGAAAAAGGCCGCGTCGTGATCTTCGCCGCCGGCACGGGCAACCCCTTCTCCACCACCGATTCGGGCGCCAGCCTCCGCGCCAGCGAGATCAACGCCGACGTCGTCCTCAAAGCCACCAAGGTCGACGGCATCTACGACAAGGACCCCAACAAACACGACGACGCCGTGCGTTACGAATCGCTGAGCTTCGACGAAGCGATCAACCGCGACCTCAAGGTCATGGACATCGGCAGCTTCGCGCAGTGCCGGGCGCAGAACATCCCCATCGTTGTTTTCGACATGAAAAAGCCCGGCAACATCGCAAGAGTCGTCGCCGGCGAATCCATCGGGACGCGGGTGGGATGAAAACCGAAAGGCCGTAACCGCAGATTTCGCGGATTGCACCGATTAAGAAAACGGGTTTCGGAACACCTCAAGCAACACACGGCATAGAAGACCTCGACGAAAAGACTTATTTTTATCAATCTGCGTAATCGGCGAAATCTGCGGTTACGGCCTTGAATGCCTCGGAAGGAAACGACATGGACCTCGACGAATGCCTGATGGAAGCCGAAGAATCGATGGAGAAGGCCGTCGACTACGCCAAGTCCGAGATGAAGGGCGTCCGCACCGGCCGGGCCCAGCCGTCGATGCTGGAGATGGTCAAGGTCGAGTGCTACGGCGCCGAGACCGAACTCCGCAGCGTCGCCCTCATCAGCGCTCCCGAGCCGACGCAGCTGGTGGTTAAGCCCTTCGACCCCGCGACCGTCAACGAGATCAACAAAAGCCTCGAAAAAGCCGGCCTGGGCTTCAACCCCATGGTCGACGGCAAGCAGATCCGCCTCAACATCCCCGCCCTCTCCGGCGACCGCCGCAAGCAACTCGCCGCCAGCGTCAAGCAGATGGGCGAGCAAGCCAAGATCACCATCCGCAACGCCCGCCGCGACGCCAACAAACACATCGACACCGCCGGCAAAGACAAATCCTTGGGCTTGTCCGAAGACGACGTCGCCGGCACCAAAGATGAAGTGCAGGAACTCCTCAAAAAGTACGAAGGCGTGGTCGAAAAATTGGTTGAAGAAAAGACCAAGGAAATCGAAGAAGTCTGAGTCTTGATCCGGGGCAGCATGTGGACCCTGCAAGAGCAATTCAATGGATCACTTGGTTTAATCGGATCGGTGTGATCGCTGTCGCCTTTGCTATCCCTTTACTCATGGGACACGGCTGGGCGTTCGCATTGCTCGCCATTTTGCTTCCCGTTGTACCGTTGGCGATGCTTGCGTCGGGCCACTTCGGCTTAATGGATATTTTGCTAGGACTACTCGCGGTTCCGGTGCTTTCATTATTTGGGGTTAAATGCGAACGGGCCGATGATCGTGTGGATTTATCTGCACCCGGCCAACGAATCATGCTTTCATTCAGCATCCTTTTCTACTGGGGGATAATCGCCTCGATTTGTTGGGTGATCTAGCGTGACTCTAACCCCCACGATACTTCTGTACGTCAACGCATAGCTGTATTAAGGCCATACGCCACCGCTCCTCCAACTCTTTCTGCGCCTCGCGTGGTTCCAAATCTTCACGGATGAACAACGGCTCACCAAACGCAACGTGAAAACGCGTGCGTTTCAACGGCAGCCACGCGGCGGGCCGGGCGCTATTGGCAGAGTCCAGCACCACCGCCGGGATCACCGGCACGTCCGCGAGCCGGGCGATACGACCCAGCCCCGGGCGGAACGGGCCGCCGTGCAGGATCGACTCATTTTCGGCCGTGATCTTGCCTTCGGGGAACATCGCCACGACGCGGTCGGCTTGCAAACGCGACACGATCGTCCGGACCGCGGCGGGATCGACCTTGCCGCGGTCGAGCGTGATCGTGTTGAACAACCGGTAAAACGCTCCGACGCCCGGCACACCCATAACCTCGACGATGCTGACGAAATCGATTAGACGAGGGCAGCCGTACATCAAACTGGGGATGTCCATCGGGCTGGTGTGGTTCGACGCGATCAGGTAACCGCCCTCGCGATCGACGTGTTCTTGGCCCAAGACGGTGATGCGGTGCGACACGTCGTATACCGGCCGACACACCACGCGCATGAAATGATTGAACTTGTCGCGACGCTCGGCCGAGAACATCGCCTTGAAATCACCCGTCCACGTCTTCACGGCTTGACCTCCGCGGGGAGAGCAAACTGCTCCTGCATCCGTTGATAAACGTCACGCATCGCGTCGCCCAACGCGATCGAGGCCGACGCACGCGACGCTCGGCCGGGTCGAGCATCATCCGGCGGCCAGATCGGCTCGCCTAAACCGATCCACAGTCGGCCCGTCCGCAGCGGCAGCCACGGCAAGACCCGGCGGAACTGATCACCGCCCAACACCACGCACGGCACGATCGGCACCGCCGCCCCGCCCCGCGACGCCCGGCGTGAAATCAACCCCGCCCCGCCCTTCACCGGCCCGCTGTTGAGCACCGAGTCGGGCCCGGACATGATCTCGCCTTCGGGGAAGATCGCGACCGGCCGACGCTTCGCCAACCGACACAACGCTTCACGGATCCCGGGTAACGCCGGCCCCGTGCGGTCAATGCGGATGCACCCCGCCTGCTTCACAAACCACCGCGCGATCGGGGTCTCGTAAAACTCCGCCCGGGCCATGTAGTCGAGTCTTCGCCGCAAGAGCGTGCCCACGACCACCGGGTCGTAATGGCTGACGTGCGCGACCGCCAGGAGGTAAGGCTCACCCCGTGGCGGCAGGTGATGTCGCCCGAGAAACGCGCACCGTGACGTCAGCCGAAAAACGGCGTGGACGGCCGTGGCAACCACAACGTTGTTGAGCAAACTCATCGCCCGAGAGTGTCGCAGGATCGGCCGAGGTTTGCAGGCGTTTATCCCCGCAACGGCATGAGCGTTCCGGACAAGTGCAGCCGCATCTGTAGTACGAGCTTCCGCACCAACGCGGTGTTCTGATCGACGAGGTTGACTTTTTCTTCAGGGTCTTCAACCAGATCGAATAGTCCGAGGCAGGTGCGGTCGGTGGTGCGGAAGACGGCTTTGTGACGCTCGGTCTCGACCAGCAAGCGGTCGTGGAACTCCGACAGGTTGGCCGGGGGCACCGGCAGCACCGGCTCGCCGTTGAAGATCGGCAGGACACTCCGGCCCGCGACCCGGTCGGCATGGTCGGCGCCCGCGAGGTGGGCGATCGTCGGCGCGACATCGACCGAGCTGAACAACCCGTCCTGAAACTTCTCCTTTGGTGGGGACACGCCCGGCGCATCGGGCGGGGTCACGATGAACGGGACCTCGATCGACGGGGCCAGGAACGAGCGGTGCCCCAGCAGGCCGTGTTCGCCCAGCAACTGCCCGCGGTCCGAGGTCAAGACGGTCCAGGTTCGGCCGGCATCTTGGCGTTTCGACATTGACTCGTTGAGCTGCCCCACGCCGTGATCGATTAAGCTCACCCGGCCGAGGTAGTCGGCGCGGATCCGCGCCACCTGATGCGCTTCCAAACGCTGCAGCACCGAACGCGGCAGCTCCGGCTCGGCCAACGCATCGTGGTGGTCGAACTTGGCCGGCACAAAGTTGCGGACCAGGTCGGCGGTCTCAACCAACCCGTCATAGTACATCGGCGGTGGCAACTCGTTACCCGGTCCGCTGAACACGACGAACATCGCCCAGGGCTTGTCTTCGGGCATCCGGCCCAAGGCCTCGGCGGCCTGGGCCGCGATGAAGCCGTCGATGTCTTCGTCGGGCTCCAGCATCAAGCGATCGGGCGCCAGCGGCCCGGTGCGGAGGCGTTGCCGGCGTTGCTGCGCGAGGGCCGGAGCGTGGCCACGCGAACGCGCTGCGGCGGTGTACCAGCACCGATTGGGCTGCGGCTCGGGGACCGCGACGCCCTCGGTGATGAGTGATTCGTCGAGCAACGAGGCGAACGCGCCGACCTCGCCGACGCCGACGGTGTGGTAGCCCACCTCGGCCAACCACCCGGGCAAGCCGTCGCGAAGGGTTTGAGGTTGTTCATCGTCGCGGAGTTGGCCGTGCTGCCGGCCGTGGAGGCCGGTGAGCAGGCTGGTCATCCCGCCGGGGTCGGCCGGGGTCGCGCTGGACAACACCAAACGGATACCGCGATCCGCCAAGCCAACGAGGTTGGGCGTCGGAAGGGGCCACTCGCGCTCATCCGCAAGGGCATCGCTGCGCAGGCCGTGGGCCAGCACAATCAAAAGATTCCGTTTACTGCTCATGGGGTCGATCCACTCCGCGTTTCCATCCTCGATTCGCCGGCACCACACGCACCGGCCCCCCAGAATCTGACCCGACTCCTCACGCCGTCACAGGTCGCTCCCCTATCGGACTCCTGCGAGCGTCACCAAAAGCCGCCGAACCAGCCTCGCCCCCCTCTCTTTCGGAACCCCGGGGCAAAGGCCGGCACAACGATCGGCATGTCGACACGCCAACCCCCAACTATGCCCGCGCATCGAGCCGAGGCCAGTCCAATCCCGCCCTATTTTCCGCCCATCCCGCTACACTGTCCGGCCCGCGAGACGGATACCTCGGCGTTCTCCAGAAGGCATCGCCCCCTCCTCACCGTTGATCCCACCGCCAGCCCCACGGATTTGCCCCGCTATGGCCCTGCTCAGCGTCGCCAACCTAGTTTTCTCTTTCGGCGACCGCGCCATCCTCGACGGCGTTAATCTCACCGTGGATACCGGGCAGCACGTCGGCTTGGTCGGCCGCAACGGCTGCGGTAAATCGACCCTGCTCAAGATGATCGCCGGCCAGAGCGCTCCGCTGGCGATCGAAGGCGTGGCCGATCCTTACAAAGAATTTCGCGGACTCAAAGCTGAGTCAGGCCAGATCCAGCTCGCCCGCGGCAGTACCGCCGGTTACCTGCACCAAGACCACAACATGGACATGGGCCGGACTCTCCGCGAAGAGGCCGGCCACGCCTTCGCCGAGCTCGAGTCCCTCCACGCCCAGCTCAAAGAAACCGCCGAGGCCATGGGCACCGCCGAGCCCGATCAACTCGACGCGCTGATGAAGAAGTACGAACAGCTCGAAGAACGTATGGAAGCGTCGGGCGGTTACGCGGTCGACCACAAGATCGACGAAACCCTTCATGGCCTGGGCCTCACCGACGCGATGTTCAACATCAAGTGTGGCGACCTCTCGGGCGGGCAAAAAGGCCGGCTCGCCCTCGCCAAGCTGCTCTTGTCCGAACCGGATTTATTGCTCCTCGACGAGCCGACCAACCACCTCGACATCGCCGGTCGTGAATGGCTGGAAGGGTTTTTGGCGGGGTATTCCGGGGGCGTGGTGTTGATCTCCCACGACCGCTGGCTGCTCGATCGCGTCGTGACCAAAATCTATGAACTCGAAGCCGGGCAGATGGTCGAATACCCGGGGAACTACGCCAAGTTTCGCACGTTGCGGGCCGAGCGGATCGAAGACCAACGCCGGGCGTTTGAGAAGCAGCAGACCCTGATTAAGTCCGAGCAGGGCTTCATCGACAAGTTTCGGGCCGGCCAACGCGCCAAGCAAGCCCAAGGCCGAGAGAAACGCCTCGAACGTTTCAAACGCGATCACCTGATCGAGCCGCCCATGGAGCTCGACGTGATGAAGCTCAACTTCAGTCCCAAAGCCAAGGGCAACGAAGTCGTCGCCGAGGCCGAGGGCCTGAAGCTGGTGCACGACAACGACGGCAGCGCCAAGCAGTTGTTTGAAAACGTCGACCTCACCATCAAACGCGGCAACCGCCTGGGCGTCATCGGGCCCAACGGGGCGGGCAAGTCGACGATCATCCGCTGCCTGCTCGGTGAACAAACGCCGACCGCCGGCACGGCGAAGATCGGCAGCCAGATCGACGTGGGATTCTTTACCCAGACCCACGAACACCTCGACCTGTCGCGCACCATCGTCGAGTACCTCCGCGACTTCACGCCCAACGAGTTGGAGCAGGAAGCCCGCGATTTGGCCGGGGCGTTTCTGTTTTCGGGCGACGCCCAGGACAAGCCGTTGTCGGTGTTGTCCGGCGGCGAGCGCGCCCGAGCGGTGCTGGCCGGGCTGGTTAACGGCGGACACAACCTGCTCGTCCTAGACGAGCCCACCAACCACCTCGACATCCCCAGTGCCGAGCGTCTGGAAGAGACGCTGCGTAAGTACACCACCACGCAACAGGCCTACTCCACCGCCGGCAACCAGTCCCACGCCGGCACGCTGATCTTGATCACCCACGACCGCATGCTGCTGGACAACCTCGTCGACCAGTTGCTGGTTTTCGACGGCTCGGGCCACTGCACGCTGTTCCTGGGTACGTATTCCGACTGGCTCGAACAGCAACATACCACGTCCGAGGTAACGACCACCGCCAAAGAAGCACCCAAAGCCAAACCCAAAGAGAAGAAACCCAAACCCGCCGCTTCAACGACTCCGCCGAAGAAGAAAACGAGCGGCCAGAACGGCTCGGCCTCAAAAATGAGTCAGAAGAAACTCGAAGCCGAGATCGAACGCCTCGAAACCCGTATCCATGAAATCGATTTCGAACTGATGGACCCCGACATCTATGCCGACGGCGAAAAAGTCAAAGCCCTGCAAACCGAACGCGACACGCTCCGACAGCAACTCGGTCCGCTCGAAACCGAGTGGATGGAACGGGCCGGTTAAAAAGCGAATCCTGCCAAGCCTCAGCTTTGGGTTTGATATCGCTCCACGATCAGCTCGAGATAGGCATTCTGGTCCATCGCCCAGTATTGCTCGCTGAAGACTTCAACTTCGTTGAAACCATCGAACCCTGCGGCTTCGACTTTCGCGCGGATGCCGGCGATGTCGATGCAGCCGTCACCCATGAGGCCGCGGTCGGTGAGCATGTGACGAGTTTCCAAACGCCAATCGCAGACGTGGAATCCGAAGAGGGTGCCCTGCTCGCCGGCCAATTCGATCTCACGGTCGAGGTCGGGATCCCACCAGACGTGGTACACATCGACGGCGATCCCGAGCCACTTGGAATGGAGTTTTTCGCAGATTTCGCGGGCCTCGGCCATGCGGTTGACGCAGCTTTTGTCGCCGGCGTACATCGGGTGGAGCGGCTCGATGCTGAGTTTCACTCCCGCCTGCTCGGCGTGCTCGAGACACGCCGCAATGCCGTCGGCGGTTTGTTTCCGCGCTTCGCTGAGCGGCATACCCGGAACGGCCCCGACCACCAACACGACTTGATCCGCGCCGAGCGTTGCCGCTTCGTCGAGCATGACCTTGTTGTGATCGATCGCTTTCTGCCGGTCAGCCCCGTCGAAGGCGGGGAAGAATCCACCCCGCACATACGCCGGCACCGCGAGGCCCGATGCCTTGACGATCTTGACCGCTTCGTCGAGCCCAACGCCGCCCTCTTCGGGCGCTACAGTGTTGCGCCAAATGCTGATGCCGCCGATCCCCGCCGCCGCGTAGTGCTCGCAGCACTCGGCCAGACTCCAGGGCTTGTTGGTCATGGTGTGGACGGCGCATCGGGAAAGGTTCATCCGGAAAATATACCACCCTGCATGGCCACAAATGCAAACTCGAAGACCCGCCCAATCGGCCCGCCTACTAGTCCGCCATCACGGTGCGGGACTCCGCCCATCGTCGGAGGTGATGCATCTTTTCGCCCATCGTCACCGACAACGGGGGCGACTGACGGATCGCAGCTATCAACGTTTGCGTGTCCGGCCGTTTCCGGGACGGGAAGCCCTCGAACAAAGCCGACTCGATCGCCGCTTCGATCTCGGCCCCGGTGTAGCCTTCCGAAGCGTCGGCCAGTTGCTTGAGGTCCACGGTTTGCGGATCGAGTTTCCGCCGCGACAGGTGGATGCGGAAGATGGCTTTCCGCACTGTGGCCGAAGGCAGGTCGACGAAAAAAATCTCGTCGAACCGTCCCTTACGCAGCAACTCGGGCGGCAGGGCATCGATGTTGTTCGCGGTGGCCACGATGAACACCGGCGCGGTGTGCTCCTGCATCCAACTCAGCAGCGTGCCGAACATGCGTTGCGACAGCCCGCCGTCGTTACTCTGGGCCGCGGCCGATGCGAAACCTTTCTCGATCTCGTCGATCCACAAGACCAGCGGGCTCATCGCCTCGGCCTGTTCCAAGGCCGAGCGCAGCCGGCGTTCCGACTCGCCGATGTACCGGTCGTACAACGCCGAGGGATCGAGGCGGAGTAACGGCCGCTGCCACGACGAAGCGACCGCCTTAGCGCACAAGCTCTTGCCCGCACCCGGCACGCCCAAGAGCAGCATCCCCCGCGGCGGCCGTAAGCCAAAGTCATCCGCTTCGTCGCTGAACGAATCGGCCCGCACGTTGAGCCACTGCTTCAGCCGCCGGATGCCGGCGATCTGATTCAGCCCGAGCGGCGTCTGGATGTACTCCAGCAGACCGTCTTCGTGCAGCATCCGCCGCTTGGTCGCGAGCATCGCGTTGGCGTCTTCGTCCGTAAACGCGAAGTCTTCGCTCAACGCTTCGCCGACGACCCGCCGGGCCTGCGGCAGCGTCAGGCCACGCAAGTTACGCACCATCGCCTGCATCGCCCGGCCCGAAACCTTGACGCGGATGCCCTTGCGGCGGTTCGCCTCCCGGGCCTCGGATTGCACCATGTCCCTCAACGCGTCGTCGTCGGGCAGCGACATCTCGAAAGGCACCGCCACCGACGCGATCGAGGCAGGGAGATTGGTCGTCTCGCCGATGAGCAAGACCGTTCCACCTTCGGCTTCGTACGCGGCACAGACTTCCTTGAGCAGACGGGCTAGCTTGGGGTCCGGCAGGAAGTCCAAGAGATCGAGCAACACCAGAACCGGCCGCGGCTTCTTGGCTTGCAACACGGCATACAACGCCGCCGCGGGGTGCTCGGTCTCTTCGTTCTCGGGTGACTCGCCGAGCACGCCCCGGCACAAGCCGCGCACCGCCGACCAGTTCCACACCTGAAGTCGCTCCGAGGCTGTCGCCACGAGCAGGCCGTCGAGCACCATCACCTCGTCCTGACCTTCAATGGTCACGACGGGGTGCTTAGCCCGCAAGAGCTTTTGTAATTTGTCCACGTCGTCTGGTGCCATGGGGTCCCCCATTCAAAACCGGCACCATACGGTCAAACCTTCGGCACGTCGACCCATTTCTTCTCCCGCCACGACTGCATGCCCAACTCCGCAAGCTGGACGCCGCGAGCACCGGCCCGCAGGTCCCAAGTGAAGGGCTCGTCGAGAGCGACGTGCCGCAGGAACAACTCCCACTGAATCTTGAACGCGTTGTCGTATTCGATGTTGTTGGGCACCTTCTCCCAGCCCGCGTAGAAGTCGATGGGCTGCTCGATGTCGGGGTTCCAAACGGGCTTGGGCGTGTTGGCAGCGGCCTGGGTGTAGACCTCGCGCAGCCCCGCCACGGCCGAGCCCTTGGTGCCATCGACATGCACGGTCAACAGGTCGTCGCGGCGGACGCGGGTGACCCAGGATGAATTGAACTGACACATCGTGCCGTCTTCGAGCAGGAACATCGCGTAGGCCGAGTCGTCGGCGGTGCACTTGAACGGTTTGCCGTCCTCGGCCCGGCGTTCGTCGATGTCGACGCTACCGTGGGCGACTAGCGACTTGATCGGGCCGAAGAGGTTGGTGATGACGTACTCCCAGTGGCAGAACATGTCGATCATCATGCCGCCGCCGTCCTCGGCCCGGTAGTTCCAACTCGGGCGTTGCATCGGCTGATCGGTGTCCATGCCGGAGAAGACCCAGTAGCCAAAGTCGCCCTTGACGCTGAGGATGTCGCCGAAGAAGCCGAGTTCTTTGAGCATCGCGATTTTGCGGAAACTCGACAGCCAGAGCTTATCTTGCACCACGCCGTTCTTCTTCCCGGCCTTTTCCACCATGTCGGCGATCGCGACGGCCTTGTCGGTTTCGGTCGCGGTGGGCTTCTCACAGTAGACGGCCTTGATCATCTCCGAGGCACAAGCTTTCTCGAGGAAACCCGCGCGTTGCAGCGTGCCCGAAGCGTCGAAGAAGACTTCGTAGTCCCCTTCCTTGCCGGCGATGACACCGTCGACGTCGGTGGAATATTTGTAGGGCTTGCCGATCGCGCCGGGGCCGTGGGCGTCGGCGAGGGCTTTGAGCTTGTTGGCGTTGCGTCCCGTGAGGATGGGGTCGGGCATGAGCGTGAGGTCGGGGCTGACCTTCACCCCGCCCTGCTCGATGATCGCGGTGATCGAGCGGATGAGGTGCTGGTTGGTGCCCATCCGGCCGGTCACGCCGTTCATGATGATGCCGATGCGTCGCTGTTCCATGGTGATTCGCTCCGTATAAGGTTCACCGTATTATGGCGTTTGATCGCGATGCGGCCACCGGCGGATCGAGACATAAAAATGACAAAAGTAGACACAGGATAAGTTGCGGATGGATTGAACTCTTTAAGGCAAGCGCCTGCGCGGCGAGCGTCAGAGGCTTTGCCCCTTGCATCCCCAAAGGCAATAGAACCAAGACGAAAGCGAAAGTCTCTGAAGTGCCTTCCGGGTGCAGGGGTAGAACCCCTGCCGCTCGCCGCGCAGGCGCTTGCCTCGAAAAATCATCCCCGCCAGAGAAGTATCAAAAGTTCTGTGGATCTTCGCGGAACGTTCTGGGGCTTTGGCCGGCCAAACGCGTGAACCAACGTGAGAACGCGGCGGGGGAACTGAAACCCAAGTCCTCGGCAACGCCGGACACGCGGCGGTCGTGGTCGCGCAGCAAACCGCGCGCGGCATCGAGCCGCCGGGCCTGCAGATAGTCGTGCGGCGTACAACCAAAGTCTTGGCGGAAGCGACGGGAAAAATGTCGGGGCGACAGGCTGGCCGCGGCCGCCAACTCAGCAAGATCGGGCGGATCGCTGAGGCGTCGGCCTAACGATTCGATCGCCCGCCGGACGCGCGAGGACGGGCCGTCGCCGGTCACCTCCGTCATACCGGATGATTCGGTTTCGGCTGGCTCGACCTGTTCGCCCTCAAAAGCAGACTCCGGCCAAACGCTGATCGCCGTCGCTAACCGCGTCAACGCCTGGAGGCTCAATCCCTGGGGCGTCCAATCGCTGACCAGCGCCGCGATGGCCGACCGCACCACGCCCCACCCCTCGGCCCCGGTCACCAAACTCGGCAGCGCCGCTTCATGGTCGCGGCCGACCCGAAGCTTAATCAGCCAGACCGCCGCGTCGGGGCCGGCGGGTCGCAGCGTGTAGCCGTGCATCGTCCCGGGCGGCGTGGCCATGAGCGTGGTGCCCGAGATCGCCGTGCGTTGGTCGTCGATTTCCGCCTCCCCCTCGCACTGGTGGATCACGTCGAGTTGGAGCAGATCGGTGTGGTGGTGCGGCTCGATCACAAAACGCCCCGACACCGGATGAGACAACGCGTCGGCAATCTTGGTCGGGTCGTCGAAGACCGCGGCGCATAGCGTGCGGCGCCAGGCTTCAGCATCACGGGTAGCACTCGAAGACGAACCAAAACGGCGGCGGGCAGATCGGGGCGACGGAGGGGGTGGGCAGACCATTAATTTATCATATCCAGACATCGGCTGGCGGGAAACGCCACTTGGCCTTTCGAGCCGTGGGGGTATGGTTTATAGCCTTCCCTGACACCCCCGGCTTGACCGCCCGCAGGAGTCTTACCCATGCAGATCGATTCACAACTCACCCCCGCTTCGCTGGCCGGGCAAACTCAGAAAGTTCTCCAACTCGGCGCGGATAAAGCGCGGCTGATCGACCAGACGTGGGACACGAATCAAGGCACGCCCGTGTTCACGGTTGAAGGTAAGTACGCCACCCGTGGCTGGACCGAGTGGACCCAGGGCTTTCAATACGGCTGCATGATCCTGGCCGGCGACGGCTTGGAGGACGATGAACTGATCGACCTCGGCCGAACGCGCACCACCGAACTGATGCTGCCCCACGTCACACACATCGGCGTCCACGACCACGGCTTCAACAACCTCTCGACCTACGGCAACCTGCTCCGCCTCCACCGCGAAGGCCGGCTGAGCGACAACCCGTGGGAAGCCAAGTACTACGAGCAGTTGATCGCCGCGTCCGGCGCCGTGCAGGCCGCGCGCTGGCAAGGCACGCCGGGCGACACCTCCGACCCGCACTGCGCCAACAGCGCTTCGCTGGGTTACGTCTATTCGTTCAACGGCCCGCACTCGCTGTTCATCGACACGATGCGCACCATCCGCATCATGGGCATCGCCCACCAACTCGGCCACACGCTCATGCACGAAGGCGATCGCAGCGCGAACCTGCTGAAGCGCAGCGTGCTCCACGGCCTGACCACCAGCAAATACATCGTCTTCCACGGCGACTCGGAACACACCTACGACGTCCCCGGACGCACCGCCCACGAGGGCATGTTCAACCGCAACGACGGCGCGTTCCGCGCCCGCTCGACGCAGCAAGGCTACTCGCCGTTTTCGACGTGGACCCGCGGCCTATCGTGGGCGATGTGTGGCTATGCCGAGGAACTTGAGTTCTTCGCGACCATCCCCGACGCCGAGTTCGAAGCCGCTTGCGGCTTAGCGAAGGCCGACGCGGTCAAAGTCTACGAACGCAACGCCATCGAGACCTGCGACCACTACATCAACGACGTGTCGACCGCCGATGGCATCACTTACTGGGACGACGGGACGCCCGACCTGCACAAGCTCGGCGACTGGAAAAACCAACCCGCCGACCCCTACAACGACCACGAGCCGGTGGACGCCAGCGCCTCGGCGATCGCGGCCCAAGGCATGATCCGATTGGGCAACTACCTCATCGGCTCGGGCCGCGACGGTGCGAAGTACGTGTCCGCCGGCCTGAGCGTCGCCAAGACGCTGTTCGACGAGCCTTACCTTTCCACGAACGCCGACCACCAAGGCTTGTTGCTGCACTCGATCTACCATTGGCCCAACCACTGGGACCACGTGCCCGCCGGCTCGAAGGTGTCGCACAGCGAGTCGAGCCTGTGGGGCGACTACCACCTCTTGGAATTGACCTTGCTGATCCAACGCATGGCCAAGAACGAGCCGTACCTCAAGTTCTTCCTTTGACCTCACAAATTTAGGCCCGACTCAATGACCCGTGACCGCCGCGGCTTACGATCATATTGACAACCCCAATCTTCAAGAAACTCAACACCATGCCCACTTCTTCCAAACGCGTCGCCCTCGTCACCGGCGGCAGCCGCGGCATCGGCCTCGGGATCGCCGAGCACCTCGCCGACGCCGACTACAACCTCGTCATCAACGGCCGCCGCCCGCAGTCCGACGTGCAAGACACGCTCGACGCCCTTGCGGCTCGCGGGGCCGAGGTGCTCTACCGCCCGATGGATGTGTCCAACCTCGAAGAGCACCAAAGCATGCTCGACGCGATCAACGAACAATTCGGTCGTCTCGATTCCCTGGTCAACAACGCCGGCGTCGCCCCGAACGTCCGCGCCGACATCCTCGAAGACGAAGCGAGCCCCGAGAGCTTCGATCGGCTGATCAACATCAACCTCCGCGGCCCCTACTTCCTGACGCAAGCCGCCGCCAAGTGGATGGTCACGCAGAAAAGAGCCGACGCGGACTTCAAGGGCACGATCATCAACGTCTCGTCGATCAGCGCGACCGTCGTCTCGGTCAACCGCGGCGACTACTGCATCAGCAAGGCCGGCGTGGCGATGGCGACCCAACTCTGGGCCGCGCGTCTGGGCGAGTACGGCCTGGGCGTCTTCGAAGTCCGCCCCGGCGTGATCCGCACCGACATGACCGCCGGTGTCACCGAGAAATACGACGAACTCTTTGAAAACGGCCTGGCGGTCGAACCCCGCTGGGGCGAGCCGTCGGACATCGGCAAGGCCGTCACCGCCCTGGCTTCGGGCGACATGACCTACGCCACGGGTAACGTGTTCATGGTTGACGGCGGCCTAACGATCCAGCGTCTCTAGCACGCCCGGCTTGGCTTCGATTTTCACCAAACAAAGGAAAACCCGCGTGTTATGACGCGGGTTTTACTACGTTTGATGCCGGCGAGGTACCTGCAACAAACTCGCTGTGATACGCTATAAAATCGCTCGGTTGAAAACCCACAGACCCAAACACCTTGCAGAATTCAACGCCATGAATCATGTTACGAACAAACTCGGAAGCTTAACTCGCACGGTCATTCATCTTCGGTCGACTCTTATGGTTTTTACGACGATGCTGGCAACGTGGGGCAGCCTGTCGACCGCAGCGGAACCCGTTATTCGGTTGGGAGTCGATGTCCTGGCGGACGCCGAGTTCGAGGCAATCCGTGGCCAACGCGTGGGCTTGGTCGCGCACCCCGCGTCGGTCGCGGGTGATCTGACGCACAGCGTGGACGTGCTCCGGGCCGGAGCGGAGGCGGGGCATTTCACGTTTGTCGCGATGTTCGGCCCCGAGCACGGCGTGTACGGCGACATCTACGCCGGCGACAAAGTCGCGGACAAGGTCGACCCGCGATCGGGCCTGCCCGTCCGCAGCCTGTACGGCACGACCCGCAAGCCCACCCCGGAGATGCTGGCCGATCTCGACGTGCTGCTGTTCGATCTGCAAGACATCGGCAGCCGATCGTACACCTACATCAGCACGATGCGGCTTTGCCTGGAAGCCTGTATCGAAAACGATGTCGCTCTGATCATCCTCGATCGCCCCAACCCGCTGGGCGGCCTGCGCATCGAAGGGCCGGCCAAGGTCGAGGAAGACTTCCGCTCGTTCATCAGCCAGATCGACGTGCCCTACGTCCACGGCATGACCATGGGTGAACTGGCGTTGCTCGAACGCGACCGCATCGATCCCGCTTTCGACAAACTCACCGTGATCGAGATGGACGGCTGGACCCGCGCCATGAGTTGGGCCGATACCGGGTTGGTGTGGGTCCCCACTTCGCCCCACATCCCGACCATCGGCTCGGCGGCGGGTTACGCCGCGACCGGCGTGCTCGGCGAACTCGGCGTCGTGAGCAACGGCGTGGGGTACACGCTGCCGTTTGAGATCGTCGGATCCCCCGACATCGACGCCGATGCCTTGACCGACGACCTGCGGGCACGCGGGTTGGACGGCATCCACTTCCGGGCCGCGCGGTTCAAGCCGTTTTTCGCGACCCACCAAGGCGAAGTCTGCGGCGGGGTCCAGATCCACCTCGACCCGGATGCCGAGGCCGACTACTACGAGCTCAACTTCATCCTAATGGATGCGCTCGGCGTGAGGGACCGCCTCCGCGGCGAAGGCCGGTTCAACCTGTTCGACAAAGCCAACGGCACCGACGCGACCCGCCAATGGCTCGCTTCAGGTAAGCCCTTGGATGGTCTGTTCGCGCAATGGGAGCAAAGCAGTGATGACTTCGCTCAAGACCGCGAGCCGTATCTGCTTTACGACTAGACCTCCAAACACGACGTCAAATCGATTCAAATCGGGCGATGGGGTACCCGAACCCACGACCTATGCGGTGTAAACGGTCGCTTGGCCGCGTCTAAAACGCGAATTCGCCTATTTTTGCGAGATTTTTGTATATGTCGATTCTGGTCATTTGTTCGGCCGTACCTGGTTTTTAGCTCATTCTGTCGACGGACATGTGATGAGTTCCGAGGGGTATCGCCAGATCACGCTGAGTGAGCCCCGCTTCCTCGTACAATCTGAGTAACCCTTCACAAACGGATTTGTAGTCAGGATCGTGCAGAGAGCGTGTTCCCATTGGAGGGACCGGCCAAATTGCGTCAGGCGTATTCCGAAACTGAAACAGGACTGCCCAGCCAGGTGGCCGTGGCAGAACAACGTG
The DNA here is from genome assembly GCA_039199695.1 of Planctomycetota bacterium. GTDB lineage: Bacteria > Planctomycetota > Phycisphaerae > Phycisphaerales > Phycisphaeraceae > Algisphaera. The sequence goes on along the minus strand of JBCCST010000004.1, from coordinate 31,860 downwards.
ATGCCCCGGTATCTGCACGCCCCCAGTAGATGAATCACCTCTCCGGGGTATGGTGTCCCGGGCCCCACCGGTTTGAGACGATTGGCTTGCGCTTTGCGGCGAGCGTGCGGGGGTGGGGTGTGATGGTGTTGGGGGCAATCCATCAAAGCTATGAAGCTGAAGTTCAAGCGTTGATGCTTACGGGGCAATTTCCCGGCGGGTTGGATTCCGCAGTCCGGGCCCGTGCGGATTAACGGGGTGCGGGCCGGATTGGTGTTCGCCATGGACAAGGGTGAGTCGTAATGGTTGCAGTTGTTGAGAGTTTCAGATTTATTTCATCAAGGGCATAGCCAACTCTGCGCCAGCCACCTGTCGCATCAGACTACATAGTAAATTAAAGCGTTTCTGTTAAATTCTTAGCATGTAATTTTACGCGGCCCCAGATAGGATTGCTCGCATAATCATCAGATTGAAATATTTCGAGCGAGTTTTCCATTTGTAGTAAATTGTTGAGTTCACCTACTAGACCGGATAACGAGTTATACATCTCATCGTTCATCCAAGGGGGGCGACTTCTCTTGGCCTCTTTGTGAGTTCTAGAAATTTTTGTAATGTGATACATATAATCGTCGTCAGACGACAACATCGCAAGAGATTCCGAACGCTTCTTTAATTCTTTTTGTGTAATCATTACCTAGCCATATTGCATAAAAAGGATTTATCTATCGGTAATCTTCAAATGTTATTAGCTCATAAAATCTAACACCGCCTGTGTGTGATCGTTTCTGGTGTGATTCGGTTCCAATGAGCTCCATGACTCCAAGTATTTCATTGTGATGCCAAGTAAACGAAGGGACGATACCGCTTCTTGATCCACCGGTAAGCGATGAACTGAAGTCGCGGGCTGCACTTAGAGCGGAAGAAACCCAATCCCCGCCAGCCACAAGGTCGGTGATAATAGGCCCAAGCGTAAAAGCTGCAGCTGATGCGTACGCTAATGCATAGTCTCCAGTACGAGATCCAGTATATGGAATCCAAGTCGAGAACGCAGAAGTATTTCCGGGACTAAAGAATCGGGTCGGTGATTTGGCTGAAGAAAATCCAGTTCCGCGTAAAGCTTCAACGCCTCCAGCTAATCCTCCAATGTAGTTGGTGATAACCGGCACTGATGCCGTCAGTTCAAGTGCATTATCCGGGCGGTCCGCGAGTTTTTCGAATCTCTTGAACAGATAGGCGTAGTAACCAATCATCAGAGGGATTTGATTTTGGATTTGCGGAATACTTCTCGCAAGTGCTGTCATCTGGACGAATGCGAGGCCGACAAGCACTTCCGCTGTTTTCTTCGTTGTTGTTGCTTTTTGCCGTGCACCGTTTAGTTTTTCTAAGTTTTGACCAATTGAATTGATACCAAGCAATTCAAGTAGTTGGAACTGCCCAGTCGGGTCAATACCAATTATTGGGTTGGCGTGAACATATCCATATTTGTGGAATGATAATGGATTGAGCTTGTCTCCGGAAAAAGGATCGACTCTATTGAATCGTCCATTCGTTGTGTCGTAATAACGTGCGCGTAGGTATTGACTTCCTGTAGTTGCGTTCGTGAACTCGCCCGAGTACAGCAAAGTCGTTAACGCTTGATCATTCGTAAACCCAATAGCTTTTCCATAAGCATCGTAGGTGAAGACCTGATCGATACTATTTCCCGTCGCTATGGTGCCCGGCGTAACACTGGGGTTGCCATCCATTACCGCCCGCGTACTGCCGTGCACGTCGTAGAGCAGGTGTAGGACTTGGCCCACGGCGGCTTGGGTGATGACGTCGTAGCCGAGGGTGTAGGTGGTATCGACTTCGTCAGCGTGGAGTCGGCCGTCGTCTGCGGTGCCGTTGCCGTCTCCGTTGTCGATGCCTTCTTCGAGGATTTGGGCGTAGCCGGTGGGGTTGCTGGGGTCGTAGAGGTAGAGGGTGGTGGTGGTCGTGGTGCCGTCGTCGACGGTTCGGCTGACGCGGAGGCCGGAGGTGTCGTAGCGGTAGGACTCGGTGGTGGTGCCTTCGCTGGTCGAAGTCTTATCAATAGTGACCAAAGCGAGCCGGCCCATCACGTCGTATTCCTGCGTTGTGACGTGGCCGTTGGCTTGGGTCTTGGTGGTCTGGACGGTCCAGTCGCCGCCGTAGGTGCCGGGGGTGGCATTGAGGCCGTAGCCGTAGGTGGTTTGGCCGTCCTCTGTCGAGGTTTCACTCAGCAGGCGGTCGTTGGCGTCGTAGACGTAGTCGATCGTCTCGTCACCGCCGGTGCCGGAGTAGCCGTCGTTGCCCACGTCCTTGATGAGCTGGACGCGGTTGCTGGAGAGGTCGAACTTGTACTCGGTGGTGTAGTTGCGGGCGGGGTCGGTGCTGCTGCTCAGCGTTTCCTTGGTCAGGCGGTTGAGGCCGTCGTATTCGTAGGTGAAGGTCTGCTGGAGCGAGCCGATGGTTTCGGTGCTGGACTTGCGGTTGCCGGCGGCGTCGTAGGTGTAGTCAAACTGGGCGACAAGGGTTTCGCCCGGGCCGGGTTGGTAGATGCCGTCGCCGTCGTCGCCGGCGAAGTGGACCATGCCGGTGAGCCGGCCGAGGGAGTCGTACTGGTGGTCTTTGGTGACGCCGTTGGGTCCGACTTCGTAGTCCATCTGGCCGGCGGCGTCGTAGACGTAGCGGGTCAGTTCGGTGAGCGTGGTGCCGAAGCGTTCGGAGAGGGTGACGGTGGTCAGTCGGCCGAGCTCGTCGTAGCCGTATTCGGTGCGGGTGGAGTCGGTGTGGCTGGCTTCGAGGCGGCCGGTGGCGTCGTCGTATTCGTAGTGGATGGTGCCGACGTGGGTGGCGCGGGTGGCCAGTCGGCCCTCGGCGTCGTAGGTGTGGGTGGTGGTGGCGCCGGTCGAGTGGGAGGCTTGGGCTCCGCTGTCGGTGATTTTGACCACTCGGCCCAGGCTGTCGTAGGTGGTGTTGACGATGCGGAGGGCGACGGTCGGGCCCATTTGTCGGTCGGCTTCGGAGGCGTAGTAGGTGGCGCTGTCTTGGCGGCCGTAGGCGTCGTAGCCGTAGACGACGACTCTGCCTTCGAAGTCGGTGGCGGATTTGAGCAGGCCGTAGTATTCGCCCACGTCCGGATCATCGGCGTCGTAGTACTCCATCGACTCGGTGAAACCGGTATTGAGTTCGCCGGGCTGGCCCAACGGGAGGGTGCGGGACGTCTGGCGGTTCTGGGCGTCGAAGCCGAAGGTAGTGGTTCGGTCCTGCGGGTCGGTGAGCGAGGTCTGGTTGCCGTGGGCGTCGTAGCCGTATTCGTAGACCGGGCGTTCGAGGTTGGTGGTGAGGGGGTTGTAGACCTCGGGTAGGGTGACGCGCTCGAGGCGGCCGGCGTCGTCGTATTCGAAGTCGGTGCGGCGGTCGAGGGCGTCGATCTCGGCGATGCGTCGGCCCAGGGCATCATAGATCGTTTCGGTCACCAGGTCGTCGCTGGTGTCGCTGGGGGTGTCGCCGCGTTGGATGGTGTGGGTGACCCGGCCGAGCTTGTCGTAGCGGAACTCGGTGACGCGGCCGGCGGGGTCGGTGACGGTTTCTTGACGGCCGAGTTTGTCGTAGGTGTAGGTGGTGGTGGAGGTTTCTAGCGTGGCGATGTAGTCGGGGTTGGGGTCACCGTTGTCGAAGTTCTGTGGGTTGACGACGACTTGTTCTTGCCGTCCGACGGTGTCGTAGATGAATTCGGTGACGAGCCCTTCGGTGGTGCGGGTGTGGCTCACGCGGCCGGTAGTGTCGTAGAAGGTGAAGGTTGAGGAGAGGATTGCAGAGGCGGCGTAGCCGGCGTTAAACACCGTTAAGGGGATACCGGGGTTATGCGGGTCGTCAGTAAGAGTGATGGCGATGCCCGAGACGCGTCGGGTCTCGGTGACGCGGCCAGCATCGTCGTAGAGGGTGTGGGTGAGCCGGAGGAAGCCAGCGGCTTCGGTCGTATCGGCATTGAGTGTGGTGTCAGCTTCGGTGGTCGGGTCCAGCAGGCTGCCGTTGGACTCGAGCACCAAGAACGGATCGGTGGAGGCGATGGCGCGGCCGTTGATGTCGTAGGCGGTGCGGGTGACCACGAAGGCGCTGCGGCCGTCGGCGGTGGTGGTTTTGGTTCGGGTCTCGGCGACGTTGCCGCGGGCGTCGTAGTAGTTTGTGGTTGGGGTGTTGAATCGGTCGGTCGAGGTTTCGACGCGGCCGAGGGCGTCGTAGGAGGTGGAGGTGGACCAGTCGGGGCCGCTGGAGTTGTTGATTTCGGTTTGGACGTCGGCAATCAGAACGAGCGAACCGCTCAGGGTGTACTGGGCCGAGCTTAGGACCCGCCCCTCTTCGTCATAATCCGTGACGTTAACGGTGGTGGTGTTGTCTTTGAAGGACCAGCTGTGGGTTTGATTGCCGTCGGTATCGTAGGCGAAATATCGGGTGACGCCGTTGACATCGGTGGTTGAAGTGAGCCGACCCTTGGCGTCATAGTCGAAGGTAGAGGACGGGACGGGGTCGCCGTCGTCGTTGTATCGGGTGATCGATTGGAGGTTGCCGTCGGGGTCGTAGCCGTACTCGGTTATGTTGCCTTCGGCGTCTTCGGTCAACCTGAGCTGACCTTTGTTGTTGTAGTCATTGCGGGTGTTGTTACCTAAAGCATCGATGATGAGCCTCGGGTTGCCGAAGTCGTCGTAGCGATAGCGGGTGGTGTTGCCCAACGCATCGGTGACGTTTTCGGGACGACCGAACCGGTCGTATTCGGTCTCGGATTGCTTGATGCTGGGGGCGGCCGTAAAGCGGCTGTCGTCGCCGCCGGCCGGTTCGGGGTGCGTGAAGGGCTGCCAAGCAACGGTCTGGTTGTTGTCCGTGTCGTACTCGAAGACCGAGATGAGGTATTCGAGTCCGGCGGTGGAGGGGTCGTCGATTTGCTGGATGGTGCGGAGGGTATTGCCCGCGGCGTCGCGGACGATTTCCGTGGAGACGGTGTTGGCGTCCTTGACCGATTCGATGGTCGAGCCAGCGGGCAGGCCGACATTCGCCCCGTTCATGGTGTACTCGAAGCTGGCCGCCGCTTCCGAAGCATCGACCAAGCCTTTGAGCCGGCCGGCGAGTTCGGGATTGTACTCGTCATCCGACTTGTCGGTCGTGTAGAACTGGGCCTTCAAGACCTCGGTGCCTAGTTCGTCGGTGATACTGGTGAGGTAGTGATCGGGCAGGCCGTCTACTTCGTTGTAGGCGAAGGTGGTGGTAACGCCCGAACGGTCGGTTACAGATTTGAGGTTGCCGTTGTCGTAGAAATATGTGATCGGATTGCTTCCGGGGGCTTCGAGGTCGGTGATCGCTTCGACCCGGCCTTGACTGTTTCGTGTGATCTGGACTTGCCCGAGGACCAGACCCGATTCGTCGCGCGAGGTGATCACGTCGCCCAGGGAGTTGCTGCTGAAGTCGAGGCGGTTGCCCTCGCGATCCAAGACGTTTAATAGGCGCCCGGTCCTGGAGTCGTACGTGTATTCTGTTCCGTCTTGGGTGGTCAGCCTGAAGTCCAAGCCCGCGGTAATCGGGTTAAAGGGCAAGCCTTCGGTTCCCCCGGCACTGGTGCCGGGCTGGTTCAACGCGATCCCGTTGGAAACCACGGCGGTGGTGTTGATGGCGGTGCCCAACTCGAGGCCGAAGGCCTCCGCGTTCGAGTCGTCGAGCCGGATATTTCGCCCGCCGATGAACTCGAGCTTGGCCCCGAGGTTGTCGGCGTCCGGCCTAAACGCTACCGCCACAATGTTGCCCGAAGGGTCGGAGACACCTCCCGACCCGTAGGTATTGGGGACGACGGTGAATCCCATTTCTTCGCCGCCCGGCAGGGTCAAGTCCAGGCGGGTGCCGAACTGGTATGGCTGTTCGGTGAACGCGGTGCCGCCGAAGGCGACCTGTTCGCTATAGCCCAGGTTGCTCACCTCGAGCCCGCCGGTGGCAATATCCAGCGACCAGCCGTAGCCGAAATCGCCGTCCACTTGAGCGTCAATCGTGTCGTAGGATCTAGTGACAACGATCGGGATTCCGCCGGCGCTGGTCGAAAGATCGGTGAATGACAAGGCGAAGTTACCGATTTTGGCGGCGTCCGAATCGATTTCGATCGGGGTTGGCAGTGAGATGACGGGCTCCGAACCGGGGGCATCCAGGTCGGGGGCGTTAGAGGCTTGCAAAAGGAGGTTGTACGAGCCGTTGGCGATCAAAGTGGGGTCGACCGCGATGCCGATTGCGCCATCAATACGCTCAGTGGTTGTACCTTCGCCGAGGAGGACGGTGTCCCCGGTGGCCGCGTGGATGAGGTAAGCACGGTAGTTGACGGTATCGCCAGCGCCGCCATTACCCGCAAAATCGGGGTCATCGATCACGCCGGTGATCTCGACGTATTGTTCGACGGGTATGTCTCTGGTCGGCCCGGTGATTGAGATATCCGGTACTTCGGAAGCGATGGAAGCGATGTAGGGGGTGATCGTCAGGAGATCCGACGACCCGTCAAATCCGTTGGTGTCACGGGCGAAACCCTGAACCACGATGGGGTTGCTGTCGGTGACGGTGTAGGTTGCCTGGCCCTTGGCGTTGACTTGAGTCTGCTCTCCGTTGATGGTCAGCCAGCGGGCGGCGATGCCCGATGCGTCGGTCGCATCGACGGTCAAAACGATCGTGCTGCCTTCGACCGGCGCGCTGTTATTCGTTTGAACGATCACCTGAGGCGCGGTGGTGTCCTGCGCGACCGTGACCGTGAGCGATTGTGGTGCTGACTGAGCGCCTAGCGAGTCGGTCGCCACGACGTTGATGGTGTAGCTCTTGGGCTGGCCTGCATCTAGATCGGCAGCCGTGGGCGACCACGTGATCAGGCCCAAGGCATTAATAGACATCCCCGTCGGTACGCCGTCCCCGTTATCGACGAGCTCAAAAGTTATCCCATTGTTCTCGGCATCGGTCGCAAAGGCTTGAACTTGCATCTCCGCGCCCACCAGGACATCAACGGCTGGGATAGGCTGAAGCGTCGGCGCGGAATTACTGAAGACCACCGTCGAGATCGGGATGGTCAGGCTGCTTTGGCCATCACTGGCCTGAACATTAATCTCATGGGATTGGCCGTCCTGTGCGGCCGAAGGACGCCAACGGACCCGTACCGAATCGCCCAGGTCCTCAAGAGAAACCTTCCCTTCTTCGGGGTCTGTAATGTTGGACAGGTCCTGAACCAGTGTCGAACCGCTGCCCAAAACAAAGCCGATCGGATCACCGTTTGGATCGCTGAAAGTCAGGGTATAGGTGTACAACTCTCCCACGGCGACAGGTAGGTACGAGATCGACCCGGGGCCTGACGGATCGTAAAGGTCGGGGCCCGGGTTGCGGTCGATATCAACCAACTTGATTGGCAGGTTCACTTCGGTGCTGGTCACGTTAACCGTGAAACTCTGCGTGACGGTTAAACCCGCATCGTCTGTCGCGGTCAGTTTGACGATGTACATACCCACCGCTCCAACCGCCGAACTCGACACCAGCCAAGTACCGTCGCCGTTGTCCGTCAAACCATCCAACCATCCGATGGGTGCCCCCAAGTCATCCGTGACCGTCAACGTCACCGGAGTGGATTCGGGGTCGATCGCCTGGACGGTGAAGGCAAAATCGGTCTGGCCGACGTAGGCTTGTGTTGGTGCAGAGAAACCGATCTGTGGGGGCAAATTCGTCGCGCGGACCTCGACCGTAAACGTCTGAGTCTGGCCCACGCCGTACGCATCACGCACTTGGATAGTCAGCGCCTGGGGCCCGAGTTGATCCGAGGTGGGCGTCCATGTGAGAACGCCGCTCTTAGAGTTGATCTCCGCCCCACCGGGATCACCCACCAACGCCCAGGTTACCGCATCATTATCCGGATCATCTGCCGTGGCTTGATAGGTATAGACCGAACCCAGCACCACTCCACTTGCCGGTTTCGAAGTGATCGTCGGAGCGCTGTTGATCGCTTCGCGGGTCACGGTTAGGTTGAATACGGCGGTATCGGTTAGAGGCGTTGCCGCGCTATCGCTGACCGTGACGCTAAACATGTAGAGCTTGTCGGCGTAGTTGTTGGCGGTGTCGAGATCCTCGGCGGTGGGCCGCCAGGTAATCAGCCCCCGCGAATCAATGCTCATACCAACGGGTGCGCCACTTAGGGTGTAGGTTAAATCGTCGCCGTTGGGGTCTTCCGCAACCACTTGGTGCTGGAACACTGCCCCGGCCGCGACTTGAGTCCGGGCGTGCGCCGCTCCTGTGGCCGAATCCTTACTGAGAATGATCGGAGCAATATTGCCCGAGGTGTCGTAGACCGGCAGTGTCACCGTCAGGTCCACCGTCGCGGCAGGCTCGCCGTCATCGACGATGCGCAACGCGATCTCGTAGGTGTTGCCGTTGGCCGGCAGTACCGGGTTAGACCACGCCAACACCCCGTTTTCAAACGTCATGTCCGGCGGCCCGCCCGACACGATAAAGTAATCCATATTGTCGTTATTCGGGTCGGTGATCTGGAAGTCATGGCTGTAGGGATCGCCGACCGATGCGTTGGGGAACGCGGGGTTGCCGACGATCGGCGGAGCGTTATCCAAGACCTGTAACTCAAAGGACTCCGTCACACCTGCCATGGAATCATCCAACGCCTGGATTTCAACCGAGACCGGGCCTTCCACACCCGTGGTCGGCGTCCATTGGATCAGCAGCTGGCCCGCGGTCGAGTCGTCGGTCGTCACCTGAGGCGTCAGGTCGTTGCCCAGTGCATCCGCAAAAGACACGAGTGTGACCGTGACGGGGTCGCCGTTGGCGTCGTCGGTGGTGACCAAATAGCTCCATGTCCGGTCCACGACCGCCGGCCCGGTCGCGGTCGAGGTGATGGTGGCCCCCTCGTTAGCCGCCGTGGGATCGACTACGCGCAGCGGATACGTCAGCGTTTGACTGTTCCCGAAGCTGTCCGTCGCGGTAACCCCGATGCTGTAATCCCCCGCTACACTCGGCGACCACCGCAGGGTGGTGTTCGGGTCCGTGGGATCGTCTAGCGTCACCCCACGCGCCAGCGACGCCGGGTCCAACGAAAGCGTCACCGTGTCACCTACATCCGGATCGGTAATGTTCAGGGCGTACGTGTATTCGCCGCCGTTAGCCCCCAACTCGTAGACCGTGCTCGGATCGGTGTTGAACTTGGGCGCGGTGTTGTTACTTACTTCTAGAATAAAACGCTGCGTATCGGTCCCACCTCTACCGTCATCGACCGTCACCTCGATGACATAATCCCCGAGCTCGGATGGCGTCCAGGTCAACAATCCGTTCGCATCTACACGAACACCCCGGTCATACGAAGCCGAATCGATGCGGTAGGTCAAAGGGTCCCCGTTGGGTTCGGAGACGATTAATTGATAGGAGTACAACTCAGCGAGCCGTGCGGGCCCCAACGGATTTGATTTGATCTCAGGCTTCGTGTTGGGGTTAATTACCTCAACTTCAAACCGTTGGACCGCGGGTTTACCTTGAGCATCGATTACTCGAACAATGACCTCGTGTGTCCCCTCCTGGCCGTATCTTGGCGTCCAAACCAACTCGCCAGATTTTTCATCAATACCCATGCCGTCTGGGCGGTCGAGTAATTCATAAGTGAGAAGATCACCATCCGCGTCGGTCGCATCGACCGAGTACCGATAGTCTTCACCGATAACCACCGATTTGGCTGGTGAGGAGTTGATCTGGGGCGCGGAATTAATGGTGATCACTTGCTGGACCACAACCAGCGATACGGTTTCGTCAACAAAGCCCCCGTTGCCATCGGTTACCCGGATCGAGAAATCTTGTGGCCCGACCTGGTTCGACGAAGGTGTCCAGGTCACTAAACCGGTCATCGAATCGATGGTCATCCCGTCGGGGACGTTCCCCATAAGGAAGTGGCGCAGGGTGTCGTTGTCGGGATCCGACGCTTCAACTTGATAAGCAAAGCCCAGCCCCACCGTCGCCTTCGTCGGTGCTTGGGAGTCGATCGTTGGATTACTATTTCCGGCGTTTTCTTCTTCAACGACCACCGTATACGATTCTTGAGCGATACCCCCGCGGCCGTCGGAAGCTTGGATCGTGAAATCATAACTACCCGCAACTGTGGGTTCCCAAGTCACGGCACCGGTCTCGGGGTCAATGTCAGCTCCGTGAAGCGACAAAACCTCATTTTCTTGAGAATCGATGAAAGTGTAGGTTACGTCATCCCCGTCGGGATCCACGGCATCGGAATCAGAGAGGTAGGCGGTGTTGATCTTAACGGGGATAGAACCAAATATCCGGTTCGGATCATTACTATCTTGGAAAATTAAGTCAAACGCATGCGCTTGTCCGTCACCGGTAAGCGTGACGTCGAAGGTCGCCTCTTGTCCCGGCAGTATCCCACTACTATTTATAGGGGTAATCGTTGAGACATTATTGCCATTCGTGGTCGAGGCGACTAATTCGATATCTGCAAGAGGCGGAGAGCCACCGAGACTTGATATATAAACAGTAGTGTCCAGTTCATCGTCAAAAACGCCATTAGTTACTCCGCTATCTGCTATAATAATAGTGAGAGTGTTGTTGGTGCTACCTTCTACGACACCGGCACTAAAAGTAATAGTCTGGCTTTGATTTACGGTCAAGACGCCGTCTAGCTCAGTTCCTGCAACATGATCAAATTGCGGATGGTTGACGTTAATAGCTTTCGGGCCTAATGCCGTTCCTGCAGTTTGTCCTGGGAAAAATCCTGTTAAGACTGTAGGGTGGTTACTTTGAGGTACAAAAGCATCAACAAACGCTATGTTATTTGAGGTCCCTGCCGAATCCTCAATGTATATCCCAAAAGCATCAATAACATTGGATGTTGGCCCCACGTAATTTGACCATTCTTCAGACCCAATTGCGACGTTAAAATATATCACGTCTGTATTGGCACCAACGTCGAAGTTAATATCGATTTGTGTAACATCACTGTGATCATCTTGGCCGCTAATTGGCCCAAGTAAAAGTTCTTGGTCATCAGTTGCTGCGGCATTAAATTCGGTTGTATTGCCTGTAACTCCATAGCCCCGATCAGTACTATCAATTCCACCAAAACTCGGATAAACCCCATCAGAACCGTAGTCTTCTGCGTTACCCGTCGATAAAACTATTCCGTATGGGCCCAGCCCATAGACATCCCCGTTATTAACAAATATTCCCGTTGATGACTTCGCTGGCGTACCTTGAGTTGCAGCTAAAGTTTGTCCCGAAAGATTAATGCTATTTACAGTGATTCCGGAACCACCATAACCTAGCAGGGCATCCAATAATTCATGTTCATCAGTTTCGTTAAATACGGTTAATACATCAGCCGGGGCGGTTGGTGGTTGGTACACCGTATTGCTACTCGTCGGGAGTAGTACCGAAAGATTTTCCAGCAGTAGTGGTTCGCCCGGTGCCAAATTGACCGCGATGGGGCTTGACGGGTTGACGTCTCCGGAAAGAGGGGTGGTCGAGCCGGGTAGTACATAACGTGTTTCGGGCAGTTTGGTGAATACCGGGGGGCGGTTTGCCGGGTCTTGTTTCACTTCCACGAAATAGGTCTGCGTGTCTGTGCCGCCGTTGCCGTCCGCGACGTTGAGGGTGATCGCGACCGTCTGGCCGACCAGCGACGCGTCCGGTGTCCAACTGACCACGCCTGTCGCGGCGTCCACCATAAACGGGTTCTCCGCGGTGCCCGGGTCCAAGAGCGAGCTGAACGTCAACGCGTCCGACTCGGGGTCGCGCGCATCGGCATCGTAGACATACTCGACCCCCGCGTAGGCCACCGTGACGGGTTCGGTGGTGAACTGCGGCGGCAGGTTCTGGGTGGTCGTCACTACGTTGATGGGTACACGTTGGGTTGCTACACCGCCGAAGCCGTCTTCGGCGATCACGGTGATGAAGTAGCCGCTTTCGGCGACGTCGGTGGTGTCCCAAGTTAAGAGTCCGGAGCTGTCGATACTCAGCCCCGCGGGCGCACCTGCCCCCAGGCGGTAGCTGACCACGTCGTCATCGGGATCGACCGCCTCGGCGTCATACGCAAAGGTGTTGCCCTGGCGAATGGTGACCGTGTCTTGTCCGGGCAGGAACGGCGAGGTCGTGAACACCGGCGCTTCGTTCACCTGCGAGTAGATCACAAGATCAAAATCGAACCGCTCGCCGCCCGGATTGTTGAATCGCAACGATAGATCTTGTACCGCGGCGGTGTCGAGCAGGAACCCGTTGTCGTCTTGCGCCAAGAGATGGGTGATGTCGATGTACGGCGAGGTAATGCCCTCGCGGCCGGGCAGTTGGGTAGAGGTGCTTTCGAAATTCAGCCATTCAGCCCCGGGCTGATCGAAGTTGGTGGCCGTCAATAGGACTTTGCCGCGGAGATCTTGGGGCCCGGTCTTGGCGAGCGATAGCCCGGCGTATAGTTCTTGAGTCTCGGTGCTGTAAGCGGTTTGTTGGTATTCGATGCTGAACGCACCGGTCACATCGCTGAGCCGATCAAACTCTACTGTATCGACGAAGGTGGCAGACCGCGGAGCGTCTGGAACAAGACTCGCGGTACCGTATCCGTTGGTCGGGGCTGCGTCGAAGCGCACATCGTCGATGGTGACCTCAGTGAGGTTGTCGGCGTCGTTGTTGAGCAGACGAGTTACGACGCGAACGGTCTGCCCGGCGGTTAAACCGAGCGTGGTGGCGTCGAGGTAAACCGTGCCCGCAGAGCTTGTAAGGCTTTCCAGGACAACGCCCGGAGCGACTAGTGGAGTTTGGCCTTGGGTGAGGTTGAAGAACGCGTCGTTCTTCTCGCCGATGGTGGGGCCAAGGGCTTGGCCGGTAATCGGATCGACCAGGACTAATTCGAAAGCATCGTTGATGTCCGCAGGGTTGCCGCCGGCCGAGTCAAAGCTGAGGCCGGAGAAGTCGATTTGGATGGTGTCGGGTGTGGTCGGAACGGTGAGGTCGAAAGATTCGCCCGACAGGCCTTCACGGGTTGTGATGAACCGGTCGTCCTCGGTCAACAGAACGGGCTGTTGAAGCGTACGGCTGTAAACCTCAAGGTTGTAATCGAATTGGTTGCCATCGGGGTTATTAAAGCGTAGCTCAAGATCTTCGACGGTAGAACCCACGGTTTCGATACCACTGCCGCCGCTACCGAACACCGCATCGGAAATGTTGAAATACGGATCGCCTTCAAAATAACCGCTGGGTTGTTCGGCGGTAACCCCAGCGGGTAGGCCTCGAACGACCAGGATCATGGCGTTGTCATTCTGGACAAGAGGAATTGAGTCGTCTGTCCGGGTGAGATGAAGCCGAGCAACCAGCCCGTCGGACGCTTCATTCAACAGGGTTTCGTCGTAAGCGATCGTAAAATCAGGAGTCACATCATGGAGGCCGACGATGTCAACCGGGCCTTCGGCCGGGCTCGGCGAGATGGTAGCGCCGTTGGCAGCCACCGACACAAAAGCGAGGCTTTCGACATCCGCCACTTCGGTCGAAATGTCTGCTACCAAAGTGACCGTCGATCCGTCGGACGCCACTCGAATGAGTTCGCTGAATGCGAGCGAGGTGTTGGTTCCGATGATTTCGCGTGTTGCGGGATCGATCGCAATGCCTTCGAGCTTAGTTGCATTGAGCCCCTCACCCGGGTCGGTCAGATTTACGATCTGATTGTGGTCTCGCAAACTTACAACGATGGTATTTATCGACGCAATGGCCAATCCATCTGGGGTTAACGACACGCGATGGATCGCGGTGTCATCTCCCCCGCTGGCCGCATTAGCAAATATTTCAGTAACCACGAGGCTGCCATCGACGTCAAACGTCATGGCTTCAGCATTATCGATTACGGTGTTTGTATTTGAAAGTTCACCGACAAGAATCGCTTCGGCATTGGACACATCGATCTTATAGATCTTGCTCGGCAGAAGATCGCCATTAGTCGAAAAGTCCTTGAAAAGACCATAAAGTTCGCCCGTTTGAGGATGAATCGATAAACCTGTAAAGCTGTCTCTATTGGCTTGGGCGTTATCGAGCAGCTCACTCGCCGATGTGGTGATATCCGTATCGATCGATCCAATGACGTCAGCAATTGGGGCTGAACTTGATCCAGGAACCAAACCGTTGAGATTCAACGAGAGTAGAATTGGATAATTTAAGTTTTCAGTTACCCCGGTATTGTCCGGGTCATAAGAAAAAGTAGAACTTCCACCTTGGGGATTAACCGCAAAGTAAGCGATGCCGTTGGGCGCGATAGCGAAGGATTCGATCTCCGCTCCGATCGACCGGGGCATTCCGCCGTCCATGATGGAGATGGCGCCAAACTCTTCGTACGTGGTATTGTCGCTATAGTCCAAGTACCTGAATAAGGTTCCTGGCAAATACTCGTTCGGGGAACTGCTTACATCTTCTTCGTCGATGCCCCACAAGGGAAACACGGCTGCGTCTGTCTTAATGGATACCGATGAATCCGTATCTTGATCGTTATTGATCAGCCGAGCGACCAATCGTATGTCGGTATTCGGTACGACGCTTGAAACATCGATTGAAACAATCCCGTTGCCGAATGTTGTCCCCGGAGCCAAGAGCGGATTTTCACCTTCTGTCCAGCTAAAGACTGCGTCTCCTCCGCTGCCGATTGTTGGAACCCCGGGGATGGGGTTATTTTGATCATCAAGCAAAGCGATTTCGAAGGCATCATTGATCCGACTGGCATCTTCGCTGGTTCCGCCAAATAGGAGATCGCTGAAACTTACAAATAGCTGGTCGGTATTAGGCTCGACAGTCGTAGCCCAAGACAACTCGGCCAGATACGAGTCGCCGGCATTTAAATTGATTAAACCAGTATCAACGGTAGAAAATTCTGCTGAGCCCTTGGCGGCGACCGAACCCCCCGTTTCGCGGAAGGAGAAGCCCGATTCCGAAACGAACACTGTCAAGGGGTCGGGTTGCGAAGAGATGCCAGCGCCCAGCAAGTCAACATTGATGTCATAGGATTGCAACCCATCTGCGTATTGGTGTGTAACCGACGCGACACCGTTAACAAATGTAGTCGGTGTGGTGCCTGCGTAAGACTGGTCGTCTCCCCATTGAATCGTAAGGCCCGTTAAGTCGCCATTGAAGTTACCGAAATCGCCCTGCAATGAAATAATCAGGTCGTAGTCTTGACCGACGCCAATCGTTTCAGGCCCGCTAAGCAATATCGAGGCATTGACTTCATACGCACCGATATCGACCGTCCCATTGAGGATCCGTGGATTACCCGGTCCACGTTGATCTTCGTTTAGTCCCACGGAGGTTGCGAACTGATTATTACCAGTATCAATAGCGGCACTGCTTGGGAGGAGTGCGTGCGTCGGGGTAGTCCCTCCATAATCGCCAAGCGCAGACAATCCTGGATCGATCCCGGTGAGGTTATTGGCACCGAATTGAGGGAATGTCCCCGCACGGTTGGAGGTTGACCCTGTACGCCCAATTAAGTTATTAGCGCTGGCGGAGTCAACGCCCCCGGATACCTCCCATCCGGTCCCCAAATTACCGGCGATAATTGAGTTCTGAATAAGCGGGGCTTGATTTTGCACGAGTATCGCGCTGCCCTCACTGATCGTATTCGTATTCTCGGTCAGCGTGCTATTTACGATTACGATGTCATCGCCGTAGGTCGTAATACCACCCGAACCGTTGATTAATCCACTATTCTCTGTATTGTTCGAAATCGTCGAATTGTGTACGTGCAGTTTTGTACCTTCGTGGTAAATTGCTCCACCTATATGCCCTTGGTTGTTATGGATTGTTGACCCCAAGATAGTAAGATCGCCATAATTCAAGATTGCAACGCTTTCTCCATAGGCTGCGCCGTTGAAGGCTATCACGGAGTCACTAATCGTGAGGTCCCCACCATCATTAAACACACCGTTCGTGGCCGCCCCTTCAATCGCCAGACCGCTGAGCGTTACCGTAGTCCCATTTTGAATAACAAATGCGCGGTCAATTCCATTCGCGTCGATTGTGAGTAGACTCGCACCTGGCCCCTGAATCGTGGTGTCATCATCAAGAGACAACTGGCCGCTAGCCGGATCAAGCGTGATGGTGTCTGACCCTAATAGGGTCGTGTCGAAGGTAATTACATCTTGTCCGGGACGCATACCGGCCCAGTAGACGGCTTCGCGCAAGCTGAAATCGCCTGCAGAATAATCATTGTCGAACTCGTCAACGAAAGTTGAAACCACCAGGCTGGCCGGGGGAACCTCGTGCACGACAAGGCCGAAAGACAGCTCAGTAGTGGCTCCGGCGGTATCCGTCGCCGTGATGTTCACGGTTTGGGTATCACTGGCCGCGTCTTGCGGAGTGTACGTCCAGGTCCAAGTCCCGTCGCCGTGGTCTACCGGAACACCCACTGAAGCCGAGAGACCAACCAATGCCCCGGCCGGGGTGTAGTACGTACCGCTAATCACCGCCTGCTGACCTTCATGGGTCGAAACTTCCGATGAATTGCTGGTAATGATCGGGGCGGCCGACGCTTCGTACAACTTTACGTTGGAAAAAACCGATTCGCCTGTCGGTGACACGACATCGTGATCTATTACAAAAACCAGTTTGGAATGTATCCCCGAAAAAAACTGGCCCACCGGAATTTTGTATGCGCTGACGCCTTGGACAGGATCATAATTGTGGTAAGCAGACTCGAAATCGTGATCGGTCTGCGTTCCGTACAATTTAAAGAAATGCGGACCATCGACACTGTCCGTGTAGGTTGTGTCGACATCGAATCCTATACCATGAATTTCGCCGATAGAGGAGCTAGTGAAATCAAACTCTAAGACCGTATTGGCCGTAACCGCGTAGTTACCAATGTCGATCGCTTGCCAGCGGTTACCAATCAACCGAAGCGTGGAGCCGGCATCCTCAACGGTGCTCGTACCCACTTGATCCTGCGCGGTGATGCCGGTCAAAGTGTACTGCGAAAAATCGATCTCGAGGCTTAAGGTATCTTGATCGAAAAGTGTTTGGACTTCCGCAGGGGTTAGGGCCTGGTTGAATACCCGGAGGTTGTCGATTTCACCCGCGAATCCATGGCTGGTGGTGTCGTTTACTAATCCGTCATGAAACTGGGTTTCCCCTTCGACGTCGCCGATCCCGAGATCGTCCTGTCGGGCCCAGAGTTGCGAGCCCGAATCTGAGCCGAACTCGACCCCGTCAAGATAGGCTTTCATCGCGTCGGGCTGAATGGAGGAGGTGCCGTCCAGGCGCAACACAACGTGGTGCCAACGATCCGACTCCACCGATGTGGTTGAGACAAAGGTCGGTAACCATCCGCTTTGGTCCGTTGGCGTATTCCAACCCCCGACATAGAGTTTTCCGTCGTGGAGGTATATGGAGAGTCCCCGGGTTCCGCCTCCCTCCTCGTACAGAACTTGCTTGCGGTTACTGATCGAAGCGTCGTCGGCCTTAAACCATAGCGATACGCTGCGTTGGCTGTGGGTCGCCAAGTTCAGCAGGGTGCTGTCGGCAACATCCAGCCTATCACCATCCCCGTCAAGACCTAACGAAAGTCCGCCCCGGTCATTCGTGACTATAGCTGCGTCGGCGACAAGGGTACCGGTATGGCTGTTAACACTCGTATCGGTGCCCAATCCGTCCTCAAAAAGCCATTCAGCAACCGGCGTCGCGGTGAAGAGCAGCCGTTGCTCCATGTTTTCGAGAGGAGCCGGCTTATGACCCTTGGCAAGAGCCAACGGTTCAAAGTTCTCTTGGTTACTTCTCCACGGGTAAACAAATTGTAGCCAAGTCCGTAGTTGTTCGTGCTTGGAATGGATACGAGCCCAACGATACAAACACAACAACCATTTAGACATGGTAACCCTCAGATCACTTCTATAACTTCCAAGGCCCCGAATAGAACCCTGGACAGAATCCATGAAGACGTGTTCCCGGACCCCGAGGAACTTCCCTGACGCTTCAAAGTCAACGTAGCAAGACAAATCAGTGATCGTCAAGCGTAATCTGCCGAATCGTTCAAAACAGTCAGCGAAATCTTAACTCTGCGAATCAGACGGAATCTGAAGGCCAACATAACGCAAGTTTTAAAGGCGAGACTTCGATCTCGATAGAAAATGATCGGTAAAGAAGATGAGTCTTCATATGTGGCGGCAGGTGTTTCCGGATGCTGGCGATTATCAACGCGTTCATACGCGAACGCCAAGCAAACGACGTAGCGCGGATGCTTAACCACGACGACATGCTGGTGCGTTATCGTGGCTGATGGCGACCCGGGGCATCCACGAGCGCATCCGTTCAAATAACGGCAGCGAGTTCACAGCCAAGGCGGTGACGGTCACTTCCTCCGGCGAGGCCGCGAGTTGCCGTCCGTTGGCCAACCACTCCGCGATCGTCGCCGCGTACCGCGGAGCGGACTCCGGCCGGTCGGTTAAACCAAAATAAACTCGCTTCCCGTCGAACGTCGAGTACGCCAAGCCGGCGCCTTTGTGAGTTCGCAACGGCGGAACGTCAGTGGTGGACCGCGATGGCTTTTTGGCCATTTTGGGGGTCTCCAATGGCTAAATTACTCCGCTTCGGGTAGCACTCCCAACATAACTTCTGATCTTATTTGCGATGAAATGAAATTTGATTCGTTAATTTAGTCTCAAAGCTGCGTTTGTGTAATGGGCGATGAGGGACTCGAACCCGCGACCTATTCGGTGTAAACGAATTGCTCTAGCCAGCTGAGCTAATCGCCCGTGTTGTGCGCTGGAAGGCTGGGTAAGCGCAACTCCGCACAAGCATTCATTGTATTTCAAAATGGCGGCGGTGTCTGCAAGCCCGCAGCATAATGACGGCTGGGCCCGGACGTGTATCGAGCCGCAAAACGGGCGGACTAATCCAGCCAATCGGCCAGGCGCGTCGGGAGTTCGGGCGTTGCGCCGCTTTGGTTGGCCACCAACGCGCCCATGTGGTTGGCCAGGTCGAGAGCTTGAGGAATCGATCGGCCGAGCACCAGCGAAGCGAGCAGGCCGGCGGTGCAGGCGTCGCCCGCGCCGACGCTGTCGGCGTCCTCGGCCCGTTCGTACGACGCTGACGCGCCCTCCGCCCAACCCCCGGCGGTGAGCGCCGCGGTGCCACGCTTGCCGCGGGTCAAAATCACCGCATCGAGCGAATAACGCAACAACAATTCCTGCTCGTTTTCGACTTCGGCGAGTTCACAAGTCTGCTGGACTTCTTCGTCGTTGATCTTCACCAAGTCGGCGTCCTCGCAACCCGCGACCAAGGTGTCGCGGTCGAAGAAGTCTCGACCATCGGACGAACGGAAGTTCACGTCAAACAGCTTCAACGCCTGCGGGGCCGCAGCTAGGAAGGCGCGGATGGATTGCCTTGCCGGGTCGCGGCGTTGCGCCAAGGTACCGAACGCGACGGCGGCGCAACGCGCCGCCAACGCCGCGGCTTTAGCGTCAAACTCGATCTCGTCCCACGCTGAAGACGCGGCGATGTGGAACGTGTGGTCGCCGCCGTCGTGCTGCTCGACCTCGACCCGGCCGGTGGGCGCGTCGGCTCCGAGTTGGATGGTGGAGGTCGAGAGGCCAAAACCCGTAACGGCGTCGAGCAAACGATTCCCCAACTCATCGTCGGCGATACGCGAGACTACGCGCCCCTCGCCGCCAGCATTCTGTAACAGCCGGTGGGCGTGGACCGCGACGTTGAGTGGGGCTCCACCTAAACGCGGCCCCGCCTCGAATACATCAAAGAGCGCTTCGCCGATACCCACGATGCAGGGTTTGGAAGGTGTTGAGTGCATACGTCTATCCACGGGCATCGCGTGATCATCTCCGTACGGCGCTGACTCTTTGAACGGTTTACTCTTTCCGGTCGTCGTGGCGGTTACGCGAGTATTTCCCTTTGAACCGGTCGAAAACCAACAGCGTCCGCCGGGCGATCCCGGTCCAACCGAAAGTGCGCCGCGCAAAGCGGGCGCCTTCGACCGTGAGCGTATCGCGCAGCCACGGGTACTGCATCGGCAGACTCAGCATCGCGGCGAACTCGGCGGGCCGTTTGGGGTCGGCAACCAACGCGTGCTTACCGAACTCGATCTGCTGGAACAGCCCGCCGTGGGTCGTGAGCACGGTCGGCGTGCCGCAGGACATCGCTTCGACGGCCGTCATCCCGAACGGTTCGTACCGCGACGGCAGCGCGAAGATACCAGGTGCCCGGTAGTAGTCCGCCAAGTCTTCGTCGTCGATGTAACCCAACCACTTGATCGATCGGCCGACGCCGGCGTCTTTGGCCATGGTCTTCCACTTCTCGATCAGCTTCTTGTCCTGCGTCGAGTTCCCCCCCGCCGCGAGCACCAGCCGGGCCTTGGGCTGGAGTTTTTTGAGGTGGGGCAGGGCTTTGATGATCAGGTCGTAGCCCTTGTTGTGGGCGGCGCGGCCAACCACGTACACATCGGTTTCCCGCATCCCGAATTTCTCACGGATATCCGCCAAGCGCGACGGGGGCGACGGCGTAAATCGGCCCTCGTCAATCCCCGGCGGGATCATCGTGATGTGATCCTTGGGCAATTGGTATTCACGCTCGATCAGATCGACCTGCTGCTCGCTGGTGGCGATGACGTGGTCGCAAGAGCGGAAAAGCACAAATTCTTTTTGAATCCGCTCGTCGAAGCGGAGGCCGCCGCCTTCGCCCACTTCCTTAGCCCCTTTCATGCGGTGACGCTTCCACCAGCCCAGCGAGTGGGGCGTGTGGATGTGCGGGATCTGCAGTTCCTCAGCGATCTTCTGCCCCGAGACGCCGGCGTCCCAGTAGTGGCTGTTCACGAAGTCGTACTTCAAGCCTTTTTTACGGATGACCGCGAGCGTGTTGGTGACGAAGTCGCCGTACCAGTCGTGCATGTCTTCTTTGCGGATGAAGCCCTTGCCGCCAAACGGCACCCGCCAGACCCGGAGGTTGGGGTTGATCTTATCCTGGGCGGGCTGGTTCTCAAACTGACGCGTGAGGACGTCGACTTTGTAGCCCAGGCGGGCGAAACGCTTGGCGAGTTCGAGGACGAAAACGACTTGTCCTCCGGTATCGGGCTTGCCGAGTTCGGGGCTCCCCGCGACGTAACCGTGCAGGGAAATCATGAGGATCGAGCCGTTGGGCCGAGGTGGCATAAAGAAAAATCTTTCTTAAAAACAAGGGAAAATAAGCCGTGATGCGATCTTGCCTAACAAGTGGACCCTAGGCCAAGCCTCGGGAGGTGTCAATTCCAAACGCGGTAGTGTTCGAGCCCTTCGAGGACGCCGGCGGCGTGGCGTGCCGCGGCGTGGTAACTCGTGTCGGCGGGCATGGCGTCGATCAGTTCGGCACGCGCGTTGCCAACCGCGATGCTGCGGCCCGCGACCCGGAACATCGCCAGATCGTTCGCCGAGTCGCCGGCTACCACCAGGTGGCGATGGGGATCGACGCCGAGGTGCTCGGCGAGAAACAGCGTCGCGTGGTCTTTGCCGCCACTGGGCGGAAGGATGTCCATGTCATCGCTGCCCGACGCGATGATGCGACAGGGCAAACCGCATTGCGCGAGTTCGGCTTCGACATGCGCTTGGGCTTCGCCTCGCGGGACGGCGAAGCTCGCTTTGTGCGGGGTCTGATACTCGGCATCGTGCGGCCGATGGCCGAGCGATGCGACGACTTGAGCGATCTCGTCACGGGGCCAATCCGCGAAGCGTTGCGTCCACGCCTCGACCCATTCTCCTCCGACGCGGACCTGCGTGCCCATGGCAGTGATGATGGCGTCGGGGGTAAAACCCGGCGGGAACACCTCGGCCAACGTGCGGTCCACGCTGTCGGCCGGCCGGCTGGAATTCAGCGCGACCCAAAGCTTGGGGCGGCGTGTGGCAACGGCTTCGACCCACCGCGGCAACGCCGCGTCGTCTCCGGTCAGCGTATCGTCCACGTCGCTGACGAGCAGCCACCGAGCGGAACTCGGATCAGGATCAGTCATTGCGATTTTTCCGGGGGTTCCGCGGGGTCGAGCACGGGCTGAGACATATCGGGCAGGGGTTGGGTCGCGGCGGAGGTGTAGATCGGGCCGCTGGGTTCTTCCTGCTGCGGCGGGTGGAGGCGTTCGACGGAGATGCCGCGCAGGCCGATGCTCGCCGACTCGGTGTAGAAGCCGACGCGTCCTTCGTAGAACGCGTCGTCCACCAGACTCAGGATGACATAGCCGTTGATCGACACTTCGAGGTACATGCCATGGGCCAGGACTTCGATCGCCCAGGGCCCGTCGTCGCGGCTCACAAAATACCCCGCCTGAAGCTGCTGGTAATCAAACGCAAACTCGGTTTCCGCGACGTTGCTGACGCCCCAGGCTCGCAGCTGCGCGACCCCTTTGAGCAGGTCCAACGACAGGTAGTAGCCGTCGCCCTGATCGTTGACGCGGAGCACCATGCCGCACTTGCCCGAGCCTTCGAGGGCGATCGTCGAACGCAGCCGAAAGCTTTCGTACTCGCCGGGCAACATGAAGGCTTCGTAGCCGCTGGGGCAACCCAGATGGACCTGTTGGTCGGCACTCTCGCTTACGCAAGTCGCCAACGGATTGTCGAACAGTCGGTCCCATTCGTCGGCCGAGGGCACCGTACAGACCTCCGAGACCAGCTGATCGAAACCGGCGTAAGACTTCAGACGCAGCCGACCGGACTTGTCGGTGACCAACTGCTTGGGCGGGGGTAGGAGTTTTTTGGAGATCTCTCGGCCGAAGTGCTGCTCACGCTTGGCGAAGAAGTTAAAGAGCAAGATTTGATCGCCCTGCCGGCAAATACGAGCCGCGTAATTGCCCTTGGGCAGCAGCACGTTGTCGAAGAAGTTGAGGTACGGCCCCTCGAGTTGGTCCGCGTACCAGTAGTGAACTTTGGTGTCTTCACGGATCGACCCGAGCAGAAAATACCGCCCGTCGATCTGAAAAAGATTGGGCACCTCGACGTCGTCGTACAGCCGCGGCTGATGCAGCGGGGCGCGGAACTCGAAGTGGCCCGGCGAGGTTTCTTCCGCCACGCCGACGCAGCCGCGACGGACCAACGGCCCGCGGTTGACCCGGGCCGAACTGAGCAGCAGGCGCCGGCCGCTGTCGGGGTCGCGGTAAAAAAACGGGTCGCGGAAGCTGACCCATTTCCTGCCCTCGTCCACGCTCGACTCGTAGTGTTCGCCGGTGATCTCCAGGGGATAGCCGTTGCCCTCGACGCGGGTCCATTCGAGCAGGTCGGGCGACGTGGCGAGGCCGACGCGTTGGACCCGGCCGTACTCCCGGCGGGAAAGCCCGGTGTAAAACATCCGCCACTGGCCGTCGCGATCGGGGTCCGGGCTGACGTGCATCGTCCACAGCATGTCGTCGTCCCACGCGCCGGGCTCGCCGACGTAGAGCGCGTTTTTGACGCGACGCCAGTTCAGCCCGTCTTCGCTGACCGCGTGGGCGATGAAGTCGTGGTTGGGCAAGACCAGGTGGAAGAGGTGGAACACCCCGTCGTGAACCAGCACATCGACGTCGCCGATGTCCGAACGCAGGAAGCCGTGGGAAGCGTACATGCCCGCAACATAAAGGGAATCGCCGGGTGCGTCCAAACGACCCGTACCCCTGCGTTCACGACGCGACCGCGGGGCGGCGGGTATGATCCTGCCATGCTGATCGACGACATCAAAAAACGCATTATCGTGGCGATGAAAGCCAAGAACACCCAGGAACGCGACATCCTCAAGGTGGTGCTCGGCGACCTGCAGATCCAAGAGACGCGTAAAGGCGACGACCTCACCGACGCCGAGGCCCAGCAGATCATCCGCAAGGTGATCAAGGGCAACGGCGAGATGATCACCGCGGTCGAAGACGCCGCGGTGGTCGAGCGGATGAACCAGGAAATCGCGATCCTCGAATCGCTGTTGCCCCAATCGCTTTCGGTCGAGGAGATCGTCGCGGCGCTCGGCCCGGTCGCCGAGGCGGTCAAGGCGGCGGGCAACGACGGGCAGGCCACGGGCGTGGCGATGAAACACCTCAAGTCCAGCGGGGCCGAGGTCCAAGGCAAAGACGTCTCCGCCGCGGTCCGGCAGATGCGCAGCTGATTCGTTTTCGTGACGACGTAAATTCGTCAAGACCTAGACCTCACCGCCCGGGGTCAGCTCTTGGGCGATCCCGGGAAGTGGAACCCCCCCGCCTCGGCCGAAGTCGTCGAGACCCGGCTGGCCCGGCCGGTCGTCGGCACGGCCTGGCCGTTGCCACCCGACCGGCTGGCGAAGTTGTACGTCGCCGCGGCCCGCTCTCGCTTCAACTGGGAACGCGCCAGCAAGAAAAATCCCAACGCGGCGCCCATCGGCACGACCAACACCGAGCCCCACGCCTGCACCGACGTCCGACGGATCGGGTCGAGGTGCGCCTCGTCCAACAACAAAAGCGTCGAAGCCACCTGGGCAGCGATCAGCCGTTCCCCCGCGTCGTTGGGCTGCACCCCGTCGTACGACAGGTGCATGTCCGCCTCAAACGCCCGCGTCAAATCAACTAGCCGGATCGGTGAAGTCACCGTCGTTTCCCGCCCGACCACCTGGGCGTAGGCCTCGGCCAACGGCGGCAGGAACTCGGCGTTCTCATGTTTCACCGGCGGAGGCACCACCAGCAAAATCGCGATGCGGTCGTTGTCGGCCCGCAAGATCTCGATCACCCGGCGTATCTCGCGCTCGGCCCACTCGGTCTGCTTGGCCTGCAACACGTCGTGCGTCCCCAGCATGACAACGGCGATGTCGGGGGTATAGCCATCAAGCCAGGTTTCCAGGTTGCCCTTGTCTTCCTCGCCGTCTTTGCCATTGACCACGTGGTCGATCCGCCAGTCGCGGTAGGCTTCGTGGTCGCGGTCAAATTCCAACTCCAGGTAAGGCGGCCAGTAGCCCTCGCCGTCGTGGTTGTAGTGTTGCGTGCCGATGAAGTCGAACTCGAGCTGCTCGTCCACCAGCCGCCGCCACAGGTAGTAGCGGTACGACCGCCGGCCTTCTTCGCTGGCCGTGATCGCGTCGCCGAGCAGCATGATTTGCAACGGCTTGGCTTCCGCGACAGCCCCGGGCCACAGCCCCCCCACCGCGACCGCCAACACCCACCACGCCAACCGACGCCAAGGACCATCAACGCCGCGGCCCGGTCGTCGCCGCCCGGATGGGCCGGGCTCTCGACGGTGCTTCAGTGGTCTTGCCGGGTTCAAAACAACGCAGGACATCAAGCCAAAAACTCCCGATCGGTCTCGACCGCCACCGTAGGCCGAGGTCGTACCCCAGCATAACGACAAAGCCCACATCGGCCTACCGCCGCCCGTGAAGCCCTTACCTTTCACCTTAGGTCCATCGCGATCGCGGGCCGGCCGATCCGCACGTGCACATACAGCGGCGCCCGCACGATCATCCGACCATCGCGGTAGCGCACCCGGCTGAACTCGCCGCCGTTCTCCTGCCAGATGTCCGGCTCGATCATATCGCGGACCAGTTGAACCAACAGGTCGCCCCGCTCTTGCCGCGTGAGCGGGCGGTCTTCTTCCGAAAACTCCTCAACATCAAAGATCCCCACCGACGCACCCTCGCCGCCGCGGCCGGTGTTGCTTAGCGCATCGGTCAAGCTCAACGACGGCGCATCGGTGAAGTGGGGTACTTCCATCACCAGATCGCGCACGTCGTACACCCGCGTCACCACGTCGCGGTTGGCTCGCTCTCGGCTTCGCAGCTGCACGCCCCACGGGTTCGCCTCGGCCACAAAACGCAGGTCCGTTGACATCGAGTTCATCAACACCAGCAGCACCGTGTCGGCCCGGACCCCGC
Source organism: Planctomycetota bacterium (assembly GCA_039199695.1). Classification (GTDB taxonomy): domain Bacteria; phylum Planctomycetota; class Phycisphaerae; order Phycisphaerales; family Phycisphaeraceae; genus Algisphaera. The sequence goes on along the minus strand of JBCCST010000004.1, from coordinate 6,030 downwards.
TCAACTCAACGTCGATCTCAACCCCCGGGTCCACCCCGTCGAGCTCCATCGCCTCCCAATCAATGACCAAGGGCACCTGGGTCTGCCCCGCCCACGCCAAAAGCGCCTCGCGGACACTGATGGACGACGCGACAAAGTCGATCCGGGCCGCGAGTTTGCGGTTGATCTCACGCTGCGCCTCGGCCTCCTTTTCCCGCTGCCGGTCGGCTTCGCGGGCCAGGGTTCTTTCACGGTGCTCCATCCGTTCAGCCAAAGTTTGACCGACCGCCTCCGGAGCGACCACCGCCCCGCTCAACCAACAACCCGCCACCACCATCAGCAATCGAGGCCAAACGTCGGTGGGCATCGCGGTACCTTCCGGGAGGGGGAGTGACGTGGTCGGTCAGGGCTTGAACAACGTGCCGTCGGGCAGACGGGATTGGGTCCATTGTACGACCGCCGGGTCGCAGGGGAAGCGTTTCGCGAGGTCTTCGTCGAGATCGACGCCGATGCCGGGGTTGGTGTTGGGGTAGAAATAACCGTCCTTGAACTCGGGGCAGCCGGGGAAGACCGCGCGGGTCGTGTCGGTGAACGGCTGGAGTTCCTGAATCCCGAAGTTGGGGGCGGCGAGATTGAGGTGGAGGTTGGCGGCGTGACCGACGGGCGAGACGTCCCCGGGCCCGTGCCACGCCGTGCGGACGCCGAACGCCTCGGCGGTCGCGGTGACTTTCCGCGCCGGCGTCAGCCCGCCCATCTGGCTGACGTGCATGCGGATGAAATCGATCTGCCGATTCGCGATCAACGGCATCCACTCGTTGGGATTGTTAAACAACTCGCCCACCGCGATCGGCGTCGTCGTCGCGGCCCGCATCTGCTCGAACCACGGCAAATCTTCCGGCGACAAAGCGTCCTCCAGAAAAAACAGCCGCAGCGGCTCGAGGTCTTTGGCAAACCCGATCGCGTCGATCGGCGTCAGCCTTTCGTGCACGTCGTGCATCAACTCGACCGCGTCGCCGAACTGCTCCCGGACGTGGGTCAAGGCCTCGATCGTCGTCGAGGTGTAGTGCCTCGGGTCGTAGTACGCACCGTCGAGCGCCCCCTCGGGAGGCCGAGCAATCGACCCCTTAGAACCTCCGTAGGCCATGCCACCCGCCTCCCCGCTGGCGCGGGTCGCGGTCGAACTGCCGCCGAACCGGATGCGGACGTGACGCATGCCCAAGTCCAGTTGTTCCTGGACGTGGCCGCAGAGTTCATCGAGGGTTTCGCCGTCGGCGTGCTGATACACCGCCGCCGCCTCGCGACACTTGCCGCCCCACAAATCGTGCAGGGGCATGTTGGCTAGCTTGGCCTTGATGTCCCACAACGCCATGTCGACGCCGCTGACCGCGTTGTTGAGCACCGGGCCGTTACGCCAATAGCTGTTGACCATCATGAGCCGCCAGAGGTCTTCGATCCGCGAAACGTCGCGGCCGACGAGCAGCGGCTTGAGATAATCCTCGACCGCCGAGCGGACCGGCAGGTAGCGCTGCGTAAACGTCCCGCACCCCAAGCCGTATAAGTCGGGCTCGGAAGTCTCGATCTTCACGACGAGCAGGTTCCGCCCCATCGGCGCGGTGAGAATCACACGGACGTCACGGATCGTGATCAAGCTAAGACCTTTCGGGAAGAACCACGCCGGCTTGTTCGAGGGAACCCCGGACCGCGTCGCCGGTGAGCTTGGCCGCTTCGTCGTCGTCCGTCGCGGGCCACCGCGGATTGGTGGGCTCTGCGGTCACCGGGCCTTCGTAGCCCATGCCCAACAACGTGCCGAGGAAACCGTCGAGATCGATCACACCCGTTTCGCCGGGCAGGCAACGGTTACGGATATCCAATTGGTCGACGGCGACGCCGTCGGGCGCATCGTTGACGTGGACCACGACCACCTGCTCGGGTGAAAGCGGCAGCAGGTCATCGACCGACTCGCCCGCCGCGTGCCAATGGAAGCTGTCGAGCATGAGCCCGACGTTGGTTTGATTCGACTCGTCGATCAGTTCCAGGATACCTTTGAGATCATGCACGAACGTAAACGTCGCGTCGGCACGGCGGGTCTTGGGCGACACGTATTCCAGGCCGACGCGGATGCCGTGGTCGGCCAGCACCGGGCCGATCTGTTTCAGGCGATCCAGGTGACGCTTGTAGTTGGCCGCGAAGTCCAGCCGATCGTCGAACGGCAGCACCACCACGCCCGCGCGGGTGACACCCAGGTGCTGCGCAAGGCTCGCGATGCGTGGCAACTGGCCGATCATGTGGTCCCATTCGTCGTCCGCCGCCGCCAGGGTCCGCGTGAGCATCGAGCCGTAGCCCGCGCGGACGCCGTGCTCGTTCATATGGTCGAGGAAGCGGTCGGCCCCGTAGTTTTCCAACAACCCGAGGTAGCGGGTCAGGCGCAGATCGACCCCGGCAAAGCCGTGGGCCGCAGCGAATTGCACGCTGCGGTGGGGCAAGGCGTCGATGCCGACCAGGTCGGCCATGAGGCTGGGGTACATCACATTCATGCCCAGATAAAAGGGTGGGAGTTCGGCGCTTTACGTCGTGGCCATCGCCGCGCACTGTTCGTAGCAACGCTCCAGCGTCCGGATCAAACGGCGCACGCTGCGCGGCTCGATGACCAAAGGCTTGTCATGCCGGATCGTCTCGTACAGGTCTTGATAGTAGCGAACATAAGCGTGCGTCTGGTCGGCAGGCGGCGTCCATTCGTGACGCGTCCATGTCACGTCGTCCTTGGCGTATTGGCGTTCAGTGACGGCTTGGGTTTCGAGTTGCCGGGCGGGCTGGTTGGACCAGTCGGTTACCCACCATTCCAATCGATCTTCGGTCCCGCGGAGGCCGCCGAGGCTGCCCATGACCAGCCAGCGGTCTTGGGGAAAAGCGCAAGCGTTGCTCAGCTCAACATCGAGCGTCGGACAGCCCTCCGCCTTGAGCACGATCTTGACGTGGTCTTCGGTGTCGCCCAAAGTCAAAACCTGCCGCAGATCGGCAAACACCTCGGGTTCCACGTCGGCTGGCCACATCTGTAAGGCGTGGTCGAGCAGGTGCGACCCGTTGTTGTTCAATAACCCCCCGCCGTAGCGGGCCAGGGTCTGCCAATCCCACCGGCGGGTGAATTGATGCCAAGTCATGCGGATGTTGACCACCTCGCCCAAGACACCCTCATCAATGAGCGAGCACACTTTCTGGAAATGGGCCTCGTAACGGCGGTGTTGGAAAGGGCTCAGCACCCGGCCGTATTCATCGGCCGCAGCGATCGCACGGTCGGCGTCTTCGACACTCAGCGCAAAGGGTTTTTCGCAGACCACGTGCTTGCCCGCCGCCATCGCGGCGATCGCGTGTTCGGTGTGCAGGTGGTTGGGGCTGGCGATCACGATCAAGTCGAGTTCGTCGTCTTGAACGAGCGACTCGAACGACGCGTGGCCCCGGCAGCCGTACACACGCTGCGCTTCATCGCGACGTTCTGATTCGGGGTCGGCCACGGCCGCCACGCGGTACAAATCCGGCAGTCCACCCAACGTTTTGGCGTGAATGTTCCAACCGCTTCGCCCCAGGCCGACGACGCCGACGCGGATCGGCGGAGCGGAACCGTTGGTCTCGGGCATCGATCGGATCATGAAAACACCTGGGGAAACGCGGGCGTGACTCACCACCGAAGCGCGACGCCGCGGCGGACTAGGCCGGGCGCGAAAATCATAAAACCTATTGGATACGAGACGGCGTGGCCCACATGTCGAGGCTTGTGCCCATGGCTTGCTTGACGCCGTCGGTCACCGCATCGAGCTCAGCCACATCGTCAGCCGAGAGCTCGACCGCGGCCGACGCCGCGTTGCGCGCCACCTGATCCGGGCGGCTCGCGCCGACCAACACCGACGCCACCGAGTCTTTGTGCAGCAACCACGCCAACGACACATCGGCCATGGAGTGTCCTACCCGATCGCTCACCTGGCGGATCGCGGCGATCGCGGCGAAGACTTCCTCCTCGCAGCCCGCTTCGTCGTGACGCGACTGCGGGCGGTCTTTCGAGAACATCCGGGTCCGCGCCCGCTCGGCCGGCACGTCGTCGGCCGACTCGTATTTGCCGGCCAGCAACGCCTGAGCCAAGGGCGAATAACAAAGAAAACCGATGCCGTGCTCACGGCATAACGCTTCGACTTCAAACTCTACCGCCCGAGATAGCAGGCTGTAGACGATCTGGTTGGTCACCAACGGCACGCCAATGCTGATCGCTTCGGTCAGGTCTTTAATCCCGAAGTTGCAGACGCCCAGCGTCCGGACCTTGCCTTGCTGGTGCAGGGCGTCTATCGCCTTGAGCGTTTCTTCCAGCGGCACCTGTCGGCGGGGCCAGTGGATCTGGTAAAGGTCGATGTAGTCCGTGCGAAGCAGCTTCAGGCTCTTTTCGCACTCACTCATCACTTCCTCGGCCGACATCACCTGGCTGCTGATCTTGTCGGCGATGACGACTTGATCCCGCACGTCTTCGATCGCTCGACCAAGCAACTCTTCCGAAGCCCCGTTGCCGTAGGCGGGCGCGGTGTCGATAAAGTTGATCCCGTGGTCGAGGGCCGAGCGGATGGTGGCTACACCTTGGGCGTCTTCGAGCCCGTCGTAGGTGGGGTTGGCCACGGTCGACATGCAGCCGAAGGCGATCTTCGAAACTTTGAGGTCGGTTTGGCCGAGTTGAACGTACTGCATCAGGCGGGAACTCCAAGGGGGCGAGGTGGTGATTGAATCGAGGAAGCGATTAATCAATTGAAAAACAGATTATTCGGGATCAGCGGTCAGCGGGATCAGCAGGTCGCGATAGACCAGGCCCTTTCCGGTGAGCCCGTCGAGTGTGGCGATGACTTCTTCAAAACGGGGATCGCCGTAGGCGATCGACGCCCGGCGAAGCGACTGCACATAGGTATCGTGCTTCTTCTGCGGCGGCGCGATCTGCTGGTAAGGCCACTCTTTTTCTTGAGCAAAGTAGGGCAACGCGAACGCAAAACCCTGACGGATGCTGCGGCCGTCGTCGGTGCTGTACGACCACAGATCAACATCGACACGCTCAGCGAGGACTGCGAGCTCGGTCATGCCGCGGAGGTTGAATTCGGTGTAGTCCAACGCGCGGGTGCGCTTGAGCTCTTCGGGCTGACCGCCGTCGGGCTCAAACTGTTTGGCGATGCGTGAGGGGACGCGCTCGGCCATGGCTTTCACCGTGTCCCAATCCCCGGCGAAAGCCGAGAAGTAGGCGATCTGCGCCTCACCCCAGGTGCCGTGGTTGTTCGCTCCGTCACGCTCGGCGACGCCGAACTCGCTGGTGTTCAACCAAACGGCGTAGTCGCCGAACCACTTCTTGGCTCCAGCCATCACCTCGTCGGTCATCGCGTCCGAGCCTTCGAGCACCGCGATCGCGTCGGGCACCCAGCGGAGACGAAGGGTTTCGATGATCCCGAACTTCCGGCCGTTGTTCACGCCCGGCACAAACTGGCCGTACTGCATCCGCGGCGTCATCGCGGTTTCCGGGTCGATCAGGAAGTGGTTGATCCGCTTCACCGCTTCTTCGGCGTAACGCTCATCCCCGGTGAAGTAATACCCAAACCCGAGCCAACGCACCGCGGTGCCGAAGTCGCCGAGTTTATTGACGTCGTATTCAAATCGTTCGGGATTGATCTCGCCGTCGCGGCGAACGTAGGGCAGGCCGTCTTCGGTATCCGGGTTCGGCCACCAATAAGGCGACAAGCTCACGTAATCGTTCTTGTTCCCGCTCGGCGGCGCCATGGGTTTGTCCGCCACCGAGATCATCGGCAAACCCATCGCGTCCTCGGCCAGCTCAACCAACGCGTCCAAGGCGGGCTGAAGCGCCGGGTCCCCTGCTTCAACCCGAGCTTTGGCTTCGGCCAAACGCGCGGGCTCGGTCAGCAAAACTTCCGGCAAGGCTTGGCTCGACCCCGCAGCCGATTCGGCCTGGGTCAACTCGGCCTGAGCGCAGCCCGGTAACCCCAGAACCATCCCCAACGCCAAACTCGTGCTCGTCAAGAT
>JBCCST010000003.1:0-110994 GCA_039199695.1 Planctomycetota bacterium | reverse complement strand
GTCAATAATGACCCCAAGATGCTTATGGTGTGTGACAAGCTTGATTGGTACAGAGGAAGACGAACGTAACTTGGTGTGGCAGGAGGGGACTGTGTGGGGGGCAAAAGTCTCGATGGCATGGGTTATAGGGCCGTGATGGGCCTTGAGCGTGAGACTGCTGGAAAGCAGCAAAGTCCCCTTCCCCGACCGATCAACACGCCTGAATCCGCAGGACGCAGATGACGTCTAGGGTGATGGACAGAGCGGTTGCCGGAGGCGGGCCGGCCGCGATCTCGGCGATCCAACGTGTCCGAGCCCGACGTGGGTAAGATGCCGTCGGCCCATGACTGATGCCACAACCCCCATTCCGGCCCGGTTCCGTTGGCTGAAACGTTGCGCGGTAGCGGGGTTGGTGGGCGTGGCATTGCTCCTCGGGCTGCGGGCCGTATGGGGGTATGTCTGGCACGCGCGGTTCCAGGCGGCGTTGCAGGAGATTCGGGACCGGGGCGAGCCGATCGATCTGGCGGACTTCAACCCGCCGCCGGTGGACGACGCGGACAACGGGGCGGTTTGGCTGCGTCGAGCGATGGCGGTCTGGCCGAACGTGCCGGGCTCGAGTCAATCGATCATTGACACGGATTGGTACATGGACCCCGATCAGCATGCGGACCCGGTCACCGACAACGCGGCGTACCTCGCCGCGCTGGGCCCGGCGTTGAAGTTGATCGATCGCGCGGCAGCGGCCCCGACGAGCCATTGGGAAACCGGACCGTTCGTGTCGCCGATGTTGACGAACTATCAAACGTATGATCTCGGCGAGTTGGGGCGGTTGTCTCAGTTAATGAGCGATGCCGCCGCCCGCGCGGCGGATGATGGGGAGATCGAAGAAGCTGTAGGCCTGGCCATACGTCTCCATCGCCTGTCGTTCGCGCTCTATGACGCACCGGTTTCGCTGAACGACTACTTGGCCGCAATATCAATCCAGTCGAGGGCCGTTGGTTGGATTGAGGACCAACTAGCCAGCTTAAACACCTTGGCGGCCAAGCCCCAAATGCTCCTCTTAATGGACGTTTTGGTTGAGGAATCTTCGAGCCGGCAAATGCTGCGTGACGCGATCATTTTCCGGCGGATGTACACGCAAAATACGATTCAAGGGTTAGCCGACGGGCAGATCCGTTATCAAGAGATTGCATTTAGTTATACTCCGAGCCTTTGGGATGGGCCTCGACGGTGGCTCTTCAGGCCACTCTTCTATCGAGACGGCTGCATTCTCTTGGATCACTACACTCGGGCCATCGACGCGACGGGCCTAAGCGGGTCGCGAGGTTTTTTCGCGTTCGATGCAGCGCTCCGCCATCTGCATGATCAACCGCTACTTCATCCTGTTGCGACCGAGCTTCCGTATTCAATTTCTTGGTCCGAGCGGATGCGAAACCAACACGTGACCCGGCAGCGGCTGGCCCGTACCGCGCTGGTGCTCAAACTCTATGAACTCGAGCACGGCCGTGTCGCGCCAACCCTGGCGGCATTGGTCCCCGATTACCTCGACGCGGTGCCGATCGATCCGATGGACCCCGCGGGCGGGCCGTTGCGGTATCTCCCCGAGGGTGGCGAGGTGACACTTCCCGGCTACCACTGGCTTACCGATCAGCAAGTGGCCGAGGTCGAGTCGCGTCGGCTGCCGTTGATTTACAGCGTCGGGCGCAACGGCTTGGATGACGGCGGAATGATGTGGCTCAACCACGACGGCACGCCCGATCAGAGCAGCCGCTCCTACCATCGCGATGACGGCGATGTCACCGACCAGTGGTTCCTGCTGGCCCCCATGCCCGAGCCGATTCGCGACCCCAACCCTTACGGATTTGGTGGCTACGGCGGCTTCGGCCCAGGTTCGCTCTACGGCGCGCCGTAAGCCTTGAACCGCGCGGATTCAAGTCATCGTCATGACGATCAGCGCGGCGTAGCCGACCGTAACGGGAAGCAGGCCCGCGATGAGCACGGCCATCACCACGCAAAGCAACGGCTGGCCCGCCGCCAGCGACACCAAACCGAAGACGCCTCGTCCCGCCCCCCGCGAGGCCAACGACAAGGTGGCGCTCCAAAAACCCAGCAGCGCCGCGACCAGCGGCGCCCCGCCGAGTACACCCACGATGATGATCCCCGCCGACTCGGCGCTCGGCACGCCGAGTTCGTCGCCCGCCGCGTAGATGATCAGCCCCGCGGCGCAGAACAACATCGCCAGCGGCAGGATCAACAGCGGCGCACAGGCGTAATAACCCAACGCCACCGCCCGGTTCTGCCGTTCGATCGAAAGTTTCTTGGGGTGGAACCAATAGGTGTGCAAGCCCGTGCAGGCGTAGAGCCAGGCCCACAACACCGCCCCTACGCCGACGCCGCCCGCCAGCTTCCAGCCCAGCGCGAACTGCTCGAACCAGTAGTCGTCCAACAAGTCGATGACCTCGGTCAGGATCAGCCCGACCAGACTGGCCACGATCGTCAACCACACCACCGCGACCACCAGCCGACGAAACCGCAGCGCCTCGCGCAGGTCCACCGGCTGGCTCACCGCCCGGCCAAACTTTTTTGACGAGAAGGTGACCCCGCGAAACGTCCGCCAGACCCCGGCGAACCAGCCGATCTCCCGCCGGTTGGCCCAAGGCACCCGTGCCCGACACATGGCCATCTCGTCTACCACTTCGCCGCACTCGGGGCAGGCCCGGCCGAACCGCGACCGCATGTCGTAATCACAGAACGGACAGTACACCCCGCCGTCCGCGTTGTGGTCCGGCGGCGGGGTCGAAGCGCTTTGGGATTCGCTTTTGTCGGGCATGCACCAAGAGCTTATTCGATGGGCAAGGCAACCGTTGAGCGATCTGGCGTGGGGCCCGGTGTGCGGTGGGTTGGTATTGGGCGACGGAAACGAATCGCGCAAGCCGCCACCCCAAGCGATAGACTGCGCGGATGAGTAAGAAACGAAACAGCGAGACCCGGCCCGAGATCCGCTCCACAACCGTGTTGTCCGTCCGCCGAGTGGGTCCCGACGGCAAAATGGGCGTGGCCATCGCGGGCGACGGGCAGGTGACGATGAAAGACGTCGTGGCCAAGGCCGACACGGTCAAGGTGCGCAAGCTCGACGGGCTCGGCGCGGGCGGGGCGGGGGTGTTGATGGGTTTCGCCGGGTCCGCGGCGGACGCCTTGGCCTTGCTCGAGCGGTTCGAGGTCACGCTCAAAGAAACCCCCGCCAACGTGAAGAAGGCCGCCGTCGAACTCGCCAAGCAGTGGCGGATGGATCGGGCGCTTCGTCGGCTGGAGAGCATGTTGGTGGTCGCCGACCTGGAAGTCAGCCTGTTGGTGTCCGGCACGGGCGACGTCATCGAGCCCAACGACGGCGTCGCGGGCATCGGCTCGGGCGGGTTCTACGCCATCGCCGCCGCCCGGGCTCTGCTGGCCCACACCGATCAGCCCGCCGAGGAACTGGCCCGCAACGCTCTGATGGTCGCGGGGGAAATCTGCGTCTACTCCAACACGAACCTGACGGTTCTCAGCCTCAACGCGGAGTAACGCTCGCTCTCGGTGTTTGGGTTGAACGTGGGCGTCGTCACACACGCTCTTCTTTCGGGGACTTGAGTTTGCGTCGCGACGGGCACGGCGTACACTATGCGACTCGCCTTCGCAGCCCATATGGCGGAATTGGCAGACGCGCCGTCTTCAGGTGGCGGTTCCCGCAAGGGAGTGCAGGTTCGACTCCTGCTATGGGCATTCAACCCCGCTTGAGGCGGGGTTTTTTCTTGCGCGTGCGTGCAAAAAAGCTGAGTTTTAGGCTGAAATGGTTCGTATGGGTCATTGGTAGTTTTCAAATGATCTTTCGATTTATTTCTTACGCACGCCGCCCACGATCGTGCCCACCGCTCGGCCGCGGACGGTCCAGCCGTCGAACGGGCAGTTGCGGGCTTTGGACGCGAACTGATTGATGTCGATCGTCCACTCGGCGTCGGGGTCGATGAGGGTGACGTCGGCGTCGCTGCCGGGGGCGAGCGTGCCCTTGCCATCGAGGCCGCACAGCCGGGCGGGGTTGATCGTCAGCAGTTCGATGAGCTTGGGCCAATCGATAACGCCCGGCTCGATCAGGGCTTTGATGTAGAGCGGCAGGGCGCAGTCGAGGCCGACGATGCCGTAGGGGGCGGCGGCGAACTCGAGCGACTTTTCTTCCTGGGTGTGCGGGGCGTGGTCGGTGGCGAGGACGGTGATCGTGCCGTCGGCGATGCCCGCCCGCAGCGCGTCGATGTCCGACTGCTGGCGCAGCGGCGGGTTCATCTTCGCCAGGGTGTTGTAACCTGCGCAGGCGTCTTCGGTGAGCAGCAGGTGGTGGGGCGAGGCTTCGCCGGTGAGCACGCCCGGATGCCCGGCCGCTTTCGCGTCGCGCTGGGCCCGCCGGAGGATCTCCACGCCCCACGCCGTGGTCATGTGCTGGGCGTGGTAGCGGCAGGCGTAACTTTGACTCTTGCACAGCTGGATATCGCGCTGCAGCGTCAGTTCTTCGGCGACCCGCGGCCAGCCGGGCAGGCCCATTTTCGTCGCCAAGGTGCCCGCGTTCATCGCGCCGCCGCCGAGTTCGGGGTCTTCGCAGTGTTGCATGAACACTTTGCCGGTCATTGCGACGTAGGACAACGCCTTGGCCATCACCGCCGCCGACGCGACCGCGCAGCCGTCGTCGGAAAACGCCACCGCTCCGGCCTTGGCCATCAGTCCGATCTCGGCGAGTTCTTTGCCCTCCCGGCCCTTGGTCGCCGCGCCGACGACAAACACGTTGCACAGGTCGGCCTTCTCGGCTTGACGGTGGACGAACTCAACCCGGCCGTCGTCGTCGAGCGTGGGCGTGGTGTTGGGCATGACGCCGACGCTGGTGAAACCGCCGTTGATCGCCGACGCGGCGCCCGTCGCGATGGTTTCTTTGTGTTCGCCGCCGGGCTCGCGGAAGTGGACGTGCGGGTCGATGAGGCCCGGCGAAACGATCAGGCCCGTCGCGTCGAGGGTCTCGCCCTCGGGTTCATCCACCTTGCCGATGGAAACGACCCGGCCGTCTTCGAGCACGACATCGGTCACGTCGTCAACCCCGGCGGCGGGGTCGAGGAGTCGGCCGTTTTGGATGGTGAGGCGGGGTGAACTTGCAGTCGATTCGGGTGCCATCGCCACAGATTAGCAGATGGACACACGCATCATTTTGCGCTCGATCATCGACGACAAGTCACGCCGCGGATCAAGCCGCCATGCGGGCCGGGGGTTCGTCGTCTTCGACGATATCGACGTTGAACCCGTCGTCTTCAATGTCGACATTGATACCGCCGACCGGGCCCAGATCGTCGCCGTAGTCCGCGTTGGCCCCGCGGCGGCGCTCGGCCAGGTTGCGCAGATAAGCCTGCTGCTGCAGCCGGGCGGCGCGGATCAATTCGTGCCGGGTGATCGCCGACTCGAGCTGCTGGGCGAGCGTGTAAAGCACTAGCGTGACCAGCGTGAAGGCGAGGCCGCCGAAGAGCGTGATCGAGAACATCATCGAAGTCGACATCAGCACTGCTATCGGAATGGTCCGGCGGCGTCTTCCAGCGTGCGCAACGCTTGTCGGTTATCGGCGGGGCCGCCCGGTCCATTTCTGGGGCATCGCGGGGCGGTCGGGCACTCCCGTGGCCGTGCCGCGACGCTAAACTGTGGGTGATGTTGCAACGACTGATGTGGGTTGTGTTTATTGGTTTGATCGCCGGGGCCGCGGGGGCGCAGCAAAACGAAGTCCGTTTGGACATCGAGCAGGGCTACCTCGGGCTCGACGGCTACGTCCGGCCCGGCACGTGGACGCCGATCCGGCTGAGCGTGGACAACCTCGCGGCCGACGACCGCGACGTGATCTTTCGCTGGGAACACCTCGATGAAGACGGCGACCGCGTCGCCGCCGAGCGCACGGCGACGCTCACCCGGCAACGCGGCGACCAGCCCGTCTGGCTCTACGCCGCCGCGCCCATGACCACCGACCGAGACACGCGCTGGAACCTTCGCGCGGTCGACGCCGAGTCGGGCGAGTTGCTCGCCGCCGCATCGGTCCAGCCCAACGGCGAGTTTCTGCTGAACCAGAGCGAAACGCTCGTCGCCGTGACCAGCACCGCCGACCTCGGGCTCAACGACTACCAGCGTCACGAAACCCAGCAGGCCCCGATCCAACTGATCCGGGGTTTATCGTTGTCGCGGCTGCCCGACCGTTGGCAGGGCCTGGAAGCGTTGTCGGCCTTCATCTGGACCCAAGACCTCGGCGGCGACCCGGCCGATCCGCTCCAAGTCTCCGAGGCGGCGCTGCTGTCGATGCGCGAGTGGGTCATGCGGGGCGGGCACTTGGTGGTCATGCTGCCGGAGGTCGGGCAGACCTGGACCAACAGCCCGTTGGCCGACATGCTGCCCGTGTCGTCGGGACAACTGCGGCAGCGCGAAAGCGACCGCTGGCCGTTCCTGCCCTGGATCGGCACGGCCCGCGAATCGGTCCAGCCGTTGACGCTGACCACGTTCGACATCGACCCCGCCGACACGCGCGGGACCGTGATCCTGCGCGACGACCGGGGCGAGCCGATCGTGGTCGCGGGGCGGTACGGCTTCGGCCGGGTGACCGTGATCGGGCTGGACCTCACCTCGCCCGCGGCCCGCACCAGCGCGACGGTCAGCGCCGAACAGCGGTTGTGGAACCATGTGTTCAACTGGCGCTTCCCGGTGCTCACCGAAGCGGTCGCCGACGGCGAGATCAAGGCCAACCGCTTGTTCCAAGCCGCCCGGCTGAATCAGCAGGTCAACCTCATCGGCTTTGTGCCCGACCGCATCGCGATGTCCGGCACGGTGGGGGCGCTGCTGGTCGGCGCGATCTTCCTCTTCGGGTTGTACTGGTTGCTGGCCGGTTGGTTGATCCAGCCGATCCTGAAACAGAAGGGGCTCGAACGGCTGAGTTGGGTCGGCTTCGTCGGCTTGGTCTTGGTGTTTGCGGGCGTGGCGTGGAGCGGGGCGGCGTTGCTCCGGCCCGGCGGCGAGAGCGTTTCTCACGTCACGGTTTTGGACTACGACGGCAACTCCGGCGTGGCCCGCGGCCGGGCGTTTGTGTCGGTGTTTGTGCCGGACTTTGGGCGCAGCGAGATCGCGACCGCGTCGCCGCGGGTGAGTGTCCTGCCGACCCCGGCGCACAACCTGTTGTCGAGCCCCGGCTTCAGCCCCGAAGCGGTCGAGACCGGCTTCGTCGACACCCAGGCGTACGCCGTCGAGTCGGCCCAGCCCGACACGCTGAACGTCCCGGTGCGGGCGACGTCCAAGCAGTTCATGGTGGATTACCTGGGCGCGGTCGATGCGGACCTGCCCGGGTTGGCCGAGCCGTTTTCGATCGCGGTGGCTGAGCCGATCGTGGCCGACGAACGCGGTTGGCCGGTGGGTGAGGTCCGCCACACGCTGCCGGGGACGCTGACGAACGTGCGGGTGATCGTTTGCCCGGGCGAACAAGTCAATCAGTTTGGCAATGTGCAGCAGCTGCCGCCGCAGGTCTGGAGTTATGTAAACGCCGCGGGGGAAAACCGCTGGTCGCCGGACGAGCCGTTGGTGCTCGCGGGTCGCCCGGCCGCGAATCAGCGGGAGCCGTTGTACACGCCGTTTCGCCAGTGGAACCAGATCAACGAGAAACGGGACTGGAAGGGCGAAGGTTTCTTGGGCCGACGCATCGGCGAGCAGAAAGGCCCCGGGCTCGGCGATCTGGCGGGGGCCGGCACGGGCAATGCCGACGAGAGCGTGATCGCTCGGCACGTCGAGATGCTGACGTTTTTCGAGGCCTTGCCCCCGCCGGACGTGAAGCGTGATCCGGACAACGTGGACTGGACCTCGGGTTATGTCGTGTCGCGTCGTTTGGGTCAGCGGATGGACTGGACCCCGCTGACGCAGGGCCGCCGGGTGATCATCTTGGGCCACTTGCGGGATTCGCCGCTGCCCGTGCCGCTGACGCTCGACGGGCAGACCCCCGAGAGTAACGGGTGGACGGCGGTGCGTTGGGTGTATGATTTTTAGAGCCAGAAAGCAGAAGAGCATGAGAGCAGGAAAACAGAGAACAGCTCATGGCAGTACCGCAGGGATTTCCTGCTTTCCTGCTCAACGGCTTTCCTGCCCTCCCGCGAAGCGGAGCCCCCCATGTCCATGATCCAAACCATCAACCTGACCAAGCGCTACGGCGAGTTGATGGCGCTGTCGAACCTCAACCTCACGATCGAGCAGGGCCAGTGCTTCGGTTTCATCGGCCCCAACGGCGCGGGCAAGACGACAACCATCAAAATCCTCGCCACGCTGCTCAAGCCGACCTGGGGCGAGGCCCGCGTCGATGGCCTGTCGGTCGGCCCGGTCAACGCCCGACAGGTCCGCTCCATGATCGGCTACGTGCCCGACTTCTTCGGCAGCTACGACGACATGGTGGTCAAGGAATACCTCTCGTTCTTCGCCGCCAGCTACGGCATCACCGGCGACCAACGCAAACAGGTCATCGGCGACGTGCTCGACCTCACCGACCTGGCCTACAAGTCCGACGCGGAAGTGAACTCGCTGTCGCGCGGCATGCAGCAGCGGCTTTCGGTCGCCCGCGTGCTCTTGCACGACCCGAAGGTGCTGCTGCTCGACGAACCCGCGTCCGGCCTGGACCCGCGGGCGCGGATCGAGATGCGCGAGCTGCTCAAAGAACTGCACCTCATGGGCAAGACGATCTTGATCAGCTCGCACATCCTGCTGGAGATGGCGGACCTGTGTAACGTCGTGGGCATCATCGAGCAGGGCGAGTTGAAATTCACCGGCACGATGGACGAGATCATCGAGCGCGCCCGCACCATCGGCGGCGGCGGCCGGGTGCTGACCGTCGGCGTGGCGAGCAAGACCGCCCAGGCCCTCGCGCTGCTCCAGCAAACGCCGGGCATCGAAAAAGTCGAAGCGGTCAACAGCCACCTGCGGGTGAGTTTGGCGGTGGATGCGCCCAACGCCCACGACGCGGCGCCGCGGATCGCCTCGGCCTTGGTCCAAAAAGGGTTCGCGCTGACCCGCCTCGAAGAAGAACAGGTCAACCTCGAGACCGCGTTCATGCGGCTGACTAAAGGCCTCGTGCAATAGCGCATCGGTGGTGGGGCGAATATCCAATACCAAGACACGTTTAGCGTCCCGCTTGACCTCGTGACGTGGTACGTATCACCCATCAAAAAGCCCACCCGCGGTCAGAGACCGCGGGTGGGCGAGGCTTTGATCGATGTAATTGTTGTGGAGGGCGGGCCAGATTTACCCCTCGCTGTCGCCGCCGCGTTCACGACGGGGGCGATCGCCTTCCCCGTCGCCGCCGCGACTCCGGCCTTCCTTGCCCTCGGCCCGCTTGGCTTTGCGCTCTTCGGCCTTTTCTTTGAGCGTGGCGAGGTTGGTGTCGAATTGTTCCTGCTGCTCGGCGGTCAATTCACCCCGCACGGCTTCGTGGGTCTCGTCCATGAACGCCTGCATCTTCTGGGCGACCGCCATCATGGCTTCCTGATCGCCGGACTCGCGGGCTTCCTTCATCTCGGCACGGATGGCCTGCCGCTCTTCTTTTTGTTGTTCCATCACCGACTTGATCGATTCCTTCTGGTCGTCGGTCAGCTCGATGTCCTTGAACAGGGCTCGGGACCCGCGTTGACCACGCTCGCCCCGTTCGCCCCGCTCCCCGCGTTCTCCACGCTCGGCCCGTTCGCCGCGGTCTCGTTGACGCTCCTGCGGGCCGTCGCTGTCGCCGCCGTCCGCCGGGGCCGCCGAGGCGAGCCCGGCACACATCACCACGGCCAGGACCGCGATCAGGCTGATTTTGAGGTTTTTGCGTTCCATATCTGAGTCTCCAATGAATGGGTGTTTGGTTTGAAAATCGACCGGTTCTGAGGGGTCCAACGCGGCGGCGGTGGGTTTATTGCACACGGTTTTTGGGGCCGGTTCGCCGGGCCGGGGGCGGTGGTCTATGATCGCGACATGACCGCCGATAAAGACCAAGTCGTCCACGCCCTGCGCCAGATCGAAGACCCCGAACTCCGCCGGGACATCGTGGGGCTCAACATGGTTCAGCGGGTCGAGGTCGCGGACGGCCGGGCGACGGTGGAGATCAAACTGCCGCAGCGGGCGGGCCGGTTCAAAGAGCAGTTCCGGGCGGCCGCGATGGAGAAGATCGCGGCGCTGGGCTTGGAGCCTAACGTGACGTTTTCCATCGAGCTGTCGGCGGGTGGCGGGCCGGGGCAAGCCCCGGGCCCGAGCGGCTCGGCTTCCGCATCTTCCGGGGGCGGGGGGGCGGATGCGTCGGCGAGTAACAATCCGCTGCCGAACGTAAAGCACATCATCGCGGTGGGCGCGGGTAAGGGGGGCGTGGGCAAGTCCACGGTGGCGGTGAACCTCGCGGTCGGCTTGTCGCGGGCCGGGGCGAAAGTCGGCCTGATGGACGGCGACATCTACGGCCCGTCGCTGCCCACCATGCTCGGCACCGACCGCTACGAGGTGAAAACCATCAACAAAATGATCGTGCCGTTCGAGTTGCACGGCATCCGGTGCATGACCATCGGCGCCCTGGTCGAAGACGACAAGCCGCTGATCTGGCGCGGCCCGATGGCCCACGGCGCGTTCCAACAACTCGCGACCCAGACCGACTGGGGCGAGCTGGATTATCTGATCATCGACCTGCCCCCCGGGACGGGCGACGTGCCGTTGACGATGTCGCAGCTGCTGCCGTTGACCGGCGCGGTCGTCGTGTGCACGCCGCAGAAAGTCGCGCAGGACGATGCCAAGCGGGCGATCCAGATGTTCCGCCAGCTCAACGTCGAGGTGCTGGGCCTGGTCGAAAACATGAGCTACTTCATCGGCGACGACGGCAAGGAGTACGACCTGTTCGGCAAGGGCGGGGCGGAGATGCTGGCCCAGCAGGCGGGCGTGCCGTTCCTGGGCGCGGTGCCGATCAATATGAACCTGCGGCGGAACGCCGATGCGGGCGACCCCACCGCGAATTTCACCGCCGACGACCAGCTCGCCGACGAACTCGACCGGGTCGTGCGGGCCACGGTGCACCAGGTCAGCGTCCACCTCATGAGCGGCGCGACGGCCGGGCCGACGCTGACGATTTCTTAGAGCGGTCGCTCTTGGATTGCGTTGGCTTCACGCTATGATCGGGGCCATGAAAGAGCTGCGGGGCAAGTTGTTGTTGGCGTCGCCGGAGATGGGGGACCCGAATTTTGCGAAGTCGGTGATCCTGCTGGTGCAGCACAACGCGGAGGGCGCATTGGGTTTGGTGCTCAATCAGCCGACGGGCACGACGGTGGGCGAGGTGCTGTCGCAGATGGGCGACGAGGCGGGCGTGGAGTGTGGGGTGGATGCTCCGCTGTACCGTGGTGGGCCGTGCGAGGGGCCGCTGATGGTGCTGCACCGCGACCCGATCCACGCGCAGGAGCGGGTGATCGACGGGGTCTACTTTGCCAGCGAACGCGAATACGTCGAGCCGGTGCTCTCGGGCGCGGTGAGCCCGGCCAGGTTCTACGCGGGCTACGCCGGGTGGGGCGCGGGGCAACTCGAGGGCGAGCTGGCCCAGTCGGCGTGGGCGGTGATGGACGCCAGCCTCGACACGGTGTTTCCGAGCCAGGCGTTGGACAGCCCGTCCAGTGACGGCGAGATCCTTTCGGACGACGCGGTGTGGAAGTCGCTCATCCGGGTGAAGACGACGGCGGAGTTGATGAAGGGGTTTAACCCCAAGATCGTGCCGCGCGACCCGTCGATGAATTGAGTGGCCGAGGCAACTGGGCCGAAACCGAAACGCTGAGTTCGTCGTGACTTGAACGGATGCACAGCCGTGCGCGGGTGGGTTACACTGCCGGTCGCATGGACGCACTGCCCGCCACCGAAAAACTTATCCGCGACGGCATCGACCAGGGCCTGCACCCCGGAGCGCAGGTTTGCGTATGGCGGGGCGATGACTGCATCGCGGATGAAGCCTTCGGCGAAGCCCGGCCGGGCGTGGCGATGACGCCCGAGACGCTGACGCTGTGGATGAGTTCGTGCAAGCCGATTAGCGTGATCGCGTTGGCGAAGCTGATCGAGGCGGACGTGGTCCATCTCGACGACCCGGTCGCGGAGTACGTCGCGGGTTTTGAACAAAACGGCAAGCAGGACATCACTCTCCGCCACGTCTTAACCCACACCGGCGGCTTCCGCTCGGTCGTCTTCCGCTACCCCGAGCAGACCTGGGACGAGGCCATCACGGCGATCGCCAGAGCCCGGCTGGAGACCGGCTGGGAGCTTGGCGTCACCGCGGGGTACCACCCGCATTCGGGTTGGAATATTCTCGGCCGGGTGCTTGAGGTCGCGAGCGGCCAACCGCTGGGCGAACACCTCCGCGACGCGGTGCTGCTTCCGCTGGGCATGACCGACAGCTACGTCGGCGTGCCCGAAGAACAATACGACGCAATCGAGTCGCGGCTGTCGGTGATGATGGATACCGGCAAGTCACCCGCCGTCGACAACGAGTTCCACACCCGCCGATGGGTGACCGGCCAACGCCCGGGCGGCAACGCCTACGGCCCGGCCAGCCAACTCGCCCGCTTCTTCCGCGCCATGCTTCGCGGCGGTGAACTCGACGGCCAACGGATCGTTACCGCTGATACGGTCAACGACTTCACCTGTCGCCACCGCCGCGACACCATGGACCGCACCTTCCGCGCCGTCATGGACTGGGGCCTGGGGTTCATGGTCAACAACCGGCGCCACGACGACGCGAACCGCGCCACGCACGGCGACACCGGCACGCCCTACAACTTCGGCCCGCACGCCTCCGACCAAGCCTTTGGGCACGGCGGCAACCAGTCCTCCGTCGCTTTTGCCGACCCGGCCCACGATTTGACCGTTGTCGTCGTGTTCAACGGCATGCCCGGCGAACCGGCGCACCAACAACGCATGCACGCGGTACTCGGGGCGATCTACGAAGACTTGGGCTTGGCGGGGTAAGCAAAGACCGATGTTCGCGATTTACGCGGCGTCGTTCTCGGGGTTCATTTCCGGCGTTTGGTGCCGGCACTTGGCCAAACGCAGCAGGCAGACCGCGGCGGTGGTCATCAACTCTTGTTCGTTGAGGTCCATGACCAGCGACTCGATCTCGCGGGTGGTGGGCTGGTGAGACCAACCCTCGAACATCGGCAGGCCCGCCAACGCCCGGGCCACCTTGGCTTCGGGCGTAGCGTGGAGGTCGAAGGACACGGCAAAGGCGGAGTCGCCCGGTTTCGAGATGGCGGGATGAGAACCTTGCTTCACCTTTTTGATATCGGGTGAGCGGGCGGGCGGCTTAATGCCGGAAGTTCGGTTTCGGCGTTCAACCATTTACGCGGGGTGCAGCCCCCGGCGGGGCGGGGCCGAGCGTCTCGGCTTCGGAGAGGGCGATTGTTTTGGATGGACGATCCGTGAGGCCTTCTTCATCCGCGTGGTGCGGGGGTTGAACAAGACACCCGCGACCAGGCACAGCAGGCCGACCAGCAGTAACGCCGCCCGGCCGGGCCCGGTGACCAAGCGGGTGAGCCGGTTGCTGGGCTCGAAGTAATGAGGCACGTCGCGGCCGATCACGGGCTGGCGGACCGCTAGCCAGTCGCCGACGTCGCCGGTTTCCTGTTCCACGGGGCGGACCGATAGCGGGGTCTTGCCCGCGACGGTCTTGCGGAGATGCGTCAAGGCCAACCGCTCGAGCACCACCGGGTCGTCGTCGGCGATGGCCGCGGCAAACGATTCGTACCGCTCGGCCTGCTCGGCCAGGGCCGCGGCCTGGGCCTGCATGACCCGCAGCTTCCACGCCGTCTCGTGTTGAGCCAACCACGGCGGGGTCAGGACGACGACACCCAGGATCAACGCCCCGCACCCGCAAAACACCCAGCCCGGCAAGGCGTCGCAGCGTCGCTCGAACCAATTGCCGCGTTCCGGAGTTTTCGTGATGACTCGGGTGGGCCGCGCGGGGTTTCCGGGGTTGGTGGCCGAAGTGTTTCTCCGAGCTTTCTCGCGGCGGTTTTCAGCGGGCCGGGATGGGGTCGGGATAGACGACATCGTGCCAATAAAATCGACCAGCGGGGCGTCGGGGCGTGAAAACTCATCGGATCGGCTATGATTTGCGGTTCGCCATGCCCGAAAACCACCCGCCCACGCCCGAGACACCGATCGCTCCGCCCTCGGGGAGCTGCGGGACCGATTCGACCGTCGAAGCCGCCGATCCGTCCGGCGGGTCCGCGGCGTCGGGGCCGTCGGTCTATCTCGAAACGTTCGGCTGCCAGATGAACGTGCTCGACAGCCAGTTGGTCACCGGCCAACTCCGGGCGTTGGGCTACCGCTTCATCGACGACTGGAAGTCGGCCGATGTCGTGCTCTACAACACCTGCTCGGTCCGCGAGGTCGCGGAGAACAAGGTGTGGTCGCGGATCGGGAAGTACGGCAAGTATCACCAGGCCAAAGCCGCCGAAACGAAATCTTCCGGGGGCGGGAGCTATTCCGGGGGGGTGTTGGGCGTGATCGGCTGCATGGCTGAGCGCGACGGCGAAGACCTAATGCGGCGGCATCCGCAGGTCGATCTGCTCTGCGGCCCGGGCGAACTCGACAAGGTGCCGATGCTGATCGACAACGTCATGAAGACCCGCGTCGCGCAGCAGGAAGACGACTTCGAGGCGCTGGACCCGTCGGTCCGCGCGCCGCAGATCGCGCTGCAGGGCAACACCCACCGCCGGTCCGGCACGCTCGCCGCTGCGGAAGACCAACTCGAACTGGTCGACCTGTCCCGCAGCTTTTCCCCCGACCCGACGCTGTCGGGCGGCAAGTCGGCCTACGTCCGCATCACCCGAGGCTGCAACAAGCTGTGCACGTATTGCGTCGTGCCCCACACCCGCGGGGCCGAGGTCCACCGCCCGCCGAGTCACATCCTCGAAGAATGCAAAAAACTCGTCGAGCACGGCGTGATCGAGATCACGCTGCTCGGGCAAACCGTGAACCACTACCACTACGACCAGGCCGCGGCCTTGACGGTCAACGGCGTGCAGCAGCCCCAGGTCGGCACCGTGATCTCGCCCAACCAGGGCACCGGCGGGCCCTCGCCGATCTTCAACGACACGACCACGAGCTTCGCCCAACTGCTCCGTCAGATCCACGACGAGATCCCCGCGTTGCGGCGGCTGCGCTTCGTCACCAACTTCCCCCGCGACTTCGGCAACGACATCCTCGAAACTATCCGCGACTGCCCGCGCATCTGTCGCTACCTGCACCTGCCGGTGCAGTCCGGCAGCAACCGGATCCTGAAGCTGATGAACCGCGGGTACAAGGTTGAGCAGTTTTACGACCTGATCGATCGGGTGCGTGAGTATCTGCCGGACGCGGAGTTGGCAACCGACATCATCTGCGGCTTCCCCACCGAGACCGAAGACGACCACGCCGCCACCGTCGAGTTGCTGCGGCGCTGCCGATTCAAAAACAGCTTCATCTTCAAATATTCCCCCCGCCCCGGGACCACCGCCATCGATCGGTTTGAAGACGATGTGCCGAATGAAACCAAGAAACGCCGCAACAACGAACTGCTGGCGATCCAGAGCGAAGTCAGCGCCGCGATCCACGAGGGCTACGTCGGCCGATCGGTCCGCGTGTTCGTCGAGCAGCTCAGCGCCAAGTCGCGCAAGAACACCAACACGGCCGACACGTCGGTCACGCTGGGTTGGCAGCCCCCGGAAGAGACGATCCAGTTGTCGGGTCGGACCGACGGCGATTTGATCGTGATGTTCGATGCGCCCGCGGACTCGGCCGAGGGCCTGATCGGTCAGATTATCGACGTCGAGGTGACCGGCTCAGCCCCCTTGGCCCTCTTCGGTCGGCGGGTCGGCAGCGGCGTGGCCGTCTGACGGTTGGGCTTCACCGGACGTTTGGTCGTGGGCGGTTGGCGCTTCAATTTGGGCTGACACTTCTACAGAAGCGACGGGTGATTCAGCATTCTCAACGCGGTGATTGTCGTCGGGCTCGCCTTCGGAAGGCGGAGCAGGACTTGGCGGCGGGCCGGCCGCAGTGTCGTGGTTGGCCTCGGGTTGGTGGCCTTCGTTAGGTTTCTCTTGGCGAGGCGATTGATTCGACTTCTTTTGTTTCTGTTTCGCCAGCCATTCGTCGCGCTGTTGCGATTCGGGCTTGACGATCCGGCCCGACACCCAGGTGCCGCCAAACTCATAGTGCGGGTTGTCGATGCAGCGGGTCGGCCAGCAGATGTCGCAGATGAAGACCCATTGCTTGCGGTAGTCCAGGCGGACCCGGTGGATGGTGGTGCAGGGCGTGTAACAATTCACACACTGCTTGGTGCGGGGCTTTCGTCGCTTTTTGGCTTTGGGTTTGGCGGCGGTTTGGCCGGGGCGGTCGGGCGGTGCACCGTTGGAAGACCGAGGGCCTTTGCCTTTGGACTCGTCGCGGTTCTTAGAACCGTCGCGCTTGGGACCGCTGGATCGCGAGCCCGCGTTGGGCTTTTGGTTTTTGCCGCGGTAGCCGTTGCCCGCCTTGGGCGGGCGGTCGCCTCGGGGTTTCTGGCCGTCGCCTTGGGGTTGGCGTTTCTCGGGCGCAGAAGTGTTGGAGTCCGCGGCTTGGTCCGCCGAGGCTTGGGCGGACTCGTTCTGCGGAGACTTGTTTTTGTTCCGGCGACGGCGTCGGCGTCGCTTTTTGGGTGCGTCGCCTCCGCCGGGGCTCGCGTTGGGGTTGGGCTCATCGCTCATAGTCCGTCCATTCTAGCCGATGCGGGCGACGAAGACGGGGCGGTCGCGGGTTTGCGGGATGCCGCGCTTGTGGTTTGGGTTGCCAGCTTGCGTCGGAGCGTTTCGAGCTGTGGGCGATGTGTGTCGGCTTCGCGCCGGGCTTTCATTCTCGTAGCATGCACCGATGCTCATGTTTGAAGGTCACCTCGACATCGCGTTCAACGCGTTGGTGCACGAACGCGATCCGCTCTGGACCGTGGAAGAGACCCGGCAGCGCGAACTCGACCCGCCGTGCGACGACGGCCGGGGCATCTGCACCACCAGCTTCCCGGAGATGCGGGTGGCGAACATCCCTGTCGCGGTGACCACGCTGCTGGGCCGGGCCAAGCCGTGGGTCAAGCCCGGCCGCGACCGTGCGCACGGCGACGGCGACTGGCCGACGCAAGAGATGGTGTACGCCCTGGCCCAAGGCCAGCTCGCCTACTACCGCTTGCTCGAAACCCAAGGTCATGTCCGTATCCTCGAAACTGCCGCGCAGTTGCGAGCGCACTGGGCCGAGTGGAAGGCCGCTTACGAAAGTGAAACGGATGATTCAGGGGGTGAGTCCGGGGGTGATTCGGGGGGTGCTTCCGGGGGCGAGGTGCCGCTTGGGTTGATCATCACGATGGAGTGCTCGGACCCGATCATCGAGCCCACGCAGCTGCATCAGTGGTACGACCAGGGCTTGCGGGCGTTGTTCCTCACGCACTTCGGCATGGGGCATTACGCGGCGGGCAACCCGTCGGTCCCGCCGAATCCTTACGACGTGGATGGCCCAGTCTCGCCGCGTGGCGTTGAGTTGCTGCGTGAAATGGAAAAGCTGTCGATGCCGCTGGACCTCACCCATACCAGCGACTCGTCGTTCTGGGACGCGATCGAGCGCTACCCCGGCCCGGTCTACTCCAGCCACGCCAACTGCCGGGCGATCAGCAACGAACAACGTCAACTGACCGACGACATGATCAAAGCGATCATCGACCGCGACGGCGTGCTCGGCGTCGTGCTCGCGATCAACATGATCCGCGTCGACTTGATCGAAGGCCCGCCGTGGACGCCGCTGAGTCACGACGTCCAACTGCATCACCTGGCCGACCACATCGACCACATCTGCCAACTCGCAGGCAACACCGACCATATTGCTTTGGGCACCGACACCGACGGCGGCTTCGGCACCGAGGCCTGCCCCCACGGCTACGACCGCCACCGCGACATCCACAAACTGGCCGACATCCTCCGCGACCGCGGCTACGCCGAGTCGGACCTCGCCAAGCTGTTTCACCAGACGTGGCTGGATTTCTACCTTCGGGTGTTGCCCGCCTGAGCCACCAACGCCCTATGCGAGTTGACCGCCCGCGGCTTGCGGGAAGCCGACTTCCAACCATTGCGCGTCGGAAGTGATCCCGACTCGGCTGTCCAGCCCCGGGGGGAAAAGGATGGTGTCGCCCGGGCCAAAGAGAAGCGGCGGTTGGTCGGGACCCGCGGTGAGCATCCCCGCGCCGTCGAGCACCATCCAGACCGTGGGTTGGTTTTCACCCGCGGCGTCCTCAAAACCGGCGACGGCGGTGACTTTGTCGATGGTAAAAAACTCGCACGCGACCAGACGTTCGACGGTTGCGCCGCCTGGCTTGGCCGGCAGGGCGGTGAACAACTCAAACTCGCTTACGTCCGCGGGCCCGAAGTGGATGCACTCAATCGCCTGGTCGACGTGCAGCTCGCGGCCCGTTCGTCCCCAGTCGTAGACGCGGTAGGTCGTGTCGCTGGGCGTCTGCACCTCGGCAACCAGAATCCCCGCGCCCAGGGCGTGGCAGGTCCCCGACGGGACGTAGTGGCAATCGCCCGCCTTCACCGGCACCTCGATCATCAGCGGCACGACCGCTTCGTCGGTGTTCGTCGCGATGGCTTCGCGCAGCTGCTCGGGCGTGACGCCTTCCTTGATGCCCTTGTAGATCACCGCATCCGGCTTGGCCGCGACGATGTACCAAGACTCGCTCTTGAGAAACGCGTCGTCGTGGGCCGCGGCGTACTCCGGCGAAGGGTGGACCTGCACCGAGAGGTGCTGGTTGGCGTCGAGGTACTTCAGCAGGATAGGAAAGCCGCCGTTGTCGGAGAGCGGCAGGTCGCCCATGGCATCCCGGCCGTAGTCGGCGATCACTTGGGCGAGGGTCTGCCCCGCCAGCGGGCCGTTGGTGATGGTCGAGCGTTCGGCCCCGCCGCCGCCGCCGGACGCCGAGGTGGTGGCCAGGTCGACCAGTTCCCAGGATTCGCCCACCATCGCCTCGGGCGAAGGCAGCGTTCGGCCGAGGCCTTCGAGCGTCCGCCCGCCCCAGACCTTTTCTTTGTAGATCGGCGAGAACTTCAGCGGGTACAGGGGCGTCTGATGAGAAGTGGTCATGCGTAGAGCATACCCAAACCCAATGCTATGATGTAAGTATGGAAATGCGTGACGAGATTATCCAACGGCTCCGCGCCTCACCTTACGCTCCCTTCGCGGTGGTCATGTCCAGCGGTGACAAGTATCCCATCCCCGACGCCATTATGGCTGCCGTGGGGTCCTCCGTATTGCATATTGCACATCTCGATGCCGAGGGTTTTGATGTGTTGAATATGCGGCAAATCAGTTCCATCGAAGTTCTCGAAGCCGCGGCATGATCCAGCGAAGAAAAACCCGTCAGGTCCAGCTCGGCGACGACCGCACCGGCATCGTCAAGATCGGCGGCGACGCGCCGGTCTCCGTGCAAACCATGACCGCGGGCTACACCTACGAAATCGACAACTGCGTCGCCGAGATCAACCGCATGGCGGCGGCGGGGGCGGACATTGTGCGCGTCGCGGTGCCGAATAAAAAAGACACCGAAGCGCTCAAGGAGATTTTGCCGCGGGTGACGGTGCCGATCGTCGCGGACGTGCATTTCCACTTCGGCCGGGCGCTCGAGGCGGTGGACGCGGGCGTGCACAAGATCCGCCTCAACCCCGGCAACATCAACGACCGCAAACAGGTCGAAGAAGTCATCGCCGCCTGCAAGTCCGCCCAGGGGGGCCGGGGCATCCCGATCCGCATCGGCGTCAACGAAGGCTCGATCGTCGAACGCAAAGACAAGCAAAAACGCCTCAAAGAACTCGGCGGCGTCTTCTCCGACCACAAGCACGGCCACTTCCTGGCCATCATGCTCACCAAGCTCGAGGAATACCTCGACATCTTCTACGACAACGACTTCTACGACGTGACCATCAGCGCCAAGTCGCCCGATCCGCAGCTGGTCATCGCGGCCTACACCGAAATCAGCAAACGCTTCGACCACCCGCTGCACCTGGGCGTGACCCACGCGGGCCCCAAAGAGACCGGCACGATCCGCAGCGTGGTCCCGCTGGGCCACCTGCTCGCCGCGGGTATCGGCGACACGGTACGCATCAGCTACGCCAACGACCCGGTGTACGAGGTCGAGGACGCGTTGGAGATGCTGTACTGCCTCGGGCTGCGGGAGCGCAAGGGCGTGGACCTGATCGCTTGTCCCACCTGTGGGAGGATCGAAGTCGACCTGTTTACGCTGGTGCAGGACGTGCGGAAGACGCTGGCGGACGAAATCGCCCTGCCGATCAAGGTCGCGGTGATGGGGTGTATCGTGAACGGCCCGGGCGAGGCTGAGGGGGCCGACGTCGCGGTGTTTGCGGGCAAGCAACGCGGAATCATCTACGTGCAAGGCGAAAAAGTCGCCACCGTCCCCGAATCCGACATCCTGCCCGCTTTGCTGAGAGAGTGTAAAACGTTCGAGGCCAGGGTGAATGCGGGCGACGCCAAGCTCGGCGAAAAGGTCGTCGATATCGTCCCGCCCGACCCGATCGGCGAACTGGGCAGCGGGATCGACAAGATTGCGGCGGGCGACGTCACCACTTTAACGGTCGAAGGACGCTAGTTTTGCGTGGCGACCGATTAGGGTATGTATTAGTCTGTTATCGATATTTGAGTGAAGTATCCCAGACGCTAAGGTGATACGGTGGGTGTCTGAGGAGACTCGTTCTAGGGGTTGGTTTTATGAAGTTTGCTTGCCACGCGTGTGGACGCGGCATCTCGGTTCCGGATCAGTATGCGGGTAAGCGGGTACGTTGCCCGGGCTGCCAGACCGCTCTGCGCGTGCCGATGCTCGACGCCCCCAACCCCGGCGGGGAGATGTCGCTGGCTTCTCAACCGCTCGCGGACCTGTCGGGTTTAGAGGACAACGACGCGTCGGGGGTCCGCCGGATGCGCCAGATCCTCATCGGCTGCGGGGCGTGCAAAAAGACCATCAAGATCGCCGAGGCACGCCTGGGTAAAACCGCGCCTTGCAGTGCTTGCGGGACCCTGCTGAAGGTCGATGCTTTCAATTTGTCGAAAGCCAAAGGCGATCTGATCGACATGACGCACCTCGAGTTGGAGAAAGCCGACCTGCTCCTCGACGGCGGGCCGCACGGCTCGACGATCGGCGGCTCGTCCATCCAACTCGACGGCACGGCGGGGGGCAGCATGGGCGGGACCGGCGGTTACGAATTGAACATGCCGCCTTCGGGATCGATGTCGGGCGTGGTGAGCAACACCAGCCAAACCCAGATGCGCGAGCTCCGCGAGCTTAACGATCTGAAACACTCCGGCCAGATCACCAACGAAGAGTACCGCGAACGGAAGAAAGAGATCTACGCGGGCAAGTCCTTGGCCATTCAGGCGATGTCCCGCTCGGCCGACGGTTCGGGTAATCGGCCCGTCTTGAAAGCCGACGACAGCTCGCCGCTGTTGCCCAAGCCGGTCGTTCTACTCATTGTGCTCGCCGTGCTGGGCGGCGCGGGTTACGCGGGTTGGTCGGTGATGCAGGGGCAATCGACTTCTTCCCCCGACGTGGCCGTGGGGCCCGCGGCGCCGCAACCGGCGGAAGACACGACCCCCGAGCAAGTCGCCGTCGCGGAAGATGCCGAAGAGAAATCCGCCGCCGATGCTGGCGAATCGGCGACGCCCGACGAATTGGCCGACGGCAACGAACCTACGAGTGATGAACTGGCGGCCGGTCAAACCGATGAGCAACCGCTTGATCCCGAGCTGGCCGTCACCATGCTTGAGGTTGATGACGGCATGAGCGACAGCGGGATTGGTGCTCTCGTGGAAGATGCGCCGGACGAGCCTGTGGTCGAGATGACGATTACGGATTGGCCGACGGATTGGCCGGTGTATACCGCGCCCCCGGATGACCGACGCCCGATCGTCTTGGCCAATCAACTGCTATTGCGTATGGCGGTCCGTGACAACCGCGCGACGCTCGGCGTTGCCGTGGGGCCGCCCGCCGACGATTTTGACAGTCCGGCCTACCTTGCGTTCCGTCAGGAGATGCAAGGTATGGTGACCCAGTGGGCGGAACGGGAAGGCGTTCTTGAGAACCTGAATCTACGAACCAACGACCGGACCACTCAGATGGGCACGATCGAAGTCCACCGGCTGCACGTTACCGCTAAGGGGAATCGCAACGGCCGCGCTACGATCCTGACGGGGATCCAGGACGGGTATTGCGTGACCTACTGGTTTGACGGCCACGAGGACTTGTACCGAAGGTTTCCGCCGACGGTTGGTTTGGCGGTGTTTGAACCCGTGCCGTAAACGCGTGGTTGAAGAGGCATGGTGTGGATTCACCACGACCTTGAACCCACCGCGTCGATGACTTGGTCCAAGTCGTCTTCTTCCAAATCGGCGCGCAGGCTCAGCCGCACCCGGGCCGAGCCCGGCGCCACGGTCGGCGGACGTATTCCCACGGCTAGCACGCCCGCATCGTGTAGCCGTTGCTGCAGCGTCATGGCCGCTCCGACATCACCGGTGATCAACGGAACGATCGGCGTGGCGATAGGCTGCACCAAGCCGGGCCACCCGAGTTTGCTCAAACGAATTCGCAGGGTTTCACTCAATCGACTGAGCGATTCACGCCGCTCGGGTTCGTCACGCACCACCTCCACCGCCGCGCCGATCGCCGCGGCCTGAGCGGGGGGGACCGCGGTGCTGTAGACCATCGGCCGACCGCGGTTGACCAACGTCTCGATCACCACGCGGTCCGCCGTGACGATCCCGCCTAGCCCGCCCAGCGCCTTGCTCGCCGTGGAGACGGTGATCGGCACCCGGCCGACCACGCCTTGGTGTTCCGTAAGACCCGCCCCCGTTTGGCCGAGTACCCCCGTGCCGTGCGCTTCGTCGACGACGAGCACGGCGTCGTACCGTTCGGCCAGTTCGCACAGCCCCGGCAGGTCCGCGACGTCGCCGTCCATCGAAAACACCGCGTCGGTCACGATCCATCGTCCCGCGTCCGGCGACGCGCTGACGTGTTGCTTCAGCAGCCGTTCCAGCTTCTCGTGATTCGTGGGCCTACCCGATTGATGCGGTGCATGCGGGTAGGTCCGCACCTCGGCGGCCGAGTACTTCGCCGCGTCGATCAGGCTGGCGTGGTTCAGCTTGTCCTGACAGATCAGGTCGCCGGGCTGGGGCAGGGCGGTGAGTACCGCAAGGTTAGCGGTGTAGCCGGTCGGGAAGATCAGCGCCGCCTGGGCGTGCTTGAACGCCGTAAACTCGCGCTCGACGCGCTCGTGGATGTCCAAATGTCCCGCGACCAATCGGCTGGCCCCGCTGCCCACGCCGTGCTGTTCGATCGCGTCGGCCGCCGCCGCCTTCAGCCGGCGGTGCTCGGCCAACGCGAGATAATCGTTGCCCGCGAGGTTGAGCAGTTTTCTGCCGTCGACCACCACCCGTTTACCCGCCGAAGGCAACGCCCGCAACGATCGCCACAATGACTTGGAATCCAAATCGCTTAAGGCTTGTTGAAGTCGTCGGTTAAGTCGATGCCCCGGCGTCTGCTCCCCGTCCCGCAACGACGCGTCCGGACTCCCCGCGGAGGTTTCCGGGGGCGTCTCCGGGGGGACTTCCGGGGAAGCGGCGGGATTCATTCGTCGTCTTCGTCGAGGTCGATCTCGATCTCGCCCATTTCCGGGCCGTTTTCGCTGAGCGTCAGCTTCATCAGCCGGCCGACCTTGAACTTGACCGTCCGCTTGGGCGGCACCTCGACGGGTTCGAGGGTCTTGGGGTTCTGGGCCATGCGGGCCCGCCGTTGCTTGACTTCGAAGACGCCGAAGTCGCGGAATTCCAAGCGGTTGCCTTTGCCCAGCTCGAGGATGATCGAGTTGAGGAAGGTCTGGACGATGTTCTTGACGACCACCCGTTTTTGGCCAGTGGCCTCGGCGATCTGGTCGATGAGTTCTTTTTTGGTGATGGTGGCCATGGGGCAACAACCTCGGCAGCGGCTCAGATGTGGCAGGCAGATGGGGCGGAAATCCGGATCGGCCGTGGTGCGTGAATCCCCGGATTCGTCCGGGACACCGCGGCCGTCGATAACCCCAACGGACACTAGCAGTATGGCAACCCGTTTCCACCCGGTCAAGCCCCAAATCGTGTTCTGGCCTAACATTATCTTCCGGGACCTCCCGATCTTGTGACCGTTTGGGGAAGCCCCTAAGATGCCCGAAACCCCCGCGACACGGCCGACCTGCCCCCCGTAAAACGACCTCGACACCCCCCGCTTGGCCTCCGCAGTGTTCGGCAACTACACCACCGGAACCAACTCCGCCCCCGGAAGCACCCCCGGCCTCCTCCCCGGAATCCCGACCATGCCCGTGACGCCCGCCCCCGCCGATGTCGATCCCGCGGCCCTCCGCATCGTGTTGTACCCGCATCCGGTCCTGCGGGAGGTGGCCCAGCCGCTGGACGCCGTGGACGACCACGTCCGGGCCGTGGCCGACCGGATGATCGAACTGATGCACGAGGCCCGCGGCGTGGGCCTCGCCGCCCCGCAGGTCGGCCTGCCCTGGCGCATGTTCGTCATCAACCCCACCAACGAGCCCGGCGAAGACCTGGTCATCATCAACCCCGAACTCTCGGCCCCCGGCCCGTTCACCGAGCCCCGCGACGAGGGCTGCCTCAGCCTGCCGGGCATCACCGCCGAGGTCACCCGGCCGACCGCCATCACCCTCTCGGCTCTCGACCGCGACGGCCAACCCTTCACCCTCACCTCCGACGACTTCCCCGCCCGCGTCTGGCAGCACGAATTCGACCATCTCGACGGCGTCCTGATCCTCGACAAGATGACGCGCATCGATCGCATGGCGAACAAGCGCGCGATCCAAGAACTTGAGTCCAACGCTTAGGGCTTTTGCGCCGCGTTGTTTATTTTGCGGCAGCGCCTGCGCGGCGAGCGGCAGGGGCTCTGCCCCTGCACCCCGAAGGCAAGTGGCGCGTCCGGTTGATGCGGTTGGGTTTAGACTGTAGCGATGCGATTGATTTACTTTGGCTCCGGCGCTTTCGGCCTTCCCACGTTGCAGACGCTTCACGCTTCGGCTGACCACGACGTGGTCGCGGTGGTGTCGCAGCCCGACAAGCCGGCGGGGCGGAAGCGGGCGTTGACGCCGACGCCGATCGCGGCGTGGGCGGCCGAGCAAAACTTGCCGGTGCTCAAGTCCGACGACGTCAACACGCCCGAGTTTGTCGCTCAGGTCGCCGAGCTTGCGCCCGATGCTTCGGTCGTCATCGCCTTTGGCCAGAAGCTCAGCCCCGAACTGATCGACGCGATGGGCGAGCTGGCCATCAACGTCCACTCCTCGCTGCTGCCCAAGTTCCGGGGGGCCGCTCCGATCAACTGGGCGATGATCGCCAACGAGCCCGTCACCGGCGTCAGCGTCATCGGCCTGGCCCAACGCATGGACGCGGGAGAGATCTACGCCGTCGCCGAGACGCCGATCGACCCCCGCGAGACGGCCGGGGAGTTGCACGACCGTTTGGCCGAGCTTGGCCCCGACTGCGTGCTCAAGGTGTTGGGTGATTTGGCCGCGGGGAATTTGTCGCCGTTGGTTCAGGACGATACCGCCGCGACGCGGGCGCCCAAGTTCAAGAAATCGGACGGCACGGTCGATTTCGCTCAGCCCGCGGCGCTGGTCCGCGCCCGCGTCCACGGCCTGACGCCCTGGCCGGGCTGCCGGGTGGTCTGGCGTTCGCAACAGACCGGCGACGAGACGACGCTGTTTCTGCGTCGCGTCGCGGACGGGGAATGCGCCCCGCACACCCAAGTACCCGGCACGGTGCAGGGCGACCTGCGGGTGGCGTGTGCCGAGGGTTGTATCGAGTTGTTGGAGGTTCAGGCCCCCGGCGGCAAGACGCTCCCGTTCGCGGAGTTTTTGAAGGGGCACAAGTTGGCGGCGGGGGATACGCTGTCGCCGGTGACGGGGTGAGTGGGTTGGCTTCGCTTTGAGATTGGGGTCTTGCCCCCTCTCCCTTGAGGGAGAGGGCGGGGGTGAGGGTGGTGGGGCGAACCGTGAACCACGGGCTTGCCGATTCACAGATTCCTTGTTGTCGAAACGGTGAGCGTGGCCGTCGATCGGAGCGTTTGCCGACACGTCACCCTCCCCCAACCCCTCCCTCGAGGGAGGGGAGTTCGGAGAAGCTGTCGCGGGTGAGTCTGCGGGCGAAGCTGCTGGTCCTTTCGGCTGACCGCCGTCCTTACCGCCGCCGCCACCTCCACCCGGTGGTGGATTGTCTTCGCCGTCGTCATCCTCGTCCTGGTCGTGGTCGTCCCGCGCATCGTTCGGCCTCGGGCCGGGTGTCGGGTCGTACGGATTCGGCTCGCCGAAGAGCGCGGCGCGGATCGAGGCGACTTCGCGGTCGAAGCCGTCTTCGCCTTCGTCGTCGGGTTCGGGGACGCGGGCGGCGACG
Source organism: Planctomycetota bacterium (assembly GCA_039199695.1). GTDB lineage: Bacteria > Planctomycetota > Phycisphaerae > Phycisphaerales > Phycisphaeraceae > Algisphaera. The sequence goes on along the minus strand of JBCCST010000003.1, from coordinate 84,459 downwards.
CGGTCGAGGCCGACGCAGAGCAGGGCCTGGGCGGCCTTGCGGCCGGTCTCCACCGGCGCTTCGTCGTCGAGCGCGAGCTTCGCGAGCCGGTTGACTGCGTGGACCCGCAAGCGCGACAGGGCTAGCTCGGCTTGAACATCGGCGAGCAACCGCACCCCCGCGACCGCCCGGCGGGTGTCGAGTGATGATGCCCACCGCGCGATCTCGGCGGGGGACATACCCAGCCGCTGCGCCGTGTCGGCGACGTCATCGACGCCCTTGAGCATGACGTCGAGCAACTCGGCGTCGCGGCCGTCGTCGGGTGATGAAGAGATCGGGTGCTTCACACCAGGGGCCGCGGCGAAGCGTGGGTGCGCACCACGTTGTCGTTGGCCGTGCCAAGCGTGGGTAAGATCAGCGGTGCACGCGAGATAAAATTTTGTTTGGGGTGCTTATTTTTGCGCGCGTTCGGGGTCGATTTGTGCGCACAAAAATAGCCCACGAAACGCTGCCCTTGATCCAGCATGGGCCAAGTGTGCGGCCCGTTGCGTGCTTGTTGACAGGTCGTGAGCTAACACCAGTATCGGATGAAGCGGGGTCGCGGCCTAAAGAAATCTGGGTGAATTTTTGGGTCTGGATAATTTGCACCCGTTAGCCCCGGGCTTTGCCCGGGGGCATTCCGGGGGCGGGTCGATCGTCACGGAGCCCCCCGGGCAAAGCCCGGGGCTAACGGGAAGAAATGTTTATGGCAGTTAATCGCCGAGGTATGAGCCGAGTTGGCGTAGACGGTCGTAGCGTTTTTTGACCAGGTTTTCGGGCTTGAAGCGCTTGAGTTCGCGCAGCGACTGGATGATGAATTTTTCGAGGTTGTCGCACGCGGCGGACGGCCGGCGGTGGGCGGCGCCCAGGGGTTCGTCGAGGATGGCGTCGACGGTGCCGATCTTGAGGTTGTCGTCGGCGGTGACCTTCATGGCCTCGGCGGCCTTGGCGTTGTTCTCGGGGTTGGCGGTCTTCCACAGGATCGCGGCGCAGCCCTCGGGGCTGATGACCGAGTACCAGGAGTATTGCAGCATCGCGAGCTTGTCGGCGACGCCGATGCCGATCGCGCCGCCCGAGCCGCCTTCGCCGATGACGACGCTGACGATCGGTACTTTGAGACGCGACATCTCGCGGAGGTTGACGGCGATGGCCTCGGCCTGTCCGCGCTCTTCGCTGCCGATCCCGGGGTAGGCGCCGGGGGTGTCGACGAAGGTGACGATGGGCAGGCCGAACTTCTCGGCCAGCTTCATGCAGCGCAGCGCCTTGCGGTAGCCCTCGGGGTGGGCGCAGCCGAAGTGGCAGGCGATCTTGTCTTTGACGGTTTTGCCTTTGTGGTGGCCGACGACGAGGCACTTGTGCGGGCCGATACGGCCGAAGCCGGCGATGATGGCGGGGTCGTCGCCGAAGTGGCGGTCGCCGTGGAGCTCGGTGAAGTCTTTGACGAAGGCGTCGATGTAGTCGGAGGTCTGCGGTCGGCCGGGGTGGCGGGCGACCTGGACGGTGTGCCAGGCGTTGAGGTTTTTGTAGATTTTTTTGAGCATCGCCGTATGGGACGAGCGGAGCTTGCGGAGGTCGGCCGAGAAGTCGACGGTGGGGTCGAGGCCGATGGCCGAGCGGTCGGGGTCGGCCTGGGCTTCGAGCTCGTTGATCTGGCGTTCGAGGGCGAGGAGGGGCCGCTCGAATTCGAGTTCGTAGTTGCCGGTGTATTCGGAGAGGGTGGTCATGCGATTTTTGATTTTGGATTGAGGATTCTTGATTCGCCGCGTCCCGCGCCATGGGCGACGTGGAACGCAAACCGCATTATAGTTGGAAGTCATGCAGGACGACATCCGACGGGTTGTGATCGTGGGGGCCGGGCTGCTGGGGGCCAGCGTCGGATTGGGGCTGAAAGCGGCGGGGTTTTTGGCGGACGACGCGGAAATCGTGGGGGTGGGGCGGACCCGCGCGACGCTGGACGCGGCGGTCGCGGGCCGCGGGATCGATCGGGGCGTGCTGGAGCTGGGCGAAGCGGTGGGGGGAGTCGAGGGCAAGTTGATCGTGGTGGTGGCGGTGCCGGTGGGCAAGTTTGGCGAGGTGTTTCGGCAACTCGCGGAGCATCAGCGACGCGGGATGGTCGTCACGGATGTGGGTTCGACCAAGCTCAGCGTTGTGGCGGACGCGAAGCGATATCTGAAGCAGCCGCAGTTTTTCGTGCCGGCCCATCCGATGGCGGGGTCGGAGCAGTCGGGACCCGAGGCGGCGCGGGGCGATCTGTTCCGGGGGCGGCCGTGTGTGCTTTGCCCGATGGGGGAGACCGACGACGCGGCGCTCGCGGCGGTGACAGCGATGTGGCAAGCGTTGGGGGCGACGTTGTTCACGATGACCGCGGACGACCACGACCATCAGGTCGCGGCGGTCTCGCACCTGCCGCATTTGGTGGCGGTGTTGCTGGCGCACACGGCCGACGACATGGGGCCGTTGGATTTGGCGTCCAGCGGGTTCCGCGACACGTGCCGATTGGCGATGAGCAACCCCGAGATGCGCCGCGACATCGTGATGGCCAACCGCAAGCCGATCGGCGAAGCGCTCGACCGCTTGGCCTCCCGGCTCAACGAGTTACGCGGTATGGTGCGCAAGGGGAAAGACGTCGAACTGCTGGACCTGTTCACCGATGCGCAGGTCATCCGGCGGGAGTGGGAAGCATCACGCGAGGAGTCGTGAGATCAGAGCACGAAGCGTAAGCGAGTGACCTCGCTCGCACTTGCTCATGCTTCGTACTCGGATGCTCGGTGGTATCCTGCGGGGATGAGATACCCCTTGGGATTTATTGGCGCGGGGAACATGGCCGAGGCGATCGCGCGGGGGGCGGCGCGGACCGGCGTGATCCCGGCCGAGCAGATGATCGCCGCCGACCCGAGTGCTGAGCGATTATCCGTGTTCGAGTCGTTCGGCGTGGTGAGCGCCACGGACAACGCGGGTTTGATTGCCGCGGCCGACACGGTCGTGCTCGCCATCAAACCGCAGATGCTCGCTGCCCTCGGTGAACCGGGCCAAGGCGCGTGGTCGGCGATCGATCCCGAGCGGCACACGATCATTTCCATCATGGCTGGCATCAGCAGCGCGAAGATTTGTGCCGCGATCGGCCAACCCGTGCGCGTGATTCGCGTCATGCCCAACACCCCGCTCATGGTCGGCCGCGGCATGGCCGGCGTCGCGCTCGGCGAAAACGCCCGGCCCGGCGACGACGAGTTGGCGATGCGACTCTTCGGGGCCTGCGGCGAAGCGGTCCGCGTAAGCGAATCTGAGCTCGACGCGGTCACCGCCATCTCCGGCAGCGGCCCGGCCTATCTCTTCTACCTCGCCGAGGCGATGCAGGCCGCCGCGAATGAACTCGGCCTCTCCGAGCACGCCCGCTTATTGGTTAACCAAACCCTGCTCGGCAGCGCCGAGTTGCTCATCCAATCGGATGATCCCCCGGAATCCCCCGCCGACCTCCGCCGCAAAGTCACCAGCCCCGGCGGCACCACCGCCGCCGCCATCGCCCACCTCGACGAACACCAGGTCCAACAAACCATCGTCGATGCGCTGCGTGCTGCCCGCGACCGCTCGGTCGAGCTCGGCGGATAACGCCGGTTCACCGCTCGTCACAAGACCGTATCTGTTCATTCGATCGACATCGCCCGCAGCGCGCCGATCGCCTGGTCTTCGTTGTCGACCAGCGGGATGAGCTTGTCGATGCCCGCGATCCGCAGCGCCTCGGTGACCATCGGCGAACAACCCATCAACACCATCCCCGTTCCGCGGCGTTTCAGCGACGTGGCGTTGCCCACCAGCGCGCCCATACCCAGCGAACTGATTTGCTTGACCCCGCTCATGTCCACGATTGTCGGCTCGTGCCGGGCCGCGACCGCGGCGGCGAACTTGGTGTCGAAGTTGAACGCGGTGACGGATTCGACGTCGAGGTCGCCAACCAGGGTCATCAGGTTGATGCCGTCTTCGCGGTGGGTGTGGGTCATCTCGATCGACATGGGCTATGCTCCGGGGTGAAAGGGACGGCGGTGATACGCGGAAAGTCCGCTGTTCTTACCCGCGGCGTGTAAAAAAACTGCAAGCACGCCGCCGTTGCGATGCCCCCGGCCCCGAATCCATCCCCGGACTCACCCGTTCGCCCGTCGAGACTCATGATGACCTACCCGAACCTGCGAGATTTTGTGGACGCCCTCGACGCGGCCGGCGAGCTGCACCGCGTGACCGCGCCCGTGTCGTCGATGCTCGAGATCACCGAAATCGCCGACCGCGTGAGTAAGTCCGCGGCGGCGAACGAATCCGCGCACGCAGAAGCGTTCGACCCGCACCACCACGGCCTGGGCGGCAAGGCCCTGCTCTTCGAGAACGTGCAAACCCCCGAAGGCCAAGCCAAGTTCCCCTGCCTGATCAACGCCTTCGGCAGCTACCGCCGGATGGAGATGGCGATGGGGTGCGACGGCGAAGCCGGAACCTCCGGGGGTGGCGGGTTTGACGGGTTGGCCGAGCGGGTCGCGTCGCTGGTCAAACCCGAGCCGCCGTCGTCGCTGATGGAAAAGCTCAAGAAAGGCGTGGAGTTGGCGAAGGTCGCCGGGCAGGTGCCGCCCAAGGTCGTCAAGTCCGGCGTCTGCCAGGAAGTCGTCAACGTCGGCGACGACATCAACCTCTTCGACCTGCCGATCATCAAGTGCTGGCCCGACGACGGCGACCCCCGTAAATGCGGCTACGAACTCTCGCCCGAAGAAGCGGGCACCGCCCCCGGACAAGGCCGTTACATCACCCTCGCCGGCATGTACACCATCCACCCCGACGACGCGGGCAAGCCCGACGGCGACCCACGCCCGTCCCGCAACGTCGGCATGTACCGCGCCCAACTCCTCGACCAAAACCACACCGCCATGCACTGGCACATGCACCACGACGGCGCTTCGCATTGGCGGGCGTGGAAAAAGCACAACACCGCCAAGGGCGAACACTCGGGCGGCATGCCCTGCGCCATCGTCCTCGGCGGCGAGAGCGTCTTGCCCTACAGCGCGACCGCGCCGCTGCCCCCCGGCATCAGCGAACTCATGTTCGCCGGCTTCCTCAACCAGGGCGCGATCAAACTTGTCAAGTGCAAGACCATCGACCTGCACGTCCCGGCCAACGCCGAGATCGTGATTGAGGGCTATGTCAGCACCGAGGCCGGCTTCATCGGCTACGACCCCCGGCCCAAGTTCGGCCAAGCCCCGCCCGACCTCGGCCCCGGCGCCGTCTTCGAAGGCCCGTTCGGCGACCACACCGGCTTCTACTCTCTGCCCGATCGCTACCCCGTCTTCACCGTCACCGCGATCACGCACCGCAAAGACCCGCTGTATCCGACCACGATCGTCGGCCGGCCGCCGCAGGAAGACTACTACCTCGGCAAGGCGACCGAGCGCGTCTTCCTCCCGCTGCTCAAAACGCTGATCCCCGACATCCTCGACTACGACCTGCCGATGTTCGGCTGCTTCCACAACTGCGCGTTCATCAAGATCAAAAAGGAGTACCCGCTGCAGGCCCGCCGGGTGATGCACGCGGTGTGGGGCGCGGGCCAGATGGCGTGGACCAAGTCGATCGTCGTCGTCGACGAAGACGTCAACGTCCACGACCACGAAGAAGTCCTGTTCCACCTGCTCGCCAACGCCGACCCCGGAAGGGACATCGAGTTCGCCAACGGCCCGCTCGACATCCTCGACCATGCTGCGCCGCGCCTTGGGGCCGGCACCAAGATCGGCCTCGACGCCACCCGCAAGATCCCCGGCGAGGAAGTCAACGGCCACCCCGTCCGCGACTGGCCCACGATCTTGAACATGAGTGATGACATCAAGCAACGCGTCGACGAACGCTGGGCCGAGTACGGGATTTAGGCTTGCAATCCCGTGGCGCGACGGTTATCACGACGGGATGAGAAACAAGTCGAATTGTTTGAGCTGCGTCTTGGGTTTAGGCCTCGGGGTGGTGGGTTTGTTGACGTTCCATTCCGCCGCGGCGGATGAGCTTATGTTGGAACCTTCCGCGGTCTCGCTTGATCGCCCCGCGATGGTGACCGCCGAGCAGTGGGGTTCGGAGCCGCAGCCGATCCCGGATGACCGTCTGCACACGCCGGCGTTCGTGACGGTGCATCACGCCGGGGTGACGTGGCAGGCCGGCAGCGATCCGGCGGCGAAGGTGCGGGGCCTTCAGAAATACGGGCAGAACGAAAAGGGTTGGCCGGACCTGCCGTATCACTTTTTGATTGCGCCCGACGGCACGATCTTCGAAGGCCGGCCGACCGAATACGAGCCCGAGACCAACACCAACTACAACGTGACCGGGCACTTGGGCATTCAGCTCTACGGCAACTTCGAGGAACAACGCGTCAGCCCGGCGCAGATGGAATCGCTGGTGCAACTCACCGCGTGGCTGCTGCAGGAATACGAGTTGTCGACGGACACGATCGGCGGCCACAACGACCGGCCGGGGGCCGAGACCTCGTGTCCGGGCCGTGACTTGGCCCGCTACCTACACGACGGTTCGCTGGTGGGTTGGGTTGAGGCCACGCTGGCGGGGGAGGACGTCAGCATTGACTTGGGCGACCCGCTCGAAGACGGCCCGACCCAGATGATCCCCGACGCGGAATGACGTTTCGGCCGTTGAGGTCTGGCGTGAGTCCGCAGGATCGCGTACGCTCGATGATCGTGTTTGGGTTGTTTTGCAAACGAATTGTTCTTTTGATCCGGAGGTTATGATGCGTATTCGACAAGGCTTGATGTGGGTGGGGTTGTGGATCATCGGGACGGTGGTGATGGCCGAAGCGCCGGGGCTTCCCGAAGCCGAGGTGTTGGCGGGATGGGGCGCGACGGAGTGGGCCGACGCGGCGGAACTGCAGGCCGCGGAAATCCGCGGCGAGGTGGACCGTGAGTACATCCATGCCGATGTCCTGATGGCGTTGTGTCAGGCGCCGGGTCAACAGCAGCGGGTCGCTCGCTTGGCCGACGAAGCGGTCGAACGGCTGAGCAACCGGCGGGGCGATCCGCTCGAAGTGGACAACCAATTACCGTTGGTGGTCTACGCCTACGCTCGCATCGGCGACAACGCCAAAGCCCGAGAAACCCTAGAGTTGATCGCCAGCGATTCTGAAAAAGTCTGGGGCCTGTTTCAGATGGGCTGGGGGACGGGCGAACGCGGCGACGTGGAAGGCACGCTCGGCGTGATCGCGGACATCGAGTTGGCCCTCAAAACCCTCGAAGACGAATGGGACCGCGGTTATTACGAAAGCGAAGTTCCGTTGCTGCTCTGGTTGATCGGTGAGAAAGAGGCCGCAGTGACCCGCGTCGAATCGATCGAGTTCGAAGACTCTGTAGCTGACGCTTGGCTGAGCCTCGGCCATTTGGCGATGGACTTCGGCGACGAAGTGATGGCGCAGATGTGTCTGGACAACGCCCAGCAAGTCATGGCCGGGATGGCCGACGGCGGGGAGTGGCAGGTCGGCACCGCGGCGTCGCTGACGGCCCGCCTGGGCGAGCCCGCCGAGGCGGGGGCGATGATGATCCGGCTCAGCGATCCGTGGGACATGATTAATACCGGCGGGGAGATCGGGCGGGCGTTTGCCCGCGTGGGCAACGATGAATCGGCCGAGCGGATGTTGCGGCAGACGCTCAAGCTGGCGGCGTCGGTCCGCTACGAGCCGGGCTTTTTCGAGAAGACGGACATCGCGTATTTGTGGGCGGATGCAGCGGTGGCCGCCCAGCAGTCCGGCCGGCTGGACCTGGTTATCGAAGCGTGGGACGAAGCGAAGACCCCGCTGAACCGTGGCGTCATCGCAGCGGCCATCGCGGTAGAGATATCTTGGACGGATTGGTTGGAGCAGCGTCAGCCGTGACCGCGGGTCTGCATCTTTTCGTTAGGGCAACTCCGGCACCCAGAGGTAATACATCCCCGCGTCCGTGCCGGGGACCGTCGATAATGCGCGATCGAGGTTGATCTGCAATAAGTTCACCTGCGTCTGCGGCTTGGCTCCCTGACCGATGGGCGGTGTTTGCGAGTACGGTCCGCTGACGTAATCCAGCGGGCGGTGGGCGACGAACACGTCGGCGTGTTTCACGTCGGCGAGCTGCTTGGCCTTGGTGATGCCGTCGCGGATGTCGCCGAGCGAATCGACCAGGCCCAGCTCGTAGGCGCGACGCCCGGTGAACACCCGGCCGTCGGTCACCAGGTCCCACGTGTCGGGATCGATCGACTTGCGGTTCTCGCGGACCACCGTGACGAAGTCGGCGTAAAACCGATCGACCAGGCCTTGCAGGATCTCGCGCTGGCTGGGTTCGAGGGTTTCGAGCGGCGAGCCCGCGGCTTTGTTGGGTCCGCTGACCAGCGCCTCGGCCTCGATGCCGATGCGGTCGAGCGCGGGCTTGACGCTCAGCGTCTGGAAGACGACGCCGATGCTGCCGGTGACGGTGGACGGATACGCCACGACGTGGTCGGCGGCGCAGGCGAGGTAGTACCCGCCGCTGGCCGCGACGTCCATCATCACGACCACCACGGGCTTGCCGGTTTTCTCTTTGAACCGCTTGACCTCGCGGTACATCATGTCGCTGGCGGTCACGGTGCCGCCGGGCGTGTTGAGGCGGAGCACGACGGCGGCGACGCGGTCGTCGTTGGCCGCGAGCCGCAGCCCCTCGGTGAGGCGCGCCACGGGGTTGTCGCCGACCGAGAGCAGCCCGCCCTGGTCCGCGTTGGCGATCACGCCGGTGACGTCGAGCACCAGGAGGTGCGGGCTACCGAGTTTGCCGTCGCGTTCGATCGGCGTGGTGGTGAGCGTCTGCCCGCCGGGCGCCACGCCCACCACAAACGTCGCGGGCCCGCAGCCCGTCGCCGACCAGAGCAGCAAGCCCACCCATAACGCCGCGTAACCTCGAATCATGATGATCAGCCTTTCGTGTTCTGCCGATATACTACCGGCCTACGGGAGCGTAGCTCAGTGGTTAGAGCTGGCCACTCATAATGGCTCGGTCGCGGGTTCGAATCCTGCCGCTCCTATTGCGCCCACGATCGAAAGGCTCGCGGGCGGATCGGTCTCGCGGTCCCGACCTGTATCGCACCTCCGGGCGTACGCCAAGGTTATATGAATCCCCCGTTGACCCCACCTCGACCTGCCGTGACGCTGAGTGCCGACTACGGCGACCCCAACGGCGTCCACGACGAAATGAAAGTGAGCGACGGCGGGCTCCGCGAGCCGTGGCGGGGTTTGGCGGCGCAGCTCGATGCTTTGGGCCGTGACGAACTCGCGCGTCGTTGGGCGCAGGGTCAGCGGATGATTCAGGACAACGGGGTGACGTACAACGTGTACGGAGACCCGCGGGGGATGGATCGGCCGTGGCAGTTGGACCCGGTGCCGATGATCGTCGGGGCGGACGAGTGGGCGACGATCGAAGCGGGGCTGATCCAGCGGGCGCGTCTGCTCAACGCGGTGTGTGCGGATTTGTACGGCCCGCAAACGCTGCTGACGTCCGGCCAACTCCCGGCCGAGCTGATCCTGGGGCATCCGGGGTTCCTGCGGCCGTGTCACAACCTGCCGGTGCCCAAGGGGCGGTACCTGTCGTTCTACGGCGTGGACCTCGCGCGGTCGCCGGACGGGCGGTGGTGGGTGCTCAACGACCGGACGCAGGCGACCTCGGGCGCGGGCTACGCCTTGGAAAACCGGTTGGTGATTTCACGGACGCTGCCCGGCGTGTTCCGCGACTGTCGGGTGACCCGGCACGCCCGGTTTTTTGCGAGTTGGCGGGAGACGCTGCGGGCGATGTCGCCGCGCGTTGGCGAGAACCCGCGGATCGTGCTATTGACCTCCGGCCCGTTCAACGAAACGTTTTTCGAACACGCCTACCTCGCCCGCTACCTCGGGTTCACGCTCGCCCAGGGCGACGACCTGACCGTCCGCGACAACAAGGTGTTCCTCAAAACGCTCGGCGGGCTGCGGCGGGTGGACGTCATCGTGCGCCGCCTCGACGACAGCTTCTGCGACCCGTTGGAGTTGCGGGGTGATTCGGCGATCGGCGTGCCGGGGCTGGTCCAGGCGGCGTGGGCGGGCAACGTGGCGCTGGCCAACGCGTTGGGTACCGGATTGCTCGAGACGCCGGGGCTGATGCCGTTCTACCCCGGGCTTTGCCAGAGCCTGCTGGGTGAGGAGCAGAAGCTGCCGGGCTTGGCGACGTGGTGGTGCGGTCAGCCGCAAGAACTCGAGCACGTCATCGAGCACCTGCACGAGTTGGTGATCAAGCCGGCGTACCCCGGGGCCCCGGCCCGCGGCTTGGGCGGGGTCCACATCGACGCGATCTTCGGCGACCGGTTGACCGACGACCAACGCCACGAGATCGCCGGGTTGATCCGCGCCCGGCCCGAAGCGTTTGCGGCGCAGGAAAACGTCAACATCTCAACGACGCCGGTGTGGCAAGACGGCCGGCTCGAGCCGCGTCACATGATCCTGCGGGCGTACGTCGCGGCGACCGACGACGAAGCGGGCTACGCCGTGATGCCCGGCGGGTTGACGCGGGTGTCCAACACCGCCGACTCGCGCATCACCTCGATGCAGAGCGGCGGCGGCAGCAAAGACACCTGGGTCATCTCCGACGGCCCCGTGTCGGACTTCAGCTTGCTGGGCGGCGACGCCACCGCGTCGGCCACGACCTTGGCCAACGACAGCTTCGACCTGCCCAGCCGGGTCGCGGACAACCTGTATTGGCTGGGCCGATACATCGAACGCACCGAAGGCATGGTCCGCTTGTTGCGGGCGATCCTCGTCCGGCTGACCGACGAGGCGCAGCCCGGCGGCAGCCCCGAACTCGAGCCGCTGCTCACGACCCTCCACGCGATGACCACGGGCAAGCTCGACGCGACGCACCCGGCCGACGTGCGCAGCAACGCCGAGTCGCGGGTGCTGGCGGTCATGTTCAACCCCGCGGCGTTCAACGGGCTCAGCCAATCCCTGGCCAACGCCCGCCGACTCGCGTCGATCGCGCGCGACCGCATCTCGCTCGACACCTGGCGGATTCTTAGCCAGTTGGTCCGCGATCTCGAAGCGGTGGCCGGGCCGCCGCCGAGTGCGTCTAACGCGGACGAGTCGACTGCGTCCTGGTCGCCGCCGCCGATCGACGCCAGCGACGCGTTGGACCTGCTCGACCGGATGATCATCACGCTCGCCGCGTTCACCGGCCTCGGCACCGAGTCGATGCTGCGGAACCAGGGTTGGCGTTTCCTCGACATGGGCCTGCGGCAAGAGCGGGCGATGAACCACGTCGATCTGCTGCGGTCGCTGGCCGTTCGGCCGACCGAACACGAAGGCATGGTGCTCGACGCGCTGCTGGAAGTGATGGCCAGCGCGATGAGCTACCGCCAGCGTTACCTCGCCGTGCCCTCGGCGTTGCCGACGCTGGACATGCTGCTCTTGGACGAAACCAATCCGCGGGCCGTCGCGTACCAACTCGCCCAACTCAGCGAACACCTCGACCGCCTGCCCCGCTCCAACACCCCCGCGTCGCGCCGCGGCGAAGACCAGCGGCTGGTGTTGGACATGCTCACCACGCTGCGGCTGGCGGACCCGGTGCGACTGGCCGACCCCGGCGATCGCTCGGTGCGCGACGGCTTGTCGTTTGTGTTGACCGGGCTGTTCAATCAACTGCCCGCGCTGTCCGAGGCGATCGCCCGCCAGTTCCTCAGCCACAACGCGGTGTCGTCCCGCCTCGGCACGCCGAGCCAAGACACGTCCGCCCACGCCGAGCCGACCCGCCTCGGCCCGTCCGACAAGGGGGGCGGAGCGTGAAGTACCGGATCACCCACGAGACCGAGTACCGCTACGCCGTGCCGGTGAGCGTCGGGCACAACCAGGTGTTTCTTCGGCCCCGCGATCTGACCGGCCGGCAGCGCTGCCTCCGCAGCGTGATCGAGTTCGCGCCCCGCCCCGCGTCGTCGAATCTGCGGCACGACTACTTCGGCAACGCGTCGACGTTGTTCGTGATCAACGAGCCGCACACCCAGATGCTGGTCACCGCGGTGAGCGAGGTCGAGGTTTCGCCCAGCGATTTGCCGATCCCGGGCATGAGTCCGCCGTGGGAAGCGGTGTGCGACGCGGTACGCGGGGACCGTTCCGCTGCGGCGCTCGACACGATGCAGTTCATCTACGAGTCGCCGCTAGTGCGCGTGTTGCCGGAATTGACCGACTACGCCCGGGCCTCTTTCACGCCCGGTCGGCCGGTGTTCGACGCGGCGCAAGACCTGACCCACCGCATCTTCACCGACTTCACCTACGACCCGACGACCACGACCGTGTCGACGCCCGTGGACGAGGTGTTCCGCCTCCGCTCGGGGGTCTGCCAGGATTTCTCGCACCTGCAGATCGCGATGCTCCGCGGCCTCGGCCTGCCGGCCCGCTACGTGTCGGGTTACCTGCGCACCTTCAAAGACGAAGGCGACCCGCAACTCATCGGGGCCGACGCGTCGCACGCCTGGCTCGCCGTGGGCGACGGCCAGGGGCACTGGGCCGACTTCGACCCCACCAACGACCTGATCCCCGCCGAGCACCACGTCACCGTCGCCTGGGGCCGCGACTACGCCGACGTCAGCCCCGTGCGCGGCGTGATCGTCGGCGGGGGGTATCAAACCATCGACGTGCGGGTCGACGTCGAGTCGATCTGAAGCGTCGGTTTACTCCGTGGACGCCATCGGCCCGACTTCTTTTTTCAACTCGTCGCAGCGCTTGCGCATCGCTTCGAGCAGCTCGGCGTAGGCCGGGTCCTCGGCGAGGTTGACGCGTTGGTTGGGGTCGAGTTCCATGTCGAAGAGTTGTTCGAACGCGGGCGTCGGGTCGATGTAACGGGTGTAGGCGTAGCGTTCGTTACGGACGCCGATGGTGCGCGGGATCGCGCCGTTGTGGCCGTACGGGTGGTCGTAGTAGACGTCGGTCCGCCAATCGTCGGCCGGGCCGTCGAGCAACGCGGTGAGGTCGCGGCCGGTCATGTCTTCGGGGATGTCGAGGCCCGCCAGGGCGAGCATCGTGACCGAGAAATCGGTGGTGATGACTTTCTCGTGGCGGATCTCGCCGACGGGTCGGCGGAAGTCGGTGAGGAAGCCGGGCACGCGGTGCGAGGGGTCGTACATCAGCCACTTGCCGGCCATGCCGTGCTCACCCTTGAAGTGGCCGTTGTCGGAGGTGAACATGACCACGGTGTTTTCCAAGAGGCCGCGGTCTTCGAGTTGTTGCATGATCTGGCCGACGCCGTGGTCGAGGCTGGTGATCAGGCGGTAGTAGTCGCGCAGGTGCTGGTCGAGGACGTCGGGCCGGGTCAAATAGCTCATCCCGCTGGGCCGGCCGAGCGACCCCTTGATGATGTCCGGCTCGGCGTTGGCGATTTCGAGGCTGGCCGCGGCGGGCGTGGGCATGGTCAGCCCGTCGGTGACGTGTTCAAACTGCGGGTCCCAGTCGCCGAAGGGCGAGTGGGGCGCTTTGAAAAAGACCATCATCGCGAACGGCTTGCTCGGGTCGCGGTTGTCGAGGAAACGCTCGGTGTGGATGGGGGTGACTTGTGAATCGGAATGCAGCGGATCGACGAGGTTGGCCGTGCCGATGCGGTTGCGGAACCCGGTTCTACCCTTCGAGTCGGCGGGGCAGTCGCAGAGGTTGTCGACCGGTTTGTCGAAGCCGTCGGAGTTGACGAATTTGCAGTCCGCTTCGTAGAAGAAGTTGGTCTGCATCGGTTGCCCGGCCCAGTAGTCGAAGACCTCTGCGCCGAGGTTGGTCGGCTTAGGCTGGTCGCCGATGCCCCATTTGCCGTAGAACGAGGTCTGGTAGCCGGCGGCCTGCAGGCGGGCGGGCACGGTGCGGGCGAGTTGTTCGTCGGAGAACACCTTGAAGAAGTCGTCGATGCCGTGCCGCGACGGGTATTGGCCGGCCATGATGTTGGCCCGGCTCACCGCGCAGATCGAGGTGTTGACGAACGCGTTGTCGAAGATGATGCCCTGGCGGGCGATGCGGTCGAGGTGGGGCGTGTGGACCGCGTGGTTGCCGGCGTAGCCCACGGCGTCGTACCGCTGGTCGTCGGTGAAGATCATCACGATGTTGGGTTGCTCGGTGGGCGGCGCGGCTTTCTCGGCGTGGTGGTCGGCGATCGCCGGCGTGTTCCAAGCCAGGGGTAGCGCGAGGGTCAGGCTGCTGAGCCGGGTGATTTTGTGCATGAGAAGATGTCCGGGTTAAAGCGGGATTGGATTTCGAAGAGGTGAAAGCGGGGGACTACTTGATGTTGACGATCGCGGGGGCGAGCCAGTGGGCTTCGTCGTAGTGGTTGTTCTTCCGCGGCGCGACTTCCAGAGTCAGGCGAACGGTCTGGCCCTTGTAGTCGCTCAGGTCCACGTTGTGCTCGCGGATGCGCTTGTTCGAGACCGTGTACCGGAAGATCGATTTGCCGTCGACGCGCACCCGGAAGACCACGCCGTCGCTGCGGCTCTTGCTGAGGTAGGTCTGGAACTGGAGCACGGGCTTGCCGGTTGCCGGTAATTCGATCACGTAGGTGGCCGTGGCGGCGGGTTCGCTGGGGGCGAGCGGGTGGAGGAACAGCGTCTCGGCCATGCCGCCGTCCATCAGGCCGACGATCCGTCGCTTGGTCTCCAGCGAGTTGGCGATCTCGGCTTCGGGGAGAAGCTCGAGCAGGTCGAACACGATGTTCTGCCGGCTGCGGAAGGTCGCCCACTCCGGCGCCTTCTCGGGGAACGGGCCCGTGCGCGGCAGCGCTTCGTCCCACGAGTCGTATCCCACGACCGCCAACGCGTAGTCCGACGATTGCGGCCAGGCGTCGGTCTCGGCGTTCTGGAAGGTGAACCAGGATTTTTTCTTCTCGCCGAGGATCTGGCTGGAACTGTCCGAAACCGTCTCGCCGAGCGTCGGCCCCGCGTTTTCGGGGACCAGGTGACGCAAGCCCAAGAGCAGGCCGCCTTCGCCGCGGACATCGACGTGGCGGTGCAGGATGAACGCATCGATGCCGGGGGTGTTTTGGATGCGGTAGTACGCCAAGGCGATTGCGGCGGCCTGGATGAGTTCGCCGTCCTTGCCTTTGGGCATGTGCAGGCCCTGTTCGGAGAGGATGACTTGACGCGGTTCGCCTTGGAAGGTCATCTCGGGGCGTTTGAGAAACTCGGGCAAGATCTCGATGTTTTTAAACGTGATCATCGGCGAGTCGTAGCCGAACATCGCCATCTGGTCGTTCCAGAACCGCGGCTCGAAGAGGTTTTGCGGGTAGGGGTGGTGGGCGACGGCCCAGCCGAAGTCGCCGCCGGCCCGGCTGAGTTCGGTGAGGCGGACCAGCAGGTCTTTGCCCGCACAGTTTTTGAGTTCGGCCCGCGAGTTGGGGCGGGCCCAACTGTGCGTCAGCGAGAGGTAGACGCCCGGGTCGGCGTGGTGCTGGCGGACGGCCAGCCAGGCGAGGCGGAGTTCCTGGATGTGGTGCTGGGCGAGCGTCTCCATGTCGACCGGCCCCATGTTGTGCCAAGTCCAGTGCGAGTCGACCTCGTTGCCGATGATGTAGCCGCCGATCCAGCCGTACTTCTTGTCGGCCCGGCTGTAACGCTCGGCGAGGAAGCTGAGCGCGCCGACAAACATCGAAGTGGACCTCGCGTTGTCGAGGTTAAACGCCGCCAGCCGGAACGGGGCGTTGGCGATGTCCGTGTCGGCGTGGATCAGCGGGTCGCTGTTCTTGGCGTCGTCGGGCAACTGGTTGAGAAACACCGCAACAACGTTGATCCCGTCGTCGGTCATCCGCTTGAGGTCCGCATCCCAATCCGCGATGACCTTGGGCGAAAACCTCACCGTGTGGCCGTTGATTTCGCGGGTGAACTCGGGCCCCGGGTCCGGCGCGTTGTCGTCGAGTATCAGCGTGTTCAGTTTGAAATTGACGTGGACGTGTTTGATGCCCAGATCAACCAGATCGTCGAAATCCACCGGGTTGCTAACGCCCTTGATCTCCTTGGGCCAGGGCATGGGGTGGTTCACGTCGGCGGTGAGTCCGGTCACGTCGGTGACCCACTGCGCGTCGGCGAGCGGCTGGTTCTGGGCGTCGGTCAGGACGAAACGGTGGAACAAGAGGTCTCGCCCACCGTTGTAGCGCAGCAGTTGCAGGGTGTCGCCTTCGAGCGGCCCGGTGTAGATCGGAGCCGGCGGGGCGTCGAGCGACTCGTGCGGCATGAGGGCAAAGAGTTTGATCGCCTCGGGCTTGGGGCCATGCCAGTGAACGGTGACGAATTCCTTGTCCGCGTCGACGTTCAGCAAAGCGTCGGTTCCGGCTTCAGCGGTCACGGGTGCCGGAGCCGCGTGACAACCGATTGCCACACTGACGGCCAGGCCGCACAGCAGCAAGCGTTGGATGAGGGCAGACCACAGCGTGGCGTCTTTGGGGTGGCTAAGAAGCATGACAAAAATCCTATTTTTGAAATCCGAAACGAAGCGGGTTAGCGGCGTGGCGCTACACTTTTTCTTTCAATCAACGACGGCGGAATAATCACTAGCGACGGGTGCGTCGGCGACGACTGCCCCTCAAAAATCTCATCTACCCGGCGGAACGCCGCCTGGAGGTGTTCGTCGACGTCCACGTCCACGCTGCTTAGCGGGGGGATGTTCAGCTGCGCCCGGATGGTGCCGGCGTAGCTGATCAGCGAGACGTCTTCGGGGACCTTCACGTCCATTTCGTGCAGCGCCACGTTCGCGCCCAGCGCGGCTTCTTCGCTGAGCGCGATGAAGGCGGTGGCGCGGACCCGTTGGCGTTCGTAATACAGCTTGAGGGCCTGGAAAGCCGACATGGCCACCCCGCCGACCGGCACGGGGTCGAGCCGGATGATGTGTTTCTGGGTCGTCCCGCGCGACAGCCCGCAGGCGGCCATGGCCTGCCGCCAGTACTGGACCTGGAGTTCCATCAGCGGGTGGTCTTCTTCAATGATCGAGCCGATCAGCCCGATGCGTTCGTGGCCTTGCTTCTGCAGGGCATCGATCGCAAGGCGGAGTCCCAATTCGTCGTCGCCGACGATGGAAAAGACCCCGGCGTGATCCATACGGGCACCAATCAAAACGACCCGGCTGGCGGCGTCGAGGACGGCTTTGCCCAGTTCGTCGCCGCGCGAGATCACGCCGCCGACGATGATCGAGGGGTCGGGGCCGGCGATGGTCTCGGCGGCGACGTGCTCGCTGCCGGGGTAGATGCGGAGGATGCGTGCGTTGATGTCGCGCTGCTTGGCGGCGGCCAGGCCGTGCTCGATGAAGATCTCGGCGTGGTTGGATTCGGTGCCGATGCAGATCAGGTTGACGTGGCGTTCGCCCACCGCGTGTTCGAGTTGTTCGCGGACAAAGTTGCCCTGCGGTCGACGCTTGACGACCAGCCCGGCCCGGACCAACGCGGTGGTCGCTTGCCGGACGGTCATGCGGTGGACGCCGTAATGTTCGGACAGTTCGCGTTCGGTGGGTAGCCGGCTCCCGGGGACGTATTGCCCCGAGCGGATGGCGTTCATGAGCTCATCGCGGATGATCTGATATTTAGGCGGGTCGGAAGAGGAGCCGTTCGCACCGTTGACCGATGTTTTTTCGCTGGGCATGTCGGGGACTCGTGTGAAATGAAGCCTGAAAGCGAAGAACTATACCATAGTAAGGCATTGGGCGGTTAAAATCAATAATTATTTCAAAGGTCTATTCCAATTTATGGTTCTATAGGTTATATTTCGTATGTTATTGAGTCCGTCGATTTTTTTCGGATGACCGATTGATCTTTGGGCTATGCAGTAGATGTTCCATGGCCGGGCCTCTGGGTCCCGACCGGGCGAATCCTTTCTCCCCTCTTTTTAGGCTCACCATCCGTGGCAAAATCTCAATCCTTCGGTCAACTGCGCGTCGCTTCACTCCGTTGCAACGGTCAAACCACCCCGTTGGCGGTGGGGGGGCAGTCGCCGCGTTTCTCTTGGCGGCTCGAGTCGACTCGCGGTGATGTCGACGGCCAGCCCCTGAAGCAAGCCGCTTATCGCGTCCGGGTCGCGGCCGGCCAGGACATGGACACCGCGGCGGAGTTGTGGGACTCGGGGCGGATCGAGTCGGGCAACGCTTCGGACGCGGTGTACGACGGCCTGCCGTTGCGGGGCGGGGACTGGGCGTGGTGGAGCGTCCGCGTCTGGGACCAGGACGGCAACGATTCGGGTTGGGCCGAGCCGGCTTTCTTCGAGGTCGGGCCGACGGGGCGACAAGACTTTGCCGGCGACTGGATCGGCCCGTCGGAAAACCTCTTCTCCGACCCGTTGCCGGCTATGGGCGAGTGGATCACCCCCGACGGGACGGCGGGGGAAGGCGACCGGGTCCGGCTGCGTGGGCGTTTCACCCTGCCCGACGGCTACCCGCGTTGCTTCGCCATGGCGTGGATCGTCGCCGACCCGCGGTGCCGGGTTTCCATCAACGGGCGTCGGGTTAAAGTTCCGCAGCCGTTCGGCCTGGATCGGGCGATCACCGTCAGCCTGCCTTGGAATCGGCTGGAAAAAGGCGATAACACCCTGACCATCTTCGGCCCGGCCCGGGCGTTGCGGAAGGGCGTGAGTGCTTTGGTCCGCGTTCACGAAGCCGCCAGCGGCTACCACGTGCTGCGCAGCGGGGCCGAATGGACCTGCAACCGCGGCGAACTGGTGGTGCAAGCCGACCGCTCGCCCGCTCCGCAGCCCCACGACAACGGCCCGCGTCGGGCGATCGAGTTGCGACGCGAATTCGACCTCGATGCCGTGCCCGATCGTGTCCGCATGTCGGTGACGGGCTTGGGCAGCTACGAAGTTTCGATCAACGGCCAACGGGTCGGTGACGAATTACTCGCTCCGGGTTGGACGGAGTTCGATGAGCGTCTGGATTACGCGACCCACGACGTCACCGCGCTGCTTCGGCCGGGCCAGAACGTGATCACCGCCCAACTCGGCAACGGCTGGTGGAGTTCGGGCATGGGTTGGGAAAGCCTGGGCAAGGCCTCGCACCCGCAGCAGAGCTTCCGTCTGCTCATGGACCTGGTGGCGCCCGACGCGACGGGGCGGTTCGCCGAGCGGTTGGCGGTCACCGATGCGGCGTGGACGTGGCGGCCCTCGCTGATCCTTCAAGACACGATCTACCACGGCCAGCGACAGGACTTGCGCGACAATCTCGAGCCCTGGCGGCCCGTTTCGCTGATCGATGACAGCTATACGCCGAGTCTGCAGCCTTGCATGTCCGAGCCGATCCGCGTCACCGACGAACTCGAAGTCAAAACCATCCGTCAACTCGAAGACGGCACGTGGCTGTACGACTTCGGTCAAAACCACGCCGGCCGGCCCCGGCTTACCGTGGATGTGCCGGCCGGCACTAAGCTCCAGCTGCGGCACTGCGAAGAACTCGAACCCAACGGCGATCCGTATTTCGAGAACTACCGCACCGCCGCGGTGACCGACGTGGTGATCGCTGGCGACGAACCGATCGATTGGTCGCCGAGCTTCACCTACCGCGGCTACCGCTACGCCATCCTCTCGGGGCTCCCGGCGGGTCAAAAGCCGGACGCCGACACGCTGCGTTCGCAGGTCTTGCACAACGACGTTCCCTCGGCCAGCCGGTTCCGCTGCAGCAACGAGTTGTTCAACGAGATCGACCACGCGGTGCGTTGGGGCCTGCGTTCGAACATGCACAGCGTGCCGACCGACTGCCCGCAGCGTGACGAACGCCTCGGTTGGACCGGTGACGTGCAGTTGTTTGCCCGGACCTCCTGCTGGATCAACAACCTGCAGCAGTTCTACCGCAAGTGGTTGCTGGACCTCACCGATGCCCAGGGCGGCGACGGTGGCGTACCGCACGTGGCACCGTTCATGAAGCAGGTGTTGCCCGACGACTCGGCGCCGGTTTGGGCCGACATCATCACCGTGCTGCCCCAAGTCCTTCATGAGTTTTACGACGACCGCAGCACGCTCGAACAGCTGTACGAGCCCATGAAGAAGTGGGTGGGCTGGTTCGAGGACCGGGCCGTGGACTGGCTCGCCCTGGTCGGCGGTTTCGGCGACTGGGTCCCGGTCGAGAAGACGCCGGCGGAGCTGGTCGGCGCGGCGTATTTCGCGTTCAGCAGCCGTATCGTCGCGCAAGTCGCCGGGGTGCTCGGCCACGAACACGAAGCCCAGCGTTACGCCCGCAACGCCGAGCTGGCCGGCGCCGCGTTCCACAAGCACTACTTCGACGCCGAGGCCGGGCATTACAAACCCAACACGCAGACCGCCCAAATCCTGCCGCTGATGTTCGACCTGACTCCGCCGTCGCTGCGGCAATCGGTGGCCGACCACCTCGCAGAACTCGTCGAAGCCCGCGGGGCCAAACCGTCCACGGGTTTCGTTGGCACGGCGTACCTGTTGCCCGTCCTGACCCGTTTCGGTCACCACGAGCTCGCCTACCGCACGCTCAACACCCGCGAGTATCCTTCGCTGGGCTACATGATCGACCACGGCGCGACCACGGTTTGGGAGCGTTGGGACAGCGACAAGCTCGGCCCGGATATGAACTCACGCAACCACTTCTGCTTCGGTGCCATGGCCCAGTGGATGTACGAAGACCTGGTCGGCATCAAGCCCGACCCCGAGGCCACGGGCTTCCGCCGGGTGCTGCTCACGCCGGGGCCGGTCGGCGACTTGACCTTTGCTGAGTTCACCTACACCACGCCGCAGGGCGACATCGATATCCACTGGGAGGTCGCCGACGACGTGCTGCACTACGACGTCACGCTGCCGCCCAACGTCACCGCCGAGCTGTGTCTACCCACCGCCGACGTCAAGACGATCGTTGCCGAAGGCGACCACGCCGACGCCACCCGTTCGGCCCGGAAACCCGACCGCGAAACCGCGCTCGGAACGTGCGCCGTCTTCGAACTCGCGGCGGGGACGCATCGCTTGCGCACCCGCGCCAAGGTGAGCCATTCCGAGTTGGCCCCCGCAAAATAAACGCGGTCGTTTCTTCTGTCATGTCCCGTATTTTTTGGAGCGCGTAATGATGCGATGGATCGCCTGGACGTTGGCTGTACTGACCCTTTCCACCGGCCTTTCCGCGTCGGCCCAAGACCCGCCGATGAACGTGGTCTTCATCATGGTGGACGACTTGGGCTGGGCCGACAGCGAGCCCTACGGCAGTCGGTTTTACCAGACCCCGCAGCTCAACCGTCTCGCGGCCTCGGGCGTCGTGTTCACCAACGCCTACGCGGCCAACCCGCTGTGTTCGCCGACGCGGGCCAGCGTCATGACCGGCCAGTACCCCGGCCGCCTCCGCTTCACCACGCCCGCCGGCCACCTGCCCCAGGTCGTACTCGATGCGAAGATGCCCGCCGCGGGCTCACCCACCGAGCCGGCCACCAACGGCCAGAGCAACACCCGCCTGCCCAATTCCGCGTTCACCCTCGGCAACCTGTTCAAGCAGTCGGGCTACCGCACCGCGTTTATGGGCAAGTGGCACCTGGGCAACGACCCGTTTATCCCGGAAAACCAAGGGTTTGACGTCGTGGTCGGCGGACGCCACCACCCCGGCCCGCCCCCGCCGGGCCACTTCTTCAGCCCCTGGGACATCGACACCATCCCCGCCGCGCCGCCCGGCACGCACATCGCCGACGCGGTGACCGACGAAGCGTTGTCGTTCATCGCAGCGTCGGCCGAAGACGATGAGCCGTTCTTCCTTTGTCTTTGGCCTTACGACGTCCACGCGCCGTTTCAGGGCAAAGACGAACTGATCAAGAAGTACGAGGCCCGCGTCGATCCAAACGATCCGCAGCGGCTCCCGGTGATGGGCGCGATGATCGAAACGATGGACGACAACGTCGGCCGGGTGCTCGATCAACTCGAAGCGTCGGGCTTGGCCGACCGCACCATCGTGATCTTCTATTCCGACAACGGCGGCAACATGTACGACCGCGTCGACGGCCTGCTGCCCACGAGCAACGCGCCGCTGAGCGGCGGCAAGGCGATGAGCTACGAGGGCGGGGTCCGCGTGCCGTTGATCGTCCGCTGGCCCGGTTTGACTGCGGCCGGGGAGCGTCACGACGCGCTGGTGACCAGCCCCGACTTCATGCCGACGTTCGCCAAAGGCTTGGGCATGTCGCTGCCCGAAAACGCCGTGGTCGACGGCGTCGACCTCCGGCCCGCGCTCGGCGGCGGTGAACTCGAACGCGAAGCGATCTTCTGCCACTTCCCGCACTACATGGGCAACCCGCAGATTGTCGGCTGGATGAACCGGCCCAATACCACCGTCTACCGCGGCGATTGGAAGCTGCACAAGTTCTACGCCGACGGGCCGGACCAGACCGATCGCTTCGAGTTGTACAACCTCGCCGAAGACATCGGCGAAACCAACGACGTCGCCGCGCAGTACCCCGCGTTGGTCGCGGAACTCACGCAACTGATCGAGCAGCACGTCGCGGACATCGACGGCCTCGTACCCGTGGCTAACCCTGCCTACGACCCCGACTGGACGCCGCCGGTGCTCGACCTCAAACCCGTCGGCGGCTGGACCCCCAGCGCCAACGGCCAGGCCAAGCTCAGTCTCGGCAACGGCAAGCTCAAGATCCAGGCGACCAGCCAAGACCCGTGGATCGAAACGAACCGGATCGCGTCCAAAGCCCGCGTGGCCGAGCCGCTGACGCTGGTGGTGAAGATGAAAAGCACGGCAAACGGCATCGGCGAGGTGTACTGGGGCGAGGCCGGTGCTCCCGCGTTTACCGCCGAGCGTCTCGCGTCTTTCGAGCCGGTGCACAACGGCCAGTGGCACAAGGTCCGCGTCACGTTCCAACCCGAGAAACCGCTCGCCAGCCTCCGGATCGACCCGGTCAAAGCGGCGGGTCAAGTGCAGATCGATTGGATCTGGCTCCTTAACGCCGAGGGCGAGAAGCTTCAGACTTGGAACTTCAACAATTAGTCTCTCCATCACGTCTTGAATCATCCGCCGCCGCGAAAGAAACCCCTGCATGTCTGATTCTTTGACCGCTTCGCCCGCACACCACGTCCGTCATCTCCCGCTGCACACGCGCATCGGCTGGGGCCTCGGTGGGATCGCGGACAACTTCATGGCCAACACGCTGTTCGTGCTGGGCATGGTCATCTATGTCACCGCGTTCAACATGCCCGCGGGCCTGGCGGGCTTGGCGTTGTCGATCCCGCGCTTCGTCGACGCGATCACCGACCCGGTCATCGGTAACATCTCGGACAACCTACGGACACGCTTCGGTCGCAGACGGCCCATGATGGTCTTTGGCGCGGTCGGCTCGGCCGTGCTGCTGCCCCTGATGTGGTTTCCGCCGATGCTCGAAACGGTGCAGAACCCATGGTACAGCAACGGGCCGTTCTGGTACCTGTCGATCGTGGGCTCGGTCTATTTTATTTTCTACACCCTGTTCATGGTGCCCTACACCGCGTTGGGCTTTGAACTAACCGACGACTACGACGAACGCACCCGCGTCCTGGCCTGGCGGATGTACTTGGGCTTGGCCGCGAGCATGACCGTGCCGGCGTTGTATTGGCTGTGTCGGCTCGATATTTTTGGCGACGGCGTGGCGGGCGAGATCGCCGGAGCACGTTGGGTCACTTTGGGTCTTGCGTTCATCGTGCTAATCACCGGGTTGATTCCTGTCTTCGCGACGAAAGAACGGCCCGAGTCGGCACGGCAACCCACTACTCCGATCTTCGCCGCGGTCCGCGAGACGCTCAAGAACGGGCCGTTCCTTATCCTATTCATCGCTTACATCGCGGTGATTATGGGCTTGTTCACGGCCGGTACGGTTGGCACATTCGTATTGATTTACTATGTCTTCTCGGAAGCGGCCAGCGTCGATGTCGCCAAGGACCACGCGTCCCTGCTTGGGTTACTGGCCGGAGTAATGGCCGCGTTGACCTCGTATGGTTCGATGTTTCTGGCCTCCTATGTCTCCCGCAAAACCGGTAAACGCATCGCGATGATGATCGGCCTGGGTCTGATGCTGGCCGGCACGCTATCCACCTGGTTGCTTTACAACCCCGCGACTGGCGTCAACCACCCCGACTCTTTCCTGAACCAATTGATCCTCAGCATCGGCGGCGCGGTCGGCTTGTCTGCCGAGCCCGAGGCCATCAAGTCCGGCGTACTGATCGCGACTTTCATCATGGCGATGGGTGGACAGGGCTGCTGGTTGATGATCGACTCGATGACGGCCGACATCTGCGACGAAGACGAGCTGCGCACCGGCAAGCGACGCGAGGGTATGTTCGGTGCTGCCCAAGGGTTCGGACGCAAAATCGCGTTTGCGGTCACGGTGCTGGTCGGCGGTTATCTGCTGGAATGGATGGGCTTCGATCCTGTCGCCGCGGAAGAAGCCGGCGGCGTCAGCGACGAGGTCGGCACCCGCATGTTGCTGACCCTGATGCTTTGCCAAGGCGGCGGCTTGGTGATCGCCATCCTGATCTTCATCTTCTACCCCATCACGCGGGCCCGGGCTGAGGCGACCCGCGAGCAACTCGAGGCGCGGCGTGGCGAAGCGTCGACGCCCTTGGCCGAGGAGTAAACCATGACGACGAGTACGGGCAGGGCGGTCGTTCGGGCCGTGGGGCTTAGTGCGGCTTTGCTGTGGACGGGAAGTAGTTTTGCTCAAGTCGACGATCGGCCCGACCGCGTGTCGTGGGTGGTGGAAGACGACCGCTCGGTCGCGGTCCACGCGGTGGTGGACGAAAACCTCGACCTCGCCACCCGGCTGGTCCGCAGCGAAGGCGAGCTGGCCCAGCCGTTGACCGCGCTGGCGTCGAAGATGGTGGTCGGCCAGGGCGAGCACCGCACCAACCGCACGCTGGTGCGGGTGTTGAACCGTTACGGCCTGACCGAAGCGCAGTTCCTGGCGTTTAGCCCCAGCGTCTCCGGCGGGGTGCGCGTGGCGGCCGGGCGTGACGCCGACGGCCGCGTGATCCTCGCGGCCACCCCCGCGTCCACCCGGGGCGGCGTGTCGGGCGAGGTGCGTCTGTTCAGCGAAGCGGGCGGCCTGCGTGATTCGTTGGTGGTCGATCCGGGCGGCGGCGGGGCGCTCTTGATCCAAGCCGGCGACTTCTACCCGGAGCGGCCCGGCGACGAGTTGGCGATTACCTCCGAACGCACGAACGCCTCGGGCGCGACCGTGAAGTTCTTTGGGTTCAACGCCGAAGAGATCGGCGAGATCAAGGTCGAGGCCGACCGCAACCAAACCCTCACGCTCAGCGCTGAATCGGACCAGCAAGGCCACTCCACGCTCTACGTCCACGCCCGGCCCGGCCACGCGTTCTTTACCATCCACGCGGACCGCGACGAGGTCACGGCTCGGCAATTGCCCGACTTGCCGCCCACCCAGTCGGTCTACCCCAGCGCCTTTGGACGCAACAACATCCTGGCCGTTGGCGACGGCGAGGTTCGCTCGCTGATGACCCGCATCGCGTCAAGCGACCAGACCGCGGAGATCGACGCGGGCTTATTTGAAAACCAGTTCTGGATCGTGCCGGGCGATTGGAGCGAGTCCAACAAGGGCGGGCCTTACGTGCAGATGGGTGATCTGTACGGCCACTTCCGGATGGATCTGGGCAATCCCGCGATCAACCAGCCCGAGCTGTGGGACCAGCCCGACGTTTGGCCGCGTATCGAAAAGAGAACGGTGCAGGCGTGGGGGCCGCTTCTGCGCCCGCTCGATCAGCAACCGCTGCGGATGTGGGAGCCCACGATCACCCACCGGATGAACTGGGACCGCGCTCTGCCGTGGGCCAACCGCAACGACCCCGAGACCGGGCTGCCGCGTTTCCACTCGCTGACGAACAAAGACGTGAAGACGAGTTACGGCGAGTTCGGCAAACAAAACCAGTTTCACGTTTTCACCTACGCCTACGGCGACACCGCGCTCGATCAGCTTTATGCCGTGCCGTTGCAGCAGTTTTTACGACGGCTCGCGGTGCGTTTTCGGGCGCACCCCGAACGGGTGTTTTCGATGGAGCCGCTGCACGAGCACGAGATCTCGGTTGGCGTCGCGGGATCGGTCGGCGATTACCACCCGCTGATGATCACGGGGTTTCGTGATTACCTGCGGCGTTTGTACGGCGACGACGCGGCGTTGCGCAAGCGTTTTCGCCTGACGGGCCGAGCGTTTGATGCACCGCGCAACGCGGGGCGGGGCGCGTGGGATCGGTACGAGGTAAACAACCCGTTCTACGCCGAGTGGCTCAAGTTCCAGCGGTACGTCGTCAACCGCCGGATCGCCGACGGGTTTTACGCGGCGCTGGCCGCGGGCTTCCCGCCGGAGATTATCAAGTCGCACCAGATCCCCGACTCGTTTGCCGTGGGCTCGACCGCGACGTTTTCGGACCGCAAGGCGCGGTTCACGCCGGTGGACTACACGCTGACCGCGGGCGTCGGTTTCGGCTACACGCGCTACGGCGTCTGGTTCAAGAAGCCGCGCAACATGCTCAAGTCCGCCCTGAGTTCGGGCTTCGCCAGCATCGCGATGGGCGAGTACCAGTCGTTGACGCCCAACGCGGAGTTGGCGTACCAACAATTGGTGCATCTGTTTGAGAACGGCGTCAACTCGATCCATGTGATGCACTGGCCCGCCAGCGCCGACAAGGGATTCAACGCGGCGATGAAAAAAGCGCTCGCGCGGTTCCTCGAGCGTCAGCAGCCCCGGCCCGGGGTGGCGGGCGGCGTCGGCAAAGTGGTGGCGACACGCATCGGCGACCAGCCGGTGGACATCGCGGTCATCGGCACCGGGGCGAACCGCACCGGGTTGCTCAAGAGTTTGCGGGCCGACGGGTCCTGGCAGGGCGCGGTGTACAGCGTGCCGTTCCGGAGTGCTATCGTGACGACGAAGCTGCGCAGCCGGGCGGGCCGCGGCGAAGACGGGGGCCGGCGGATCGAAACGCCGCTGCAAGAGTTTGACGTGGCCCAGTCGGTGGAGATCACCTTCAGCGGCACCGCCCCGGCGGGCAGCGAGGTGACCTGGTCGGTCACGCGGGATGGCCAGGAACTGCCGGGCTACGGCCGGCCGCTGCCGACGTCCACGGATCAGGCCCGGCATTACCGCATCGTGCTCCGCAACCAACTGCCCAGCGACGGGCTGTCGGTCGTCGTCAATCTGCCCGACGGTTTCCGTGAAGAGCAACGCCACGACGCCCGGCTGCACACCGAGCGGGTCGCCCGGATGCACCGCGACGACTTCGAGGGCGAAGCCCACCGCGGCTCGATCGACTTCGCGTTGATCCCGAAAGAGCGTCCTTGATTGGTCCATGAGTTAGTCAAAGCGTATGAAAACGCTCGTAAATCGCACATGGACTGTACCAAGTCGGAATTTTTTTTGCTAGGTACAGGGCAAATCTAGATCGAACTTCGTTGACAGCGTCCCCATATAAGTTATTATTGCCTAGGAAAGCGTTTTGTAAGGCGTAGCGTAGCCTCAAGGAGCAACGCCTTGAATTTCTTCATGGTCTAGTCATTTATTCTTTGTCTCATATATAACGGAGGTTTTAGATGAAAAACAAGGTTAGTATGTTGATCGCCTTAGGGGTTTCACTCGTAGCTGGAGCTACGGCTTCAGCTGCGGTGATTGCGGACTTCCAATTTGAAGACGATGGTCAGTTAGAAGGCTGGGCAGATCGCGGGCTAGGTACCGGTAACGAAGGGTTAACGGTCAGCGGCGGTACGCTCAACGCGACGCCAGACGGCAACGACCCTCAGCTGGCCAACACCACCATCAACTACACCCTCTCGGCTGGGGAAACTTGGGATACGGTCGTTTTTCGAGTTCGTGAAACCCAAGATGGTGTCGCCCCGGATGTCGGTGGGCCTGGAATTCTCACTACCTACAACCCGATTGGGTCACTGATTTCGTTCAATTCGGATGCGTTTGTTGTTAATGGCAATACGCCTGGCAGTCTGGTCGGAGTGGATTCTGGTGCCGGGTTTTTCACGGTCACCGTTGACATCAGCGGCTTTGCCGAAAACACCTTAAGCCAGATGCGTCTTGACCCCATCGGCGGCGCGTTTTCGAACAGCGGCTCGCAAACTGCGGGCAACTTTTACGAAATCGATTTTATCCAAATCAGCACGATTCCCGAACCCGCTTCGCTAATGCTGGTTGGCCTGGGCGGCTTGGCCATGCTGACTCGGCGTCGGGCGTGAACCTGAGGGTTCGGCGTAAAGCAAATTGATTAGGTGCTCCACGAAAGTGGAGCACTTTTTTTAGGTAGCTCTCGTCGTGAAGATGTCAGTCTTGAAAGGGGGCGTGGGGACTGATGTTGTCCTTATGATATTCGATCAATTTTTCGTTGATCCCCGATAGCCCTGATTGGTCCATGGGAAAGTCAACGTGTACGAAAACGCCCATGAATCGCACATGGACTGTACCAAAATCTATTTTATCACTAATTTTATCGCAAATCGGGATCGAACGTCGTTGACAGCGCCCCAATATAGGTTATTATTTTGTAGGAAAGCGTCTTGGAAGGCGTAACATAGTTGCAGGATGCAACGCCTTGAAATTCTTCATGGTCTAGTCATTTATTCTTTGTCTCACATAAATCGGAGGTTTTAGATGAAACGTAAGTTTGGATTGTTTGTTGCTGCGGGCTTGTCGCTCGCGGTTTCGCACTCGGCGTCGGCCGCGATCGTGGCTAACTTCGACTTTGATACCGCTGGTCAGCCCGAGGGCTGGACCCTCACCAACGCGTTGCGTTCGGTGAACGGAAACGGTTTTCTGCGTGGCAATGTCACCGTCGGTAACAATGACCCGCAGATGAGACTTGGTGAAACTCTGCAACTGACCCGCACGGCTGGCTCCACGGCGTGGGATGAGTTGGTTGTCGTGGTCAGCGAATACGATGCTTTCAGCAACAACCCGGGCGATGCCGGTAATTTGGTTACGAGCACCGACACCACGGGTGTGGTGGCGATCTTCAATCTCCAGGCCGGAACGCCTAACCTGAATGTTGGTGAACCATCCGTGTCGGCGGTTGACTCCAATGGCTTCGTGACGCTCACCTGGGACATCAGCGGTTTGACCACCGCGACCACCGGCACGATTCGTATCGACCCGATCGGTGGCCCTGATACCGGCGGTAATTCGTTCTTCGTCGATTCGATCACCTTTACCGACAACAACCCCATCCCCGAGCCCGCTTCGCTCATGCTGGTCGGCCTCGGCGGCTTGGCGATGCTGACCCGCCGTCGTTCGTGAGCGTAAAAAACAACCCCGTCTAATTGAAATTATCAGGTGCTCCACAAAAGTGGAGCACCTTTTTCTTTACCAGATTGGGTCACGAAGATGTGAGCCGTTTAGCTGAATATTGGAGTATGTTTTAAGGGTGTGACCTTTGATTGATGAATCGGTTCCTGCCTCAATGCTCTGTGTTTCGTATTCACTTCATTAGCGGAGTCTTTCCATGAAATCCTGTATGGCTGCGATTGTTTTGTTTACTGGTCTTGTCTGTGTTTCTCCCGCGACGCCCGCCGCCACGGTGGCGGAGTTTGAGTTCGATCGCGAGGGCCGAACCGAGGGCTGGCGCGATCGGGGCAAAGGCACCGGCGTCGACGATCTCACGAGCGACGGCCAATCTTTGGTGGGAACCTCGCCGGGCGTGGACCCTCAGCTCATCTGCGGCCGAGATATCCGTCGGGCGTCGTATGCACAGTGGGAGTCGGTCATTTTCCGGATCCGTGAAACCGAGACGCCCGACGGTGAGCCGATCGAATTCAACCCGACGGGGGTTCTGGTGGAGATCAACGGAGGCGGCCGCCGGGGGCTCCGCGTGGTGAAGCGCGGCGAATTTACGATCGAGGAATCGGGCGACGGCTTCTATACCGTCACCGTCAACATCGCCGCCTTCGAAGGCGACACGATCAACGATCTTCGTCTCGACCCCATCGGCGGCACCTCGAGCAACAGCAACTCGGACACGGCCGGGAATACCTTCGAGATCGACTTCATCCGCGTCACGGATTCGTCGAGTGTCGTCGTCGAGGAGCCGGAGTGAACCGGTGTGCTCGGCCCATGAATTCATTTGTTTCCCTGGGTTAGGCTTAGCGGTACGCGCCTAGCCATTCTCCTGTCCATCATTAACCATCAAACATCAAGGGTCTACTTATGGCTAACCGAGTTTTGAAATCGTCTGCATCCTTCATCGCGTGTTTGGCCTTGTTCGTCGCGTGGTCCGGTTCGGCGGAAGCGGAGCGGATCGACGATCGTCCCAACATCATCTGGGTGTTCTGCGACGATATGGGGTGGGCGGACCTGGGCGCGAACGGTTCGGTAGACGATGCGAAGACGCCACATCTCGACGCGTTGGCCGCCCGGGGCGTGCGGTTTACCAGCGGCACGATCACCGCGCCCCAGTGTTCGCCCAGCCGGGCCGGCCTGATGACCGGACGGTATCAGCAGCGTTTCGGCTTCGGCCACATCGGGCTCGGGCCGTTGCCCTTGTCCGAGACCACGATCGCCGACCGGCTGGCCGAGGCGGGGTACGCCACCGGGATGATCGGCAAGTGGCACCTCGAACCCAACGCGGCGACGCCTGACTTCAACCGGAAGCGGACCGGCGACCCCAAGCGGGTCCCGCCCAGTGACGAGTTCTTGCGCTACTTCCCCGAGCAACGCGGCTTTACCGACGTGTACAAGGGGGAGATCCAACGCTACCGCCGAACGTACCGGCTCAACGGTCAGGACATCCCGCAAGACGCCGGGCCGATCCAGACCGTCGATCACCCCGGTTACCGCTTGACCACCCAAACCCAAGCGGCGCTGGGATTCATCACGCGTCACCGCGAGCGGCCGTTCTTCCTCTACCTGGCTTACTTCGCGCCGCACGTCCCGCTGGAGGCCACGCCCGAACTGTTGATGCGTTTCCCCGGGCCGATGGCCGAACGTCGTCGCCACGCGCTGGCGATGAACGCCGCGATGGACGATGGCGTCGGCGCGATCGTCAAACGGCTGGAGACGTTGGGCCTCGCGGACAATACGATGATCGTGTTCCTCTCCGACAACGGGGCGCCCATCAAGATCGATAAGTTCGACCGTACGCTCGAATGGAAGGGCGGGGCGTGGGACGGGTCGATCAACGATCCACTCAACGGCGAGAAGGGCACGCTGCTGGAGGGCGGTATCCGCGTGCCGTTCGTCCTGGCCTGGCCGAAGCGGATTCCCGCGGGCCAGGTGGCCGATGCGCCCGTGAGCAGCCTCGATCTGGCGGCCACGGCGGTGTCGATGGCGGGCGTCGAACCGGCCGAATCGCTGGACGGGATCGACCTGATCCCGCACCTCGCCGACGGCGAGCCGATGGCCGAACGTGACCTGTTCTGGCGGTTCTGGGCTCAATCGGCGGTCCGCCGCGGCGACTGGAAGCTGCTGGTTCTGTCGAGCGGCGAACGCTACCTCTTTAACCTCGCCGAGGACCCGGGCGAAAAACACAATCTCGCCTCCGACCATCCCGATCGCGTCGAAGAGCTTCACCGTTCGCTGGAATCGTGGGCCGACGAAATGATCCCCGCGGGCCTGCCGAGCGTCGGTTTAAACGGCCAGGAAGATAAATTCTTCGAAGCGTTCTTGGGGCGGCCGATTCAGTAAATGAGTGAACACCAACCGACCCGTGGGGCGGTGAAACAACTCGCATATATCTGTTGATCTCCGGCGACCCGTCCGAGCCGCTCGCGTTACGGCGAGGCGGGTGGGGTGCGGAACCGCCACCAATACGCTCCATCGTTGAGCGGGCCCAAGGGGGTGTCGCCCACGCGGGCCCAGCCCGGGTCCCACTCGACGAAGTACGCGGTATCGGGTCTGAGGTTCGGGATGTCATCGAACACGACGTGTCGCTTGCCGTGTGACGGATGATTCGGGGTGGGGCTCAGCTCCCAGACCGGAGACCTTTCGTTGCCGACGGCGAACAGTCGAATGCTCTTGTTGCGGTTTTGGCCGAACGTGACCGGCTGGGAGAAGCGCAGCTCGAGTTGGGTGACCGGGCCTTCGGCGACCTTGCTGTTGTCGGGCGCGAGGTCGACCAGCTTGTTTTTGCAGATGCGTTGGATGCGGTGCCAGCCCCAGCCGCGTTGGGTGAGTTGGGTTCCCAAGGCCGGCTTGCGTTGCATGAGGGCGGGGTTGGCCTGCTCGCGCCAAAGCTGGATCAGTTCGGAGAGCTTCTCGGGTTCTTCGTCCGCGAGGTCCGTGGTCTCCGTGCGGTCGGTTTCGAGGTTGTAGAGTTGCCAGGGCCCGTCGTAGAGTTGGACCGCCTTCCAATCGCGGTACAGCAGTCCACGCGAGTGCTCGAACCAGCTGAACTGGGGTTGGGGTTCGTACGAAGCGGAACGGCCTTCCAAGATCGGCACCAGCGACGAGCCGGCGAGCGGCAAGAGCGTCTTGCCGTCGTGTCGGTCGGGGTAGTCAACGCCGGCGAGCTCGAGGATGGTGGGGTCGAGATCGGTGATGTGAGTGGCGGTGTGATCGATCGTGCCGTCGGCCGTCTCGATACCCTGCGGCCAACGCACGATCAGCGGTGAGGCCAGCGCTCCGTCGAAGGAAGCGTGTTTGTACGAGCGGAACGGGGTGTTCTTGACCCACGCCCAGCCGTTGCTGGAGCTGGGGTTGCCGCCGGGCTTCCAGGCGATCTGCTTGGCGTCGTGCAACCGGCCGCCGTTGCCGTAATCCCCGCCGTTGTCCGAGATGAACAGCACGAGGGTGTTCTCCGCCCGGCCGGTTTCGTCCAGGTACGCCAAGAGTTTGCCGATGTTCTGGTCGATCTCGTCGACCGTCGCGGCGTAGGCGGCCATGCGCTGGGCTTCGACGCGTTGGCGTTGTCGCGGCAAGTCGTCCCACCGCCTAACCTCGGCCCCCGGCTCGGCGGGCGTCCAGTCGGCGTCGATCAACCCCATCTCACGCTGACGTTCGACCCGCGCCTCTTGGATGGCCTGGTAGCCGGCCATATAACGTTTAACGTATTTCTCGACGGTGGCCCGCGGGGCCTGGCAGGGGTGGTGCGGCGCGTTGTAGGAGATGAACACGAACGTGGGTTGGCCGGCGTCCTGGCTCTGCCGCATGTATTCGATCGCGGTGTCGGTCAATGCGTCGGTGGCGTAGAAGTCTGGGCCGAAGTCGGTGAAACGTTGTTGATTGAGGAACCAGTCGGGGCCGCCCACGAAGCTGTCGGTCATGCCGCCCATGAAGCCAAAGAAGTTGTCGAAGACTTCGCCGTTGCGCGGATTGGGTTTGCCGGCGTGCCACTTGCCGGTCATGTGCGTCGCGAAGCCCGCTTCTTTGAGGAGCTTGGGGAACGGGGTGGTTTGGGAATAGGCCTGGTCGCCGCCGCCGTTGTACGCGCGTCCCGAGAGCATCGCCACCCGCGACACGACACACATCGGCGCGACGCGGAACTGGGAAAACCGCAGGCCCTCGGCCGCGAGTCGGTCGAGGTGAGGCGTATCGATCTCGCCGCCGTAGCTGCCCAGGTCCGCAAAGCCCAGGTCGTCGGCCATGATCACCACAATGTCCGGCGGGGCGGGGGCTTCGGAAGACGAGGCTTCCGGCAAGTGCAGCAAGGTGACGGCGAACAGCGCCGTCACGAGTCCCAAGAAACGAACGGGGGACTCCGTCGCGGAGCTGCACATGCGAGGCAATGAGATGGTTGCGGCAATAAAACCAGCCATGACATCACTTTCCGTGTGAAAAATGGTTAAAGGTAGAGGCCTGTCCCAAGGCAGGGTTCTGAACTAGAAGTGTGCCGTTGGCGGTGAAAGCATAGACGTGAAACAACAACCCTTAAATGTATCGATCTGGACTAGGGAAATCAAGCAAAAATCTTAGACTTGGAATAGTCCAAATTTTTTTTATTGGCCTAGTTATTGATTAAATTGATCTTTTCGGGTATTTTGGACTAGTTCGTAAGTCATATTTGCGGATCCGTATCTTGTTGTCAATACGCTGAATCTCACCTAAGTAACTCGATCTAAGACTTGTTTTAGTCCGCAAAAATCTTAATTGCCTTCTTTCTTGTGAAAATCTTTGGTCGGATGTCTTATCAAGCACACGGATGTCCCGTTCTTTCCGACTTCTGCCCCTCTTGCTCTGGAGTAACTCTTGAAATCACGATCCCCCCGCCACGCTTTTACCCTCATTGAACTGCTGGTTGTCATTTCGATCATTGCTCTGTTGATCGGCATCCTGTTGCCCGCCCTCGGCGCAGCCCGTACTTCCGCCCGCCAGATGAAGAGCAACACGCAGCTGCGCGGTATTCACCAGGGCAGTTTCACTTTTTCACAAAGTAACAAAGGCTTTTTCCCCGGATTGGATAGCGATGGTTTCCCTTGGCTGGGACAGGTCAGCAGTCCCGCGCATAACAACAACGCGAACTCTACCTATCGCAACGCCGGCTTGGGGGTCCAGCCCAACCGCCGCTTCGCCATTATGTTGGATGCGGATTTCTTCCCCCCGGAGTATGTGGTTAGTCCGGCCGATGGCGGCATCAAAACCCCGCCGGATGCAACCGTGGCGGCGCCTACGGAAAATGTCAACGTCGCCGAAAATTTGTCCTACGCTATGATCGAGATCCAGTTTAAAGGCGATGGTACTCAATTTAACACGGGTAATACCGGTACCTATTCACTCAGCGATCGTGGTCAAGAGTGGCGTGACACGGCCAACGGTCAAGCGATTGTGTTCAGCGACCGCGCCATCAGCGATGCCGGTACGGCGGGTAACGCCGCCTTGGGCGTAATCGATTACCACAGTGTTTGGACCGAGGCGGGAAGTGAGGAATGGAAGGGCGGCGTGGCCCGAAACGACAACAGTGTCGAGTTTGCCACCAGTCCGACCGGCTTTACTACTCGCTACGGCTCGGCATCCACGATTGACGACGATGAGCTATTTGCCGAAGAAATGGGTGCCGGTCAGGCTCAGGCCAACGCGCGGATGGTGTTGCAGAACGGCACCGCCACCCTTACGACTCAGTGAAACGGCAACAGCACGCTCATCACTTCGTGCTTGATCAGCGGCTATCTGGCATTGCGTGATCGCTTTAGCCTGTATATGCCGTCAATATAGACCCTGGATTTTGTTGGCTGTTTCCCTGAACAACGCGGTCACCGCTACGATCACTTCGCCTCTCAAATGGTTTATCGATGGCAAAACATCCGTTAGCTGATCAAGGCCCAGGACTTCCTCGCCGAGACTTCCTGAAGCAAGCGGGCGTGACCGCCGGGGCGGTGGTCGCCGGGGGATATGCTCCTTGGTCCACGTCCGCCGTTGCGGCCCGGGCGGCGGCCGAGGGTCCCGGTCAGAAGCCCAATCTGCTCTTCGTCTTTTCCGATCAGCAGACCTACGACATGCTGGGCTGCAACGGCAACCCGGAAGTGCACACGCCGCACGCCGACCGCTTCGCCGAGCAAGGCATCCGTTTTACGCACTGCTTCAGCAACGCGCCGGTATGCACGCCGTACCGCGGGATGCTGATGAGCGGGAAGCATCCGCTGCGTAACGGCGCGTTCGAAAACGACTTGCCGTTGTGTCCCGCCGCCGGGCCGCACTTCGGCGAGGTGCTCGAGTCCGCGGGGTACCGCACGGGGTACGTCGGTAAGTGGCACCTCCTGGGCGGCGACCGCAAACGCCCCGTGCCCCACGGCCCGCTGCGGGCCGGCTTCGAAGACACCTTCCTCACGGACAACTGCACCACGGAGTTCCGGGCGGGCCACAGCTTCTACTACGACGACCAGGGCAAGAAGCAGATCTTCGATTCCTGGCAGCCCTACGGGCAAACCGATCAGGCCGAGGCGTTTCTCGACGAGGCCGCGGCCGGCGACGATCCGTTTGCGTTGTTCGTGTCCTGGCACCCGCCGCACGACCACGGCCGACGCCCCGCGCCGCCAGACCCGCACTACGACTATCGCCACTACCCGGACGAACTCGCCGAGCACTACCCCGAAGATCAACACCTGACGCTTCGGCCGGGCGTGGAAGACATGCCCGAACGGCAAGAACAGTTGCGCGACTACTACGCGATGTGCACCGGCATCGACGTCGCTTTCGGCCGCCTGCTCGACAAACTCGAATCGCTCGGCCTGGACGACAACACCATCGTCGTCTTCACGTCTGACCACGGCGACATGCTCGGCAGCTTCGATGCTCCCCGCCCCAAGCGTCCGCCGCACGACACGTCGAGCCATGTGCCGATGTTGATCCGCCAGCCCGGTGTCTTGCCCGCGGGACAAACCAGCGGCCTGCTGTTCGGGGCCCTGGACATCATGCCCACCCTTTTGGGGTTGATGGGGATTGATGGCCCCTCCGATATGGATGGTCAAGACCTGTCGGTGCCGATCCGCGACGGCGACGAAGACGCGGTGGAATCGATCCCGATGCTCATGATCTCCTGGCCGGTCTTTCGCGGGGTGATCACGAAAGACTGGACCTTTGGCATGGGGCGTCCTGGCGAGGAAAACAACTTCAACAGCGTGCTATTCGATCGCCACAACGATCCGCACCAGCAGAACAACCTCTACGCCGATCCGACGTATAAAGCAGTCCACGCCGAGCTGAAACAGCTGACCCAGCGGTGGATGGATCGGTTTGAGGACCCGTTCATCACGATCCCCGAGATGGCGCGAATCCAGCCGTGGGAATCGTGGCGCGAGCCGCCGGGCGATCCGCGGAAGTGGCCGTTGCCGGTGGACGTGATCAACGGCCGGGTCGAGCCGCTGGTGCCGATCGCCGCGGGTGCTGGAGCCGCCGCTACTTCCACCCCGCAGAAGGTCAACGGCTGGACCGCGATGAAGCAGACCGAGTTTGAGCTGCGTGAAAACGAGTTGGTGGTCCGCTTGGCCGGCAGCGATCCGATCATGATCGTCGACAAGATCAACGTGCGGGGCGGGCGAGTCGCGGCCGCGGTACGCATGCGTTCAAACACCGGCGGCAAGGCCCAGTGGTTTTGGTCGACCGGCGGCGCTTTTTCTGCGGGGAACGCGCAGTGGATGCGGGTCCGTGAGCAGCCGGGGGTCTTCGAGTATCGGGCCGACCTGAACGCCAAGGGAAAAATCACCAGTTTGCGTTTCGATCCTGCTCAAGCGCCGGGCGAAGTTGGCATCGAATGGATCGAATTACAAGACGCCTTCGGCCGAACGCTTCAGCGTTGGGACTTCGGCACGAAACACGGGAAGTAGAGCGGTATGAAATCGAATGTATTTGAAAACGGTCTGCGCTGCGCGGCGATGACGATTGCCTTGCTGATCACCTTGGCGACGTTGTCCTCGGTCAACGCCGAGCAGCCCAACGTCATCGTGATCCTTACGGATGACCAGGGCTGGATGGACGCCAGCGTGTACGGCAGCGAGTTCTATCAGACGCCGAACCTCGACCGCCTCGCGGCCCAGGGCGTGCGCTTTACCAATGCGTATTCCGCCAGCCCGCTCTGTTCGCCGACGCGGCTGAGCGTGCTGACCGGGCAGTACCCGCACCGGCTGGGCATGACCGCGCCGCACGGCCACCTCGCCACGATCCCGCTCAACACGCCCCGCTTCCGCCCCGGGCAAACCGGTGCCTCATGGCAAGCCTACCTCGTACCCGAGAGCGCACGATCGCTGCCCAATGATGCGTTGACCTACGGCAAGCTCTTCAAGCGGGCGGGCTACGCCACCGCGTTTATGGGCAAGTGGCACCTCGGCAAGCCGCCGTACATGCCCGAGCGACACGGTTTCGACGTGGTGGTCGGCGGGCGCGGCAACCCGGGACCGCCCGGCGGCTTCTTTGCCCCGTGGAACTCCGATACGCTGCCCAAATCACCCAAAGGCACACACATCGACGACGCGGTCACGACCGAAGCGATCAAGTTCATCCGGAAGAATCAGAACAAGCCGTTCCTGCTGAACCTCTGGCCCTACAGCGTCCACGCTCCGTTCCAAGCCAAGGCGCCGTTGATTCAGAAATACCGCCGGCTCTCGGACCCGCGCGGTGAGCAGGACAGCGCGATTATGGGCGCGATGATCGAGACGCTGGACCGAAACCTCGGCCGATTGCTGGACGAGATCGAAGCCTTGGGCCTGAGTGAAGACACGATCATCGTGTTCTGGTCGGACAACGGCGGAAACATGTACAACGAAGTCGAGGGCACCACGCCGACCAACAACGCCCCGCTCAAAGACGGCAAAGGCAATATCCATGAGGGCGGCATCCGCGTGCCGGCCGTGATCCGTTGGCCCGGTGTGACCGAGGCGGGGCGGGTATCCGACGCGGTCGTCTCCACGATCGACATCTTCCCGACGCTGCTGGAGATGACGGGCATCGAAGCCCCCGCAGACACCTCGTTCGATGGCATGGGCCTCGAAACCCACCTCCGCGGCGGCGAACTCGATCGCGACACGATGTTCTTCCACTTCCCCCACTATGTGCCGAAGCCCCGCAACATGTCGGCGTCGGCGGTACGGCACGGCGATTACAAATTGATCCGCCGTTACGACCGCGACGGCAGCGATCCGTACATCTTCGAGCTTTACAATCTCGCCGATGACCTCGGCGAGACCAACAACCTGGCCGGGCAGATGCCCGAATTGGTGAGTGAACTCGACGGCATGATCGCCGGCCACCTCATGGACACCAACACCCCGGTGCCCCCGCCCAACCCCAACTTCCAGCTGGGCGTCTTCAACCCGATCACCGGCAAGGGCACGCCGCCCAAACCTCAACCCACGGGGGCCAAGAGCGCCGCGGGTTGGAACGCCAGCGGGACCGCCGCGGGCGTGAAACGTGACGGCGGGCATTTGGTGGTGACCAGCACCGGCAAAGACCCGTTTATCGCCACCCAGGCGGTGCCGAAGTCGGTCGGGCCGGTCATCGGCCGGGCGCGGATCAAGCTGAACACGTCCGGCGATGGGCAGATGTTCTGGGCGTCGAAATCCAAGCCGGGCTTTGCCGGCAAGTTCGTGGACTTCAATCTGATCCACGACGGGCAATGGCACGAGTACGAAGTTACCCTTCCGGTGGTCGGTGAGCTGTCGGGCTTCCGCCTCGACCCGGGCCGCGGTGAAGGTGAGATCCGCATCGATTGGATCGAGCTCGTTTCGCCGGACGGCACCAGGCTAAAGCGCTGGGACTTCTAAATGCTCTTGTGTGTTGATCGCGGCGAGTGGCCGAGAGCGGTCGGGCCTGCGATAATCACGTCATGTACGAGAGCTTGACGATCTTGGCCCAAGCCGCGACGCCGACCCCGGCCGGGACCGATCCGACCGTATGGTTGATCTGGGGCATCGTCTTACTCGCGATGGCGGTGGCGTTGTTTTTTGTCGAGGCGTTTCTGCCCACGGGCGGGATCGTCGGGGCGTTGTCGGGCTTGGCC
Organism: Planctomycetota bacterium; assembly: GCA_039199695.1. Classification (GTDB taxonomy): domain Bacteria; phylum Planctomycetota; class Phycisphaerae; order Phycisphaerales; family Phycisphaeraceae; genus Algisphaera. Next base: position 45,081 of record JBCCST010000003.1, on the reverse strand, counting down.
GCGGTCTCGGGCGTGGTCTGTCTGTTTTGGCGGGACTCTACGCTCGGCCTGCTCGCCGCGACGGGGGTGCTCCTCGCAATTCCGTTCGCCATCGGGTTCATGTTAAAGGTCGCCCCGGACACGCCGTTCGCCAAATGGGTGACGCTGAAAGACGCGCAGGAGGCGGTGACACAGCGCACCGATCCCAATGCCCCGTTACTCCGCGCATCGGCGTCCGATGAAACCCAAGCGATCAAGCCCGGCGACACCGGCGAAACCTTGACGCCGTTGTTCCCGGTCGGGACCTGCCTGATCAACGGCCGACGTGAAGAATGCCTGGCCAAGCACGGGACAATCGACAAAGGCACCGCCGTGCGGGTGATTTCGGTTGACGGCAGTGAAATCTACGTCGCCCCGGCCGAGAATCCCGCAGCGTAGCCCATCTCCGATTCGTCAGGCCGCTAGGGCAAGACAGTATGCTCTCGGGCGGATGCCGCGGTTACTTCAAATAGGTGTACCCCGCCAGCCCTTGTTCGTAGAACCGACGCAGCACGGCGGATTCTTGGACCGTGATCTTGCCGTTGCGCACGGCTTGTTCGACGGTCTGCCGAAAGGTTCGCCGTAGTTGGTCCGGCTCAAACTGGACGTAGCTCAAGACCTCGGCCGTGGTGTCGCCGTCGACTACTTCTTCAAAGTGGACTTGGCCGTTATCGTCGAGCGCGACGTGTACCGCGTTGGTGTCGCCGAAGAGGTTGTGCAGATCGCCGAGCGTCTCCTGGTAGGCCCCGACCAGGAAGAAGCCCAGCAGGTATTCTTCGCCACTGACGTACGGATGGAGCGGGAGCAGGGGGACGCTGGATTGCCCCGTCCCGGGCGGGGCGATGAAGCGGTCGATCTTGCCGTCGGAGTCGCAGGTGATGTCGGCCAAAACGCCGCGGCGCGTCGGCTCCTCGTCCAGCCGGTGGATCGGCATGACGGGGAAGAGTTGGCCGATGGCCCAGCTGTCGGGGAGCGATTGGAAGATCGATCCGTTGCAGAAATAAAGATCGCTGAGCATCGTCTCGAGCGCAGCGAACTCCGCGGGCAACGGGTCGAAGGTCCGGGCGATCCGGTGGATCTCGGCGCACACGTTGTAGAACAACCGCTCGGCCAATCCGCGGTGTTCGAGCGAACAAAAACCGAGATTGAACAACTCCAACGTCTGTTGCCGGGCCACCTGCGCGTCGTGGTAATACTCACGCAGGTTGTCGGGGCTCAGGGCGTCGAGCGTCTCGGCGAGCATACGCACCGGGGTCGGCAGCGCGGCGAGTTCTTGCGCATCGAGATGTGTCGCGGGTTCGAAACGGCCGGCCCCCGAACTGCCCAGCACGTCCATGACCAAGACGCTGTGGTGGGCAGCGATGGCCCGGCCCGACTCGGAGATCAGCGTGGGGGCGGGGACGTCGGCGTCGCGGCAGACCTCGCCGATGTGGTAGACCACGTTGTTGGCGTACTCGGCGAGCGAGTAATTCATACTCGAATCGTGGTCGGTCTTACTCCCGTCGTAATCGATCCCCAGCCCGCCGCCCACGTCCAGGTAACGCAGGCCCGCCCCGAGCTTCACCAACTCCACGTACAAGCGGGCGGATTCCACCAGGGCGGTTTTGAGCGCCCGGATATCCCCGATCTGGCTGCCCAGATGAAAGTGGAGCAGCTCGAGGCAGTCGAGCATGCCCTCGTCTTTGAGCAGCCGGGCCGCGCTTAGAACCTCGCTGGTAAACAGGCCGAACTTGCTGCGGTCGCCGCCGGACTCTCGCCACCGGCCCGAGCCCGCGCTGGCGAGCTTGATCCTCAGGCCGATGGCGGGGCGGACATCGTGAGCCTTGGCCTGTTCGATAATCAGCGGCAGTTCGTTGAAACGTTCGACCACGGGGATCACGTTCTTGCCGATCTTGCGAGAAAGGATCACGGCTTCGATGAAGTGACGGTCTTTGAATCCGTTGCACACCACCAAGGTTTCGGGGTCGCTCACCAAGGCCATCACGGCGAGGAGTTCGGGTTTGCTGCCCGCCTCGAAGCCGAAGTTGTAACGCTGGCCGAAGTGAACCAAGTCTTCCAGAACGTGTCGCTGTTGGTTGACCTTCACGGGGTAGACCCCGCGGTAGCGGCCCGGGTAGTCGAACTCTTCGATCGCTCGATCAAACGCACCCGCGATCTGGTTCAGTCGGTCTTCAAGAATCCCGGGGAAACGCAAGAGCAGGGGGGTGGCGCAGTCCCGTTGCCGCAAGTCTTGCACCAGTTGCCACAGATCGGCCGAGGGGCCGGCGGGGCCGTGGGGATGGACGGTGAGACGGCCTTGACCGGAAATGCTGAAGTACCCGTTCCCCCAGCGATCGCATCCGTACAGTTCAGCCGAGTCGGCGGTGGACCAATCCAGCATCTTCTGGGGAGGCTTGTGTTTGACTGATATCGGGGGATCGATAGGGTTCATGAAATTGAGCGTGCTCGGGGTTGGCCGTTGGGATGCACGGCTGAGAGTGTAACCTCGACAGCGCAAGCGAAGTAACGACGCGCGGTAAGCAAAAAAAAGCCGCCTCGTTTTTGAGGCGGCTTTAGTTCAATCAGGTTTTTAGTGGCCGGATTCAGCCTTCGCTGCGGCGACGCATCATCATCAGGGCACCGCCCGAGAGCAGCAGCACCACGGTGCCGGGCTCGGGGATCTGGATGTAGGTCTGGGTGAAGCGGCTGAGGTGAGCCGAGCTGGCTTGGCTGCCGTCCGACAGGTCGCGGACGGTGATGTCCTTGCTGACGTACAGCGTGCTTTGCGGGCCGGGGATCACCGTCGCGGTGTCGAGGTTGACCAGGGTGCCGGTGTTGCCTTCGTAGAACGTGTTCAGGAAGGGCGGGGCGATGCCGATGACGGTTTCGTCTTCATCGAGGAAGATGTTTTCCGCGATGTTGACTTGGCCCGCACCGAAGGCGGCGAAGTTTTGCATGCTCAACTCGACGGCTTCGATGAGGAAGGGCGAGTCGGCGGTGACGGTGAACTCAATAGTGCTGTTGATCAGTTCGTTGGTGCCGGCGACCCAGCCACCAAAGAACTCCAACTCGATGTTGCCCGTGGAATCGAGGCCACCTTTGACTTTTACGCTGTCCGCGTCGGGAAGCGTGATGCCGGTGGTTCCGGTGCTGACAATCGAGAAGTCGTCGAAGACTTTGTCGCCCACACGCAGACCGTTGCCATCGATGATTTCTTGGATCGTGTAGTCGGCAGGGTTGCTGAGATCGACCACGATTTGGGCTTGAGCGGCCCCCATGGAAAGACCCGAAACAATCACCCCAGCGGTGAAGACCCGAACGGAAGATAAGGTTTTAGTGATCAAATGCATTTTTTCCCTCGCGGCTTTCTCTCCGTCTATGTGTTTTGCGTCTTTACCGTCGTATCCTTACGAGCGGTACACAAACAGGTTATATATCTTTAGTGCATAGTTTAGCCCCCTATGCGGGGCAATGCAACGAATAAATCTCTAGAAGTCTCAATATCAGCGGCACTTAGTCGTTTTCTAACGAAGATTGGGTGGCGGTTTGGGTAATTTGAATCAAGCTGTTGAATTTAATGGCCTTATGAAGAAATTTGGTTACGGATGCGTTGGGCCTGATCCATCGCCGCCGCGTCCGGGCTGACGCCGGTTTTGATCATTTCGACGAAACAGTCAAACAAGTATCGGCTGTCGTGCGGGCCGGGGCTCGCCTCGGGGTGGTACTGCACCGCGAAGATCGGCTCTGCGGTGTGTCGGAAGCCCTCGAGGGTCTTGTCGTTGAGGTTCAGGTGCGTCGGTTCACCGCCGGCTTGGGCGAGGCTGTCGGGATCGACGGCGAAGCCGTGGTTCTGGCTGGTGATCTCCACCTTCTGCGTGCCGAGGTTTTGAACCGGCTGGTTGCCGCCGCGGTGGCCGAACTTGAGCTTGAACGTCTCGGCCCCCATGGCCAGACTCAGCAGCTGATGCCCGAGGCAGATGCCAAAGATCGGCAACTCGCCGAGCAGTTGCTTGAGGTGGTCAACGGTGGGCTGAACCGCGGCGGGGTCGCCCGGGCCGTTGGAGACGAACAACCCGTCGGGGGCGTGTTCACGGATCGCTTCGGGCGGCGTGTCGTAGGGCAGCACGGTGACGTCGCAGCCCGAGTCGGTCAGGTTACGCAGGATGTTGAGCTTGGCCCCGCAGTCGAGCGCGACCACTTTGTAGCGCTTATCACTCGGCGGGATCTTGCCCTGCAACGGCAACCACTCGCCCAAGTCATCGCTCCAGGTCAACGGCTCGGTCCGGCTGACCGTGGCCACCAGGTTCTTGCCGACCAGCCCGGCCGAGGCTTGGGCTTGGGCGACCAACTCCGCGTCGGCGATCGCGTCATCGGTGCAGAGCACGCCGCGCAGGGCGCCTTCGGTACGCAGCCGCCGGGTCAGCGCCCGGGTGTCGATCCCGGCGATGCCGGTGACGCCTTCCTGCGCGAGCCAGTCTTCGAGCTTCGCGGTCGCGCGGTAGTTGCTAGCGGTGTTGGCGAGTTCGCGGACTACGAACCCGTTGACCTGGGCCCGGGCCGATTCGAGATCGTCCTCGTTGACGCCGTAGTTCCCGATCAAAGGGCACGTCATCGTGACGATCTGCCCGGCGTAAGACGGGTCGGTGATGACTTCCTGATAGCCCGACAGCGACGTGTTGAAACACACCTCGCCCTCGATCGTTTTGGGGGTGGCGTCGCCGAAGGCTTGGCCGACGAAAACGCTGCCGTCTTCGAGCGCGAGGCGGGCGGTTGCGGGTTGGGATTGGGCGGGGTTGGGCGTCGGGGCGGGCGATGCAGAGCTCATAGCCGCAAGTGTAGTCCAGACGCCCGCGCGCAGCCAAACCGCCCGCTTATCCACGGCCAAGCCCATTGACTCTTGTGATTCTTAACTTCGCCTGGGCTTCACCGCGGCGAAGAAGCCGGGTCTTTCTCGGCGAACACCGATGGCTCGCCGTCCCCGCCATCGTCTTCCGTCGGCGAGGCGAACAACGTGATCTGCGGCGGCAGACCCTCGGCCGGGTCCAGCGGCGTCACGTTGGCCAGGACGGTCATCCCCGCCAGGACTTTTTGCCCCTGCTTGACCAGGACGTCGGGTTTGAGGTTGGCCGGGAGGTAGAGCTCGCTGGTCGAGCCGAGCTTGATGATGCCCATGCGTTGGCCGCGTTGGACGACCTGCTCGTCGCGGAGGCCGTTGTGGATCGTCCGCGCGAGCAAGCCCGCGACTTGGCGCACCGCCGCGACGGGGTGCCCCTTCACGGGGTGGACAAACAGCGTCGTCATCGATTCGTTGTCTTCGATGGATTCGGGGTTCAGGGTGTTGCCGTGGTTGCCGGGCTGGTGGGTGATCGACGCGACCTTGCCGTGGCAGACGCAGCGGTTGACGTGGACATCGAACACGGACATGAACACCCGGACGCAGACCGCCGGCCCGTCGAACGGCGGAAAATGCTCGACCTCGTGGATCGACGAGATCTTGCCGTCCGCCGGGGCGACCACGATGTTCCGCGGGCTCGGAATCCGCCGATCCGGATCGCGGAAAAACGTCAACACCGCCAAAGTCGCCACCCCGATGCCCACCGCCCCGGGCCAATACCCCAGCAGCACCAACGACAAGCCCACGCACGCACCCACCGCGATGATGGTGAGCCATTCGTTCTTGGCGTACGGGCTGAGCATGGCAAATCGTTCAACGGGGACCAAAGAGGCCACGAGTAAACACGGATGAATTCAAAGGGCAGTCACCGAGCCGGTGGTGGCATCCTACCACGACACAGCCACACAAAAGCATGATGGCTTCCGCGACCCGCACAAAATTTTCATTCGGTGTTGAACCGAAGCGTTACGCCGACTTCTTACCCAGCACAAAGCCCACGCCGCCCAGCACCGCGCTCACCGCCGCGAGCCCGAGGCAGAGGAACATGACGTTGCTGGCTTTGCCGTCGACCACCAGCATGCTGGTCAACGCGCTGCGGCTGCCCGCCAACGCCGCGGCGATAACGATCAGGCCGATGAACAACGCCGCGGTCGCGCCGATGAGCAGGCCCGCGCCCAAAGCGCTGCCGGCCGGATCGGATTCCTCGGCCGCGGCGTACGACACGGCCGCGCTCGCCGAGGCGGTCACTCCCGCGCCGGGCAGGTCCATCGAGCCGGGGTCGGTTTCGACCAGGTTTTCCAGCCCCGAAGGCCCGGACGTGCCGGTGTCCATCGCCAGAGCGCCTTCGAAAACGCCCGACGAGCCGACGGACGATTCGAGGCCGAAGTCGGCCGAGGACGCGCCGGTCCCGGTGTCGCCGCCGCCGGGGTAGATTTCGTCGAGCAACTCGGCGCCGAGGCTCGTGTCGTCGGATTCACGGGTCAGGTCCAGCAGGCCCGAGCCCGAGCCGACGGACTCGAGCGCGAGCTCTTCATCGTCGATTTGGGGCTGGGTGACTTGCGTCTGGGCCATCGGGTCGGCCGGCTCGACTTCGCCGGCGTCGAACACGCTGATGCCCGTGCCTTCACGCGGGTCGTCGGGTTCGGTGTCGCCCGCCATGGAGTCGGCGAGGCTAATCGCGTCGGTGTCGTCGGGCCCGGCATCGGCCAAGGGGATCCCCAGGCTCGAGCCCTCGGCACCGTCATCAACGCTGGCCATCGAATCGACCTGTTCGCGTTTGAACATCAGCTTGTCGCGGTCGCGGAACTGTTGGAGCTTGCCGCTGGCGGCCATTTCTTTGATCGCTTCGGCGTCGAGACCGAGCCGGGCGGAAGCCTCTTCCAACGTGTAAAACATCTTGGCCATGGGGTGAAGCTCCGAGAGCAGGGAGATCGGGGGACGTGAGGGGTGACCTCGTAAGACCAATTAGAATAAACCCAAGCCGTGAAGCTGGCAAGGGTTGGGTGATCGGGGGCGGGCTATCGGGCCTGATTTGGGGTCAGAGCACTTCCCGGGCCTGCGGGAACGAGCCGAGCACCGTCAGCTGGAGGCAGTGCTGCTTCGCCTCGGTCAACGCGGCCTGCACCTGCGGCTCGTCGACGTGGCCCTCGACGTCGACGAAGAAGTAGTATTCCCAGTTCATCCGCTGGCTGGGCCGCTCGGCGAGGCGGGTCAGGTTCAGCCCGTGGTCGCGGAACACGATGAGCACGTCGGTCAGCGCCCCGGCCTTGTGTTCGGTGGTGAACAGGATCGAGGTCTTGTCGTCCCCGCTGGGCTTGGCGTTCTGGCGGGCGATGACGAAGAAACGGGTCTCGTTGTTGGGGTTGTCCTCGATGTTGTCGAAAAGAATCGGCACGTCGTTGAGCTGCGCCGCGAGGCTGGACCCGATGGCCGCGGAACCTTCCTCAGATGCGGCGAGCGCCGCGGCCTGCGAGGTCGACACGGTGGCGATCTGCTCGGCTGCCGGCAGTTGAGCCGACAGCCAGCGCCGGCACTGCCCCAGCGCCTGCTGATGCGAGTACACGCGGGTGATCTGGTCGAGCGGCTGGCGGGACAAGAGGTTGTGGTGGATCGCGATGCGGACCTCGGCGGCGATCTTGACCGGCGTGTCGAGGAAGCAGTCGAGGCTAGCGGTGACCCCGCCGTGGGTCGAGTTTTCGATGGGGATCAGGCCGTAATCGATGTGGCCGCGGGCGACTTCGTCGAAGATCGCGGCGAAGTCGGTGAGCTCGTCGTAGTCGACCGAGGCCCCGAATTTACGACGCGCCGCGAGATGCGAAAAACTCCCGGCCGGGCCGAGGTAGCCGATGCGCAGCGGGCGCTCGAGGGCAAAGCTGCCCGACATCAACTCCCGCCAGATCGCCTGCACGCACGCATCGGGCAGTGGCCCGGTGTTGGCGCTGCGGATCTTCTGCATGACCGCCTGTTCGCGGTCCGGGGCGTAGATCGGCACCGCCTCGCCGGTGGCCCGCTTGATCTGCCCGACCTCGATCACGATCTCGGCCCGCTCGTTGAGCAGCTTCACGACTCTCTCGTCGAGTTCGTCGATGCGTGCGCGCAGCGGCGCGAGTTGACGCTGAGCGTCGTCCTGGGCGTCGTTGGGGTTGGCGGCGGGATGGGATTCGGGGGCGTCCTGCGACATCGTGGAGATTGTACCGATTGCGGCCGTGCGAGCGGGCGGGGGCGATAACCCTTTTCCGCGTCGCCGCGTTTCGGGAATCGGAGCGTATACGCTAGGGTGGTAGGGCCGTTACGGAGAAAGAAGAGGTTCCCGCGATGCCCGAAAACGAAACCCCATCGGTGATCGAGCCGCAGAACTTTGCGGAGCTCATGCAGTCGATGCCCGCGGCGTGGACGGTGTTGCTCGGTTTGGCGTTCGTGCTCGGCCTGGTGCTGTGGGTCTTCGGCGGGCGGTTGGCCGAGAAGGGGGCGATGCTGACGGGGTTTGTGTTGGGCGGGCTTGGCGCGGCGGCGTTGGCCGCGGGCATCGTCACCGGGACGGTCCCGGCCGAGGGCGCCGGCGAGGCGGTGACGCCGGATTCTTCCAGCCACGGCCTGTGGGTGTTGGCGATCGCGATCGGCGGGGCGTTGGCGGGCGTGTTGTTGGCGTGGTTGTTGTTCCGGTTCTGGATGGGCGCGACGGCGGCGGTCTTGTTGGCTGCGGTCGTGCCGATCGTGGCGATGATCTGGACGGGCAACCCGCCGCCGATGAGTTCGATCCAGGGGGCGCAAGAAGTGACGCTCGACGCGATGGGGGCCGGCGAGTCCGACCCCGAGGCCCAACGACTCCGTGATCGAGCGCTCGAAGAGTTGTCCGAGGTCGAAGACCCCGAGGCGTTGTCGACGAAAGAAAAAGCCGCGCTCGCGGCCGACGGGTTGTTTGACCGGGATCAGTTTTATGCCGACCTGCAGTCCGTCTGGCGGCAGCAGGTCGAGGAAGTCAAGGTCTGGTGGCAGGAGATGTCGCCGGGGGCTAGGCGGTTCCTGATGGCGGGTGCGGGCGTCGGCGCGGTCGTCGGTTTGCTGCTGGGCTTGATCCTTCCGGGCGTCGCGGCGTCGCTGCAGACGGCGATGGTGGGGGCGCTGTTGATTTTGTTCGCGGGGCGGACGCTGATGCTGAAATACGTGCCGGGCTCCGAGGCCTTGTTGCCGGGCAGTTGGCGGGGCGTGCTGTTGACGCTGGGTCTGATAACGCTGCTGGGCGTGCTGATTCAGTGGACGCTTCGGAAGAAGAAAGACGATGACTAGGGTAGCAATCGGCCACCGCACCCCCCGCCAACCCCTCTGACGCTGTGATCCAGCCGCGAGGCACAAGCGGGACCCGGGCGGCCGACTTTTCCTTTCAGGAGCTGCCCCATGACCCACGGACTACTTCACGTTTCGACGCTCGCCCAGGCCGCTCCGGCAGCAGACGCGGCTACGGTACCCGGCCCGGCCGGTCAGCCCCAGAGCATGGGCGAAGCCCTGACCAACTTCTTCGACACCGTCGCCGGCATGTTCTCGCGCGGCGACGCGTTGGCCCAGCCCGAGCACGTCATCGAACACCTGCAGACCCTCGGCGCGGTCTGGGCGGTGGTGTTCGTGATCGTCGGCGTCTTGTGCATGTTCAACGGTTACAAGTTTTACAAACTCGCCACCATCAGCGTGGCGCTGCTCCTGGGCATGTTCGCGGGCTACTGGTTCGGCGGAAAAATCGGGGCGCCTTACATCGTCGCGGGCTGCCTCGGCGTGCTCTTGGCGACGCTGGCTTTCCCGCTGATGAAATACGCGGTCTCGATCTTCGGCGGCCTCGCCGGAGCGTTTGTCGGGGCCAACCTCTGGGCGGGTATGGCCCACGCGATCAACAAGATCGCTTCGGAGGGCGGCGAAGCCCGCAGCATCATCCCGGCCGACGAGTATTGGCTCGGTGCTTTGCTGGGTCTACTGATCTGCGGGATGCTGGCGTTTATCTTGTTCAAGCTGTCGGTGGTGATGTTCACCTCGGTCAGCGGCTCGACCATCGCCATGATGGGCGTCTTGGCGTTGCTGCTGAGCTTTGAACCGTGGCGGCAAACCGTGGCGGATGGGCTCACGTCCAGCCAACTGGTGATCCCGCTGCTCGTGTTCGTGCCCGCCGCGATCGGCCTGATCCTGCAGGAAGTCAACAGCGGCGGCATCCTTGAAGGTGAAGGTCACCCCAAGGATTAAGGCGTTCAGCCGACGCCCCAATTTGAAGCATTAAGAAACAACCCCGCGGTCCTCCACGCGGGGTTGTTGTTTCGTTTGATTGTCGAAAGCTTGGCTTTGAATTCAACGACGACGGCGGAAGCCGAGGGCCGCGGTGCCGGCCATGAGCAGCATCGCCGACGCGGGCTCGGGCACCTTGACGGCTTGAAGATTGTCGACATCGAAGAAGCCGTAGTTGTTGCGGACGACCTGCCAGCCTTCGTTGACCGTGGGGCCCGCGACGCCAAACTCGAGGAAGCCGTTGGCGTCGTACTCGGGGTTGATGTTGTTGAACGGGTGGAACCAGATGCCGATCATCTGGGCAAACTGGATACCGGTCCACGTGAGCGGGGCGTCGTTGTCCATCGTGTCGATCGACGGCTGCAGGGGCACATGATCCAAGATGGGGGTGGCGTCGAACTTGACCTCGACGAAGCGCGTCTTGCGCCCGTTGTCTTCGCCATCACTCAGGGTAAAGTCCGTGGAGGTGAAATCGTTGTTGAGCGTCGAGGCGATCTGGTCGGGGGCGGCGGGGGTTTGGCTCTGCACATCGCGGAAATCGGAGGTGCGGTGAGCGCTGGCGGAACTGCCGCCGTTGTAGGCGTACGTCGTGAGGTTGATATCGCCGGAGTTGAAGTCGGATTCGTAGAGTTCCTCGGCTTCGAAGTAGACCACCGCAAGCTCGCCGAGGTGCCCCTTGGGCATCGGCCCGTCGTTGACCACCAAGGTAAACCCGGTGGGCAGGTCCGCCGCGTCGGTGGCGGAGTACAACGCGCTCCAGGTGAAGTATTTGGTGTTTTCGTCCCATTGGGCGAAGACTTCATCGATGGTCGCGTCGGTCCCCGAGATGGCGGGGGTGCCGACGTTGGTGTTCGAGTATTCGTAGATGTGCGGGACCATGCCGGCCGAGGCTTGCGGCGAGACGTATCCCGAGAAGCCGCCGATCAGAGCGATCGCCAAAGCCGCGCTGAAGCCGCGGCTGGTTGGGTTAGATGGCATCATTGACTGGATTCTCCGTTCCCTGAGGATGTTGTACGACTCTTAGATGATGGGGATAGATGAAGAAGCTCGTACAAACGTCGGTGCCGCCAAACAACTCGACAGCGTCCACTTTGTTATCGGTCACAAGGGAGAAGTTGCCCCACTCCACCTGCCGCGGAACCTGCGTACCCCAAAAATACCCTACTCAGCTCTTAATGAGAGCAATAAATCACGAAATCGAATCACATTCTTATAAAAGTGTACCCGAGATCGGCCGTTTGTCCAGCAAGAATTTCGCTTCCGAAATCTCGTAAGTTTATTTCTAAAAAAGACTTGTCGGACTAGACGAGAAAATATTCGTCCGGCTGATCTCCGTTTTGACGCGCCCGGGATGATTTCCAATACGATCCGCGGATCGAAATCCCGTCGTGGAAGCCCCTATGCGTATCACCACCTGGAATGTGAACGGCTTGCGGGCCGCGGTCCGAAAGGGCCTGGCCGAGCAACTCAACGCCATCCGGCCGGACGTCCTGTTGTTGCAGGAAATCCGCGTGAAGCCCGAGCAGCTCGACCCGGAATGGTCGGCCCCCGAAGGATGGCACGTCACGTGGCACCCCGCCGAGAAGCCGGGCTACGCGGGCACCGCCGTGTGGTCGCGGTCGCCCCACACCGTGGTCGCCACCGGGCTTGACGACGGAATCGCCGACGACGAAGGGCGGGTGTTGCGGGTCAAAGTCGATGGGGTGCAAGTGGTCAGCATTTACCTGCCGTCGGGTTCTTCCTCGCCCGAGCGTCAACAAGCCAAGGAAGCCTGGATGGGACGGTTCCGGCCGTGGGCCGAGAAACTCAAGCGGGCCCGCACGCCCACCGTGCTCGGCGGCGACCTCAACATCGCCCACACCGAACGCGACATTTTCTACGCGAAGTCGAACCAGAACCAGTCGGGCTTTTTGCCGCACGAACGCGAATGGTTCGGCGGGCTGCTGGAGTTGGGTTGGCGTGACGTGGTGCGGGAGGAGGCGGGCGACGTGGACGGGCCCTACTCCTGGTGGTCCAACCGCGGGCAGGCCCGGGCGAAAGACCGCGGCTGGCGGATCGACTACCTGCTGGCGAACCCGGCGGCCGCGAAAAAATGTCGAACCACCGCGACGCACCGCGAGGCCGGCCTACAGTGTTCGGACCACGCCCCGGTCTCGGTCGACCTGGACGTCTGAGCCCCCACGGCTACGCACGATCGATCAACACCGAAAGGAAGCGTCCGTATGTTTCGCTCCGCGCCGGTTTGGCGAAGCCGTTCCGCGAATAGCCTTCGGCAGCTCGCGTGGTGGTGTCCCTTGATCGCGTTGCTGATGGGTTGCCGGATCGCGGCCCCGTCGGGCGAGCTGACCGCGACCGCCGTGTGGTACGGGACGTGGACCAGCGAACAGCGGGCGTTGGTCAACGGCCAGGTCAGCTTTCGGCTGCCCGATCCGCTGCCCGCCGAGGGCGAGTTCTTGGTGCCCGCACGTTTTGAAACCGCCATGCTGCTCTTGAGCATGGGCCAACCGACGGCCGAGGTCGAGATGGCGATGGAAGTCGAGCCACTCACGGCCGAAGACTTGAATCACGATCAAGGGGAAACGGAGGCGAGCTCGCAACCCGAGGTGCGGGTGACGCTCCGGACCGAAGGCACCTTCGGCGTCGAAGACCAGGTGGTCATCTACCAAGCGGTGCTCAACCGAAACGACGAGGCGATCACGGGGCATTACACCTCGGAGTCGCCGGTCGATCGCGGCCGATTTCGGGTCGAGCGCGAAGCCGACGCGGTGGATGAGTCGGGGGCGGTGGTTTTAGAAGCACCTTGAGTTGGCGATGGATTTCGGTGCCGGGGCACGAAATAGCCGATAGAGCGTTATGAGCTTATCTTCCCACCCGACTGCACCCACGCCCGGTATAGAAGTCGCTCAAGATGCCCATCTAAATTCGCCCGTGAATACGCCACGACGATCGGCCGACGACAATGGGGAAACACCACCCGCACTCACCGCCGAGCACTACGCCCAACTCGCCGCCGCCCAAATCGCTTACGGCCCGATCCGGCGGGCGCTGCGCGTGGTGGCGTTCAGCGCCTGGACGCTCGCGGTCTTCGCGGTGCTCTCGTTGCCCTTCGCGTTGTTCAGTTTAAAGGGGGCGTATGCCGCGGCGTGCCTGATCGGTACGGCGGTCTTCGAGTTTCGCGGCCGGGCGGCGCTGCGGCGTCTCGACACGCGGGGCGTCACGATCTTGACCCGCAACCAGATCGTCTTGACCGGCCTGCTGTCGGTGTACTGCTTGTGGTCGATGGCCAGCGCCTGGCTCGGCCCGGATCGATACGCGCAGGCCATCGCAACCTACCCCGAACTCGGCGAGTTGCTCGCCCCGTATTCAGACCTGTTCCGTCAACTGACCGTAGCGGTGTACGCGATTGTTTTGGTCGTCGGTTGGCTGGTGCAGGCGCTGGTGATCCGCTACTACGCCACGCGTCGCCGGCACGTTGAGCAATACCTCGCCCAGACCCCGGAGTGGATTCTGACTTGGAACAGCAAGCGAAACTGAGGATTCGACGCGATGTCGTTGACCGCGGTGAAGCGTGGCGTTGTCAAACGGTGCCCGACGTTTCCGGCGACCGGTAGATCAGGTCCAACACCAACCACCCCGCGGCCTCGGCACCCTGCGGCAGCGAGTCTTCCCAGGTGTCGATCCGCATCCGCTCGGCAACGGGCGTCAGCATGGTCCGTTTCATCGCGTCGAGCAGCGCGTGGTAAAACCGGGCGTGTCGGGTCAGGTCGCTCGCCAAAACCAACCGGTGCGGACGCACGAAGTTGCAGGTGTTAGCCAGGCCCAACGCCAGGAGTTCGGTCGCCCGGATCAAGGCGGTGTCGTCGGGGGCGTAATCGGCCACGCGTTCATCCAAGCCGCCCGCGGTGTTCGGGGCGATGCGTTGGAGAAACGCCGAACTGAAAATATCTTCGAGCTTCATCGCTTCGCCGTCGATCGGCAGCCGGGTGTAGCCGAGTTCGTTGCCGCCGACGACGCAGCCGCGGTTGGGCTTGCCGTCGACCATGAGCGCCGAGCCGATCGCGCCGTCGCGCACATGAACCAGCAAGAGGTCTTCGCGCGGCGTAGCGGGGTGGGTGAGTTGCCAACGCGTCGCCCACGCCCGCATGTCGTTGTCGAAGCGCAGCGGCAGGTCGCCCGCCGCGTCGTAGATCGGCTGGGCCGAGGTGGGGCGGTGGTCGGGCACCGCGGTGCTGAACAGGATGCGACGCGACTCGGCATCCAGCAGGCCCGTCGTGGTCACGCCCACCGCCACCGCTTCGGGGGCTAGCAATCGTTTAAGCATAGTCGCGGCCGCGTCGGTGACCGCTTCGCCTTCACGCAAAGGTTGCGACAACGCCCGGCCGATACGTCGGCCCTGCAGATTAACCCGACAACCTTTAACTGAGCCGGGCTTGAGCGCGAGGCCCACCACCCAGCACTGCGATTCGTCGATCTGCAGCGGAACCCTCGGTCGACCGGGGCCCACGGCCTGCGGCTCGCCTTCGACCAGCAGGCCGCGTTCGAGCAGTTGGCTGGCCACATCCCCCACGGTGTTGGGGCGCAGCCCGGTGCGCTCGTGGAGCTGCTGCCGGCTGAGCGGCCCCAGCTGCTGGAGCAGGCTGAGGATCTGGGCTTCGTGGTCGGAGGTCACCATGGCTTACGATATCTTAACCGTTAGATTCCATCGGTGAACGGCTTCGATGAATCTAGAAAATTTGATAATTATGCGTAAAATCGGCTTGACAATAAATATCATATACGATATTTAACATGAAAATCAACCCTTATGGAGCCCGCTCTCATGTCTGACGCGATCGTGATCGACCACTTGGCCGCCCGTGAAAAATTGCCTGTTCAGGTGTATGCCGATCCCGCCGACGTCAGCCGGGCGGTCGCCGCGGAGTTGGCGACGCTGATTCGTGAGCGGGCCGAGGCGGGCAAGACGTGTGTGTTGGGTTTGGCTACCGGCTCGACGCCCACCGGCGTCTACGCCGAGCTCATCCGGCTGCATCGAGAAGAAGGGTTGTCGTTCAAAAACGTCGTCACGTTCAACCTCGACGAATACCTGCCGATGCAGCCCAACGAACTGCAGAGCTACGTCCGGTTTATGAACGAGCACCTGTTCGATCACATCGACATCGACCCGGCCAACGTGCACATCCCCGACGGCACGCTCTCGGCCGACGAGATCCCGCACTACTGCGCTGCCTACGAGAAAGCCATCGACGATGCGGGCGGCATCGACGTCCAACTCCTGGGCATCGGCCGAACCGGCCACATTGGTTTCAACGAGCCCGGCTCGGCCCGCGACTCGCGCACCCGCGCGATCTGGCTCGACCGCCTCACCCGGCTCGACGCCGCGTCCGACTTCTTCGGCATCGAGCACGTCCCGCAGCGTGCGATCACCATGGGCGTGGGCACGATCCTCGCCGCCCGCCGGATCATCATGATGGGCTTCGGCGAAGGCAAGGCACCGATCCTCTTTAAAGCGATCGAAGGTGAGATCTCGTCTGTCGTCTCGGCGAGCTATCTGCAGGAACACCCCAACGCGGAGGTGTTCATCGACGCCGCGGCCTCGGCCGAGCTGACCCGGGCGAAGTCGCCTTGGTTGCTGGGCCCCGTGGACTGGACGCCCACGCTGATCCGCAAGGCCGTCATCTGGTTGGCCCGTCACATCGATAAGCCGATCCTCAAGCTCACCGACGAAGACTACAACGAGCACGGCCTCCAGGAACTCATCGCCGAGCACGGCCCGGGCTACGACATCAACGTCGGCGTTTTCAAGTCCGTGCAAAACACCATTACCGGCTGGCCGGGCGGCAAACCCGCCGACCGTAACCGACGGGCCGACGACACGGGGCCGTTCCCCAAGCGGGTGTTGATCTTCTCGCCCCACCCCGACGACGACGTGATCTCGATGGGCGGCACGCTTATCCGCCTCGTCGATCAGGGCCACGAGGTCCACGTCGCGTATCAAGTGTCGGGCAACATCGCGGTGTTCGATGAGGACGCGATCCGCTTCGCCGACTTCGCCGCCGAGTTCAACCGCATGGCCGGCATCGGCGAAAAGAAAACCGCCGCGTTCGAGTCACACATCGAAGAGTTCGTTAAGAACAAGCAACCCGGCCAAGTCGATTCGCCCGAGGTCCAACAACTCAAGGGCTTGATTCGGCGTGGCGAAGCCCGCGCGGCGGGGCGGTCCTGCGGCGTGCCGATGGATAACCTGCACTTCATGGACATGCCGTTCTACGAGACCGGCAAGGTTCGCAAGAAGCCACTGGGCGAGCAGGACATCCAGATCACCATGGACCTCTTGGACCAGATCAAACCCCACCAGGTCTACGCCGCGGGCGACCTGTCCGACCCGCACGGCACGCACCGCACCTGCCTCGCCGCCGTCTTCGAGGCGATGCGTCGTTCGGAAGACAAGGATTGGCACAACGACTGCGAGTTCTGGTTGTACCGCGGGGCGTGGCAGGAATGGGAGCCCGAGCGGATCGAGATGGCCGTGCCCTTGTCGCCCAGCGAACTGATGCGTAAGCGGGTGGCGATCTTCAAGCACGAATCCCAGAAGGACCGCGCGTTGTTCCCCGGAGCGGACGAGCGTGAGTTTTGGGAGCGGGCTGAGGACCGGAACAAAGCGACCGCCGCGGTCTACGACCAACTCGGTTTGGCCGAGTACGAAGCGGTCGAAGGCTTCGTGCAGTGGCGTGGCGACGACACGGTGCTCAAGGCCGACACCGCGAAGCCGACCAAGGCGAGCAAGGGTTCGTAGGCCCAGCACGCTCGGAACCGCAGGCCGATTTCCCAAGCATAGGTCTTAGCCGACGCCATAAAAAAAGGCCTCGGCGGGGGAGGCATCCCGCACGAGACCCGATCCAGGGCGTGGTGATTGAGCGAAGCTTTTGGGCTTCGGCGGCGGCGGGTTTTGACCCGGCCGTCGTGTCCTTTTCTTGGACGATCGAATCATCCAATTCGGGTCGCGCGGCGGCCACTGGTCGGCTCGAAATTCATCACCGCCGGGTCCGCTTGTAACGATCAGGTCTCGCGTGCGGGTGGGGCGGGCTGACCCGCGAAGCTAAACGGCGAGCGTGATCCACTAGGCCACATCCCGCGACTGGGCTGGGTATACTCCCGCGATGGGTGAACCCTCCGCCAAACCTCAGAAAATCGGCCTGTTTCCCGGCACTTTCGACCCGTTGACCAACGGCCACCTCGATGTCATCCGCCGGGGCCAGGACTTGTTCGACCAACTCATCGTCGCCATCGGCCACAACCCCGCCAAGCGGGCGATCTTTACGATCGACGAACGGCTGGAGATGATCGACCAGATCCTCCGGGCGGAGTGCGACGACCACGTCGTGGTCCGCAGCTTTTCCGGACTCACGGTGGACTTCGCCCGGGAAGCGCAAGCCACCGCAATCCTGCGCGGCATCCGCAACGTGACCGACCTGAACTTCGAGTTTCAACTCGCGCTGACCAACCGCGCGATCGCCGACATCGAGACGGTCTTCATCATGACCGGCGAATCGACCGCGTTCACGAGTTCGACGCTGATCAAGCAGATCGCTTCGGCGGGCGACATCGATCGCCTGTCGTCGCTGCTCCCCCAACAAGTGCTCGATCGACTCAAAGACAAGAAGGAACACCTCGGCGGCACCTTGCCGTGGGCCCACGTCGACCACTTCAAGGAATAAATACGCGTCATCGTTTCCCGCCACCTCATTCTGTTTTCGGGGTGTCGGGGCGAAGCCCTGACCGCCCGCCGCGTAGGCGAACCGTCATTCAAAACCCATGAATCCACTTACTAATCGCATCATCAGCATCGGTGCCCTCTCGGTCCACGAGCACTGGCCCGCGGGCCAATCCCCGCGCACCCCGCACGCGACGACCACGCTGGTCAGCAGCGGCGACCGCCACATCCTCGTCGACCCCGGCCTGCCCCCACAGATCATCAGCGCCCGGCTGACCGAGCGCTCGGGGCTCCAGCCGAGCGACATCACCGACGTGTTCCTCACTAACTTCCGACCGGCCCACCGCGGCGGCCTCGAGGCTTTTCCGGGGGCAGAGTGGTGGGTCGCGGAGAACGAGCGCGAACGCATCGGGCGATCGTTGCTGGCCCGGTTCGAGCAGGAAGAAGACAACGCGGTGCGCCGTCTGCTCGACGCGGAGATCGCGCTCCTCAAGAAATGCAAAACCGCTCCCGATAAGCTCGCGCCGCAGGTGGACCTGTTCCCCCTGCCGGGTTTCACGCCCGGGACGTGCGGCCTGCTGCTGGCGCACTCGACCTCGACCACGGTGTTGGCGGGGGATGCCGTCGCCACCAGCGAGCACCTCGAACGCGGTCAGGTGCTCCGGGGCGCTTTCGATATCGAGGCGGCGCAGGAGAGTCTCGTGGAGGTGTTGGAGATCGCCGACTACATCGTGCCGGGCCACGACAACGTGATTCTCAACCCGGCCCGCCGTCAGAACTGATTTTGCTGTGCCTAATCTGAACCCGGCCAACGCACGACGCGGTCGGGTTCTCGCCGGGCGGCCAGGACGAATTCGGTGTTGAGTCGGTCGTTGCGTTGGTACTTGGCCTCGGCTTCCTCCACGCTGCGACCGACGGACGTGTCGCGTTTCATCAACCACTCCCGGGCCTGCTCGGGCGTGACGTCCAACCACCAGCACTCATCCAGAATTTCCGCCAGCTTGGACCACGGCGGTTCGGGGCAGAGCAGGTATTGGCCCTCGGTCACGATCAGGCGGACGTCGGCCGTGAGATGTTCGGCCGAGGGCACGGGTTCGTGGGCTTTTCGGCAATAGATCGGGTAGCTCCCGACGGCGGATGCCCCACGGTACCGTCGTAACACGTCCACGTAGGCTTCGGCGTCGTAGGTGAAGGGCGCCCCTTTACGCGGCTTCCAGCCTTGTTCGATCAGTTGGGCGTTGGGCAGGTGGAAGCTGTCCATCGGGATGAACGCGGCGCTGCCGGGTTGGTGGGCGTTCGCGGCGGCGGCGATGCGTTCGGCGAGGGTGCTCTTACCCGACGCGGCGATCCCCGCGATGCCGAGGACCAATCGCCGCTGCGGGTCGGTTGCCGACGACAAGCACGCACGCGCGGCCTGCGCGATGGCTTGGTCGGTGAGTAACAGCGGTGGTTCCGGGGGCATCCGGCTATCTTATGGCATGGCCCAGCCGATCCCGACGAGTGTGGTGGAGTTGCTCCAGATGATGGTCGGGATCAACACGATCAACCGCGCGCTGCCGGGCTCCGCGGGCGGCGAAGCGGAGTTGATCGACCGTTTAGAAAACGTAGCCCGTCAATGGGGTTTGTCCACGCAACGTCTGCCGGTTGTCGATCACGCGGATCAGTTGTTGGTGACGTTGGAGCTTCATCCGGATCGGCCGTGGGTGTTGTTCGACAGCCACCTCGATACGGTCGCGGTTGAGGGCATGACCATCGACCCCTTCGCGGCCGAGCTCCGCGACGGCAAGGTCTGGGGCCGTGGGAGTTGCGACACCAAAGGCACCGGGGCGGCGATGCTGTGGGCGATGAAGGAAGTGGCTTCGTCCGGCGATCGCGACGGTTTGCCCAACAACGTAGCGTTGCTATTCAGCGTAGACGAAGAGATTTCGATGCGGGGCGTGGCGTCGTTCACGGCGAACGATCTGCCGCGGCTCGGTTGGTCGCCCGACGCGGTGATCGTGGGCGAGCCGACGGAGATGCGGCCGGTCGTCGCGCACAACGGCTGCCTGCGTTGGACGCTGACCACGCACGGCAAGGCCTGCCATTCATCGACGCCGCAGGACGGCGTCTCGGCGATCAGCGCGATGGTCCGGGTTATCGACCGGATCGAGCGTGAGTACATCCCATCGCTCTCGGCCGAGCACCCGCTCACGGGCGCGGCGGTGTGTTCGGTCAACATGATCCGCGGCGGCAGCGCACCGAACATCATTCCCGACCGCTGCGTTATCGAGATCGATCGCCGGCTGGTGCCGGGCGAAGATTCGGGGCAAGCGGTCGCCACGATTCACGAGTTGCTTGCGCCGCTCGCCGACGCCTGCCCGCCGATTGAATTCACCCAGCAAGTCGAAGTCGATCACCCGCCGCTGACCACGCGGTACAACGGCCCGCTGTTGGAGTCGCTGAAAGAAGTACTTGCGAGCCTCGGCTTGCCGACGCTAGCGCTCGGGGCGCCGTTTGCGACCCACGCCTCCTACTTCGATGCCGCGGGCCTGCCCGCCGTCGTGCTGGGCCCCGGCTCGCCGCATCCGGCCCACACCAAAGACGAGTGGGTCGCCGTCGAGCAGATCGAGCGCGGTGTGGAACTCTACCGGGCGATCATGACCACCGCGTTACCGCCGGCCAGCCGCTAAACTGTCCGATCCCGGCCCCAGGAACCACATGAATTTGGGTTCAGGTTCCCGGCGGCTTTGTAGTTTGACGATTCCCCGGATTCACCCATGACCACCGACCTCAACCGCTATTCCAAGACCATCACCCAGCCCGCCCGCCAGGGCGCTTCGCAGGCCATGCTCCACGCCACCGGCCTGTCGGTCGACGACCTCAAGAAACCGCAGGTCGGGATCGCCAGCGTCTGGTACGAAGGCAACCCCTGCAACATGCACCTCAACGACCTCGCGGCCGAGGTGAAAAAGGGCGTCGTCGAGGCCGACTGCGTGGGCATGCGGTTCAACACCATCGGCGTGTCCGACGGCATCAGCATGGGGACCGATGGCATGGGTTTCTCGCTGCAGTCGCGTGACCTGATCGCTGACTCGATCGAGACGCTGATGGGCGCGCAGTGGTACGACGGCCTCGTCGCCCTGCCCGGCTGCGACAAGAACATGCCCGGTTGCATCATCGCCATGGCCCGCCTCAACCGCCCGGCCCTGATGGTCTACGGCGGCACGATCAAGCCCGGCTGCACCACGCTCAAGGGCGAAGAGGTCAAGCTCGACGTCGTCAGCGCGTTCCAGTCGTACGGCCAATCCCTGGCCGGGACCATCACCGAAGAAGAACGCGTCGATATCGTCGCCAACTCCTGCCCGGGCGCGGGCGCTTGCGGCGGGATGTACACCGCCAACACGATGGCCAGCGCGATCGAATGCATGGGCTTGGCGTTGCCCTATTCCTCCAGCACGCCCGCCGAGGATCAAGAGAAGTTGGATGAATGTGTTCGCGCGGGGCACGCTGTACGGAAACTGCTCGAACTCGACCTCAAGCCCCGCGACATCGTGACCAAGCAGAGCTTCCTCAACGCGATGCGGCTGATCATCGTGACCGGCGGCTCGACCAACGCGGTGCTGCACCTGCTCGCGATGGCCCGGGCATTCGATATCGACTTGACCATCGACGAGTGGCAGGACATGAGTGACAGCACGCCGCTGTTGTGCGACCTCAAGCCATCGGGCCGGTACGTCATGGAAGAGCTACACGCGGCGGGCGGCACCCCGGCGGTGATGAAGTTCCTGCTCGAAAACGACATGATCGATGGCGCACAGAAAACGGTGACCGGTAAGACGATCGCCGAGAACCTCGCCGACCTGCCCGGCCTGCCCGACTACGGCAGCGCGCCGGGGCAGCAAGACATCGTCCGCCCGCTGGCCGACCCGATCAAGCCCACCGGGCACCTGCAGATCATGCGCGGTAACCTCGCCCCCGGCGGCTGCGTCGGCAAGATCACCGGCAAGGAAGGCACGACCTTCACAGGCCCGGCCAAGGTGTACGACTGCGAGGAAGACATGCTCGACGGCCTCGCCGACGGGCAGATCGAAAAAGGCGACGTCATCATCATCCGCTACGAAGGCCCCAAGGGCGGCCCCGGCATGCCCGAGATGCTCACGCCCACCAGCGCCGTCGCCGGCGCGGGCCTGATCAAAGACGTCGCGCTGCTCACCGACGGCCGGTTCTCCGGCGGCAGCCACGGCTTCATCATCGGCCACGTCGTCCCCGAAGCCCAGGAAGGCGGCCCGATCGCCCTGGTCCAAACCGGCGATGTCGTGACCATCGACACCGACCACGGCCAGATCAACATGGACGTGCCCCCGGAAGTGCTGGAAGAACGCCGTAAGTCGTGGGCCGCGCCACCGCTCAAGGCCAAGCGTGGCACGTTGTACAAGTACATCAAGAACGTGAAGACCGCGTCTGAGGGCTGTGTGACGGATGAGTAATTCGCCAAGGGATGTTGTATCCAGCCCCCAATTACAAACGTATCGGCAAGCCAATCCATTTTACGGATGGCTCATGCTGATTCTCTCGTTTGCGTTTTTTGCCGTGGCGGCGATTTCATTACCGTTGATATTCATAGTGGGTCAACAAGCGGCGGGAAGCTCAAGTTGGCCAACGGTTCAAGGCGAGATCACCCAGTCCAAAGTCGATCGAATCAGCCTCGGAAAGAAGACAAAGTTTCAGGCCGACGTGCTTTACCTTTACCAAGTTGGAGGTGACTCCTTCATCGGAAGCCGGATTCGTTACTTGGATACGAGCGGATCATCCGAAAAAGCGCAGTTGGAGTTAATTGAACCCTATGCTGTCGGTACGACCACGGATGTGTACTACGACCCGAATCACCCGGGAAACAGTGTCTTGGAACCCGGCCGCGGGAGTAGCGGCTCAAGACTATTTTTTTACGCGATCCCTTTGATTCTCGGAGGGATCGGCGCGTTTTTGTTTCTTGCACAGCGTCAACCCTAGGATCCGGTGTCCGCGGCGTAAACCCGCTTTGGAGCCGACCAGGCCTTACACACATTAGAATTTGTGTGGTGATTTCCGAACCCTCTCCATTTCGTTTATCTACCCCGATCGAAGATCTGCCGGGCATCGGCAAGGGGCGGGCGGCGGCATTACGGCGGTTGGATATCTTGACGGTGACCGATCTTCTGCGGCACACGCCGATGCGGTATGAAAAGGAAGCGGCGGAGGGGATCATTGCGGACCTGCCGACGGATGGGAAAACCGTGGGGTCGGCCCGTGGGCAGGTTGTGGCGTGTCGGTGGGTGCCGTCGATGGGGTTCGGCAAGAAGGGGCGGTTCGAGGCAACGCTGCGGGACGACTCGGATCAAGTCGGCGGGCGAACGCTCATGCTGGTGTGGTTCAACGCGGGTTACCTGCGGGACAAGATCATGCCGGGGTTGATGCTGCGGGTGCAGGGCAAGGCGAAGATGTTCGGCGACTACCCGCAGATGGTCTCGGCCAAGTGGGAGGTTCTGGACGAAGAAGACGAGCCCGAGGCGTCGGCCGAGCGGTTGCGGCCGGTGTACCCGGCGACCGAGAAATTTTCGTCGGTGATGATCGAACGATTACAGGATCAGGTGTTGCCGTGGGCGTTGCCGTTGGTGGTTGATCCGCTGCCGCAAACGGTCGTGGAGCACCACAACATGCCCACGCTCGCCGAGGCGCTGCGGCGGATACACCGGCCGACCGATTTCGAGGAACCGAAGACCGCGCGGCGGCGTTTGGCGTTCAACGAGTTGTTGTTGCTGCAACTGGGGATCGCGATGCGGGCCGCCGAGGTGGAGCGGAAGTTTGTCGCCCCGGCGTTGACGCATTCCGACGCGATCGATCGTCACATCCGCGAGCGCTTCCCCTTCGAGTTGACCGAGACGCAAGGGAAAGCGGTGGCGGAGATCGCGGCCGACCTCACCAGGGATCGGCCGATGAATCGGATGCTGCAGGGCGATGTGGGCGCGGGCAAGACGGTGGTGGCGCTGTATGCGCTATTGATGGCGGTGGCCGACCGCAAGCAGGGCGCATTGATGGCCCCGACCGAGTTGTTGGCCGAGCAACACTACTTGTCGATTTCGAAGATGCTGGCGGGGTCGAACGTCCGGGTGGCCTTGCTGACGGGCAAGCAGAAGGACGACGCCGAGGCGATCGCGTCGGGCGAGGCCGACTTGATCGTGGGGACCCACGCGCTGCTCTCGGCCGCGACGACGTTCCACGATTTGGCGGTGGTGGTGATCGACGAACAGCACCGCTTCGGCGTCATGCAGCGGGCCACGTTACGCCAGTCGACGGAAGCCGATGAAGACCGCATGGACCATCGGGAGAAGGTGCCACATACGCTGGTGATGACCGCGACGCCGATCCCGCGGACGCTGAGCTTGTCGCTGCTGGGCGACTTAGACAACACGACGCTGACCGGGCTGCCGCCGGGGCGGATGCCGATCCAGAACCGCGTGGTCGGGCCGGAGCAGGCGGACGAGGTGTATCGGTATCTGCGCAGCCGGGTGGAGCGCGGCGAACAAGCTTACATCGTGGTGCCCGCGATCGACTCGAATACTTCGTCTCCAGTCGACGCGGCTGGCGACGGGATCGAGAGTGCGAAAGCGCTGAAGTCGGTCAATGCGTTGGCGAAGACTCTGCAGGAAAAGTTCCTAGATGGTTACCGTGTCGGGACCGTTCACGGCCGACTCAAACGGGAAACCCGCCAGAAGGTCATGGACCGATTCCGCGCGGGGGAGATCGACGTGTTGGTCGCCACCACCGTGATCGAAGTCGGCGTCGATGTGCCCAACGCCACGGTGATGGTGATCGAACACGCCGAGCGTTTTGGCTTGGCGCAGTTGCATCAGCTGCGCGGCCGGGTAGGCCGGGGCGGGAACGCGCGTTCGCTCTGCGTCTTTATCGCCGACCCGACGACCGACGACGCGTTGGCCCGGATGGACGCGATCTCGTCGACCAACGACGGTTTTAAGGTCGCGGAACTCGACCTGCAGATCCGCGGGATGGGCGAGATTTTGGGGACCCGGCAGTCGGGCCTGCCGCCGATGAAACAGGCGAACATCCCCGACGATTTAGACCTGTTGCAGTTGGCTAAGCGCGACGCCAAGGCGATGATCGAAAGCGACCCCGAGTTGAGCGCAGCCGAGCACGAGAAGCTGCGTAAAGTGTTGATGTTGCAATACGGACCGGCCTTGGGGCTGGTCGACGTGGGCTGATGGTCGTGGGGCGCGACTCAACTGACCGCGTCGGCTTGCGATAACGCCGTGCCCATGCGGACGGTTTCCTCGGCCAACTCGACGATGCGCTCTTCCACCTGATCGGACATGCCGCCGTCGGCGAAATCGCTGTCGTCGGCGTAGACAAACCGCGGCACGATTACGCAGCGGAAATCGAGCATCATGCTGTTGGCCATGCCCATGATCGACATGTAGCTGCCCCGTCCGCCCGCCGAGCAGAGGAAGCCCACGGTTTTGTGGAGCCACACGGACTTGCCGGTGAGTTCGATCAGGTTCTTGGCCGCGGCGTTGCCATCGTAGTTGTAGATCGGCAGGGCGAAGATCGCGGCGTCGGCCGCTTGCAGGCGGTCGACCATCGCCCGGACTTTGGGTTGCCCGTAGACCGTCGCGCCGTCGCAGAGCGGCAGGTCGTGATCCCGCAGATCGATCCAGTCGATCTCGGCCCCGGTGCGGGCGAGCGGTTCCCGCAGCGACTCGGCCATGCCGGTCGAACGGCTTTCGGGGTTCAGAGAACAACAGATCACAGCGATTCGCATGGCGGATCGTAGGCAAGCGTGGCCGGGTTGGGGCGGCGGCGTAAAAATTACTCGGTGTCGATCAACTCGCCGGGCAACGGGTTGCGGAGCAGGACGCGTTCACCCGTGGTCAGGCCGGTCGTGACTTCGACCAGGGTTTCGGAGGCCCGCCCGATCTCTATGTTTTGTTTCTTGACCCGACCACTGCCCGCCGGGACGTAGCAGAAGTGTTGGTCGCCTTCGGTGAAGACGGCCTGAACGGGCACGGCCAGGGCGTTATCCACGCGGCCGACGGTGATCTCACCGGTGCAACGCATCGCGGGCTTGAGGTCGGCTTCGAGATCGCTGGGCAGCAGGACGCGGGCGGTGAATTCGCGTTGACCTGGATTGAGCCAGCCGCCGGACTCGGTGAGCGGCGTGGTCTTGTCGATCACGCCCTCGAAGACTTCGCCGGGCCGAGCGTCCACGGACACGCGGACTTTTTGCCCGACTTTGACCAGTGGTTCGTAGGCCTCGGCGACCGCGAGGTTGGCGATCATCTGACGGATATCGGGCAGGTAGAGAATGGTTTCATTGAAGCGGACCTGTCGACCTTCGGCCATGGGCTCGTTCCGCCAGGAACGCCGACCGACCGAGGTGCCGTAGACCACCAAGCCGTCTTGGGGCGAGATGATCCGGCTGGCTTCGAGTTGTTCTTCAAGGTCGTCGAGTTTTTCCTGACGGAGTTGGAGGGTTTGTGTTTTGCTCGAGAGGTCAGCCTCCTGCCGGGCCAACTCGCTTTCGTTTTTGGCGATCTCGCGCTCGAGGTCGGATTTGGCTTGGTCGAGGTCCGACAACATCTGCTGCTGCTCGGTCTGGTAGGTGTATTCGTCATACACCGATAGATTGAGTTCCGCGGTCAGCAGAGCGTCCGCGGCTTCGAGTTGCGCGATCTCGCTGTCTTCGAGGTCGTTAAGGCTGATGAATTTTTGAGCATACAGCGCTTCACTGATCTCGAAGTCGCGTTTGGTGCGTTCGACCTGGCGTTGGGCTTTTTGCAACGCGAGGTCGAGTTCGCGTCGCACCTGGGGCACCACACCTTCCTGCCATTTGGCGAGTTCGAGCTCGGCCAACGCGAGGTTGACCTCGGCCACCGACTGGCGTGAGCGGGCTTCGTTGCGTTCGATTTCCAGGCCGCGGCGGGCGAAGATCTCGTCGGTCCGGGCTTTTTCGACCGCGAGGATCGCCTCGTCGATTTTGGTGCGGAGTTCGTCGCTGTCGAGGGTAACCAAGACGTCGCCGGCTTTGACCTGGCTGCCTTCTTCGACCAACGTGATGATCTCGGGCCGGCCTTCGACTTTGCTTTTGATTTCCAAGCGTTCGGCGGCGTCGAGGTCGCCGGATTCGGTGACGGTCAACGCGAAGCTACGCGGTTGGACGCGGTACCAATCGATGTCGCCCTCGAACCCCGCGGCCTCGGCTTCATCGGCCCCCGATCCCCCGATGAGTACGGTCGCCAGAACGGCCAAGCCCACCAGCGCCGCCAACCCCACCAGCCAGCCCGCTCGAATCGCTCCGACGCGACTGAGGGGGCGGGGACTCAATGCGATGTGAACGGGGATGGTGTTACTCATGGTGCGATATTTTGTATAGCGATCGGGGATACCCAATTATAGTCCACCCGCCGGGATGTGGAATCAGGACGTGGGTTCGACCACGCCATCGGTCGGTGTCTCGGCCGGATCAATCAGCCGTCCCGGCGCGAGCCAACGCCCGTCGGGGCCGACCCGCATCTGGCCGGTGGCTAACAGATATTCGAGGATATTGATCCGCAGGTCGGACTTGGCCTCGTCGCGGTCGTTCCGGGCGTCGAGCAGGTCTTCCTGCACGTCGATGACCTCGCGCGGCCCGAGCGAACGGGCGTTGATGTCGATCTGGCTGGCCCGGCGTTCGTTGATCTGCACGGCTCGTTCTTGCAGCTGCAGAATAAATCGAGCCTGTTCGATGGCCCGTACCGCCCGGCGGACCTCCAAGGCGATGCGGTCACGTTCGACTTGGTAGTCGCGTTTTTCGCGTTCGAGGCGGATCAACGAAGCGCGGTAGTCGGTGTACTCGATCTTGCGGTCCAGCGGCAGGCCCAGCGTTAGGCCCACTTCGTACTCGCCGTCGCTGGCTTCGAAATCCAACCCGCCGCGAGCCACCGTTTCGTCGGTCGGCAGGGTCAGGTCGGCGGTCAGGTCGAGGTCCGGCAGCAGTTGGTTCTTGGCGATCAGCACGTCGCGGACCGCGTCTTCCACGAAGTCGCCGACGGTCTGCAGGTCCAGCCGCTGGTCCAACGCGGTTGCGACCGACGTATCGGTTTCGAGCAGCACTTCGGGGACGATGATTTCGACGGGGATGATCTCGACCGAGCGAGTGGTATCGATGCCGATGCGGAGTTTCAACGCGTCGATGGCCCGCACGTAGTTTTCTTGTTGATTGATCAGCGAGTTGCGGGCCCGTAGGACGCGTTGCTCGGCCCGCTCGGCTTGGAAGTAAGGTTCGCGGCCGGCTTCGGCCAACGCGACAAATAACTCAGACGAACTCTCGAAATTGCGTAGCTGTAACTCTTGGTTCGCCAGTTGGCGTTGGCGTCGTACTAGGTCGAAATAGGTCGTGGCCAAGTCCACGAAGAATTCACGCCGAAACCGTTCGAAACCACGGACGGCGTAGATCAGGTCGCGTTCGGCCTGGATGCGCGTTTCGACGGTCGCCGCGGTCTTGCCGGCTCCGCGAAGAAGGGGCAGATCCAAAGAAAATTGCAGGTCGGCGGCCTGGGTCTCGTCGTCCCCCGTGTTGGTCGAGGCTTGTTCGAGGAAGCGGACGTAGTCGACCAGCGCGGTGGCCGAGACGGTGCCGCCGTAGGGCAGGCGTTGGGTGACGCCGAGCGAGCCGATGAGGTTGAGGGCGGTGTCGTTGTCGCCCGCTTCGGGGGTGCCTTCGACTTGTCCGGTCACGGTCGAGAAGAAACGCGGCCCCCATTCGTGGCGTTCGACGATGAGGCTGAGGGTGGTGAGGAAGAGTTCTTCTTTTTCTCGCCGGTAATCCGGGGCGAACTCGATCGCCTGGGCGATGATCGCTTCGAGGTCGAGGCGGAGGGTGTCGGGCTTCGTGCCGTCGTCGAGGATCGTGGGGTAGGGCACCTGATCGACGATCGGGGCGGCTTCGATGACGAGGCGGTCGGCGGGCGTATTGGCCGTGGCCGGGTCGTACGCGTAGAGCGAGTCGTCCGGCGCGGCCTCGGGCGTCGGGACGAAGGTATCGGTGGCGGCGGCGTTGGGGCCGAGGCTGCGGGCTTGCTGCTGATGGATGATCCGCTGGGCTTCGAGGTCCAGCCGACTCATGGAGTCATCCGATTGACAGCCGATCACGAGGGCGAGGCCCAGCATCAGTCCGCCGAACGACGCGCTCGCCGAGCGGGTCATGGATCGGCGACGCCTGCCGTCAGTCCTCCAGCAAAAATGAACGCTGTACACGGATCTACTCTTAAGTTAAAACTTGTCCATCGTGAGTCGCCCACACTCTACCAAAACCGATGCCTACATGGCTTTTGCCCACCCGATTCGGCGGAAGGTGGTCGAGATGCTGAGTGAGAACGAGTTGACCGTCGGCGAGCTCGCCGAGCCGTTCAAAGTCAGTCTCCCGGCGATGTCTCAGCACCTCCAGGTGCTGCGCAAGGCCAAAGTAGTTCGCCAACGGCGCGTCGGCCGACAGCGGGTTTACAAGCTGAACTCGGCCCCGATCCGCGAAGTTGCCGATTGGTCGGTCCAAGTCGCCGACGCCGCCGACCGGTCGTAGACCGTCAAAACCCAACACAAGTTGCGGATGACAAGCGGTTTGTGGCCGCGTGGGGCGATCGGTAAAATGTTGGGCTCGATACGTTGCGGCCGGGTCGCACCGCGAAAGTCGGTCGATCGCCGGACGCAGATTTCGAGCCATGGCCCTTTTCCGCCGCGTCCCCGAAAGACCGTCATGCAGCAAGCCATCGATAAAGCCGCCGCCCTCGTTGAGGCCCACGCCTACATCCGCCAATTCGCCGGGGCGGTGGTCGTGGTCAAGATCGGCGGGTCGATCATGGACGAGCCGGAAACCCTGGCGTCGCTGGTCCAGGACGTGTGTTTCATGGCCAGCGTCGGCATGCGCCCGATCATGGTCCACGGCGGCGGCAAAGCCATCAACGCCGCGATGGAGCAGGCCGGCCTCGAAGCCCAGTTTGTCCAGGGCCGTCGCTACACCGACGAACGCACTCTCGCGATCGCCGAGCACGTCCTGGTCAACCAGATCAATAAGGGCATCGTCGAAACCGTCGACTCGTTCGGCAGCAAGGGCATGGGCCTGCACAGCCTCAAGAGCTGCGCGGTGTTCGGCAAGGTCTTGAAACTCGACGGCGACGAGGGCCGGAAGATCGACATCGGTCTGGTCGGCGAGGTCGATTGGGTCAACGCCGATCTATTGAATGCCATCCTCGATGCGGGCATCGTCCCGGTCATCGCGCCGATCGTGCGCGACGCGGCGGGGGGGAAGCTCAACATCAACGCCGACTCGGTCGCCGGCCACGTCGCCGCGTCGATCAACGCCGAGAAACTCGTCTTGGTGTCGGACACCCACGGCATACGCCGCAGCGAAGACGTCGACGATCTGGCCAGCCACCTCACGCGGGCCGAGATCGACGAACTCATCACGTCGGGCGTCATCTCGGCGGGGATGCTGCCCAAGGTCGAAGCCAGCCTGACCGCCGTGGGGGCCGGGGTCCGCAAGGCCCACATCATCGACGGCCGCATTCCGCATTCGCTGCTGCTGGAGGTCTACACCGAAAGCGGGATCGGCACCGAAATCGTGCTTTGATATTTGGCGAATTTGTGATTTGGCGATTTTGCGATTGCCAAGGCACTCAGCCGCCTCAATCTTTCGACGACCGTTCAATCACCCAATCACCCAATCACCCAATCGCCAAATCACCAAATCGCGAAATAACTCCGATGCGACACTTCCTCAACATCGCGGACCACCACCCCGACACCATCAAGCACATGCTCGAGGTGGGGATACAGCTGCGTCACGAGCGGCAGCAAGGCAAGGCCAACGACCCGGTCCTCGCGGGCAAATCCTTGGCGATGCTGTTTCAAAAACCTTCGCTGCGCACCCGCGTCAGCTTCGAACAGGCGATGAACGAACTGGGCGGCCACGCGGTCGTGCTGGGGCAACACGAAGTCGGCCTGGGCGAGCGCGAGTCGGTCGGTGACGTGACCCGCGTCTTGGCCGGGATGGTCCACGGCATCGCGGCGCGGGTGTTCCACCACGAACACCTGGTCGAGATGTCGACGTCCTCCACCGTGCCGATTGTCAACATGCTGTCGGATCATTCCCACCCCGCCCAGGCGTTGGCCGACGCCATGACGATCATCGACGAGTTTTCGCCGTCGCCCGAGGTCGGCAACTTCGACGTGACCGGCCGGACGGTGGCGTTCGTCGGCGACGGCAACAACGTCGCCCGCAGCCTCGCGGCGATCTGCAAAGTCTTGGGTATGAACTTCACGCTCGCCAGCCCCGAGGGTTACGAACTGCCCGAAGACGGCTTCATGAAGATCACCCACGACCCGGAAGAAGCGGTGGAAGGGGCCGACGTGCTCTACGCCGACACGTTTGTCTCGATGGGCGAGGAAGGCGAGAAAGACGAGAAACTCAAGGCCTTCGACGGCTTCCAGATCAATCGGCCGCTGGTCAACCGGGCCGCGGATCACGCCATCGTGCTGCACTGCCTCCCCGCCTATCGCGGGGTCGAGATCACCGATCAGGTGATGGACGGCCCGCGCAGCCGGGTCTTTTCCCAGGCCCACAACCGGCTGCACGCTCAGAAGGGCTTGCTGGCCGTGCTTATGGGTGGAGTCTAAAGGCTGGCCTGATTTCGGCCGCGGCGCGTTAATCTGTAGTTCAGCCATGCCCGAGGACCTGCCCCAATCCGAACCGCCGCACCGCGTGATGATCGTGGTGGGTTCGCACTTGCGGGCCGAGGAAGCCGACCGGCCGCTGGCCTATCGCATGGTGGAGGAAATCGAGCACTGGAAAGAGCGGTACGAAGCCCAACTGGGCGTCGAGATCGAGCCGATCGTCTGCACCGATTTGTGGTATCTCAACCACGAAGACCTGCGGGCGTTACCGACGATTTGTATCGGGGGGCCGGGCGTGAACGCGTTGTCGGCCTACCTCGCCCAGCACTTGTCCGAAGACAACAAAGAAGCGGACGTGCTGCTGCAGATCGATCCGGACTTCACGGACCTGCAGGCGTGTATCTGGGGCACGGATCACGAACTCACGGCCCACGGCCAGCAGCTGTTTATCGATCGCTACCTCGACGCTTACCTGCGGGCGGTGGCTACTCAGGTCGAGCCGCGGTCGGAGTGAATCGATCATCCCGCCGTTGGATCGAGATCGGCTCGTTCATAAGCGTGTTGAAGGAGCGCGTCTCGGTGTGTGGAGCTTTCGATTAGACTGAACGGCATCACGCCTGATATTCGCCTTGGAGTTCTCCGACCATGCCTCGCTTCCGTTTGCTTCTGGTTTGTACCGGCAACACCTGCCGCTCCCCGATGGCCGAGGCCTTGGCGAAGCAGGTGCTCGCGGATCAGCCGGGCGTCGAGGTAGGCTCGGCCGGGGTCTTTGCGGGCGACGGCATGCCGGCCAGCGCCGAGGCGGTCGAGGCGATGAAGACCCTCGGCCTGGACCTCAGCGGCCACCGGTCCCGGCCGCTGACCCCGCAGATGATCGATGAAGTCGATCAGATCTACACCATGACCGAGTCGCACCGCCAGGCGGTGTTGGCTCAGGCTCCCAATGCGATCGACAAGGTCCAGCGTGTCGATCCTGAGGCCGACATCAGCGACCCCATCGGGGCCGGGCTGGAGGTCTATCAAGACACGGCCGACCAGATCAAACGCGCGCTCGAATTCAGGCTGAAGGAGTAGCCCCATGAACATCGCCCTGGGTGGAGACCACCGCGGCCATGCGGTCCTGGTCGGACTGATCGCTTCCCTGGAAGCCGAAGGCCACACGTTGAAAGTCTTCGGCAGCCAAGACGGTCAAACCGTGGACTACCCCGACACCGCGTTTCCCGTGGCCCGCGCGGTGGCCTCGGGCGACTTCGAACGGGGCATCCTGGTCTGCGGGTCGGGGATCGGTTCGTGCATCGCGGCCAACAAAATCAGAGGCGTCCGCGCAGCATTGGCCCACGACGAACTGGGCGCCGAGATGGCCCGCCGTCACCACGACGCCAACATCCTCTGCCTCGCCGCGGATTTGATGGGCGGGCGCACGATCGAGCGTGTCGTCGAGATGTTTTTGATTTCCGAGTTTGAGGGCGGCCGGCACGCCCGGCGGCTGGACAAGATTACGGCGGTTGAAGACAGCCACCTGGATGCCGTGGGGTAATCGTTCGTCGGTATCGGGCTGCCGGTATCCGCGTGCCTCGCTCAAACCGTTTGGGGTGCGGTGAGGCAGCGGCGCGATTATGATGCACGGGTCTAATTCTGGAACCGCTTGACTATGCCAGATTCTGCCCACCGCGTCCGCCTCGAAGGCGTCGATTTTTCCACCGCGTTCCCCACGCTTCGGCTGTTCGAGTCTTTTCGGATGGCGTTGCAACCCACCAAGTTGTTGCTGGGTTTGTTGCTGCTGCTGCTGATCTACTTCGGCGGCGTCGGCTTGGATTTTGTCTGGGGATCGCAGGAAGGCGAGTTCGGGCAGAACTACTACATCTTCGAGTCCAGCCTGAATGCCGAGCTAGCCTACTTTGGCTTGCTGATTAATTCCGCGGTCGAGCTTGATCTGGGCTTGGCCACGCTGTCCAGGGATACCGTGGGCACGCCCGGGGTGATCGGGGCGTTGCACGGCATGGTGATCGACGTGCCGGCGGGGGTGTGGTCGCAGCACCCGTGGTTCTTCGTGATCATGGTGTCGTACATGGTGGTGATCACCATGGTGGTGGGTGGGGCGATCGCTCGGCTGGCCGCGACCCAGGCCTGTGCCGCCACGACGGTCGGACTGTTTGAGACGGCACGGTTCACCTGGCCGAAGGCGGCGTGGTACGTCGTCTCGCCGTTGATCCCGTTGTTCATCGCCGGGGTGATCTGGCTGGTGTTGGCGGTCGTGGGGGTGGTGTTGTTCAACATCCCGGGCTTGAACGTGCTGGGCGGGTTGTTGTTTGCCGTCATGCTGTTCGCCGGGTTTGTGGCGGCTTCTTGTCTGGTGTTCGCGGCGCTGGGGGCGGGCATGTTGCCGTCGGCGTTGGCGGTGGAGGGCACGGACGCGTTCGACGTGGTGTCGCGGGTCTTTACCTTCCTGCTGTACCGCCCGATGCGTTACCTGATCCTCAGCGTCGTGATGCTGATCTACGGGGCGTTGACCTACCTCATCGTGGGTTTCATCGTTTTCCTGACCTTGTGGTTCACTCGGTCCGCGACCGGAGTCTGGGTCAGCGATTTCGATCAACTGCTCCCGGCGGCCAAGCTCGGCCAGCCGCTCGGCGAACTCGATACCGCGGGCCTGTCGTCTACCGACAAGGCGGCCTCGTGGTTAATTCGGGTGTGGTAGGCGCTGTTGTTCGGCGTGTCGATCGCCTACGCCGCGAGCTACTTCTTCACGGCCCAGACCTGGATCTACCTGCTGCTGCGCCGCGACGTCGACGGCACCGCGTTCGAGGAGTACGCCGAGGAAAACCAGGGTGCGGCAACCTTCGTGCCCTCGTCGTCCGACGCGGGTGAAAAAATCGAACCCTCGGAGTCGGACTCCACGGCGAACGGCGACGATGCGGCTTCGTAACGCTTCGTCCCGCCGATGTCTGGTCCTGTGGCCGGTCTTGATACTTTGGCTCGGGCTGGTGTCCTGCGGCGAGCCTCGCCCCGTAACTTACACCGACCAGCAGCTGCGGATTGTGTCGCTTGCCCCGGCGATCACGCATGTGCTCATTGAACTTGGTCTTCAGGACGCCATCGTCGCGGTGGGCGACTACGACGATCTGGCCCCGGTGAACACACCGAGCCTCGGCCGTTTCATCGACCTCGATCTCGAACAGCTAACCACCCTGGCCCCGACCCATGTCTTGGCGATGACCGGCCAGGCCAAGCTGCCGCAACGGGTTTATCAGATGGCTGACCAGGGCCGTTTTGTGTTGGCCGACACGCCCTACCCCGGAAACGTCGAGCAGGTGATGGATTCGATCCAACAGATCGGCCAAGCCCTCGGCCGTGAAGAACGCACGTCTCAGATGGTCCGCGAGATGCGCTACCAACTCGACGCCTTTTCGGAACTCACGGCCGACCGCGAACGTCCGTCGGCGTTGATGCTCTTTAGCCTGGACCCGATCTACGCGTCCGCGCCGAACACGGTCAACGGCGAACTGCTCCGCATCGCGGGTGGACGCAACGTGGTGGTGGAGACCAAAGTCACCGCGCCGGTCTACGACCGGGAAGCGTTGCGGGCGTTGGCCCCTGAAGTTATTTTTCTGATGCTGCCCGGTGACCCGCCATTAGACGGACCCGATGACCCCCGGCTGGATTCCTTGCGCGGGTTGGGTTTGCCCGCGGTTGAGAACGGCCGGGTGTATTTACTCAACGACCCCACGATTGTTCACGCCGGGCCTTCGGTGGTGACGACGGCCGTTTCGATGGCGGTGGCTTTGCATCCCGACCTCGCCGAGCCGATCGCGGAGGTGTTTCGTGAATCGCCGTGAGATCGGAGCGCGGTCGGCGTGGGTGGCGGTGGCTTTGCTGGCGATTCTTTTCGGGGCCGGGGCGGCCCGTTTGTTGATCGGCACCTCGATGTACGGCCTGCCCGGGGGGGCGGCGTTGTGGGATCTCTTGGCCTTGCGGGGCGATCGGTTGGTCACGGCCGCGGTGGTGGGCGCGGCACTCGCGGTGGCGGGCGTGGCGCTCCAGGCGTTGTTGCGCAACCCCTTGGCCGAGCCTTTTATACTGGGGCTGTCGACCGGCGCGGCGGCGGGCATGGTCGGGCAACTTTTGCTGGCCGCGTTGCTGGGCGTGACCCTGGGGTTTGGCTTCGGCGGGGCGGCGGTGGGCGCGGGCCTGAGCATGTTGGTGGTGTATCTGGCCAGCCGACGCCACGGGATGCTGGACCCGTTGGGATTGTTGCTCACCGGCGTGGTCTTGAGCACCATCAACGGGGCGTTGATCATGTTGGCGGTCCATTTCCGGCCCGACCTGCTGCGCGTGGAATTGAGCCAATGGATGATGGGGTATCTCGGCGACGACGGCGGGGCGGCGGTGTCGTGGGCGTTCAGGATGATGTCGTCCGAGGCCGATGGGGGCGTGGGTTTCCCGTTCCTGTTGTTGGTTGTGGTAGTGGTGGTCTTGGTTGGGTTCGCCGTTTTGTGGCGGCGGGCCGGGGCGATGGATGTTGCCACGCTGTCGCGGGGTGAGGCCGAGGCGATGGGCGTGAACTTGCGACGGTTGCGGGTGGAGTTGTTCGGGGTCTCGAGTGTGTTGGCGGCGGGGGCGGTGGTGTTGGCGGGGCCGATCGCGTTCGTGGGTTTGGTGTGTCCGCACCTCGCGCGGTTGATGCTGGGGCCGAGCCACCGCGGTTTGTTGTGGAGCTCAGCGGTCTTGGGCGCTGCATTGGTGGTGTTGGCCGACACCACGGGCGCGGCGCTGGCGCGATCATTAGGCGTGGGCGTGGTGCCCTTGGGCGTGTTTACCGCGATCGTCGGGGGGGTGGCGTTTCTGTGGATGTTGCGGCCACACCTCGGCCGGGGCGTGGAATGAAGCGGGCCACGCGGAACGATTTGCGGGTTTGGGTTAGCATAATTGGCGATGAATGAGATCGAGAGCCATCACCACGCGGCGGACCGGTTGTTGGCGGCGTGTCGGAGTAAGGGCGGGCCGGTGTGCGTCGGGCTGGACCCGGTGTTGAACAAGCTGCCCGACGGTCTGGGCGGGCTTGAGCCGATCGCGGCGATCGAGAAGTTTTGCCTGGAAGTGATCGATGCGGTTGCCGAACACGTCCCGGCGATCAAACCGCAGATCGCGTGTTTCGAGCGGTACGGCAGCGAGGGTTACGCCGTCTACGAACGCGTCGTGACCGCGGGCCGGGAGGCGGGTCTGTTCGTCATCGGCGATGCCAAGCGGGGCGACATCGGCACCAGCTCAGCCCACTACGCCTCGGGCCTGCTCGCCGGCGAGGAAGACTCGGCGGTCGGTTGCGACGCGTTGACGGTCAACATGTACCTCGGTGCCGACGGCATCGAACCGTTTCTGAAAGCCGCTGCGCTCACGGGCAAGGGACTGTTTGCCTTGGTCCGCACCTCGAACCCCGGCGGCGACAAGCTCCAGGGTTTAACGCTCGAAGACGGCCGCACCGTCGCCGAGGCGGTCGCGGATCAGGTCGCGGACCTGGGATGCGGCGAACTCGGGTCCGCCGGCTATTCGCTGCTGGGCGCGGTGGTCGGCGCGACCAAGCCCGAAGACGCGGCGTCGCTACGCCAACGCATGCCGCAACAGCTATTTCTCGTGCCCGGCTTCGGCGCTCAGGGCGGATCGGCGGAAGACGTGCGGGCGTGTTTCAAGCCCGACGGGACCGGCGCGCTGATCACGGCGAGCCGTTCGGTCATCTACGCCTACAACCCCGCGGACGGCGATTGGCCCGCGGCCGTGACCCAGGCAGCGGTCGAACTGAAGCAGCAGATCAACGATATCCTGTCGTGAATCGAGCCGGGGAACGGCAATCCGTGTTATTCCGATTGCCCCGGAAATGCAGATGACCCCGATCAGATTCCCAAACCCGGTGTACGAAGATCTGCACAATATGCTTAGCAACAAATAAGCCCTCCTTACTCTGACGAGGTTTACTGATGATCCCCCATGCCATTGAATCTGCTTTGCAAACCGTTCCGTTGACCGCCGCGTTCGCCGGTACGCTGATCGCCATCCTGAGTTTCGTGGTCGTCTTGGTGGTGCTCGGGCTGATCGTGATCAGCATGTACAACAAGCTGGTTTCGTTCCGCGAGCGCAGCCGCAACGCGTTTTCTCAAATCGACGTACAACTCGAACGTCGGTACGACTTGATCCCCAACCTCGTGGAGACCGCCAAGGGCTACATGGCCCACGAGAAGGAAACCCTCGAGTCGGTAATGGCCGCACGGGCGTCGGCCACGCAGGCCCGTATCGAGGTGTCGGGCGATCCGTCCAACCTCGCGGCGATGGGTAACCTCGGCCAGGCCGAGGGCGCACTGACCGGAGCGCTGGGCCGGCTGATGGCGGTCGCCGAGGCGTACCCCGACCTCAAGGCCAACCAGAACATGATGCAGCTCACCGAAGAGTTGACCGCGACCGAAAACAAAGTCGCCTTCGCCCGGCAGGGATACAACGACGCGGCGACCCGTTACAACGAATACAAGCAGCAGTTCCCGCCGGTACTCATCGCCAACATCTTCGGCTTCAGCGACTCGGCGTATCTCGACCTCGACGACAGCCCCGAGAAACGCGAAGCGGTCAAGGTCCAGTTTTAATCCGCAACTGCTGACGCCGCTATGGATTTTTTCGACCACCAGGATATCGCCCGCAAGAAGACCGGACGGCTGGTCCTCTTGATGTCGCTGGCGGTGATCTCGATCATCGCCCTGATCTACGTCCTCGTGCTCGTGGTCGCCTTCCAGATGGCGGGCTCGGGCAGCACGAGCGTCGGAGGGAGTGGCTTCAATGGTTCATCCACGCCCGACATCCCGTACCTGGGCTTGTTGGCCGCCACCACGGTCGGCGTACTCGTTGTTGTGGGCGGAGGCTCGCTGGTCAAGACCAGTCAACTGGCCGGGGGCGGCAAGGTCGTCGCCGAGTCGATGGGAGGTCGGGCGATTAACACCGACACGACGGACCCCGACGAACGCCGGGTCATCAACGTGGTCCACGAGATGGCGATCGCCTCGGGCGCCCCGGTGCCGACGGTTTACATGATGGACCACGAAGACGGGATCAACGCCTTCGCCGCGGGCTGGTCGCTGGACGACGCGGTCATCGGCGTGACCCGCGGCTGCGTCCAGCAACTCTCGCGCGACGAGCTTCAGGGCGTCATCGCCCACGAATTCAGCCACATCCTTAACGGGGACATGCGGATCAACCTGCGGCTGGTCGGCGTGATCTTCGGCATCCTCGTGCTCAGCGTCATCGGCAGCGTCGTGATGCGGTCGATCTTTTATTCGGGCGGCTCGCGGCGCAACAACAAGGAGGGCGGCGGTGCGGTCATCGCGATCTTCTTCCTAGGGTTGGCGTTGTACATCATCGGCTACGTCGGCGTGTTCTTCGGCCGACTGATCCAGGCGGCGATCTCTCGCCAACGTGAATTTTTGGCCGACGCCTCGGCGGTGCAATTCACCCGCAACCCCGACGGGATCGCCGGGGCCCTCAAACGCATCGGCGGGTTTGCGTCGGGCAGCAAACTCCAGAACGCGCACGCGATCGAGCACAGCCACATGTTCTTCGGCAACGCGGTCGGCAGCTTCCTCGGCGGCGCGTTGGCGACCCACCCCCCGTTGCCCGAACGCATCCGCCGGATCGATCCGAGTTGGGAGGGCGGCTATCCGCAAGGCCAAACCGCCCCGCGAGGAGCATCCTTGGCCCAAGGCGCTTTGGGGTTTGCCGGCGAGGCCGCGCCGCCGCCCGTGAGTCAGCCGAGCCCCGCGATGGGTTTTTCGCCCGGGGCCGTCACGGCCTCGGCGGTCGAGCAGATCGGTGAACTCACGCCCGCGCACTTGCAGCACGCCCAACACCTGATCGAGTCGCTGCCGAGCGTGTTGCGGACCGCGGCGCAGACCTCAACCGGGGCCCAGGCCGTCGTCTTCGCGATGCTGCTGGATCGGCGTGACCCGAAGGTCCGGTCGAAACAACTCGCTTATCTCGACAGCCCTTCGCTCGGCCCCGTCGCGGCGTTGACCCAGCGTTTGGCCGGCGCGGCGGACGAGTTAGAGGTGGAGCAACGATTACCCCTGCTTGACCTAACCCTGCCCGCGTTGGCGAGGTTGAATCCCCAAGAGATTGAGCAGTGGCAAACCCATCTCGATGCGCTGATCGCGGCGGATCAACGCCTGGATCTGTTTGAGTGGGCGTTGCGACAGGTGGTCTGGCGGCATTTGGTCGCGCCCGAGCGGGGCGGACGCGGCGGGAAACGTAAGCTCACGGCCAGCCGCGAGGCGCTGTCGGTGCTGGTTTCGGTCTTGGCGCGGATCGGTGCGGCGAACGCACGGGAGGCGGAAAAGGCGTTCGAGGCGGCGGGCGAACAGGTGGGGACACTGGGCTTGGAATTGTTGCCCGCCGAGAGCGTATCGATGGGACGGCTGACCGGCGCGGTGGACGAGTTGTCCGGCGTCGAACCCCGCGGCCAGCGGTCGATCATCGCGGCGTGTGCCGCGGCGATCTCAGCCGACCGCCAGGTCACGACGCGGGAGAGTGAATTGATGCGGGCGGTCGCCGAGACGCTGGGCGTTCCGGTCCCGCCGCTGCTGCCCGGCCAACGGTTGATCTGAACCACGCCAAAGGGCAGTGGATTGGTTCGGAGCTCGGGCGGTTCCGCAAAGAATCGAATAGAATTGAAGCTCCGCTCTACTGAGCGATTGCTGCGCATCAGATTTTCCGTGTACGAGGTTTTACTTCCATGAACACCCCCATCCCCGCTGTCGTTTGCCTCTCATGTTTGCTCTTGGTCACGGTGGGCTGCCAACCGGTCAATCGCATCTACGAACAGGACACGGGTGAAGTGGCGGTCGTGCCGGGCCCGCCCGCGGCGGATGCGGGGATGACGGCCCCCGAAGAAGTTGACTTCGTTGAGCCCATGGCGGCCGGCGACGAAGACGCGATGCTTTCGGCCGAGGTCGACGCCATCGAACCGCTCCCCGAGCCCGAACCCGAGCCGGCCCCGCTGCAGACCTACACCATCCAGAAGGGCGATTCCTATTGGAAGATCGCCCAGTCGGTGTACGGGGATCCGATGCGGATGAAAGACATCGAAGCGGCCAACCCCGACATCGACCCCAAGAAACTCCAGATTGGCGATGAGATCGTGTTGCCGGAGTAATCGAACCTTTTGCCGATTTGGCCTGTGGGGGTGAGTAAACGTTGCTTACGTTAGGTCGGCGGGACATTCATATCCAAGTCGCTTTGCCCCTCGGCCAAAGGCTCACATTTGAGTTGTGATCCGAGCTCACGAAAGAGCGATTGAAAAGACCGCTTGGGCGAATGGAGTATTCGATCAACCGCGCCGAGCGCTGCGGTCGAGTATAGGCCAGGGAACGGTTCAAAGAGATCGGCCCGGCGGTACACCGAAGCAACGTGTCTCGGGGCGATGTCATCGATCAAGGGGTTGATCATGGCAGCCGCGGGTTGGACGAGGTCGCAACTGCTCAGCAATATCCACGTCGGACCAGACGCCGGTGTCTCGGTACCCATATCTTTCGCGGCATGTTGAAGCGCCGCCTGCAGGCCCGCCAAGGGCCCGAGGTCGGCCCCTATGTCGGCGATCGTGGGAAAGCCCAGATCGTCGTAGACGCCTGCTGTTTGCGCGACCACGGTGGTTGAACGGGACCAAGGCGAAAACGCCTCAGCCACTCGGAGCAGCATGGGTTTGCCTTCGATCTCGAAGCGTGCCTTATCCTGCCCGAACCGACGGCTCCGGCCGCCGGCCAAAATGTAATGCGGCAACGTTCCGTCGGGCCTGGCGGAATTTAGGGGAGCAGTCTTCATCGCGTCGTGTCGGAACATAGCACATCAGCGCATATGCCTGTGGCGGCAGATACATCTCGCTCCAATCGACCGTGGTTATTTCCCGAACCGGCTTGGCGAAAGCAATACGCGGCAAAAAACAGAACACGCCCCAAAGATGAGGGTCT
Organism: Planctomycetota bacterium; assembly: GCA_039199695.1. Taxonomy (GTDB): domain Bacteria; phylum Planctomycetota; class Phycisphaerae; order Phycisphaerales; family Phycisphaeraceae; genus Algisphaera. Next base: position 3,545 of record JBCCST010000003.1, on the reverse strand, counting down.
CGTGAAACGGATGGCTCGAGTTAATCCGTGAAGCTCAACGGGTTGTGCTTCGTCGACGAACGATCAAGCCCGCCCCGGCGAAGATCAATAAAGCGGTGCCCGGCTCGGGCACCGGGAATGCTTCAACAACCGAAGACGCATTCAAGCCCGTTTGCGTCCCGAAGTTATCCGACCACACGGTGTAGTCCGCCGCGTCAACGACGCCATCACCGTTGCCGTCGGCCGACAACTCTGTGGTCGAACCAAAGTTGTCGGACCATACGGTGTAATCAGCCGCATCCACCACGCCGTTGCCGTTGTAGTCGCCCGCCAACGCCAAGGTGATGAGTTCTTCGGTCAACGAAACACTGTCGATCCACACCGCGCCGCCTTGGTTGAAGGGTTGCACGAATTCAAACCCCACGCTGACGCTCGCGGCCTCCTCCGGGGCCAGCCCGACCAAATCACGGAGCAGCCAGGTGTCGTTGTTGGTTTGACCGTCGGCGATGACGCCGCCCTCGCTGCCGATCGAGCCGCCGCTTTCGTCGAAAAACTCCATCCACATGACCAACAGGTTCGAGGTGCCCGCAATCGAATCCTGGCTGTTGATCCGTACGTTCGCCGAGAGCGTGTACTCTGCCCCGGCCTGGACCGCGATGTTCTGCTGAAACACCTTGGTGTTGCCGAAGCCGAAGACTTTCATCGCCCGGTCGCCGAAGCCGTCGAACGCGTGTCGGCCGCTGTCGGGGTTGTGGTCTTCAAGAAAGGCGTTGCCGGTGCGAATCCAACCGGAGGAGGGCGCGTTGAACTCGCCGTCCTGCAACAGGTTCTCCGCGGTGCCGACCTGCTGGAAGGCCCGGACGTAGTCCACATCAAATGTGTTGGGGAACTGCGTGCTGGCGTCGGGGTTGCCGTCGAAAAAGCCGCCGACCGCGGTGTTGAGGATCACGCTCATCGGCGTCGACGAGATCGGGGCCATGTCGGGGGTGACGGTGAAGTGATTCACGCCGTCAACGAAATAACGGATCGCCCGGGCGTCCCACTCCACCGCGTACTCGTGAAACTCCTCGGCCCACGCACCCTGGCCCGACGGGGCCTCATACTCGCTGAAAACAAACTGGCTGAAGTTCGGGACGTTGTTCCAGTGGTACGCGCTACTGACCACGTTGGGCCGGGACCCGCCGTGCTCCATGATGTCGATCTCGCCGCCCAATGGCCAAGCCACGTCACGCGGCAGCAACCACGCGGCCGGCCAAATCCCCTTGGTGGTGGGGATCCGGGCCATGACCTCAAACCGGCCGTAGGCCTGGGCGTAGTTGCTTTCCAGGCGTGCCGAACGATACAGCTTGCCGTCCAGCGGCTCGTCCGTCGCGGTAATCCGCAAGACCGATCGCCCGTCGGTCTGCGCGATCGACGCCTGCTCCGGTATGTAGTACTGCAGTTCGTCGTTGAAACTGTCGCGGCGCGTGAGCACGTCCCAATCGACGGTGTTGATCGCCGGCCCGTCGAACTCGTCAGACCACGTCAGTTCCCAGTCGCCCTCCGCTTGGACCGGGACAGTGGTGACTCCCGACAGCCCTAAAATTAGCGACGCGACCCAACCAAACCTGTAATACATCACAACAGCCTACCGCTTGAGACAAGAACCAAAACGCTTGTGTGGATAAACAATCGGATCTACTTTTACTTGTCTATGCGGACATTTTTTTTCAGAATATCGCCGCGTTGATTCAGGCTGGCGTGGCCGTCGCCGTACAACACGTTGGTCGCGCCCTGGTCGCTGCCATTGCTTTTGTCGCCGCCGCCGTGACGCCAACGGATGTCGCCGTTGCCCGGCGTTACGTTGCCGTCGAAGTTCAAACCTGCATCGATCGGGTCTTCGTTGTCCGCGGCCGCGGAGTTGTAGTAGTCGGCGGTGTCGTTGGCGCCGTAGTTATCCAATCGATCCAAGGCCGCGTAGCTGTCGCCGATGTATTGTCCGTAGGCTTCGGTGTCGACCTGCATTCCGTCACCGACGAAGAAGATCTCGCTCGCTCTTTTCATCTGGTAGAGCCGGTACGGCTGAAGCCCGCCCGCATAAGCCCCGCCGATGTTGAACGGCAGGACCATCAGGTTTCCGCCGTAATGCAGGCGACCACCTTCGATGTTGGCCGCCGGGCACTGCAGGCCGGGACTGGGGAGGTCTTGTCCGCCCTCACCGTAGTTGCTGGTTCCGTCGGACGACATGTATGCGGAAATCTGTACGGCCCAGTCCGTCTGGTCGTCGGCCACGCCGCTGCCATCGAAGTAGCTGATCGGTAGCGTTTCTTTGTACTCCTGCGCGTAGCCGTAGAGGCCGACGCCGATCTGGCGGAGGTTGGAGAGGCATTGCATGTCGCGGGCCGAGCCGCGGGCCGCGCCGAGGGCGGGCAGCAGGATACCGATGAGCAGGGCGATGATGCTGATGACGACAAGCAACTCGATAAGGGTGAAACCCTTCGATACGCTTTTGAATCTCACGGTCATGGATAGTTTCCTCGGAGGTGTGGAGTTACTTAAAAAGATTCATCCAAACCTTTCGGCCTGGATGAACGGTCGTGAATCTGCTTATCGATCCGCCCGGACGTTGCGGACGAGGAACTCGCCGCGGTTGACGCTGCTGGCGTGGCCGTCGCCGAACAGCACGTTCACCGACCCGCCGTCGCTACCGCTTTCTTTACCGCCCGCCCCGTGCCGCCAGCGCGGTTGGGCCAGAGCGATCTGGCCGTTGGTCGAGCCGTCGACGTTGGGCCCCTCGTCAATGGGGTTATCGTTGTCGGCATCCGCGGAGCTAAAGAAGTTCGGCGGGTTGGCAAACGTGGCTCCGTTGATCCCGTCCATCGCCGCGTAGGTGTCGCCGTTGTCCTGCTGGCCCGAATCGGCGACCCAAAAAATCTCGGTCGATCGCTTCATGTAATCCACGCTGTAGAGATTGCCCAGGGGCGGATTGGCGAATGAGCCGTTGAAGTAAACCGGCATCGTGAGCTTGTTGGCGCTGTAGTGAGCGCGGCCGCCATCAATCCCCGACGACGGGCAGGTGAACACCGGGCTTTGCCCCACGATCTCACCCGTCACCGGATCGACGTACTCCTCGGTCGTTCGGCTGGCATTCGAACTGATAAATGCCGAGATCAGAGTCGTCCAGTCCGACGTGTTGGGGCTAAACGAAGAGTTATCGAACGAAGGGGGCAGGAACAGCTTGTTCTCATTCGCGTAGGTGTTGAAGCCCAGGGAAATCTGCCGTTGATTCGACAGGCAGGCCATGTCACGGGCGGTGCTGCGGGCGGCGCCTAAGGCGGGCAGCAGGATGCCGATTAAGAGAGCAATAATCGATATAACAACCAAAAGCTCGATCAACGTGAAGGCGGTTCGAAATGGTTTCATGAGAGTGACTCCGAGAGCGATAGGAAATGAGATGAGTAAAGGGCTTGGTGCAAAGTCGGGGGGCCCCGGGTAATCGGCCCACCCGGGCGGGTGTGTTAAAAAAACCAATGGGGTGTACACCACCGGGAAACCACAACACGCCCCCCACGCCAACCCGCCCCCCC
>JBCCST010000002.1:0-111589 GCA_039199695.1 Planctomycetota bacterium | reverse complement strand
CCTCTTTCGCAGCCTTGCCTCCGTCATCAGATTCATCCGCCCCCTCGACTTCGATCGGCTCGACTTGCTTGAACCGTCGCACCTCCACCCGCTCGTCCCGCCAGACGTGCTCCGCCACCTTCGCCAAGCCCGGCGGAACCAATGAGTACGGCACACACACGACCATCGCCAGGCTCATCGGCAAGCCTCGTAACCCACACGCGCTAGCAACTGGTTGCTGGGCACGCCTTGCCGTACCCTATTGTGGATCCTTTCTAAATTGGAGGCTATTTTGAGCCCCGACGCACATTCATCTCCGGAACCGCCGCCCGCCGAAAACAGCGACGTCTCGAACGAATATGAGCGCGAGCCGGTGCCCGCCAAGGCACGGCTTGGATTCAAGAGTTTCATCGGGCAGTACGCCGGTGAACACTGCGCGGGGACCGAACTGATGATCGGCCCGCTTTTTGTTGCGGCGGGCGTGGGCGCGTTTGATGTGTTGGCGGGACTGTTGCTGGGCAACCTGCTGGCGGTACTGAGTTGGCGTTTCCTCACCACCCCGATCGCCACCAGTGCGCGATTGACCCTGTATTACCACTTGGAACTGATCTGTGGCCAAAAGCTAGTGACGCTGTACAACGTGGCCAACGGGGTGATGTTTTGTTTTCTAGCAGGCTCGATGATCACCGTGTCGGCCACCGCGGTCGGGGTGTGGTTCAATTTCCCCATGCCTGGACTGGGGGACGTGGCCCCCAACAGCGTGGGTTGGGTGCTGGCGGTGCTGGCGATCGGCGTGTTGATCTCAATCGTCGCGGCGACCGGCTACAACAGCGTCGCGCGTTTCGCCAACCTCGCCGCTCCGTGGATGGTGCTGGTTTTCCTAGCGTTCGGACTCATCGGACTCAAGCAGTTCATCACCGCTTCCGGCGTTTCGATCCAAGGCGCCGGCGATCTCTGGGAGCTTTGTAATACCGTGATCTGGACCGGCGGCGATCCGCTTCCCGGGCAGGTCAAATTCACGCTCTATCACGTTATGTTTTTCGCGTGGTTCTGCAACATGGCCATGCATGTGGGCATGAGCGATCTTTCGGTGTTTCGCTTCGCCAAGAACAACCGCGCCGGCTGGGCAACGGCTTCGGGCATGTACGTCGGCCACTTCATGGCCTGGCTGGCGGCGTCGATCCTTTACGCCCTTCAACTGTACAACAACCCCGAGAATACCGACCCGCTGCCCGGTCCCATGGCCGCTCAGGCTGCCGGGGTTGCGGGACTTCTGTGCGTCATCATTGCGGGCTGGACTACCGCGAACCCGACCATCTATCGCGCGGGCCTCGCGTTTCAAGCCATCGTCCCCCGCGTCTCACGCTTCAAAGTCACGCTGGCCGCCGGCTTGCTGGCGACCTTCGCGGGCCTCTTCCCGGGCATCGCGATGCAGTTGCTCGGATTTGTGGCGCTCTACGGCCTCATCCTCATGCCGATGGGAGCGATCATCGTGGTGGACTGGTATGTGCTGGAGCGCCTCGGTTTGGCCCGCCACTACGCTCGTCGTGCCGGGCTGCCCTTCAACTACGCGGCGGCGCTGAGTTGGGTGTTGACTCTGGCCGTGTGCGTCACGTTGGTGAAGATCGACGCCACGATCGCGGGGGTCAAGCCGTTCCAGATCTACTTTGTCTCGTTACCCGGCTGGTTTATCGCGGCGGGCCTCTACATCCTGCTCAGTAAGATCATGCAAAGCAACCGTGACACGCTGCCCGCCGACCCCATCCCCGGAGACCCGTCATGAACGTCATCGCCGGCCGCATCGCTTTTTTCTTTTTAGCCGCCACGATCGCCCCCGCCTTCTGGTTTCTCCTGAGCAGCGGGAGCGACACGCAGCTGCAGTTCGTGAAGCACATCATGCTCATCGCGACGCTGGGGTGGTTCGCTTCGGCGGGCGTGTGGATGTACGGGAAACAAAAACCGCCGACCGCGCCCGCGGACCACTCACAATGACCTATCCGAAAGCGCCATCAAACGACCCGTTCGCCAAATATGCGGATTGATTAAAGTCGCGACTTAGTTTTGCGAATACGCCACCCGATCATTTATAAGTTTACGAAAGCGATCAATTGGCTCTCGTGTACGTCGTTGCGAACTCGGGTTTCGCTGAACAAAGTCAGCACACCCCCACCAATTCGTCGCCCGAGTATGTGACTCAGTCGCTCGCGTCGCTCAGCAGCGTCCAGGTCTACGGCTCCTGGCTATCATGCTCGAAACCCCCAGACGGTCCTCGGCGTTGTGCGTCGTGTTGAAGCTTTAGTTGGCCGTCATATTGTTGCCCTAGGCGCTCAGATTCTTGTTCGCGTCGTAGGTGTAAGAGCACGAGAGGCTGGACCGGTTGTCGAGGCCCCGGACAGGTGATGTGTCGGTAGTGGGTCAGTTTGAAAATCCCCTTCCCTTGAGGGAGGTGTTAGGGGAGGGTGTCGGGCGCTCTCACGCTTACAGGCCACCGGCATCCCCACCCAACCTCCCCTCAAGGAGGAGTGAAGAGAACCGCCCGTACTATTTCAAACTGACCCACTACCCTTTCCTACGTCTTTGCATCCGACCAACACTCGATCTTGTAATAACCCCTGAATCAAGGATCCCGAGGGGGTCCGAAGCTCCCCACACCGGCCCCAGACCGCTAGGTACCGCGCGATCGAAACCCCGGCTTGGGGGGTTGCAATTAGGGTGGCGAGTGAAACAGAACTCACCCCGCGGTACTTCGAGTCATCGGCGAGGCACTTGGAAGTCACCTCCGCTTGGAGGCGGCGGAATTCATGCCCACGGTGTATTCCCCGGGGCCGAAAAACCAGCTTGGTTGACAAGGCCGTTGAAGGGTCGGTTTAGCGATCAAACACCTGGCGGTTATTCAGGGCCACAAGCCGTTCCTGGGGATGTACTTGTATCGCATATGGCGGGTGTCGCTCAGTGGTAGAGCCTTGCCCTACCGATTCGATCTGACCCCAGATACAACCAACTACTCCGTAAAATTTTAGGGACATCAAGCCCTTGTTCCGCATGGGCTTAGTTGAAGGGTTGGGCCATCGATCACGCCGCTTCTTGGCACCTGATGGATATCCTTCGGACTCGACTTAATTGGAAGCACAGTTGGCTAAGCGATTTCTGTTCGGTCCACGCAAAACACCGTGCTGTTCAAGTCTGGCTTCGCCGGTTATCTTTTTACTGACATCTTCAATTTCATCATTGCGGTTCGTTCATATGGCCGGGGCCACCTTACACATTTCGATGCGAGCACTCGGGCAACGTAGACGCTTGCTCGAAGATTGGTCCGTGGGGCTGCCGCCCACGCTTTCTGACGACGGCTCCGGGGGTCTCACGCTGCGTCAATTGATCACTCAAATCGTGATCACGACGGTTGAACAGTTTCGCCAAAGGCAACAACGCAACCTCTTCCATCGTGCCTTGACGAAGCGCCAGATCGATGAACAGGCCTTGGCCGGCAAGATCAACTCCGGGGGGAGCGAACTGAATCAGGAAGTGGACGTCGAGGCCGCGGTGGCCTCGGCGTTGGAAGCGTTTGAAGACGGCATCTACCTGGTCATCCTGGACGACATCGAACAGCGTGACCTGGACGCCGAGGTTTTTCTGCAACCCGACAGCCGCTTGGTGTTCCTGCGGCTGGTCATGCTAGCCGGAGGTTGAGTGCATGTTGAGTAACGAACAAGCGAGCGAACGCCTGAAGGCCATGAAGGTCAGCGACTGGCAAAGCGTCGCCAAGAAGCGCACCCAGAAGCTACCCAAAGCCGACCGCGAAGCGGTGCGACGGCTGACGAACCTCGATGTCATTAAGCCGGGAGACGATATCGGGGATTGGCTTCTGCAGCAACAGGAACGTGAAGACAAGCTCGCCAAAGACGCCGCCCACCTGGATCAACTGCCCGAGGCAAAACGCATTGAAAGTTTTGCCGCGGTCTTCCCCAAGCTCGCGCACCATATCGAAACGGCCTGGCAGTGTTATAAATCTTCACCGTACTTGGGCCAGCTAGCCTTCCGAGCGCCGTCGGACCCGGGTATCACCGGCTCGGCTCGTTCGAATTGGTTATCTCAGTTGACCAGCATGCTCGAAGGTTACGACGCCGACGCGGTGTGGCTGGCCGAGTGGGCACCGTACCTCGCGCAATATTGGGGCGGCGGTACGATCGGCCGTGTGCTGGCCGCGGCGATCGACAACGGCGGTGACGAAGGCGAACGCGTCATGCAGACGCTCATCGCTTCGGCCAACGGGGAACACGAGATCGGGTCGATGGGCCGGCACGTCACTACCGCGCTGATGACCTGCAATCGCCCCGACGCTTGGGAGTATGTCGAGAAGCTGCTCCTCGCGGCGCAGCGGCAAGAAGGTCTGCGACAGCACGTGCTCGAAGCGATCGACCTGGCTCACCCCGAGGCGTTCAAGCGCATGCTCGGGTTGATCCTGGAACACAACCTGGTGCGTTTCGCGTCGGTGGTGCGGGCCGCTGATGTGTGGTTTGCCTTGCGTTGGGACTCGGCCTCAGCGGGCGTGATCAAGACCGCGATCGAACGGGCGCTGCGTTACCTGAACAACCCCGAGGCCCGCCCCGAGGCATTGGCGGGTAAAGACGCCGAAGAAGCCTTCATGGCGTTGTGGGCCGCCGCGTTTGAAGACGCACCCCGGGCGATCCCGATGGCCGAGGCTCTGCTCGACCACCCCAAGGCGGAGATGCGGTTTGCCGGGGGCTGGTTGTTGCACCTGCTCAGCCTCAACACCGCGCACGAGAAGTTGCGACGCGCGGTCGAGGACGAAGATCTGCGGCTCGTGAACTTGGGGCTGAGCAGTTATGCGATTCTGATTCAGACCAAGAAGATCGCCGAGCCGACGTTCGACAAGCTGTTGGAGATCGGAGCACGCCTACCCGTTAAGACCACGAAGCTCAAGCCGTTGCTCTGGCCCTGGTTGGAGTTTTCGATCTCGCGTGCCGAGGCCACGGACCTCTTGCCTCGGGTTGCCGCCGACGAAGACTGGCCTCGGTTGGTGGACCGCCTCCCGGACATGAGCGCAAGCGGTCGGCAGAACTTAGTGACCACCATCCGCGACCGGAAAACGCCGCCCCCGGGCTCGCGTGAGTTGCTACTCAAGCTGACCGGGGACCGCAGCAGCTACGTCCGCGACGAGGCGGTCAAACTGCTGGGCAAGCAAAAGCCGACCCCCGCCGAAGCCGAGCATCTCGAACAGCTCCTGACCCGCAAGTCCGGCGACCTCCGCCGCGGTCTTCTCCGCCTGCTGGCCAAGCAGTCCGATGCGGAAGCTTTGAAGAGCGCCAAGCGGCTCACCGCGTCCAAGTCCAAGCCGCAGCGGCTCGCCGGCCTAGAACTCTCGCGCACCTTGTTCCAGGCCGACCGCTCCGCCAAGAAGTTTCGCGCTTTGATCCAAGCCTATGCCGCCGAACGCGTGACCCTGGCCGAAGACGAGACGAAATTCACCAATGCGGTGCTGGGCGTTGTCGTTGAGAAGCCGGTTTACCGGGACCTCTTCGGTCTGCTCGATGCCTCCAAGATTACGCGTCCGAAGCCGCTCAACAACCCCAAAGCCACCTTGCTGACCAAGGCGGCGGGTAAGTACCTCACCGCGATCGATGAGCTTGTGCACGTCCATCGCGAAACCGAAGTCACCGTGGATACATGGGAAGGCGAGAAGCAGGTACTGCTGGGCACCGCCAATCAACTCTGGCGCTATCACGACGGCGCGCGGAAAGAGCCCAGCACCGGCTTCCCGTTGAAAGAGACCTGGTTGGAATGGTTCGATCGCCGAGACAAGAGCTTCCGCGACCGCGACGGGTTCGATGCGATCCGGGCGTTGATGTTGACGTCATTCATCGGTTGGCGGGGTGGCCTGGCGGACAACTCCGGTCTCGCGGCGAAGGTGTTCGGCAAAGCCGCGCAGAACAAGCTCCGCTACCCGCGTCAGGTGTCGGACATCGTCGCGTACCTGGCCGGCCGTGAACGGCCCGAAGGCCTGGCCGATTACTTGCTGGACGCCGCCGAAACCGCGTTGTCGAGCATCCCTTCCAAGTTCGCCATCCGCTGGATCCGCTCGCGTGCCAACAGCTATACCGCTTGGCTCGGGCAAGCGAGTCAGGACTATCACAAGGACCCTAAAAGCTGGAGCGACGATCAACTCCGCCGGTTGATCCAGCTGCACCTATGGATAGACCTTCCCGTTGACCGCAGAGGCCGTACGATCATCGACTTCGAGAAGATCGAGAAACAAAACAAGTTGGACGAAGAGGAACACAAGCGGTCTTCGTCGAGCGACGACCCCTACCGGTCGCGCCGCTATTTCGCGACCGCCTACTCTCTGCGTGCACCGTTGGATATCCGATACCTCGGCCACGCGTGTCGCTTGGGTTGCTGGAACCATCAGGATGCTCTGGCGCGAATTGCGGGTTGGGTGGAAGTGGAGGACAAACGTAACGATCACCTTCACTCGCGTCACAACAGTTTGCTACGCAGCCTAACCACACGAAAACCGAATAAGGTCTTTGAGCAGTATCCACCGCTGGCCAACCTCGTCCCGACGCTGCTCAATCGATTGCTCGAAGTCGAGGTGGCCCGCGGCGACGAGGCTACCGAGGCCACAAACCTTCTGAATCACATCCAAGCCATACCCGGAACGGACTGGTTGGTTCAGTTCCTCCTGGCCCTCGGCAAACTCCCGTTCCTCCGCGGCTATAGCTATTCCGACGGAAAAGGGAAAGACAAGAAGGCCACCTTCAGCGACCTGATCCGGGCGTCGATACCCGGCCCCGAAGACACCGCCGAGGAATTTACGCAGAAAGTCAAAGCCGCCAAGATCCCAGAAAAGCGTCTGATTGAACTCGCGCTGTTCAATCCGCAGTGGGCGGGATTTGTTGAGCACACGCTGGGCTGGTCGGGTTTGGAAGCCGGGGTCTGGTGGGTTCACGCTCACACCCGAGACGACCAGTGGAGCGTGCCGCAGGAGGCCCGCGAAGCCTGGGCGAACGAAGTGGCCGAACGCACCCCGCTCGAAAGCCGGGACCTGGTTGACGGAGCGGTCGACGTGGCCTGGTTCGCGCGAACGTACGAAACCCTGAAAAAGAAGCGCTGGGACCAGCTCTACGAGGCCGCGAAAAACGCCTCCTCCGGCGGAGGCCACAAACGCGCTCAGCTGTTCGCCGACGCCATGCTCGGCCGGCTGACCAAGACCGAGCTGGTCACCCGGATCAACGACAAACGCCACAAAGACGCGGTCCGCGCGCTGGGCCTGCTCCCGCTGGCGCGCGGCAAGAGCCGAGAGAGGGACCTGCTGCGCCGCTACGAACTGATGCAGGAGTTCCTGCGGACCAGCAAGCAATTCGGCTCGATGCGGCAGGCCAGCGAAAAACGCGCCGTCGAGATCGGCCAGGCCAACCTCGCCCGTACCGCGGGCTACCCCGACCCGCTCCGCCTCCAGTGGGCGATGGAAGCCAAAGCCGTGCAAGACCTCGCCGACGGCGCGGTCTCCGAGACGGTCGGCGAGACGACCGTCAGCTTGTCCATCACCGACGCCGGCGAGCCCGTGATCGAAGTCGAGAAAGCGGGCAAGACCCTTAAGTCCGTGCCGGCCGCCGCCCGAAAAGACCGGAAGGTCAAGGCCCTGCGTGACCGCAAGACCTCGCTCAAACGACAAACGTCCCGCATGCGCAAGTCGTTGGAACAGATGATGTGCGACGGGCAGGCTTTTCTGGGCGAAGAACTTAGCAAGCTTTGCCAACACCCCTTGATGCGGCCGATGCTCGAACGCCTCGTCTTCATTGGCGAAGGTATCGTCGGTTATCCGCGTGAAGGCGGGAAGCTGCTCGAAGACCACGCGGGTCAACGAGAACCGGTCAAGAATACCGAAAACCTACGCCTCGCCCACCCGCACGACCTCCTGGATCGTGGCGACTGGGCTGAATGGCAGCGTGACTGTTTTGCCAAAGAACGCGTCCAGCCGTTCAAGCAACTGTTCCGCGAACTCTACGTCCTGACCGAAGCCGAGCGGGCCGAAGGCACCGGCTCGAAGCGTTACGCCGGGCAGCAGGTCAACCCACGTCAGGCCATGGCCCTGCTTGGCGGCCGCGGCTGGGGCGTCATCCCCGAAGAAGGCGTCCGCAAGACCTATCACGACCACAACCTCTCGGTTTGGCTGGAGTTCCAGGAACACTTCTACACCCCCGCCGAGGTCGATGGGCTGACGGTCGAGAACGTCCGCTTCAGTCGGCCGGGCGAATGGAAGCCGGTGGAGTTAAACGAGGTTCCGCCGCTTCTGTTCAGCGAAGTCATGCGCGACGTGGACTTGGTCGTCTCCGTCGCCCACCGAGGCGGCGTCGATCCCGAGGCCAGCGCTTCGACGATCGAGATGCGATCTGACTTGCTGCGGGAGACATTGGCCGTGTTGGACATCGACAACGTCCGGATCGAAGGCAACCACGTGTTGATCGACGGCGAGCACGCCAAGTACACCCTTCACCTGGGCAGCGCGGTCACCCACGTGCTGCCCGGCGGATCGCTATTTATTGTTGCCGTCCACAGCCAACACCGCGGCCGGCTGTTCCTGCCGTTCGCCGACGACGACCCCAAGACCGCCGAAGTTATGAGCAAGACCTTGCTTCTGGCGCGCGACAAACAGATCAAGGATCCAAATATCTTGGACCAGATACGCCAAATGGCATAGTCGAGAACCAAATACCGGGAAATTGATGCTTCCCGTGACACCTGCCTAACGTGAGATGAATAAGCCCGATGACTGGGATGTCACCACGGGTGTTACCAGGATCAACTCGGCTATCAGTAATAACCCAGCTAACCCTGAATTAGCTGTCGTGCTATGTGTCGACAGCCAGGCCAAAGAGGAAGCCAAGGCCGACTTCGGGTTCGGACGCTTTGGTTTCGACGTCCGCCCGCGGGGGGCCGTGATCCCGATCCCCGGCGTCCCGTCCACGGTGACGGGTGACGGCCCCTATGATCTGCTCTGGCTGATGCTGCCCTGGGAAGGCATCCAAAGCCGCATCGAGTCGGCCTTGGATCGCCCGATGCCCCACCTGCCGGCGCAGGTTCACCGTGATTTTATTTACGACTCGACCATCGAAAACGCCATGAGCCAGTGCTGGTCGGCCATGTCCCAGCCCCACGCGGGGGCTCCTTTGGTCGTCGATGGGTTAGTGAACGTGATCCTCGGACGTCTACTGCAGTTTGGTGAAACTCCGATCGCTGCGCCCAAACGCCGCGCTAAGCTCTCGTCACGACAGTACGCTGCGGTGGTCGACTTGATCGAATACCGGTCGCCCGCTTCGCCAAGCCTTGATGAACTCGCCGACGCCGCGGGCGTGACTCGCTTCCATTTCTCGCGTCTTTTCAAGCAGACCGCCGGCGTGTCGCCGATGCATTTCGTACAACAACGCAAGATCGAAAGGGCCCAAAACCTCATGCGGACGAGGCCCGAGTGGACCCTGGCGGCGGTGGCTTTCGATTGTGGCTTCGCCGACCAGTCCCACTTCACCCGAACCTTCAAGAAACACCTGGGCGTTAGCCCGAGCGCATGGCTCCATCAGATTTAGCTGCCGTCCGGGCCGGGGCATATCGCAACTTACTTTTGCAACATTGCCTGTCCCGATCTTCTCAAATGTGCGTTTTCCAACCGCCGTTAGCTTGCTTGGTGATCATAAGTTTCTCGGCAAGCCTCTACACACGACAGGTGCACCTCCCCCCACCGCTGGATCTGGTCCAACAGGGGTAGGAGTTCACGCCCCCTCGCCGTAAGCGAATATTCCACATGCGGGGGAATCTCTTCGAACTGACGACGCTGAAGAATTCCATCTCGCTCTAACGCGCGAAGACTTTCGGTGAGCGATCGGGCGGAGGCCGCAGGCATTTCACTTCGAAGCGTGGAGAATCTCTTTGGGCCGCTGCGGAGCACCGCGATGATCTCGCCCTTCCATCTCCCCTTGAAAATATCTAAAACGCTGGCGATACGGCAGTTGGGGTCGATATGGTCGTATTCGGTCATGCGGAATCCTATAGGGCTTTCTGCCGTACGGCTGGGATACCGCGTAAATCTACGGATCATCAACTGGTTACCTCAAAACAACTAAGTTGTTTTGAATTCAGATATTCACTGCCTTATTCTCCGGAGGTCATAGCAAAGCGATACCGCACCACCGCGTGCGACGCTCAAGCCAAGGCCAGGCTGCCGTTCTCTTCCCCTGAGAGTAACCACCCACGACTGGACTTAGAAGCAAGGCGTATTCGCATGACCACGACCCGACAATCCGCTTCGTCGTCTGCGACAGCGCAGCGTAGCTCACGTCAGTCCAAGAAGTGGGCGCAATGGCTTGAGCATTCGCCAACCATCGAAATCCAACGGGTCGGAAAGTTGGATTGCCCGGACGGCACGGGCGTCGAGATGGGCATGACTCGCGTGAATGCAGCCCAGGCCAGCAACTGGTCGACGCCCGAACCGGCCATCGCGATGTGCGTGGAAAGTAGCGCCAGGGAACAAGTGACCGCGGACCTGGGTTTTGGGCGTTTCCGTTTCGACGCACGGCCCCAACAGGCCTTGGTCTTTTCACACGAGACGGGAGCCGATATCACCGGCGAAGGGCCTTACGATCTGGTCTGGCTGATGTTGCGTTGGGAAGTGATCCAGAAGCGGATCGAGTCGGCTCTAGACCGGCCGGTCGCGCGTTTACCCGAGCGGGTTCACAGCATGGCGATCAACGACCCGATCCTCGCCACCGCGATGAGTCAGTGCTGGTCGGTCATGCTGAAGCCCAATGCGGGGGCGCCGCTCATGATCGACGGGTTGGTGAACGTAATCCTCGGCCGCCTGCTCGAACTCGGCGAAGCCCCGGTGGTCGAGCCGACGAAGAAAGCCAAGCTATCTCCGCGACAGTTGAACGCGGTCCGGGATTTGATCGAAGAACGGGCCCCGTCTTCCCTCCGCCTCGACGACTTGGCCGATGCGACGGGAGTGTCTCGCTTCCATTTTTCCCGGCTGTTCAAAGCCACGACCGGGTCCACCCTTATGCACTATGTCCAGCGACGACGGGTTGAACGGGCCCAAACGCTGATGAAAGCTCGGCCAGAATGGACGCTCGGCGCGATCGCGTTGGACTGCGGTTTCTCGGATCAAGCCCACTTCACCCGGACGTTTAAGAAACACATGGGCGTCAGCCCGAGTGCCTGGTTGAAGTCGCTTTGAAGCGATCCGCGCAGGTTCACTGAGTTGAGCAAACCTGTTCAAACCATCGAGCAAATCTAGACAAGCCCCTGCTCGCCCACGCTCCTAAGTTTGTTCTGTCGCATACGGGTCACGTCGGCCCGGGCGTTGAAAACAACCTACTCAGGAGTCTGTTATGGCATCGGATGGATTGATTCGTGGATCGTGGCGTATGGTTTTGTCGGCTTCGGCCGTGGCGGTAGCCGTGTCGTTGGCCGGGCCTTCGTCGGCTAGCGATCCAGCGATGGGCAGCCAAGGCGAATCGGTCGGCCACCCCGAGACCTGGGTCGCCGGCGGAGAGCGGGAACGTCTGACACCCGACAACTGCGTGTTCCTCTTCGTAGACCACCAGGCCGGTTTGATGAACCTCGTCGACAACGTGGAGATGCCCACCTACAAAGCCGACGTCATCGCCAAGGCCAAAGTCGGCAAGCTCCACAACGTGCCGGTGGTGATCACCACCAGCGCCGCGGACGGGCCGAACGGGCCGAAGCTCCCCGAAATCGTTGAGATGTTCCCCGACGCGCCGCTGATCGAGAGAACGGGGCAGATCAACGCGTGGGACGATCCGAACTTCCGCGCCGCGGTGGAAGCGACCGGCCGTAAGAAGGTTGTCGTGAGCGGGATCACCACCGACGTGTGCGTGGCCTTTGTCACGCTCTCGATGCTCGAAGCCGGCTACGACGTGTACGTCGTCGTCGATGCTTCGGGGACGACCAACGCTCAGGTACAGGCCGCGTCGCTCGTACGGATGGCCGACGCCGGGGCGGAGATCGGCAACTGGTTTGCGCTCGCTTGCGAGCTGTTGTCGGACTGGCGTAACCCCGCCGGCGCGGGCAGCGCGGCGATCTTCGCCGAGCACATGCCCGGCTACGCGGAGGCCATGGCCAGCCACGCGGCTTTCACCGGCCAATCGTCTGAAGAAGCGGAGTACTAAACCGTCTTCCACGTGGTTCGCGGTCGAGAGACGGCGTACCGCTTTACTCACTTTGAACCTGCCATCCGAATGGAGCCCGCCATGCTTAACAACGAGCCGATTTCACGACGCGACTTCGTCCGCAAAGCCCTGGCCAGCGGAGGTGCCGCGACGCTCCTGGGCACCGCGCCCTCCTCACTCTGGGCGGATGACCACACGACCGGTCCCGCCACCATGATCGTCCGCAACGCCAAGATCACGACGATGGATTCCACCAAGCCCGACGCCCAGGCCTTTGCCGTGCGGGGCAACCGGTTTGCGGTGGTGGGCACGGAAGCCGAAGCGATGACGTTACGGGGTCCCGGCACCCAAGTCATCGATGCCCAGGGCGGCCGTGTCATCCCCGGCCTCAACGACAACCACACCCACACCATCCGCGGCGGGCTCAACTACGCACTCGAACTCCGCTGGGACGGTGTCCGCTCCAAGGCACGGGCGATGCAGATGCTGCGCGAGCAGGTCCAGCGCACGCCTCCGGGCCAGTGGGTACGGATCGTCGGCGGCTTCTCGCCCGAACAATTTTCCGATGGCGGGCTGCCGACGCTCGACGAGATCAACGCGGTCTCCCCCGACACGCCGATCTTCATGCTGCACGTCTACACGAAGGCTTTTCTGAACCAAGCCGCGCTTCGGGCCCTGGGCATCAACCGCCAGTTTCCTGACGACCGCTACGGCGGCGGTACGATCGTCCGCGACGCCTCGGGTAAGCCCACCGGGGCCCTGCTCGCCACGCCCTCGGCTCTGATTCTTTACAGCACGCTCCACGACGGACCGAAGCTCGAGCGAGAAAACCAGCTCATCAGCTCCCGCCACTTCATGCGGGAACTCAACCGGTTGGGCGTGACCAGCACCCTCGACTGCGGCGGCGGCTTCCAGTTCTACCCCGACGATTACGGCGTCATCACCGAGCTCCACCGCAATAAGCAGATGACGATGCGCATCGGCTTCGCCACCTTCATCCAACGCCCCGGTCATGAGCTCGAAGACTTTCAGAATTGGACCGAACGATTCAAACCCGGCGAGGGCGATGACTTCTTCAAGCTCTGGGGCGGCGGCGAAATGCTCGTCCGCAGCATCTACGACTTTGAGGTGTTCAATCTCCCCCAAGTCATCCCACCCAGCCACGCCGAAGCCGACTTAGAGCCAGTCATACGCCTGCTCGCCAAGAAGGGTTGGCCCTTCCGCTTCCACGCAACGTACGACGAAACCGTTGCCCGTCACCTCAACGTGATCGAAAAGGTCCACCGCGATGTCCCCGTCGACAAGCTCCGCTGGGTGGTCGATCACGGCGAAACCCTCAAACCCCGCACCATCGACCGCATCGCGAAGCTGGGCGGCACCCTGGCGATCCAGAACCGGATCGCGTTCCAGGAAGACGCCTTCCTCGATCGCTACGGCCCGGAAGCCGCCGCCGACGCTCCGCCGATCAAGCGAGCACTGGCGGCGGGCGTTCCCGTAGCCGCGGGTACGGACATGTCCCGCGTCAGCAGCTACAACCCCTGGCTTTGCCTGTCCTGGCTGGTCACGGGCAAGGGCGTCGGCGGGCGCACGTTGCTGGGCTCGCAGCAGCGTTTGGATCGACACGCCGCGCTGAAGCTGTGGACCGACAACGCGTACTTCAGCCACGAAGAACACCTCAAGGGCCGTATCGAGCCCGGCCTGCTGGCCGACGCATGCGTGCTGTCCGACGATTATTTCAAGGTGCCCGAGGAGCAGATCCGCGAACTGACCAGCGACCTCACCGTGGTCGACGGCAAAGTGGTGCAAGGCCAAAACAACTTCAAATCGCTCGCCCCCGAACTCCCCGCCCTGCAGCCCGATTGGTCCCCCGTAAACCACTTCGGTGGGTACCAGCATCACCGAGGTTGATTCAAACCAGTTTCCTTATCCCTCAAACATCCCTCGAGAGGTCGATCCAATGCTGACGAACACTTTGCAATTCGAACACCGGCCCGCCCGCGAGCGGGGCCAAACCGATTTTGGCTGGTTGAAGTCCAAGCACTCGTTTAGCTTCGGCCAGTACCAAGACGCCAATCGTATGGGTTTCGCCAATCTCCGGGTGATCAACGACGATCTCGTCGAAGGCGGTAAAGGGTTTGGCGAACACCCGCACCAGAACGCCGAGATTTTCTCGTACATGTTGGACGGAGCCTTGGAACACAAAGACTCGCTGGGCAATGGCTCGGTCGTGTCCGCGGGTGGCGTGCAATACATGAGCGCGGGCTCGGGCGTACGGCACTCGGAGTTCAACCCGTCGCCCACCGACGCGATGCGGTTCCTTCAGGTCTGGCTGCTGCCCCACGAAACCGGGACGCCGCCGCGCTACGAAACCCTCGATATCAAGCCCGCTGAGAAGGACGGCCGTTTCAAACTATTCCTCTCGCGGGACGGCCGCGATGGGTCGATGACCACCCAAGCCGACGCCAACGTCTATGTCGGTTCGTTCGACGGTGATCAGGAGTTGTCTTGGGACTTGCAGGCGCCGCGCAAAGGCTGGGTCCAGGTGGCCAACGGCTCGCTGCTGGTCAACAGCCAACCCTTATCGCAAGGCGACGGATTAGCGATCGAGGGCGAAGGCACCCTGGTCTTTTCGCAAGGCCAACGGGCTGAGGTGTTGTTCTTTGAGCTGTCTGAATAGCTCCATGCACACAAACAACCCTTCAACAACACTTCGATGCGGGCCATCGTCTTGGTCTAGCCGTGAACCGCTCAGGCAGACGAAGCACAAGACCACGTGGATGATCATCGCCTGGTCCATCTGTTGGTTCGCCGCGCCGATCACGGCCCAAGACCTGCCGGACCGGACGACCATGCGTTTCGACGAAGACTATTCGGGTCTACGCGATCCGGCGGCTCGGCCGGACTCTTGGTGGGAAAGCCGTGGCTTTACGCCGCTGGATGACCATCACCCGACGCACGCCTACGCCACCGCCGGCCTGGAAGCCCGGGCCCGCTACGAGTTCCTTCAAGACGATGGGTTCGGTGAAGGGCCGCAAGACGATGGCGGCTATTTTCAAACCCGACTCCTGCCTCACCTGTCCGTCCATCTGCCGCTCGACGACCCCGCACAATATGTCGATCGAAACCCGCCGGAGATCCGCGGCTTTGTCCAACTCATCGTGGCCCACGAACTCGGCCACGACCAGCGACCCGATCCGATCGATGAAAATCGCGGCGACCTGCTGCAAGGATTCTTTGAATTCAGCACACCGCTTGATCTCAGCCCAACCGACAAAGGCCGGCTCGCGTTTCAGGCCGGAAGGCGGGCCTTGTCTTTCGGATCCGAACGCCTCGTCGGCACACGCTACGGCGTCAACGTTCCGCGATCATTCGACGGGTTCTTCGGAAACTTCCAGAGCTCAAGTACAACGTTCGATCTGTTCTGGGCACGGCCCGTCGTCAACGACCCCAACCCCTGGGACGACGCGTCGAGTGACCAGCAATCGCTCTGGGGGATCTATTCCACATGGGATCTGGGTGCCTTCGCGACCGAGGCAGGTATCGACCTCTACTACCTTGGATTTCTCGACGATTCGTCAACCTTCGCCCAAAACTTCGGTGGCAATCCCGCCCGCGAAATCCGACACACCTTTGGCTCGCGTTTCTACGGCAGGACTCCTTTTGCGACTGATCAAACCACCAACACCGTATTGGACTGGAACCTCGAAGCGTTTCTCCAAACCGGCCGATTCGATGGAGCGAGCATCCAAGCTTGGAGCTTGGCGACCGACATGGGGATCACGTTCGACACCGCGGGGCAACCTCGTATAGGGCTCAAAGCAAACATCATTTCCGGAGACGACGACCCCGATGATCCTGATCTACAGACGTTTAATCCGCTCTTTCCTCGGGGCACCTATTTCGGTGAACTCTCGCCGGTTGGGCCGTACAACCTCATCAACGCCCAAGCCAGCTTGGCGGTCAAGCCCACCTCCGAGTGGACGGCGACTCTGCAAGGCGGCCCTTTCTTCCGCGAATCCACCGACGACGGCGTTTACGGCATCCCCGGTAACGTCATCCGCCCGCCCTCGGATCTCTCCGATTCCCGGTCCATCGGCTGGCAGTGGGAACTCCTACTCGAAGGCTCCCTAAGCCAAAACACGGATCTCTTGATCTCCTACGGCCAGTTCCACCCGGGTAACTTTATCGAACAAACAGGTGCCGCCGAAGTCATACACCTTGGAGCAATCGAACTCAGGCTCCGTTTCTAGATTCACCACCTGAATGCATATAACCTCCTTATAACACCGGCCTCTGTAAAAATATCCAGTGTTCCTCGAACACTACTGGTGTAAATGTTCCAAATGGCTTTTACCTAGTTAGGTCTGAATTTCAGTCGATATAAGCCCGTATCGCTAAAGCAAGCGAGAATCACTGTATGTCCGACAAAATAATTAGCTTACGCTGGTAAAAGCCCTAAACCACAACGAATTGACTGAAGGACGGGTCAAGACCGTTACCCTTGGAAGTCAGTCACTCTGTGATGACTCACCATGAAGGACCGTACGCAATTCTTTGCAATGCCTGCCCGCACCAAGGAGGCCCGGGGGCGAGGGAACGCTCGAGAAGGGGACACTACGTTGCCCTTAACACGGTTGCGACTTTGACCCAACCAGGGGAAAGCCACCAGGCGGATATGACGACGGTGTGCCTACCTATCAAGTTGAAGTTCGAGGCGAACCTAAAAGAAACCTCGGTTCACCGCGACCTTGATTAGCGAAAGGGATACATAGGTTGAAGATCGATCACGCCAAGCGACTCAAGGAGAGGCACAAGGTGTGCGGGAGAGGCTGGACCTTCATGCGGGTTAACCAAACCTACTCCATGTGGGGCAAGTAATACTCCACCGCTTCACCCGGCTTCAAGTTCTCGGAGAAGCTGAGGTCGGGCTCGGCGTTGAGTTCTCGGGTCGTAATGCCATCCGCCACGTGTCGTGCGGTATCGCCGTAACGCGTCGCGTTAAACGTCCCCGCGGTCGGCAGCGTCACCGTGAAATCCACGGACTGCGGTTCGTGCGATTCGTTAACGATGCCGATGCGGTAGCTCCGCCCGGTGTCGACCGCGCGGACCATCACCAACCGGTCGGCCATGGCTTGCGGGTCGGTGTGTTGCCAGGGCAACGGTTGGCCGTGGATGCCGTAGGCCAACTGGAGTCGCCGATAGCAGCGGGCCTTCTCCAACACCTCGGCCCGGTCGGACGCGCCCTTGATCATGCCGAAGCGTTGCATCTTGGGGTTGTCGGCGTGGCTTTGGAACTGCAGGATGTGCGTGGCGAAAGCAAGGTTGCCGCGCAGGTTCATCTCGAAGTCTTGGATCTTGATGTCGTCCTCGGTCCACGAGCCGCACTCGGTGATCCAGATCGGCTTGGGCGGCGTCGTACCGTAGAGCAGGTAGTACTGCACCGCAGGAATGATGTACGACTTGCCGTAGCTGTGGCCCGCCAAGGCGTCGGTGTAGCCCGGGTCGTCTTCGGTTTCCTTGCGCGAGTGCGCATCGATCACACTGAAATCCCAGGCGTGGTACCAGCCCTGGGCGACGATCTCCACATCGGGATCGACCTCGGCCTTGAGCCGCTGGGCCACGGCCGACTGTTCCATGGTGGTCGCCCAAGCGAGCGCCATCGACATCGCGTCCCAGCCGTACTTGGGGTGATCGACTTCGTTGCCGATCTCCATCGCATCGATCTGTTTGCCGACCGACTCAAGTACCTTGGTTTCGTGGGCGTCGGCGAAGTCTTCGGGGACGTCCATCGTGCGGCCGGGCTCGTAGAGCAAAAGCGGCCGGGTGCCGAGTTCGATCAGGCTACGCAGGTGGTATCGCGTGAAGTTCTCGCCGTCGGGCAGCGACGGATCGGTTTTGTCCAGGCGTTTGTACTGGCCGGGCTCCCAGATGCCGTAGCGGACGGCCGACTGGGTATCCCGCAAACCAAGCCAACCGTAGTCGCGGGGCACGAAGCTGCGCCAGGGCTCGAGCCCGGTCAGATACCACCAGTCGCGGTTGGTGCCCAGCCAGATCGGCCGACCGTTGACCGGCGACTCGGGCTTCTGCTTCAAACTCACCACTTGCAGGTGGTCCCAGTGCAGCCAGTTGGCGGTGGGGTATGGGTTATCGATGCGTTCGCCCAGTCGCAGTTGATTGATGTATTGTTCGGCCTGGTTCGGCTTAAGTGCTTCGTCTTGATAGAACAGCGGCAGCAGGCGGAGCGTGAGCGTGTTGACGCCGCGTTGCAGGCGTTCGGGGCCGAAGGTGATGACCGCAGTGCGTTGGGTCATCCGGCCGCCGGGCACGAGGTCATAACCCAGCGTCGTGGGCGTGCCGACGAGGGTACCGTTGATGAACACGCCCACGGTACTGACAACCGCGTCGGTGTCGGCCACGTCCAACACCAACGCCGCGCCTTCGGTTGGCAAGCGATCCACGTCGAACTGAACCGTGACCTCGGGCTGCGTTTGTGTCTCCAAGCCTTTGGGGAACTGCGACGTCGGTGTCTGCGCCGTGAGGTTGGCGGAGGCGGAGCCCAGCCGGGCAAACTCTTGATCTGAATCGTCATCCTGCCCCATTGCAAACAGCGGCTGGGCGCCGTCGAGCAGCCGCTCGGCCCACGGCTCGAGTCTTCCGGTCACCAAGGGTTCGGGCAACGTCGATGCTGCCTCCACGCTGCCGACGTTGACCGGCCAAGTACGGCCCGGGAACAGCGCCGCCACTTCGGCCGGAGCTCGGCCGTCGGCCTGCTTCAACTCCTCGAAACCCAAAACCTGCGTACCGCCGGCGGTAACGATCTCCAGTACGCCTTGCGCGACCG
Organism: Planctomycetota bacterium; assembly: GCA_039199695.1. Lineage (GTDB taxonomy): Bacteria > Planctomycetota > Phycisphaerae > Phycisphaerales > Phycisphaeraceae > Algisphaera. Next base: position 92,569 of record JBCCST010000002.1, on the reverse strand, counting down.
GGGCTTGGGCGATGTCTTCGAGGACCAACTCCAGGGTTGAGGCTGAACGACTGGCTTCGGAGACGTCCAACTTGATCAGCTTGCCGCCGCTCGTCTGGGCGCTGACTTCCCGGCCGTCGAGCTTGACGCGGATCGCGTTCGAGGCGCGCGTGGCAATGCGCAGCGCCTTGGTCCCGCTGGGCAGCGAGTGTCGCAGCGTGAGTTGTTCTTTCGGCAGGTGCGGAAATGCCCAGTGCGTCAGGGCCGGGGCGGGCACAGGCAACGCGGCGATCTCCGCGGGTTGCCAACTCCGGCCGCCGTCGGCCGAGCACTTCCACTGGTCGTTGGTCGGGACCGTTATCTTCCGGCCATCCGAGCCGGTCCACTCGATTCGCCCGAGCAACCCGGCCGGGCCGAAGCGGTTGTCCACGACGAACTCTACCTGCATGGATCCGGCGCCGAAATCGTTGAGCTGGACCGAACGAATCTCTTGCGACGCCCGGTTCTCGGCAATTTCTTTGCCGTCGATGATGAGTTGAGCGTGGTCGTCGCCGATGAAGGTCGCCCGCAGCCCCTCCGCGTCGGCGGGGACTTCGACCGTACGCCGAAAGCGGACCTTCTGTGGCTCGACCTCGGCGAACGTATCGCGGGCCATGTGGTACGAGCTCCAGCGGAAGCCCGGCTCATTCCAGATCCACGCCAGCGTTTCCCGGCCAGGGATTCCGATCGCCGGCGCTTGGCCCGGGATGTTCAGCGGTCGGTCGTCCACGGGGACCAGCGACATATCGTCGAGCCACAGTGCGCCTTGCGTCACCCCATCGACGAAGATGATCATCCGCGTCACGCCTGCAGGCATCTGGATCGGCATCTCGACCGTCTTCCAGTCGAACGTCCCACTCAAACGCGGCCCGACCTGGTTACCGTTAGGCGGTTGATGTTTGTGGGGCAAGCGGGTCCAGACGTTGAAGCCGCTGGGCTTGAGGCTCTCGCCCTTGGCCCGGAAGGTCAGCGTGTAGTCGGCGTCCCAGATCGGCGCGTTGCTCGGCGTCCACTCAAACACCGCCCGGCCAGTCACTTTGACCGCGGTGTTATCGGCTTCCTGTATAAATTCGAACCCCCCGCCGGACAAGCCCTGTTTCCAGACCTTCATTCCGTTCGGGCCAAACGATTCAAAGCCGCCGTTGGGGAACAGATCGTTCGGGCTGGTCTGCGACGTAGCCGTAGACACGAACAAGCAAGAAACGGCGGCGGCCATCGCCGCAAGTCGGTGGGACTTGTAGAACAGCATAGAATCTCCAGTGTGAATAAACGATGCCCGGACCATTCTTCGGGCAGATCGTCAGTTCTTGCGGAAGCGGAAATGGATGTATCCGCTTTGGGTAAACAAATCTTCTTCGATCGACAGGCCGACCGCGTGGCCGTCGTAGAACAAAGCGTTGGCGCGTTCGCCTTCGCCGTGGTCGCTGTGGTGGTTGGTGGTGACGGGTGAGGTGTAGTGGCCGCTGGTGTGGTACCGGCCGTTGAACGACGACTGGTTGCCGTACCAATGGCTGTCGATCACGTTGATGAACTTGGAATCGACCTTGGAGCGGTCGGTCGAGGAAAGCAACGGGAAGAAGTCGGCCGGGCGTCGCGCGATGTCCAGCGTATCGGGTAGGCTGCCTCCGACGGGTTGGCCGAGGTTTACCGCATAGGAGAAGAAGTTGTCCGGCTGCGCGGGCTGGCCGGGAGCTTCCGTTTCGTCGGCGGGGCACTGGTAGACCTGCAACGCGTCGGGGTTGCCGGGCACGGTTTCGGTGCTGCCGGAGATGTAGGGACGAAGACGTGTATTCCAGGCCGGTCCGGGGGTGGCTGCCCCCCCGCCGCTGATCGGCGGGTGGTAGTCGTCGGCATCGACCCGGTACGACTCACTAGCGATCCCGATCTGTCGCAGATTACTCAGGCACGCCATGTCCCGGGCCGCCGACCGGGCCGCCGCCAGCGCGGGTAACAACAAAGCGATAAGCAGCGCGATGATCGAAATCACCACGAGCAATTCGATGAGCGTGAAACCCAAAGCGGCTGTGGGAACCGAGACGCGATGACGGGAACGACGTCGAAACATGGCGACACCTTTCGGTGAGAGAAACCTGCAAGCGGGAAACCGCTAAGAAGAAAAACCGCCGGCCCGCGATCAAGCGATCCGACGTTTCGGAGGTAAAACTCAATCACGAACGCTCGAACGGGACCGCATTACCATGGCCAACCCGCCCAACGCAAGCGCCAGCGATCCGGGCTCCGGTACGGGCAGGGATTCGATCCTGACATCGTCGATCTCGGCAAAAGCGTTGGCGACCGCCACGCCGCCGTTGGTCGCCCCGTTGAACACCGCGATGTCGGGCGTGATGTCGTCGACGGTCGTGCTGATCCCGTCGACATCCACCAGCAGCGTCGACGGCGCCGCCGCCGTCGCGACGCTCAGGGCATAGGTGTCTTGCGTCGTGCTCGACAGGTCGAGCGAGACGTTGAAGACGTACTCGGTGCCGATCGCCAAATCGAACCCGGTGTCCACGACCGACGCGGTGGTCAGCCCGTCGGCCGGGTTGGTGCCTTCCCAGTATGTCAGCGAGCCGGTGTTCGCCGTCACACGGATCTGGGCCGCGCGGTTCGGGTTGCCCGGGCTCGTCGCGCCGTTCTGGTTGATCGCGAAGATGAAGATCGGGTTGGCTCCCGCGGTATCGAGACGCGTGTAGTTGAAGCTCACTTCGATCAGGTTATCGCCCGAGGCGTCGGTGCTGATCCCGGCGAGCGGTGCCGAGAGGATCGGCCCCGCGTTCGACGCGCTGTTGTTGTCGGTCAACTGCAACGCCTGGTCGCCTCCAGCGGTTACCGTCACAATCGATCCGTTGGTGGTATCCGACACCACCGCCAGGCCGCCGACCGTGGTCGCCACGTCGCCCACGCCCGCGCCGTAGGTGCCCGCAGTCGCCGCGTTAAAATCCGTGTCGATGATGACGCCAGCCTGAGCGATCCCGCCCAACCCCAGCGTTACCGCCGCCAAACCTACTTTTCTGAAGCTCAAACTCTTTCTCATAACCATTTCCTCGTGTGTAGACGTGAATCCAGATAACCAACTAAACGAAACATCAAAAAACTAGATACTCAAAAACCCGCCGAGGCTGCCGTTGTCTTGACCTCCGGCAACTCCGATTCAAACACCGCGGGAACCGCGACGTCGCGTTCCTCGATGGGCAGCCCGTGCCGTTGAGACTCAACCTGTTCGATCGCTAACCGCAGAACGTCTCGGGCATCGAACCCCAGCCGGGTGATCGGCAGCGATGTCGGCGTACCGATCGGCCAGTTGCAGTGGGTCAACACCCTCAGGTCGCTGTGCATATTCAACCCCGCGTCGATTACGCCGGACAACGCGGATTCGGTCAGGTTGTCGTCGGTGATGATCAGGCTGTCGGGCCGCTGCTTGGTGGGCCGATCCATCATCAGCCGGACAATATGGCGGGCCGAGTCCGGGTCGGTCAGCGACGCCCCGACGCGGAAGTGCGGTTCCAGCGTCAAGCCGTACTCCCCCGCGAGTTGGTCGTAGGTCGCAAAGTCGGCCAAGCCGTTGGTAACCACCGCCAGCCGATGGCCGCCCAACTCCCGGACCCGCTCCAGCGAACGCCGAACAAACGACCCCCGGTCGGGAAACACCCGCGGGATGTCCTGGTTCGCTAGGTCGCGGGTAATGGCGACCTTGGCCAACCAGGGGTGGTGCAGCAACTCGTCGGAAATCTCCGGCGGGTAGCCCACAAAAATAATCCCGGCAAACCGGTCTTCGCGGACTTGCTGGATCAGGTGTTCGTGGGCTTCGGACGGATTGCTCCCCGCCACGTCATAGAACACCTCGAGTTCGTAGTCCCCGAGTTGGGCGTGTTGCGGGATCTCATTGGCTAGAGCCCACCAAAATTTCACCCACCCCGGCGTTCCCGGCCGCCCGCGAAAAGCTACCGCATACCGCGAGAGGTGCGGCGGACGCTCGCTCACAAAGGTTCCCCGCGTGCTCGACGAGTAGATAAACCCGTCTCGTTTCAGGGCTGTCATGGCTTGGGTCAGGGTGCTGCGGGCGACCCCGAACCGCGCCTCAAGTTCATCCCAGGCAGGGAGTTGCGAGCCAGGCTGCCATTTGCCCGATACGATCATTCCCCTGATCCCCGAAACAACCCCGAGGGCTTTGCCCGCTCGGCGATGTCGCTTAACCCCAGAAGTCACGCCATTAGACAACTTAGTTCGCATTAATATAATTTAAAACAAACTAATAGTTTGTCAAGCTTCTTTTCGGCCGAAACTTGATCAAATTATTTGAGGCAGCGGTATGTATTGCCTACCTGGAATGCCCCCTCCAACTGCACCGACGCCTCGTAGGCGTCGGTGCAGCGAGTTCTGATGCGCGACCAACCCCAACGGGTCAACGTGGTTGACCGGGTTGTTGTACACACTGAGATACACGTTCAGCCCGTCGGCGTAGCCGATGGGGTCCCGGGTGAAGTCACACCCGACCTCCGGGCCGTAGTAGCGGAAGCCGTGGTTGTTAAAACCAATGCCGTGGTCGGGTTCCTTGGTGTTGGCGAGTCGGTCGGTGGTTGCCCCCGGAAGACGGATCATTTTCAGGGGTGCCCGTCTCGCCCACCAAGTTGCCGAAGGCGTCGTAAGCGTTGTACTAGGTGATCGTGCCCACGGCGTCGGTGTCGGCGACGACGCGGGCCACGGCGTTGTAGCGGAAAAACTTGGCGGCCTTGGGGGTGCCGTCAGGGTATAAGGTGTCGCGGTACAGAATGCTGCCGATGCCCCCGCCCATCCCACTGCCGGAGAGTTAGGTTATTACCTTCACCTCGATCGGCTCGAACCGCACCCATTCGCCGAGTTCTCCGGATAAAGCTTGTTTCGCCCAAGGGGTGACGAGCTTACTCGTTTGGCTGAAGCTGTCGGTGAATATCCCTCGTTTATCCGCCCGGCGGTAGTCGGCCTCGCGGATATGCAACGCCGAGGGGCCGCCGATCTGATCGATGGCATGGAACCGGCACGGTATATCCTGAACCATCAACTCATAAGAACACTTCATGTGCGCGACCTGAGTGTCGCTGGCCTTCCGAGCTTCTTCCCAGTAGCCGTCAGGCGAACGAGATTTCGGGTAACGCCGGGGCGCGGGGGCCGACCAGTCCCACTCATGCCAGTCGGAAAGGCCGATACGGTCGTAACGTAGGTTCCGCCAACCGATCCGGCCCTCGAAGCGGGCGGCGAGGCGGGGATGATAGTCTTCGTTGATGAAAACATACGGAATGGCTGTGTAGAGCGGCGGGATGAATGGACCGAGTCGATCGACAGGAATCGCATCCGATCGACCACTCCAGTTCGGCGATCGGGCGTAGAATCAGATAGTCACCCCAATCGCCCCAGCCTAAGTCACGTTGCCGTATTTTCCATATTTGCATAGCCGTCATCGGAACTCCGCTTAGGTCGAAGCCCCATCCAAAATCATAGTCGTTTCGTCGCAGATCTAACACCCCGTTTGAGCTGATAGTCATGTTATCCCGGCCTCTCTGGTTGTTGTGATAGGTGTTGGCCACCGCCCGCGAAGTGTCAGAAACGCCCGTCGTAAGCAGCATCGTCTCCGCCGCTAGGCTCACGTCCATCGCGTCCACCGTAAAGATCGAAGGCGTGGTTTCGCTCAGGTGTCGACCCAGAGGATATGGCCGGCCACATCAACCAGGCGTCTTTCTGTACCCAATGACACTTCCCACACGCCGCCGCCCAAGGGTCGGAGGCTATCGCAGAGCGGTATCGGCTCGACCACGAAGTTACCCTCCGGGTCGATCAACCCGAATCCATCGGCTTGTGGGTCCGACGGCTTGCCCTGCACCACAGCACGGTTTTCGTAGAAGTTATCTACGTCCCAAAAGTGGAACGGGATCACGACCTCGCCCTGGCGATCGATGTAGCCTTTGAGTTCAAAATCCGGGGCCAAGACCGCGCGGATCGGTGCTTCGCTATGACCCGGCGAATAAAATCAACCTACGATCCCGTTTTCATAGCCGGTCGGAGGCATATTTGGGCTGTACTCGGGATGCGGCGGAACGACCACCTCGCCTTTGGTGTTGGTCAGTTGCCGTTCATTAGTCCGTAAGTTCATCGCGTAGATCAGACCGCCGGAATAGTCGCTGATTTTCCAATCCGACTTGTTACCGGGCGTATAGAGCGTGTTGTTGTTTACGTCTATCAACCGACCTCGGTCAGCTTTGTCACGAGTGACCACCACGGTGACGACGTCGTAGAAACGACCGTAATACGTTTGTTCCACCGGTACCACAACATTGCCGCCCAGATCGATGAAACCGCATACCTGGGGCACCCCGGGAGCCGGCCGCCAAATCCGTACGCATGCACGGTCTTCCACATAATCGTTGATGTCTCCCCAGCGGTCTTCGAATAACTCGTTGCCGTCGCAGTCAAGCACAACGCCTTGATCGGTATCTAACCGAGTGCATGATACACGCCCACAATTACAACGATGCAATGATCCGTAGTTGAACGCCGTGATCTCGTTCCCCACACAGTCGATCATCGCGGACGGGCCGAGCTTCGGACGGCGCTTCTCGTAGGCTTTGGCCCGACCGCCGTGCATGGTTTCGACCAACGCATAGCGCGGCGCGACCAAACACCTGACGCCCCTTCGGGCCCGCAAGTCGTTCCTCGGAATGGACTTGCGTCGCATTTTGCGAGCGTAGCTCAGCGGCAGAGCGTTACCTTGCCAATTCGATCCGGGGCCAAACACAAACAACTGACCTGTAGGGACTTAGGGCCGTCAAGCCCGTGTTTCGCATGGGCTTGTTTAGGTTAATCTGGTCACCTATCAGGCGGCCTTTGGGCGTCTGGAGGTCATCCTATGGACTCCATTTGGTTGGAAAACTGTTGTGAACCTCCCGATGTATTCTCAGGCAGCCTTTAGCCCCGTGGTGCTGGTTGGTGCAATCTTGAGAGATTTGAACTGGCACAATACGTCTTCTGGACCTAGATTTGAGTGAGAATTGGATACAAGGTCGCTTAGACCGGTCCCGATGTAACCGCAACGTTAAGCGCGGGCACTGGGCGGGTATCCTTCTGATTGCATCCGGGTTCCGAAAGCCGCAATGAAATCGAATCGTCCGACAATCATGAGTGTGGCCGCAGAGGCGGGTGTCAGTAAAAGCGCGGTTTCCGATATCGCTAACCGCGGTCGCGCTGAGGCCTACCCGGTAGCGACGCGTGAACGGGTTTACGCAGCGATGCAGAAGCTGGGATATCAACCCCATCGAGCAGCGCAGAGCCTGCGGCGAGGGCGTTCAAATCGAGTCGGCGTTTTCATCACTCGTAGCTTCGCCAATCCGTTTTATGCGCGGATGTTCGATATGCTCCGCATTGAATTGGCTAAGCACGGCCTGGGCACAGACTTGGTGTCACCTCCCGAAGTCGAAAGTACCGACCACAAGTTCCACGAACTTGTCATGCCGGGCGATATTGACGCCATGGTCGTAGGGCCGATCTACGGCGTAGATAGCGATCTTATAGAGCAACTCAACAGCCGTAACTGGGGCGATATCCGCTTGGTTACTTTCGGGACGCATCGGCCACTTGAAACGGTGGGGCAACATGTCCAGCTCCAAGACGAAGAGGCGGGGCGAACAATGGCAAGGCACCTGATGGATCTCGGCCATCGCCGCATAGCTTTCTTGGGAGCCTATGCCGTAAGCATCCGCCAGGAGATGGTGGGGACTGTCCAAGTGGGGATCGAAGATGAGATCAGCCAAGCCACTAATGCCGAATTGACTCACCTCTGGCCATGCGACGACGACGGCACCTACGCGTCGGCCTACAATGCCGCGAAGTATGTGGTAGAGCAATGGCAAGCTGCCCACCCGGACGAACGCCCGACCGGCATAGGTTGTAAAAGTGACCAGATCGCCATGGCACTCATGCGTGCATTTCTAGATGCGGGATTAATGATCCCACAGGACATTTCGATCGTGGGCTTCGACAATGTGCCTGAAGGCCAGTTCACGTGGCCGGCATTATCGTCGGTCGATCCCGGGATCCACGAACGGGTGCGCCAAGTCGGCAAAGCAATCATCGCTAAAACGACGCCGATGCATGCCAGAAAGGCTGTGGGTAATACGGCTGATGCTTCAGACGTCTATGTTGTTGTACGTGAAAGCTGCATCAACCTAACTTCCTAGATTTTTGTGTTTAGGGGTTGACAAGATAACGCCCGGATGTATTATTGGAACGTTCCAACATATTTTTTCGCTTATTTGGAACGTTCCATTTGAACAAATTTACTCCCTCACCTCTGACCGATACGCAATCAATGGATAGGGGCTTCACCTCGACAACATCAATCACATCGAAATTCAATCCGTCTTAAATGCTGCGGGGTAATTTCAGCCTGGCGCCGGCTCGAAAGCACCCCGCAACACACCACTATCGTGAGAAACGGATCTCGCGATGCCGCCGAGGATTTTCCTCATTGACCTCAAGGGGGGCCACTTCTTGCCCTCAACATCCGCTTTGGGAGATGACCACAACATGATTCAATCTAAACAACATTTCATTCAAAGATTCGCACTAAAGCCATGCTTGGCCTCGCTTCTGCTTGCTGGAGCCGCAACGTCATCACACGCCTCGGTATTCACGCTCTCCGCACCAGACGGCGACAACACGGTGGCGGCGGGGCAGGCTTTTGTGCCGACCGTCGACGAGACGCCTGACACCGGTTTGGGGGCGGGAGACTCGGTCTTCTTGAACAATTTTTCGTTCACGTCCGGCGGGGCAGGCGGCGGTAGCGCTTCGACCCGACTCGCGATTTTTAGTGGCGCTTTCTTTGACTTCACGGCCGCTTCTGAGGCTGACCTGACGGACGCCGTAGCGATCTCGTCCAACTCTGTAGATTCGTCCTCTGCGAGTGATGGTGACGTCCTTTCATTCAACTTTAACTCAGTGGAACTCGCGGCCGACGGTGTGTTTTCCGCGGTGTTCGTGACCGAGGTCGCCGGGGGTAAGATCGCTCCGGTCGCCGTCTCGACGAAGTTTGTCTCATTCAGCGAAGTGTCACCCGGTAATTTTCAACCGACCATCAACCTCGGCGGTGCCGGTAACTTCGATTTTGTGTCGTTGTTCCCCGACTTCAATGCCGACGGGTTCTTCGAAGCCGGCTCTGATGGCCAAGACCTTGGGTTCACCGCTACGTTCAGCACGGTTCCCGAGCCCGGCAGCATGGCCTTGAGTCTTGCCGCAGGGGGACTCGTACTTTGCCGGCGACGACGTTTGACGCAGAGCTAGGTCCATCCTCACATCCAAGCCGTTCCTGGCGGGAACGCTGGGAACGGAATTGCCCCCCAGATACAATCAAGGAAATACCATGTCATTTAGATCAACATCTCAAAAAACGCTTCGTGCTTTCACGCTCATCGAGTTGCTAATTGTGATCTCAATCATCGCTTTGCTTATCGGAATCTTGCTGCCGGCCCTGAGTTCGGCTCGTAAGTCCGCCCGCAGCATGGCGTGCCTGTCGAACGAACGTCAGATCGGCTTGGCGGTTCAGGTCTACGCCAACGATTACAAGCAAAACGTACCGCTGTCCTATCTGGGGAGCATTAACTTCAGCTATCCGCTGTATTCGGAGTTTTTTGACTCCGCTGACGGCTGGGGCGCTTTGTGGCATGCGATACCTGAGGTCCAGGTTCCCGGGATGTGGATCTGCCCATCCATGGAAGGGCCCTCTTTCCTCAAGGATCAGGTCGACAGTTCGTCGTTTCCGCCGCCTGAAACCGGCGACGGCGCCGCGGCCGATACCGCAAGCACATACATGAGCCGTCCGTTCCGCAATCACTCCGGCCCATATTGGGATGCCGCGGTCGCGCCCGCTACCCGAGAAGTGGCCAACCTGGATAAGCACCAAATTGATTCGAGCGTGGCGATTATTGCGGACAACTTCGATGGCCGCGACATGTTTGATCAAAGGCACGGGGGCTTTATCAATGTGGGCTACGGAGACGGCAGCGCGGGCGCGGTGCAACGGGACGAAGTCCTGAGTGCCGACGACAGCGACGTCAATCCCGGCAACCCCACGGAACGCACGTTTGAGCAACTATTCATCGACCACGGATTCACCGCGGCCGATCCCGGCGGCGGCGATCGACAATTCTTGACCTTCCAAGCGTGGCCGCTTCTAGACCGCACTCGTTAATTACGGAATGTATCACTACCCGCGGTATTGATCGGTCTGTTCTGGTATCCGTTATGGGATTGGTATGCGTTCTGAATCCAACTTTAAACAACATAAACTTTGCTCCACCCCGTCGCCGTGTATCGTTTCATTCGACTCGGATTGGCGTTTCGCAAAGGACCCGCAAGACGGAAGTGTCGAAATCAAATGGTCGGCCGCCGAGGAGGCGCTGCTGGGGTTCGATCCGGACCCGCAAGACTTCGATGGGATCACCTGGTCCAAAGCGGGCAAGTGCTACGGCCCCGCAGCGCCCGACTTCGACGACCGCGCATGGAAGCCCGTGGATGTCCCACACGACTGGTGCGTCGAGAGTAATCCTCACCCCGATGCACCCATGCGGAACGGCTTCCTGCCCACTGGCATCGGGTGGTACCGCAAGCGTTTTACCGCTCCCCAGGTATGGGAGGAACAGGCGATCCAACTTGTGTTCGATGGGGTATTCCGCAACGCCAGCGTCTTTGTCAACGGCCATCTGGTCGCCCAGAATGAATCGGGCTACGCAAGGTTTTCATGCCGCATCGATCCGGTTTTGGAGTGGGGCAAAGACAACATACTGTCGGTCCGCGTCGACGCCCGCAGCAAAGAGGGCTGGTTTTATGAGGGGTGCGGAATCTACCGCCACGTTCATCTACTTGTCTCGGATAAAACCCGCATCGAAGTCGATGGCGTCCACGCGGACTCCCAAGTGCGCCAAGAGCAAGGAACTGTATTTGGTGATGTCAAGGTAAGAACCGAGTTGGTCGCCGACCGAAGCGGCCCGGGCGGCTCTGCAATCCGCGAGTGTTGGCTGCGCCACCATATTGAGAGTCCTGACGGGAAACAAGTACTAGATGCCAAGATGCCCGTCAGCCTCGACGACCGCGGAGCTTATACCGATGAGCGCGACTATGTCATCGAAAAGCCTAAGCTGTGGAAACTCGATCAGCCCAGCGTTTACACGTTAAACGTCGAGTTACTGAACACCGATGGCGACGTTCTCGACCGCCAATCGACCTCGATGGGTTTCCGCCATGTGCGGTTCGACGCTCAGACCGGCTTCTACCTCAACGGTAAGCCCGTCAAGCTCCAAGGAGTTTGCTGCCACCAAGACCACGCAGGGGTGGGGTCGGCGCTTCCGGACGTGTTGCAGTGGTGGAGGTTAAAACAACTCAAAGACGTGGGTATCAATGCATATCGCTGCGCTCACAACCCGCCTTCCCCCGAGCTCCTCCGCATGTGTGACGCCTTAGGGATTCTCGTCATTGTTGAGGCGCGTTGCTTTGGGATCGCCCCGGCGCACCTCACCGCAATCGAGTCGATGGTCCGCATGGCCCGCAACCACCCCTGCGTCATGCTTTGGTCACTGGCCAACGAAGAGATGCATGTACAGGTCACCAATGCCGGCCGGCGTATGCTCAATTTGGCTCGGCAAGCGGTATTCAAGCACGACACGAGTAAAAGCATCACCACCGCCGTGAACGTCGGCTGGGACGCAGCCGACGGATTTATTCAGAGCAGCGAAGTACACGGCCTTAATTACCTGAACCAGGGTGATCTCGATCATCTCCGAACGGTCGCCCCCGACACACCCGTTATTGTCAGCGAGGCATCGAGCGCCGTTTCGACACGAGGCGTCTACAGAGACGACCCCGATGCGGGGCACTTGCAGTGTTACGATCGGCATGACGATCCGGGGCCCCATCCAAGCGTCACCATGTGGCCGTATTGGGGCCGGTCAGCCGCTGATTCATGGGAAGTGGTGGCCAACCGCTCCGACCTTGCCGGTACGTTCGTCTGGACTGGTTACGACTACCGCGGCGAACAATCCCCTTATGTCTGCTGGCCCAACGTGGGTTCTCACTTCGGCATTATGGATCTATGCGGGTTCCCGAAGGATGTGTATTGGTACTACCGTTCGTGGTGGTTACCCGACGAACCGACACTCCATGTGTTACCGCACTGGAACTGGGAGGGGCGTGAAGGCGAGCCGATCGACGTCTGGGTGTACAGCAACTCCGCGAGTGTCGAATTTTTGCTTAACGGTGAGGTGGTGGGCGAATGCGAGATCCCCGCAAACCGATACGCCGCGACCTGTATTGTTTATCAACCGGGTCGACTGGTAGTGAAGGCCACTTGGGAAGACGGCACCGTACGCCAACACGAAGTGGCCACCACAGGAAACGCCTCTCACTTACATGTCGAAGCGATCGGGCCGGACCCAATGATCGATCCCGATAGCGCGATCCTGAATATACGGGTCTGTGACGCCAAAGGCCGCACCGTGCCCACCGCCGCGATACCTCTGGTTTTTGAACTCGAAGGTCCGGGTGCGATCCTTGGGCTGGGCAACGGTGATCCGGCCAGCCATGAGGTGGATTCACCCGGGCCGCGATCCGGACAACGCCGGACGTTCAACGGCCTGGCGCAGGCCATCCTGCGTGTCACCCCCAAAACGCGACTCGTTATCCGCTCCGAAATACTTGGCGAGACCGTCGTGTCTTTCGATGGTTCTGTGAAACAGGTTGCATCGAAGACGCTCACGTCCAGAGCTAAATCCGCACCGTGGCGCAAAACGTTACGCCGCACCATCCCTTCGTGATCTGTTCAGCTCCACGGCTATCGCGCAGGCTGTTACCGTCAGCTTCAGCGTCAGGCGGTGATTCGATACGTATCACATGACTTGCGACATTAGCCAACAACGCGTACCCGTGATGGAGAAGATGGCGCTCGGTGTGGGCGGGCTCTCGGGGTTCTTTGGTGCGGCGGGCATCAGTATCTTGGCGTACCCCGTCTACAACATGCTGCTCGGGGTATCGGCAACGACAGTCGGCTTGGCCTTGATGATCCCCCGTATCTGGGACGCCTTTAGCGATCCGGTCATGGGACGGATCTCCGACAATTTTAAGTCTCGATGGGGCCGGCGTCGCCCCTTTGTAATACTTGGCGCCATCGCGATGGGTATGAGCTTCGTAGCCATTTGGCACGTCCCCGAGCACTGGAGCGAAGCCGGGAAGGTGGCGTACTTCATTGCCAGTCAATTGGTGTTCTTTACCGCTTTCACTATCTTCTCAGTGCCTTTTGCAGCCCTCTCCTACGAGATGACACCGAGCTATGAAGAACGCAATAGCGTCATGGCTTATCTCGCGTTCTTTCACAAAACCGGGGAATTTCTAGCCGGGTGGATGATACCTCTGGCTGTGGTACTCAGCGTGTACTTCGCCTCAGAACATGTACATGCTGCGATTGACGACTCTACCGATACCCCTGCCCTCAACGCGGGGGGTATCCGAAGTATGGCCTGGATCATCGGCGCAGTCGTTTTGGTCGGCTTGGGCATGATCCCTGGTCTCTTTGTTAAAGAGCGCTACGCCGATTTGGCTAAGACGCAGGGTAAAGTCAGCATCATCAACAGCGTCAAGGGTGCGGTAAGCAGCTTACCTTTTATCATTCTGGTCGCGGTCATCGTACTCAACACCCTGGCGGGGGTCTTAGCCTCCAGCATCGACCAATACCTGCTGGTCTACTACATGTACGATGGATCGACATCCGCCGGGCTGATCCAGAAGGCGATTTTGAGTTCCAGTTATGCCGTGGTCGGATTTGCTTCGATCCCGGTTATGACCATTGTTGCCAACCGTTTGGGCAAGAAGAAAGCACTGTTTGTCGTATACGGCCTGACCGTGATTGGGGGTATCGCCAAATGGTTCATCTTTACCCCTGGCCGCGAGACAATCAAGATCGGCCCAACCGACCTCGACCTCGTGCTGATGATCGACCCCTTGTTGTGTGGGCCGATGTGGGTCGCGGTGAAGATTCTGCTGGCGTCGATGATGGCCGACATCTGCGATGAAGACGAACTAAAACACGGGCTGCGACGCGAAGGAATGTTTGCTGCGGTTTTCTCGTGGCTCGAAAAGAGTGTAATCTCTGCCGCGTTCTTCGGCACCGGTCTCGCGTTGGGGCTATCGGGTTTCGATGTTGAACTGGGCGCAGCACAATCTGAAGCGACATTTACGAAGATGCGCTTGTTCCTGGCCGGCGCGCCTTCACTCACCGCTCTGCTCGCAATCGTCGCTTTGGCCTTCTACCCCATCACCGCCGCCACCGCCGCTGAGACTAGGCGGAAGCTCGATCAACGACACCAGCAAACCCTGGAGACTCCCTCGCCATGATGCCTAAAAGACGCCACTTACACACCTCGACGACCATGCGCGTCACCATCGCGCTTGCAATACTCTTTGCTGTATCACTCGTATCGGCCCATTCCGAGGATACGGTGGCCGAATCGATCTACGACTCAGCGGGCCGCAACGTCACCATTAACTTGGACCCAAACCAACATCTCAACGTGATCCCCACGCATTTCCTCGGCATCAATAGCAGCTACTTCAACGATACCGATGAGATCTGGAAAGAATTCGATATTCCCGCCAAGCTTAAACACGCCGGAATCGGGGCCATGCGTTTCCCCGGAGGCGAAGAAACTTCTTACTACCACTGGAGGCATCCGGGTGTCAACGGCTACGAAGATATCTGGGACGATCCCGAAATACACGGCAGTGCTGTCGATCGAGGACCGTTTCAGGTGACGTGGGTGGACCCCGCTAAGTGGGACACCAATAAGAACTTCCTCGAGTTTGATGAGTTCATCGCCCATTGCGAAGAACTGGATATCGAACCGATTGTCGGCATCAACATGTCATCGGCGCGGAAGCACAACCGCATCGAAGACGGCATCGAAGAAGCGCTCCAATGGCTACGTTACTGTAAAGACAAAGGATACACGGTTAAATACTGGTATCTCGACAATGAGCCTTGGCACGACAACGCCAACTATACGTTCGACATCGTCAAGGAATATGGCCCGGATGTTCTTCGCTATGGGCGCGCACTCAAGAAAGAATTCCCCGAGATCAAACTGATCGTCAATCCGCTTTCTTGGGGAAGCACCCGGTATCCCGATTACCTCAAACAATTTCTCGCGACCGCAGGCCCCGTGATCGACTATATCGACCTCCACTACTATTGGGCTTGGGGAATAAATTCTTGGGAGTATTGGGTGGAATCAACCCCCCTCACCGACCGCGATAAGTGGACCAAAGAACCAGGTCACAAAAGTATCGGTGAAATCTGTGAGATAGTTCGCACAGCTTGCCGCGATCTAGGGCTCAACGATGTGGGCATCATGTTCCTGGAGTGGAATATCGGGCCATCCCCTGAAACCGCTATCCTCTCCGAATCTGCCTTAGCGTTAATCCATTCCCAGTACCTCATGGAATTGATGAATGCAGAGGTCGAGATGACATGCCTCTGGCCACTGCTGTGGCGTAGCAACCGGGACGTTTGGCCCGAGCAGGATCGATTCCCTAGCATCATCCGACAATCCGCGCCGTACTCGCTCACCGCGACCGCCGAGGCGTTCGCCTTCTTCGCGAACCTTACGGGGCATCAACGAATCGGCGCTCAAAGCAATCGCGGCGAAGTACTCGTCTTATCGACGTTCGATTCTGAGGCAGAGAACGTTCACACCATCGTCCTGAATAAACGGGCGTACCGACAACGGGTTACCGTCCACGCCGAGGGCCACACCATCTCCTATGTTGACACATCATCTTTAGACTTGGTGAACCCCCTCCGATACGCCGTCGACATCGAACCGGCGGATCAGTCGGAGGAATTCGTCGAGATCTATCTTGAGCCTTATTCGATCTCGTACATCCGGCTGTCAACGCAAGCGGACGAATAGTCGGTGGGGAACGACCGTTATTCGTACCACCGTTCATATTTGCGCGAGTGACCTAGTCGTTCAGAGGAGAGGATGATTAGCCATGATGGGCTTCGTCCGATCATTCCTCAGCCGCGGTTCTCACCATCAAGGAGTTCATGTCGTGAGTCAACCCGAGTGCAAGCAGATTCGGCGGAGTGTCGGCTTAGAGAAGTCCCCAGCCGCGTTCGATCGATATAGAGTCGCCTTATTGGCCGCACTCTTACTCCAACCTCTGGTCACCGAGCGCACCTTAGCGAACAGCAGTTTCATGAATGGCGTGGATATCTCCGCCCTCACGCTACTTGAGAGCGACGGAGCACAGTACCGCAATCCCGCGGGCGTCATCGGCAATCCGCTCGACATGCTCGGCGCAGAAGGGGTCGACTGGTACAGGCTTCGCCTGTTCGTCGACCCCAACGGCGTGGGTCAGGTAGTCAACGACCTCGACTACACCTTAGCTCTGGCTCAGCGCGTCAACGCGGCGGGCGGTAAGCTCCTGCTCGACCTTCACTACTCGGACACCTGGGCCGACCCGGGCCATCAAACCAAACCGCAGGCCTGGGCGGCGCTCGACTTCGATGAATTGGTGACTCAGGTTATCGACTACACCCGAGGGGTTGTGTCTCAATTCAGCCAGGCGGGCGTCACTCCCCACGCCGTGCAGATCGGCAACGAGGTCAGCAACGGTATGCTCTGGAACGACGGCCGACTGTTCCACACGCCGGACCGCAACACCGAACTCGACCGTTTCTCGGCCTTGCTCAAAGCGGGCCTCGCGGGTGTGGAGCAGGCCAACGTCGGCACAGACCCCGTCCCCGAAAAATGGATCCACATCGCCGACGGCAGCAACTGGGATGCGAGTAACTATCTGCTAGGCGAACTCGAGGGTCGGGGCGTTGACTTCGACTTGGTGGCGTTCAGCTATTACCCGAGGTTCCATGGCACGATAGAGGGGGTGCGGACCACACTCGAACAAACTAGTCGAGTGTACGGCAAGCCCGTCGCGCTTGCCGAGGTCGGCTTCGTCCACGCCGGCGAGATTTACGAGCCTCAGGCCGACCAGTTCGTTCATGAGGTTTCACCGCAGGGCCAACGGGACTTCGCCGAGTCCGTGGTCAACGCGGTCGGCGATGTGTCACACGATCAGGGCCGAGGGGTCTTCTGGTGGCACGGCGACGCGGTCCCAACCTCCTCGGGTCTTGCTTGGGAGAACGGCCGGCTGGGCCTGTTTGACCCCGCCGGTCGCATATTGCCGGCCGCTACGGCCTTGGGAGTCAACCCCGACCGCGATGACACCCGGGTCATCCACGAGGGCAATATCTATCACGGCACTCCGTCGAATGCGTACGGCCAATCGTTCAGGGTAGGGCTAGAGGGGGCCGACACGCAGCCGATCGGGGGCGATATCGAACTGCTCCGCGTCAAGTTCGTCAGCGGCGGCGAAGGGGTCGGCGACTTGGCTACCCGGCTGGCGATCCTCCGCGGCCCGTCCGCAGCGGTGGCCTCGGGCACGGATGGCCCTGTGATCGTCGCCGATGACCCCGCCTTGATCAGCCTGTCCGGCAACACGATCAATACCCAGGCCGCGGCTTACGGCGACGGGCTGGTCTTTGAGTTCTCAAACGTAGTCGTGAACGACGACGAGGCGCTAACGGCGGTATTCGTCACCGAGCAGGCAAACGGAGATTTGACGCTACATCAGGTCAGCAACGCATTCATAAGTTTTTTTGAATCATCCCCGGGCATTTTCGATCCCGTATCCAACTACGGCGGAACCACAAACGCGGATATGGCAGCGCTGTACGCCGACTACACGGGCGACGGCCTGCTAGACCCAGCGACCAATGGCTTCGACCTGAGTTTCCGTGCGACGTTCGCGGTACACGCTGTACCCGAGCCCGGTCTAACGGCTTACCTCTGTACTGTGTGGTATTTGAATTTTCGGCGTCATGTTATGCCGGGACGATGATATTAAGTCCTGATTCTGGAGGTTTTGGTCTTGCCCCTGTTTCCCGCTCCACGTCGAGTGCGACTTTTTGGAAGATCTTTATATCTCAAAGGTCATCTGCAAAAGTGGGTGGCCATGTGTCTCGCAAGTCTCGGGGTTATCGCGAACGCCGCAGCAGCGTGACGCCGCCCAGGGCGAGCAGCGCGAGGGTGGCGGGCTCGGGGACGACGGTGAAGCTGGTGGGGGTTCCAAACTCGGTGCCGATCCTCAGCTCGGTGTTGATGACTGCGTTCGCATCGGTCGGCAGCAGACCCAGGATTTCGATGCCCGAGAAGGTGAAGCCGGCCGGGGGGCCGCCGGTCGTCGAATCGTCAAAGAAATTGATCAGGAGCGTCGAAACGCCGGGGGTGTTGGTATCGCCCGAGCCGGCTCCAACTTCGCCCACAAAAAAGTCGTCGAAGCCGTCGGTGCCGATCAGCCGAGCACTGAGCGCCTCGGCATCGAGCGTCGCGTTGTCGAACGGGTCGTCCTCGAACTGCAGGCCGAGTTGGATAAACAGCAAGCCGGTGGTGTATTCGATGGCCTTGCCGCCGAAGTCGGCGTTGAAGACGAATCCGTCGCCGTTGAAGCCGTCGCCGTTGAAGGCATTGGTGTTGAGGGTGATGTCCTCGAACGTCGAGCCGACCGGGCCGGGGTCGAGGGTGGCCCGCTTGGTCGGGCCGGCGGTGATGAGGCTCAGGTCGTAGTCGGCCGACGCGCCGCTTGCTAAACCGGTCAGTGCCACAAAGCCTCCGTAGCCGTTGCCCGCGGGCTGGGGCAAGGGCATCTGTGGGTCCGCGATGGGCAGGACGAAGCGGCCGTCGCGACTAAACGTGCCGAACGCCAGGTCTTCTTCATCGGGCGTCAGGAGCGCGGCGGAAACGTCGGCGTTGCTGGTTGAGGAGTCGTTGATGCTGACGTCTAACACGCCGCCCACCAACTGTCGGCCGGTCGGCACGTTGAAGGTGAAGTTGTCGTTGCCGGTCAGCGTCGAATCGACGCTGCCCAGGACGGTGTTGCGTCCGGGCCCGAGGTCGCCGAGGTCGGTGTCCTCGATATCGCCGCTGACGGCTTCGTCGAAAAGGGGTTGGGCCAGCGTGGCGGGGGCGGTGAGGCCGGCGCACATCGCGGCGATCATGAAGGCTTGCGAGAAGGGTTTCATGGGGTTGTCCAGAGGGGTGTGGGGGGTGGTTTATCGACCACGACGCAGCAGCGTCACGCCGCCGAGGCTGAGGAGCGCGAGCGTGGTGGGCTCGGGGATGGCTTGCTCGACCAGGACGATCTCGCCGATTCTCGGGCGGAAGAAGGGGCCTTCACTGACCAGCTCGAACGGTACGCTGAAGACGCTGCCGTCGGAGAGGGTGCCGGAGATCGTGCCGAACTCCTGGCTGATGCTACCGAATGCGGCGGGACTGCCGTTGATCTGGAACTCTGGGCCGAAGAGGGTGATGACGGAGTCGCCGCCGCTGGCGATGCCGTTATCGAAATCGCCGACCGTGCCGAGCTGTCCACCGAAGATGTCGATGGTCGCGTTGCCGACGGCCTCGATGTCCGAGCCGATGGACCCGCCGAGGACGGTGATCGACGCATTGCCGACCGCTTCGAGGTCGTTGCCGACGATCCCGCCGGTGACGAGGCCGGTCGCGTCGTCTTCGACCGTGAGGTTGTCGGTGACCGTGCCGCCGCTGAACGTCAGCGAGCTGTCGTCGAAGACCTCAAGGTCGTCGTCGATGAGGCAGCCCGTGACGGTGAGCACGGAAGCGCTGAACCCAAGCACATCGTTGCCGATCGCGCCGCCGTTGATCGTGAGAGAGGCGTCGTCGAGGGCGGTGATGTCTTCGAAGAACTGGCCGCCGTTGATGACGACGCTCGAATTGCCGGTGACGAAGACGGTGTCGCCGACGGAGTCGGAGTCGGTGATGTTGGCGCCGGGCTCGAAGATGACGGTCGTGGGCAGGCCGCCGGGTCCGTCGGCCACCTCGATGAAGTCGTCGATGGTCGAGTCGATCACGGTCGTGCCGCCGTCGTCGATGGTCAAGGCCATGGTGGGCAAGGCGGCGGGGAGGGCGAGGCTCGCGGCGGCGAGGGCCAGGGCGGTGTAAGCGGAGCGGGTCATGGTGGCGGACTCTCTGGAAGCGTGGTGGCGGGGGCGTGGGTTTGGGCTCGGGGATGAACTTAGGGCGGGATCAAGCGTTCACGCGGACGCTGGGACGACGACGGGTCAGCAACAACCCACCTAGGCCCAGCAACGCCAAGCTGGTCGGCTCGGGGATGAGGGTGGCGCGGACGACGGCGCTGAAAAACTCGTCGGTGTTGGGGTCGAACAGGACGGGGGTGAACACAAAGTCGCCCTGGTTGTTCAGGTCGAGGCCGCCGAAGCCCGTCAAGAAATCGATGTCGAAGCCCTCGATGGTGTCGTTCTCGGTGATCAGGATCTGCCCGTCCAGCACGATGGCGTCGTTGAAGACGACGCTATCCTCGAAAAACGAGACAAAGGAGCCGTTGTCGTTAAGGTCGGTGGCGCCGAAAAAGGCGCCATCGATGCCGTCGATCATGCCGTTGGCGATCAGCAGCCCGTCTTGGGTATAGATCCCGCGCACCCCGTCAACGATGGCCCGGAAGGCGACATCTCCCTGGGTGTTGACGCCGAGGCCGAAGGAAGGGCCGGTGATCAGGTCGACGTTTTGCCCGGCGAGCGGGCCGGAGGGGAAGGGGCTGTCTTCTTCGATGGCGAAGCCGGCGGTGGAGACCACCGCGGTCGGACCCGGCGCCCCGAAGCCGAGGTTGTTGAAGAACACGGCGTTGCCGGCCCCGTCGATGCCGAAGACCCCGTCGGTGTTGGCGCTACCGATATCGGTGAGGGTGACGCCGCCGATGACGTCGCCTTCCTGGGCGAGGACGTCCGTGCCGCGGAAGACGGTGGTGGTCGTCCCGACGTCGGCGGTGAAGAAGAGCGTGCCGTCGTCAGCGAGGGCCGGGTTCCGGTCGAAGTTGCCGGAGATGATGTTGCCGCCGACGTCGGAGCCCGCGGTGATGGCGGTGCCGGTGGAGGTGAAGACCCCGTCTAAGCCAAAGCCGTCGGAGGCGACGGCGGCTTGACCCGCATCGTTGAAGGCGAAGGTGCTCTGGCTGAAGTCGGGGAGGGTGACGCCGCCGAGGGATTGGCCCTCGACGAGGAGGACGTCGGTGGTGGACCAGACGGCGGAAACCCGTGAGGACCGGGAGCCGGACGAGCCGGAGAAGGCGATGTCGCCGTTCTCGTTGATGAGGGCCGCGCTGATACCGGAGACTTCGAGGCCGCCGACGGTGTCGCCTTCCCGGGCGATGATCTCGAATTCGTAGTATGACTGAGCCTTTGCCGGTGCGGTAGCCAGGGTCGATACGACGGCAGCCGTAGCCAGGGTCCGCGTTAGGATCGGCGAGGTGTGCTTGATAATCATGGGACTGGCTCTAAGTGGGTGAGCAGGCCGGTTCGTTTCGGCTAAGGGCAGACCGATCGCCGTTTCTCCGTGCCTCGGGTTGAGTGTTGTCGATGAGCAGTACGGCTCGTAAGGCGTGACGCGGTTTGCGAGGGCGTAATGCTTCGACGAAATATACTTCACGGTTGAGGCGGGGCCGTTCCTTGAGTCTCGCAAATCCGAGCGTCACGTCTCAAATGGCAAAAACCGCAGAAAACTCACACCCAAAGTGGCGTAAAATGGAGCGGAATGACAGATCAAGTGGACTATCTCGGGGCGAATGAGGCGGACGGGGCGAAACCATCTGCGGGCAGCGGGGAGTTGCCACGGGTGACGCTCAACCCCGCGGACGGTGAAGAAGCGGCGGTGGCGTGGCGAGAATCGGTGTCGCCGATCTTTGAGACGACACCGGTCGGGCTCCAGCCCGTGTTTCGGGCCGGGTTCACCGGTTTTATGGTTGATGGACTGGTGTTCTCGCGGAACTACTTTTCGCCCTCGACTTATCAACGCAGCGAGGCCCACCTCCGCGGATCAGACCAGGACTACATTACGCTTCACTTGCCCTTGAGCGGCATCGAGCGTGGCCACCTCGGCGATCAGAGCCATGTGATGACCCCGAGCCGAATCACGCTCGCGGACTGGGCGCACCCGTTTTCCACGGTGAGTGAGACCGTCGATAAGTTGGGGGTCGTGATCCCGCGGGCGCGGGTTCCGAAGGCGGTGCTTCTTTACAAACGGCGGCCGGCGATCCACTGGGAACTCGACACGCCGACGGGCCGGCTATTGGCCGGGGCGATGACTTCGATCTGGGAACAATTACCGCAGGTTAGCTTGGCCGAAGGTCACCAATTGACCGAAGCGATGTTGGGACTGCTGGACGGGATGATCGGTGCTGCGTTCGGAGACTACTCTTCAGCCCAAGGCGAACACGCCACCCCCCACTTGCTCGCCGCCATGAAGGCTTACCTCATCCGGCACCACGACGACCCGCAGCTCGGTTCCGATCGGCTCGCGCAGGCGTTTGGATGCTCTCGCGCAACCGTTTACCGGTTGTTCAACGAAGAGAACGGCGTCAAGGCTTATCTCCGTCGCCAGCGGCTGCAACGCTGCTTCGAAGCGATCAAGTCTGGACGTAAACCATCACAAGACATCGCTCTGTTTTGGTCGCGGTACGGCTTCAACAGTTCCAGTCATTTTCGCCGGGCTTTCCGAGATGCATATGGCCTAACGCCGCGTGAGTTGGTCGAGACCGTAGAGCGTTCTAGGGATGTCGCTCTGCCGTCTCGTCTTAAAGAACCTGATTACACCGGCACGATTGGTCAGATGCACGACTGGCTGGCTGGCTAGATACCTACGATTTTTCCATCCCCCCGCTTCCTGCTTGGACGCGACCCCGGAGTCCTTGCCCGTCTTATCTCATAGGGGGCCGGACCGCTACCGGGCGTCGGTGGCGCTGGCCGAGGCCCTCAGGTGGGACTTGGAGTAGCGCGGCCGAGGCCGGAGGCCGTAACCCCAAACTTCAGGTAGCTGCCTCGTCGCCTCCGCTAGAGGTTTGGGGTTACGGACAGTGGGATGCATCGCTTGATAGTTGCTAGCATTTGTTAACACGATATGACAGAGTTAATTCCGGAGTAGAAAATTTGAACCTGTTGCCCCCCGCCCCATCCGTCTTCAAAAGATCCGAAAAATACCGTGCATACTTATTAATCATATTTTTGATCTATTTGTGTGGAGTATTCGGCTGTAAGCACGCCCACGAACACCACTGGAACCCTAAGGCGATGCCCGCCACGATTCAGGAAGAGGCTTGCGATGATAGAGAGGGTTTGGGGAATAATGGACAGGGCTTCACGCCTTTTGTACGGAAAGGCTTGGACTCTTCGGACCTAGTCGCTATAGGCGTTGGTCTGGTCACTGCAGCCATTGGCCTGGTCACTGCGGCTGTCTTGCTTTTGACGCTGCGTCAAAGCGGTAACTCCAAGAGACGCGATTCAACCTACGTCCTGATCCAGCGTTACAATCGCGAGGACATGGGCGAGGCTCGTGGTATCGTGTACGGAGTGGTGGTCGATCACTTCCGTCAACACAAGCGACCTCTGAACTATTACGACCATGTTCACAAAGCTGACGATGAATCGCATCGTGCGGCGTTTAGCAAGGTCAGCCACTACTTTGACGATGTCTGCAATCTTTATGCTGCTGGCGTCCTCGACGATAAAATGTGTCGGGCAAGCCTCTTTGAACCGCTCGAAACGTATTACGCACTCTTCGATCTCATGGAGTTCCCGACCGACCCCAGACACGACCCCAAGAAAGCCGAGTGGTTGGGTTGGGATGTATTCTTGAAGATCAAGATGCGCTGCATGATCGCGTACATGTTTAGTCTCGAGAATGATCCGGGCAAGAGACAGTGGTATAGGTGGTTCAGGTTCATAAAACGGTGGCTCATGTGGGGGTTCATGACCATTAATCCTTGGGGTAAGCGTCCACGAAAACCTTGGAGCATTCCGACCCATAGCGACCGTCGTAAGATCGGCAAGGTCGAGGGGCAGCTACAGGCGGAGCGAGAGGCCCAAAAACATTTGGGTTACGGGGGTTGGCCGGTGGATCTATCACCGCCGCCACTCTGACCATCCGCGTTACCGCCGTCGGGCCTGTATTTGGTTTCGGCCGAGGTCTTTGTAGGCCAGATCCAACCAGATCTGCCCCAGCCGCGGGTATCCAACACAGGCGATGTAGAACCGATCGACTAGTTCTTCGTGGGCCCCTTTAGGGTCGTAGCGGTGCCCGGGCTCACGGCAGACCATGAGATCGCTAATTGACCGACAGTTGCGTCGGTATAGGTGGACGTACCACCAAACGAAGGTCGCGCCGAAAAAGCGGACTGCAGCGTCGAGGTCGATGCTACGGTCGTAGATGCTCTGAGCGATTAGACCGTAGAACGCGACGACGGCGTAAACGGCGTTACGGTCTCGACTGTTCGGGTCGTACAGCCAGCTGTCCCACGGTTCCTCGAGGTTCTCCACGACGTACCGCCAGGCGTCCACGCGGTATTTCATGAATCCAGCGGAATCGAACCGGGCGGCTAGCTCGTTGAGATTCCGCGTCCGTAGACGCCGGCCTTCGATTTGGTTAACGGCGATACCTAGGCCGACGACCGCCACCACGCTCAGGCCGCCGGCGGCTGCGGTGACCCACTCGGGTTGATACACCCCATCTCGAGATTTAGTCCAAGCCTGATACCCGCTCCAGGCCGCAAGGCCCAGTCCTGCGGAGAGCAGTATTGCGGCGCAGAACAGAGCGATTGTTTCAAGCGAAAAACGTCGCTTGGGCCGTAGTTTCTTAAGCGGGCGGGACGGGGGGGGCGTACAGGCATCGGGAACGTTGGCCGGGTTCGGCTGGGCTGAGAACAGCGCATCAAGGAACCCGAACGCCGCCGCGTAGATGCCGGGCGCCTCCGACTCAGCGGGGCCGTCGATGTGCAGTTTTTCAATTTGTTGCTGTCTTACCCATCGCTGGACCTTCTGTACCTCAAGTGAGAGTGTGTGGTCGGTTAGACGTTGCAGATCGACGATGATGTGTGTCGGCCTGGGCGAGTGGTTTCGGACGCGTGCTTGGTCTAACGCGACCAGCGCCGGCTCGTTGCCGGTGGGCTTCCCCCATGCCAAGAACAGAGTCGCATCCGTGCGGCGAACGTTTAGCCGAGTGCGTGCAATTTGCGAAGCCGACAAACTGGCTTTGCGAGATGTAGGAAACGGCCGAGTTTTCGGGTAGATCGTCGCGCAGACGGGCCCGTCTTCCGCCCAGCGATCCCGCGGCAGCACCCCCCGGCAGTGAGTCCCCCGCCGGATCGCGAGGTCCATCGAAGCCCGAGCCACGCCGGTCTGTCCGCCACTCCAAAGTTCTACGGCGTGTAGTGATGATGTTATCCGGCCCGTCGGGAGATAATGTGCGGCCGATTGGATCACCAGCGTTCGTACCATGTGGCTAGCATAGCCTACTTACATTCTTCTCACTGCAACTCCATTGAATGATTCAAGACACTGCATCAGGATTTTTACTCCACTGGCTAAGAAGGGATTGCAGTAAATCGGATACTGGGAAGCTCCAGGAGTAAGACGTAGACTATTACCATGCGGTACCGGTCGAAAGTCGATCGAGGCCGCAAGCTGTAACCTCAACCCCCAATCGCTGCTTTATCGCCGCTACCCTAGGTTACGGGTTACCGGCGACGACGCGGTGGTGATCGCCAAGTCGATCAAAAAAAGCGAGGAGCCCACCTAAGTGGGACTCCCCGCCTTCCGGGGGCAGTTGTGTTGAAAAGATTGTAGCGCGACCCTCGACGCGGCGCTACCTAGGCGAATCCCCGGCGCCAAACAGCCTCCCCATGAGCCCGGCGACCGAGTCGACGGCCTCGAATCGTCCCTTGGGCACGAACCGGTGATTGGGCTCTATCAGTCTTTCTGATCGATAGGGAAGTACCGTCGGCGGTTGTCGATGACTTCGTACTTGATTGCGCCTTCGTTGACGAGCATCCCCAGGATGGACCAGATAAATAGTTCTTCTGGTTGCCCTCAAAATCCGATTCGATGTTAAGCGACTTGGCGATTTCGGAATTGCCGCAACCATGCTTGTTAATCTCCAGATAACCGACGATGGCCTCCTTGAGGAGCCCGACACCCGCTTGAGCTTTCTGGTCAATATTCATGATCTCATAGTCCGTTCTAGATAGGAGCATTCGGAGTCGTTGTGTCGAGACAGAGCACACCAACTAGGTTAGGTCTCGCCATCTACTCGTCAACCCACTCGATCTTCACAACACTGCCAAATACAACCGCTGGAGGTATTCCAGGGTGGAAAAATTTCTGATTTCTGCTTCCCTTGCTTACCGGCCCCAGTAGATTGGTAAGCGAGCTAAACAGAACCCGGAAAAGTAATACCGAGGGCATCGCGTCATGCCAATTGAACGCTCCGAAGGCAAAGCGGCGAGGCTTGCGAAACTCGAACGGCTCACGTTCCGCGAGCTCCTGGCAACGGCCAGCGAGCGGCTGGCTGAATTGGCGAATGAACTGGCCCTGAAGCCGATCGATGCAGACATCCGCAGGCTTGCCGACGTCGCGGCGGGCGTTCTCAAGGCGATTCTGAATCATGCCGATGGCGGTGCAAGCCAGGGCCACCAACACCCTGTAGGTCTCGCCCTCGAAGAGACGCGGCGTATCTCGTTCTGGACTCCAGTTGATACCAAGCATCTCAAGGTCGATACCGCCCGGTCGATCATGGAGTGCAGCGAAGCTTTGAAGAACTTGGCCGCTGAGAAGCCCGCTTTGCTTCAACGGCTCTCGGCGCACTCCGGAACCAATGGCTACCGCCTCATCGAGCTGCTGATTGATCGGCAAGAGATCGTTTTTGACCGCAAGGCAACCAAGGCGATCTGGCCGCAGAAAATCACACCCACAGGTCAAGACATCAGAAACGCCTGTATGGCGGCCAACTCTATCCTGGAGGAGGCGGGAGAATCGTGGAAAACCGGCAAAGTGCGGGGCAAATCGGCCGCTCGCAGGAAGCCCCTGTAACAGTTTAATCCGTCTTAAACTCGATAAACCGGGGCGCTGCTCCACTGTCCTTTCACCCCGCGGGTTCGTTACCCGCTCAACCGAAAGGACAGCAATATGGTCGTATCGAATCGAGAGACTCATGCCCTGGAGGACCTGGGGCTCAGCGTGCACGGCAGGGCCGGCCCCGAGTGGTGCTGCGACTGCCCCGCCTGCGGCAAGGAATCCCACCTCCACTTCAACCCGGAGAAGAGGGTCGGCCACTGCAAGGTCTGCGACTTCAGCGGGACCCACATCGACATCGCGGCGAAGATCGTTGAGTCGGAGTGGGACCGGCCGACCGGCGAACACCTGGAACGCCTCACCGAGTGGCGGGGCCTGGAACCCCACGTCATCGCCGGCTCGCCGCTGGGGTTCCGTGACGGCCAGTGCGCTCTGGTCTCGCGCGACAAAGCGGGCTGGCCCCGAGACGTCCGCCGCTGCTCGATCGACGACAAGTGGATGTCGTTCCCGGGCGCAAAGGTGACGCTCTTTGGCGCCGAGCAGCTGGCCGACAAGGGACGAGGCGATCACTTCGTCTACCTCTGCGAAGGCGAATGGGATGCCATCGCCCTCGACGGCGCCCTCACGGACGCCAACCGACCCGGCGTGGTGCTCGCCTCGCCGGGCGCGGGAACTTTCAAGCAGGAATGGGGCGACTGGTGTGCAGGCCGCCGCGTCATCGTCCTCTACGACAACGACGACGCGGGCGCTGCCGGGGAGCAGCGCGTGGCCAAGGTGCTGCGTCGCACCGCGCGGTCCGTGCAGTTCCACGTCTGGGACAAGGACCTACCCAACAAATACGACATCAGCAACCTGATCTGAGGAACGCAACCATGGAAAAGATAACGACCAAAAAGAAGATCACCAAGAAGAAAACGCCGCTCAAGCGGGCCAACAAGAAGCGATCTGCCACCTCCAGAAGTCAATCCAATACCCCGTTGGCGCATGGCCGCGAGGCGCCCGATCCTAACGAAGTCATCGACGGCATCCACGCCCGGCTGAGCGACACACCGCGCGACGGGGAGCCCGACTCTTCGGATCGCAATGACTACAACCAATTTTTTCGGCCCAATGGTGGGCTGATTTACATGAAGGCCGTCCAAGCTGTTACCCATGCTCTAGGGTCCGAGCTTTTGGCTTCCCGGGGCCTTCTCGAAGCATACGACGCACGGTTGGGCATCTACAAAGAGGTTGCCGAAGCGGATGTACATCAAGTCCTAAAGCGTGAGTTGGGAGACCGGTTGGGGCCAACTCATGCCTCTGGTGTCTTGCAGATGCTTCGAAATGAACACGCGAAGCCCCCTGAAGACATCGCTCCAGACAAAACAACGCTGTGTTTTCAGAACGGTGTTGTGATACCTGGCGAATCCAAGCTGGTGCCGCACTCACCCAAATTCCGTCATCGCAGCCGTCTTCCCTTTGCATTCGATCCAAAGGCAGAGTGCCAACTCTGGGAAGATAAGCTCGAAGAAATCTTTGATGGCAACGAGGGTTTAATCAGACTCTTAGAGTGTATTTTCGCCTACTGCCTTACCCACAACACGGGCTTCCAGGTGTTCTTCTTGTTTGTTGGGAGCGGTGCCAATGGGAAGGGCGTCATTTTGTCGACACTACGCAACTTGGCAGGCGAAGATAATGTCTCGGCGGTACCGCCAGAAAAGTTCAACGTTGACTTCATGGTGGCCTCCACCAGGGGCAGGCTGGTGAATATCGTTAGCGAGGCGAGGAGCCGCCGGGTGATTCCGTCGACAACGTTGAAGGCAATGACCGGGGAGGATCTGCTGACGTTCAACGTCAAGTACAAAGACCCTGTCAGCTTCAAACAAACGGCGAAGCATGTGTTCGCCGCGAACGAGATGATCCGATTCGATGATGACACAGAAGCTATTAATCGGCGGCTCGTAGCTTTGCCTTTCAACCGGACGTTTGCTCCCAGTGAGCGCGATCGTAACTTGGTCACAAAGCTAGAAAAGGAGCTGCCCGGAATCTTGAATTGGGCAATGCGTGCTCATGCCGACCTTGAAACCCTCCACGCGTTTCCTCAGCCTCCCGAGTCGCTTGCCCTGAAAGAAGACTTCAGTCTTACCCAGAATCCGGTCTTGGCTTTTGTCGAGGGTTTCTGCGAGCTAATCCCAGGAGAACGCGTCCGGCGTACCGCCGTGTATCAGAGTTACTGCGGCTGGCACCGGTATGCCAACATGCCCGGGCGCCCGTTGAGAGACCGGGATTTCTACGCCAAGCTTCGTTCGGCGTACCCGCAGCTCTCGTTCTTGCACAGCAGCGACAACTTCATCGAAGGCATCGGGCTGCTCTCTGTGCCTGATCCCGCTCAAGGTCAGGTAGACGACTTCATTGCCAAGATGCGTCCCCGCATCTCTACGAAGTCAAAAAAGCACTGAAATGCCCGTTCGCAAAAGTCGCTAAACGCGACACAATAGCGCGCGGGGGCTGGCTACCACCGGCTCCTGCGCTGCACCTCAGGAATTTAACCCCATGACCACCCAACCCATCACCACCCCCGAAGAAATCAAGGCACGGCTGACCGCAGTAGCTCTAGAACTGTCCGTGTCGCCGCTGTCACCGAGATTGCGGGATACGGTCGGGGCCGTTAGGGGGGCCGTGTGGCCTCACGACATCGACGACGGGTTGATCGGCCTGCTACAGGATCAGCTCTTCATCGTGACCCACCGAGCATCTTTGGGCGACGGCCCGTTGCGGCAGGTCGCCCGCGACATCCGCACCCTGACCGAGGCTTTGATTCCAACCGAACCCCCGGAAGCCCCGGCCCTGGAAGACGACGACGGCTCGCCGGTGCTGACCCCCGACGAGGCTGCTCGCTATCTCGGCCTCGACAAGCTGGGCGTGACCAAGTCCGCCGACCGGGTGCGGTATCTGGTGAAGAAGGGCCGGCTCCGATCGATCAAGGTCCTCGGCCGCACGGCGTTCCAGCGATGTGACCTCGACGAGTATCTCGTCCGCCACGCTTCTCCTAGTGGAGGTCGCTGATCATGCCGAAGCCCAGCACCCGACTCAGCCCGCTCCGCCTCAACAAGCAGTCCTGGGTGACCGGCTGGTACGACCACAGCGGCAGGCGACGATGGAGATCGTTCGGCAACGCCAAGAAGGTCGGCAAACGCGAGGCCGAGCGGCTCTACACCGAATTCGCCGACCAGTGGTACAACGACCGGACCGTCAGGAACAAGGACGAAGACGGGCCGAGTGAGATCGCCGTCAAGGAGCTCTACGAGCGATACAAGGCCTACGCCGAGCGGGAGTACAAGACCCAAGGTGGCGGCCGCTCCAACCACGCCGTCAACATGGACTACGCGTTCCGCGAGATGGTGGCGGTCTGCGGTCACAAGCTCGTCTCTCAGGTCCTGGCGTCCGACCTGCGTCAGGCCCGGGAGCGCATGCTCGACCGCGACCTGTCCCGCGGCACCATCAATGAGCGGGTCAACCGCATCCGCCACGTGTTCAAGTGGGGCGTGGGCCACGACCTCGTGCCCCCGGAAGTTTTGCAGAAGCTCCAAGCCGTCGAGCCCCTGAGGATGGGGCGGTCCGGGGTCAAGGAGGGCAAGGGGCGTCGGACCCTGCACCGCAGCGCCGTCGACGCCGTCCTGCCGCACCTCCCTAGGCCCGTCGCCGGGATGGTCGAGCTGCAGTGGCTGACGGGCATGCGGCCCGGTGAGGTGATGTCCATGCGGGGCTGCGACATCGACATGACGAACGACGTGCGGGTGTATGAACCCGTGCACCACAAGACGAAGCACTACGGCAAGACCCGCAAGGTCTACCTCGGCGCCAAGGCCCAGGCGGTCGTCGAGCCGTTCCTCAAGCGTGGGCTCGACGAGTGCCTGTTCTCGCCCCGCGACGCCATCGTCGACCGCGAGGCCAACCGGCCCGGCGACGCCAAGCGGTCCCGGTCTTCGTACAAGCAGCACGGCGAGCGGTACGAGGCCAGCAGCTACCGCAACGCCGTCCACCGCGCCTGCAAGGCCGCGGGCGTCGATCCCTGGACCCCGTACGATCTCCGACATACCGCGGCCAGTCGACTGCGTCGCGACCATGGCTAGGAGGCCGCTCGCGTCATCCTGGGGCACTCGAAGATCGACACCACCCAGATGTACGGCGAGCTCGACGAGTCCAAGGCCCTGGCCGTCGCCGCCCAAAGCGGCTAACCCCCCCGGAAGTATCCATCAGGCCTCGGACATGGCGTTGTCACTTCCGGGGGCAATTTAACCGCGTTTCAGGCCCCCTTATATGTGTGTATGATCTTTTCTTCTTTAAACTAAAAACACTTAGGGGGTTATATAAAGGAATTGACTCATACATATATGGGGGGCTGAAATGCGGTCGAATTAAGGCTCAAGCCCTTACCTGGCATGGGCTTGAATTGAAATCACAGCCGTTTCGGGGCCTCCCGAGTCGAGCCCGGAATGGCCTTTGGAGCCGAAATGGGCCACGTGTCGCTGTGATCGACACCGCATTAGAATGACTCTTTAGAGCCTCTCCACAGGAGAAATCGAGCCGAAAATGACCGGGCCAAGGCCCGGATGACATCCGAACTGACGCGTTTGCGTCGAGCTGCTGGTACCTGAGAAACCGCCAACCTGGGCTTTGCCCTTGAACACGACCACAGCGCTTGATGCGACGCCCCGTATGGGGCGTCGGTCATGTGCTTGTGTCGTGTGCCCCTTGGCGGGGACCTCAGGTGCTGCCTTGATGCGGCGCTCCTTTTTCTTTTGGGAGCGACGGGCCAACCAACCCGCATCCACCAACTCCCGAAAGGACACACCATGACCGAAGACACAGGACCATTGATCAAGACCAGCGAGGACCGCCTACCCTGGAGGGGCATCGCAGTGGGCGGCGGGCTCCTGCTCGCCCTGTTCGTGGCGGCGCCGTTCATCCAGATATGGATCGACAGCATCCCCAGGTACGAGCAGCGCCCCGCGCTCCCATTGGCCGTGCACAACTTGAATGGCGACTCTGGCGTCGTCAGCCTGCGGGGCGACGGGCAGTTCGTCGCCGCCGCCCCCAACAGGGACGACTACGTCCACTACTACCGGCTGCACGAGGTCTCGGTCCACTCCGAGGACCCGGACGAGGCCGCCGAGGCGGAGGCCGAGATCGAGTCGATGTACGACGAGGGGCGACTGATTAAGCTGATGGGTGGGGCGGAGCTGACCATCGTCAACGGCGAGAGGTCGATGTCTCGGGTCGAGGTGACGTCCGGGCGCAACGAAGGCGCCGGGGGATGGCTGGCGAACCAGTTCATAAGGGAGGTCCGCTGAACCTGCACCAGGGGGTTGTGGGGTTGTGGGGTTGTGGGGTTGTGGGGTTGTGGGGTTGTGGGGTTTTGATTACGGTGACGGTCACCCAACTCGGGTTTGGTTGGAAAACTGGTTGGGTGTAGGGGCTAGTTGAGCGTTGCTCAGGAGTGGCCTAACCATAAGCCATTGCCAGAAAACGCCTAGTGGCCGGTGGGGCGAGAAGTTGCCTCAATAGAGCGTTACCTAGGAAACGTAGCGCCCTAGTGGTTGCCTCGCACGGGCGCGCGAGCCTTGGATACTTCTCTGTCCGTAACATATCGAATCGATTAATGATGCTATTCTTCTGCTGCTTGGTGATGAAGATATGCTCAAATCTAATTTTGTATTGCGTTGCAAAGCAATTTTTTTTGGTTTAAGTTAGGTGTCATGAAATTATGACTCGGCTGTCATCCAATTCCGGAACCCAAAAGCAGTAGTCGAATTCATCCGTCCGGGCTTTCGCCCCTGATAGAGATCCAATTCAAGCCATGGTGGATAAAGCCCGCTCGGTAGCTTTGCGAGCTCAGGAATTAGGGTGGGATGGGCCGCCCTACGACCCGTTGGTTCTTGCCGATCTCTTGAAGATCAAAGTGGCACCTCGTACTGATGTTGAAGATGCGCGAACAATTCCTCTGGGCAATGACAGATTCATCATTGAATACAACCCTGAACGACCTCATGGTCGTCTCAGATACTCGATTGCACATGAAATCGCCCACACATTTTTCCCGGATGCAAGTGAAGCAATTAGAAATCGTCTTCCGCGATCAGCGATGAAGAATGATGAGTGGCAGCTTGAAATGTTGTGCAATCTTGGTGCCGCTGAATTGCTAATGCCTGTCGGCAGCTTCCGAGAGCTTATCTCTGCAGAATACTCCATTGCCAGGCTGATGGATTACCGAAAAGAATTCGGAGTGTCTGCTGAAGCACTTCTCAATCGAGTAGTTCGTCTAGCAACTATCCCTTGCGCTATGTTTGCCGCGTCTTGCCGGCCATCTGATACTTCCAGTAACAACTATCGTGTCGACTATTCGATCGGCTCGCCTTACTGGGGAGGCACCTCTCTTACAAATCAGCGAGTGCCTAATGATTCAGCTGTTACTGAGTGTACAGCCATTGGCTGGACAGCTCGTGGCATCAAAGAGTGGCAAAGTGAGCTTGGGCCTATGCAGGTAGAGAGTGCAGGAATACCGCCGTATCCAGGACAAACGCTCCCTCGTGTGGTGGCATTGTTCGGACAAAACAAGCAAAGAAACAATCGACAGGCCATCTGGATATCGTCCGCGGGGATGCGCTAAAGCCACGAGGCCAAGGTGTAAAAATTATTGCTCACGTCGTCAATGATCGCACGCCTAATTGGGGCGGTGGGTTCGCATCGGTTATTCGCAACAAATGGGGTGAAGTGCAACACGATTTTCGTCTCTGGTCATCCGAGCTCGAGAGCGGAGCAAGGAACTTAAAGCTGGGCCGGGTCCATACAACGAAAATAGATGATGACTTAATCGTATGTAGTATGGTTGCCCAGCATGGATTAGGTCAGTCATCTCAGGCGCGGATTCGCTACTCAGCCTTGGCTCGTACCCTTGCACAAGTCGCTGAGATTGCATTAGAAAATAATGCTAGTGTCCACATGCCAACCATTGGGTGCGGCCAAGCCGGCGGGAAATGGGAGATAGTCCAAGAGCTTATTGACTCCGAATTATGTAGACGAATGGTTGACGTCAAAATCTACACACTTCCCGGGCAGCCTGATCCGACCCAGCGTAGTTCCCAGGGCCTGTTCGATTGAGCCTAGGTATCTGGACAAATTTATGAATGGAAAAATAGTGCTACTTTCGGGCCATGTCTGTGCGGGCAAAACAAGTTTAGCCTCTGCGTTAGCTGATACGTACCCATCGGTACGTCATCTTAAAACACGAGAGATTCTCTTAGAATTATTTCCAGAACTTGAACGATCACGGGAGGCGATGCAAGCCAAAGGGGAGTCGCTTGACCGTTCGACTAGGGGCGAATGGGTGCGTTCTGGCTTGGCCAAACTGATGCAGAAGCAAAGTGAATCGGATAGTACGACTTATATCATTGACGCCGTTCGCATAAAAAGTCAGATAGAGCATGTGCGAAATAGTTTTGGTAGCAGAGTAGTGCATATCCATCTCAAGGCGCCTGTTGAAGAATTGGCTCGACGGTACAACCGTCGAAAAAAGAAGCAGGAGTTCAAAGAGTTTGGCACTTATGAAGAAGTCCGTGCAAATAAGACAGAGGCAAAAGTCAGGATTCTTGAAAAGCTTGCTGATATTGTGATTGATTCAAAGCGATGTACGATTGCCGATATTGTTATTAGGGCCGCGTGTCACATTGGTCTATATGCACGGGACACAAGGCGGCTTGTAGATGTACTGGTTGGCGGTCAATTCGGGAGCGAAGGGAAAGGCCAGATTGCGGCGCATGTGGCATCTGACTACGACATGTTAGTCAGGGTAGGTGGCCCCAATGCAGGCCACACGGTTCTACATGACGGAGAAAAGGCTGTTTTTCATCATTTGCCCTCCGGAACTGTTAAAGGTGATATGCCTTTAGTTATTGGGCCCGGTGCAGTATTGCGGCCATCGTCTTTACTTGAAGAGATAGGCCGATTTGCAATCGAATTTGACCGCTTGTCTATTGATCCGCAAGCAATGATCATAACTGATTGCGATATTCAAAATGAGCATGGGCTGACGAATCGAATCTCGTCAACAGGTCAAGGTGTTGGCTCGGCTACGGGAAGAAAAATAATTGATCGGGGGAGCAATAATGTAATACTGGCGAAAGATATGAGAGAGCTCAAACCGTTCATTAGAGATACATGCACAATTTTAGATAATGCGTTTCGTGATGGAAAAAGAATTTTGCTAGAAGGAACGCAGGGGACTGGTTTGAGCTTGCATCATGGGCCATATCCACATGTAACTTCTCGAGACACTACTGTTGCTGGATGCTTGGCGGAAGCAGGTATTTGGCCCAATCGCGCTGACAGAGTAATTATGGCCTGCAGGACATATCCGATCCGAGTTGCTGATCCTAAAGGGCGAGGCAAATCATCTGGCCCGTTGAAACAAATTTCTTGGAAAGAGGTGGCGACTAGATCAGATATCGACGAGAGCGAATTAAGGCGTTCGGAAAGAACAACAACTACAAAACGACCGCGGCGTGTTGGTGAATTTGATTGGGCCTTGCTGAGAAAAGCGGCGTCACTTAATGCGCCGACTGATGTGGCATTAACATTCGTAGATTATATCGATGTCAAAAACAGAAAAGCCTCTAGGTTTGATCAGCTTGCTTCACAAACCATTCGCTTCATCGAAGAAATTGAAAGGATTACAGCAGCGCCAGTATAGCTTATATCCAATCGATTTGAATGGGTTATTGATCGCCGTAGCTGGTAGGTAACAGATGGATATAAAAAAATTCACATCCCTTAGGCCCTACCTATATCACCTTACGCATAGTCAGAACGTTTCTTTTATTCAGTCTGACGGCATCTTGCATTCGACATCGGAATTGATTTCACGTTCTGATGACAGAGGGCTGCTGCGGCGACGGTGCCTTGACCACCACACGATTAAAGTGTCGCAAAGAGAGATCGTAATTCGGGATCAAGCCCCTTTACATCAAGGCCCAATTCAACTCGATGATGGGTGGTCGTATGAAGACCTCGTAAACCACATCAATCAATTTGTTTTTTTATGGCCGGGTAACGGTGACCGGCTAATTCCATATGGCGAACGGCACTTTGCTCGCTACGCCCACGAAGACCCTGTGATCTTTCGATTTTGCACCGCAGATCTGCTTGCTGTGAATGGGAATATTCCGCTTTTTTCACGGTGTAATTCTGGCGCGCCCCGTTGTTCGCGGGGGAAGTATGCGCCGCGTGGTGCTGACACTTTTCTAGGTGCAGATGGGTTCGGACATAGACCAAGTAGTGTAGTAGAGGTGGTGTTGAAGCTTCCGGAAGAATATGATCTCCTCAAGGTATCCGCCAGTAAAGATGGGACGATTAAAATTTCTCAGCATAATTAAGTAATGGTTTATTTTGCAGGTCATTGGCAGCATGTCACAGAGTATCGATCCACAATCTGACCGATGTGCGATTCTTTCGGATAGCTGCCACATCGAGACTACTCTCGCCGCTGTCGAGGCCGGCTTAAAGGATAAGTCGCACGACTGGCTGCTTCTGCTTCGCGATATGGTGGAAGCTGACTACGGAGGTTGTACATTTAAGAATTACCAAAAATATCCTCCGGCTATCGCACTCTGTTGCTGTGGTGCTGAAGGAATAAATCTCCTAGCCGATCTGTGTATAGAAACAGCTCGATACTCAACACGTGCCGCTGGAATGGCTACGCTCATTCATATTGCTGGAGGCACAGATGATTATCTAGTAAAGCATTATCTCTCGCGCTCAAATTCATTGGGCCTTATTGTGAGTGGTGCGCAATTTGATCGCGTCGCGGCAGAAAGAGAATGTGCAAGAGTCGTATTGAATATCGACACTGACGAGGAGCTGCCATCCAGTTTGTTCAATTTGTTTAACCAGCTCGATCTATCGTCTTTGTTGTCTGACTGTTCAAGAAATGCGGCTGCAGTTCTTTTTGGAAGTATGCTGCCAAGATGGTTCAGGCTGAATGATGCGGGTATCAGCGAATTTTGTGCTGCTATTAACGATGCTGTATACGAAGAGGATATCCACGTTTTTCTTGCCGCTCATCCTCATCTTATTGACCCGTTTATTGCCAGGGCTTGGTCAAAACCTCGACTCGGAGAATCACTTCAGGCTGATTTCTTAATTGAACGCGTCGACGGATCGTATTTGGTCGTTGAAATTGAGAAGCCTTCTGACAGATTGATGACTTCTAAAGGTAACTTATCAGCAAAAGCAACTGAAGCGGTTCGGCAAGCATTAGAGTATAGGGATTGGTTGATTCAGAACCGCGCCTATACCAGTCAGCTATTCCCTGGTATGCGTAATCCACAGGCACTTGCAGTCGTTGGATTAGAAAACAACTTGACTGAAGCTCAACTAAGTCGATTAGATACTGAGAACTCATCGCGAGGGGGGAGCGTGCAGGTAATTGGTTTCGACCGGTTGGTTACAAGGGCTCGATCAATTATGGACAATCTACTTACCCGAAGTACAGCTCCTCGCGTAGCTATCAATCTGGATAATAACCATGGTCCAGAGGCGGTGTAAGCGTACTCGTAAGACAGCAGTAGTGAAGCTAGTACTGCGTGCTTAAGTTGTGCTTTTTATCCCAAACTACAACTTTCATTACACCTGAAACTTTTGGGTACGAGCGTACAGATTGCGGTATTCAACTTCTCCGTCCCGCGGCTCTTGGTCGAGCGTTGCTCGACAGGTGATCAAGGGGAGCGAGGGAGACGAATTCAAGGTCCATCCCCGGCCGAGCCAGGACCAGCCAGGTCGTCCCCGTCACACCCGGCCGACACCTCGACCTCCTGGAGGTGACGGAGCCACCACGGCCGACCCAGGAGCCCGGTCACTGGAATTACAATTGCGGTGACGGGCGAGTCTGAACCTCCGGCATGAATCCCGGTCACCTTCTGGGCACCCACGGGTCACCTTGAGGGCAGGGGTGGCACGAGTCGCCCCAATGTGCTATATTTCTCGGTCCGAAAGGCGGTTTGGTTGGAAACGTGGTTGGAAGGCCACCTGAGCGACCAAGTACCTAACGACCCTTCGGGCCCGCAAGTCGTTCCTTGGAATGGACTTGCGTCGCATTTTGCGGGTGTAGCTCAGCGGTAGAGCGTTACCTTGCCAAGGTAAATGTCGAGAGTTCGATCCTCTTCACCCGCTTTTCTCTGAATCAGCCTCTCATCCAGAAAACTGTTCTGAGCACTTAGCCTCAAGATTGGCTCTTATTACCTCGTAGTTAAGTCATACAAGGTTACATCAGTAGTAACGAAAACACATCCTTGATGTATCCCTGGATACTTCGAATTGTTTAGACGCGATCAATGTGTTCTTTTGCATGTGCCGCGCTTATGCCCGTGGCCACGGCAAGGTCGTTGTGCTGGTGGAGCACCACCCGCCGCTATGGTCATGACCGATGGGGCGATAAACGGACAAGTCTTTGACGACTACACCGAGCGACGCATGGCGCCGGCAATGCGGCCGGTCGATGTGGTACCTCTGGGCAATCAGCATCCGTAGGCCCAAGCCGATGACCGAGGCGATCGAATCCGCCTGTAGGTGTCGCTGCCGCAACTCGTAGCCTCGTGTCTAGATAACCCGTGGTGGTGTGGGATTGGGTTTGGGTTTGTTGGGCTGTGTGATTCAACTCACATCTCGCACACGACACGCGCGTCGCAACTCGTTTGCAAACCCCCCTCTCCTTCCGATCCCGACGTCAGCCAGACCCAGCCAGTCGGCCATTCGCCTCAACGAGGCGGCCAACTCGAGCGCGGTCTCCGGGGTTGCGCCATCTTCAAGGTACGCAGCGTTGACGAGCAGCCGTCCGTTTTGGCGATCGGCCTTGAGGTCGACCCGGGCGGCAAGCGATTCGCCCAGGAGAAAAGGCAGCACGTAGTAGCCGTGAACCCGCTTAGCGGCGGGGGCATAGATCTCGAGGCGATATCGCATCCCGAACAACCGCTCGGTCCGCTCCCGCGTCCAAATGAGCGGATCGAAAGGGCAGAGCAGCGCGCGGGCGTTCACGTTTTTCGGCACTCGGGCTTTGGGGTTCAGGTAAGCGGTCGGCCAGCCCTCGATCTCAACCGGTATGGCCTCTTCCGCTTCAACAAGCTCAGCCAACCGGGCTCGGGTATCGGCAAGCGGTAATCTCATGTAGTCACGCAAATCCTTCTCGGTCGCGACGCCGGAAGCACGGAGTGCGATACGCAGTAACTCACGCTGCGCCTCGTCTCGGGTCGGCGTCGGCGTATCGACAACCACAGCAGGCAACACCCGTTCGGTCAGGTCGTAGACGCGCTCGAAAGTATTACGCCGGGTGGCGGTGGTCACGAGTCCCGCCCAGAACAGCCACTCGATCGCCCGCTTCCCTTCGGACCACCCCCACCATGAGCCGCGCGAATTCCCGCCGTCGGTCAGCTCCCCCGCCGAAAGCGGCCCGCGGGTCTCGATCTCGGCCAACACGGCATCGATGAATTTCGCGTTCTGCTTACGGAACCGCACCAGCCCGGTGTACATGCCTTTGCCGGCACGGGCGTCGGCCATCCGCCAGCGCCACAGCGGCTGGGTTTCGACGGGGATGAGCGAAGCCTCGTGTCCCCAGTACTCGAAGAGTCTGCGTCGGCGTCCGCCGTAGGCGGCGCGGTGCAGGGATGCGGGATCGAAAGCCCCCAATCTCGCGTGAAGCGTCAGCAGGTGAGCCCGGGCGAGGACGTTGACCGAGTCGATCTGCACGAGCCCCAAACGCTGTGCGGTGGCGCTGATCTTGGATAGGGAGGCCGGGCGTGCTGGGGTTGCCGCCGTTCGCTGCAGACCTTGCGACGCGATGGCGAGTCGACGGGCTTCGGATAACGAGAGACGATCAAGGGGCATGGCGTTCAAGCATATCCCAGTTGGCCTGGCCACTGAAATTCACCCCACGCCCATCGAGGCGATAGCTTGGTCAACGGATGGTTTCGTCCAACATCCGGCAACTCAGCATCGGCGGCCTCTGACGCGCAATGCTGTGTGATCGATGCCGTTAACCTCTAAGCCCGATAGATTCATCATCCAACGTCAGTTCCCGCTGGTGGCTAAACCTCTTCCTCTTGCTTGTCGCATCGATTACCTTGGCACTACGTTGGGGACGTCTTCCCCGGTTTTAATTGCTTTGTTTCTTGCTGGATAGGTTCTTTTCATGGCCACGCTCTTGATCGCTTTGGGGGCCGGCGTCGCGTTTCTTGTCGCTTACCACACCTACGGCCGATGGCTGGGGCGTCGAGTCTTCAACCTCGCCGCGGACGCGGTCTGCCCCAGCGCGAAGCTCCGCGACGACCAGGACTACGTCCCCACGTCGAAGGCCATCGTGTTTGGTCACCACTTCACGAGTATCGCGGGCACCGGGCCGATCGTCGGGCCCGCGATCGCGGTGATGTGGGGTTGGCTGCCCGCGCTGCTGTGGGTGGTCCTCGGATCGATCTTCATCGGTGCCGTGCACGACTTCGGCAGCCTCGTCGTCTCGCTCCGCAACAACGGCCAGACCGTGGGCGACATCGCCGGGCGGGTCATCAACAAACGTGTCCGTCTGCTGTTCCTCTTCGTGTTGTTTCTTGCCCTGACGATTGTGCTGGCGATCTTCGGCCTGGTGATCGCGGCGGTGTTCAAGCAGTACCCCGCCGCGATTACGCCCTGCCTCATCCAGATCCCGATCGCGGTGGGTATCGGCGTGTACCTGCACCGCCAAGGCAAGAGCCTGCTCCTGCCGTCGCTGCTGGCGTTGGCGGTGATGTACCTCACGGTGATCTTCGGCGACGTCGGTTTCCTCGGTGAAATTAACGCTTATCTCGCGGGGCTCTCCATCATCACTTGGGTGGTCATCCTCTTGCTCTACAGCTACGTCGCCAGTGTGCTGCCGGTGTGGAGCCTGCTACAGCCACGCGACTACATCAATAGTTTGCAACTGCTCACCGCGTTGGGCCTGATCGTTTTGGGCTTGTTCGTCGCAGCGTTCATCGGCGGCGCTCCGCCGGTCGAGGGGGCGGAACGCCAGCCGTTGGAGATCGTCGCCCCAATGGTGAATCCGAATCCCGAGGGCGCCCCGCCGATCTACCCGTTTCTGTTCATCACGATCGCCTGCGGCGCGATCAGCGGCTTCCACTGCCTGGTCAGTAGCGGCACGAGTTCCAAGCAACTGAAGAAAGAAACGGACGCCCAGTTCGTCGGCTACGGCAGCATGGTCACCGAAGGTTTTCTTGCAACGCTGGTGATCCTGTGTTGCGTGGCGGGGTTGGGGTTAGGAATTGAGGGCGGTGGTAATGCCGGTCAACTGGATAAAGCCTATGGCGCGGGTGGTTTTATCGCGTCGCCAGAGGGCACAGAATTAGCTTTTATCGGGGAATCAGCTTATCTCGCTAGGTACTCGTCATGGACCGCAGCCTCAGGGTTGTCTTCAAAAATAGGGGCATTTGTAGACGGAGCGGCTAATTTACTGATTGCGATTCGGTTGCCCGGAGAAGTGGCCATTGCGTTGATCGGAGTCCTCGTCGCGTCGTTTGCGGGGACGACTTTGGACACGGCGTGTAGGTTGCAGCGATATGTGGTGCAGGAGTTGGCGGGGACTTTTCTTCGTACCAAGGATTCGCATAAAGCCGCGACCGTTGGTCACACGGTTTGCCGGGACGGCGAAATCGAACGGAGGGTGGTACCCGACGCCGATTGGCCTCCAGCCGAGGCGCGATTGACGGTCGCGGCTTTGTGGCACCCGCTGTCATGGCTGACCAATAAGCACGGCGCGACGATCTTCGCGATCGTGATCGCGGCTTTGATGGCGGCGATGCCGACGCCCGGGAACGAATGGTCACTCGAAAACGCGGGTAAGGGAGGGCTGATCCTCTGGCCGATGTTCGGCGCAACCAATCAACTGCTCGGCGGGCTGGCGTTTCTGGTGATCACGTTCTGGCTGTGGCGACGGGGCAAGCCGATCTGGTTTGTCGCGCTGCCGTTGGTGTTCATGTTGATCATGCCGGCGTGGGCGATGCTGATACAGATCCCGGACTGGCTGGACGCCGACCAAGTCAACTGGGCACTGGTCGGCATCGCGGTAGCGACCATCGCGTTGGAGTTATGGATGATCATCGAAGCAGCGTTGCTGTTTCCGAAGATCAGAAACGTCGCCGAGGCGAGCGCGGATTAACGCTCAACCGAAACGAATGGACGCGGGCCAACGCAAGATGTGTTGAGGGTATCCCGCCGATATTTACTTCGTGATCACCCAAAGCTGCAAAAAGCTAAACCGGTCCGCCCGGTCGCCCTGCCCGACCAACAGCATCGACTGCTGATCGGCATCGGCCCACAACGGCACCCACTGCCCCGGCAGCAGATTCATCCGCGGCCGATCTTCGGCGATGGAAGCGTCACCGCCCTGCCCACCGGACGTCTCGCTCGACTGCGGCGACGACACCAAAACCAGCCGACCGTCCTCGGCGACCAGGAACCACTGAGCGTTCCACCACGTGCCCGCCCGGTCCCCGGTTTCCAACGCAAGCGTTCGGCCGTCGGTCAGATCGACCCAGGTCATGCAGTCGCGCCCCGGGGCGTAGTAGGTGAAAAATCGACCGTCGGGTGAAACGGGGAACGGCACGCCGGCGTGGATGTGGACCGCGTCAAAAATCGATTCCGGCAACGCCAGCGGTGCCACCGGTTCAGCCCGGTCCTGCCCCACCGACCAACGCATCAGCCCTCCGCCCCGCTCATCGAGTTCGACAAACACCAGCGTCTGGGCATCAATCCACACCGGCATCAGCTGCGCCCCCCCCAGCGTCGGCGGCGGCCCCGGCATCGCTTGCCCGGATTCGAGATCCACGATAAACAGCACCGCCTGGTCAGCAATCTCCCCGTAACCCGACACGGCCACCCGGCGGCCGTTGGGCGCGATCGCCGGCGTGAGCATCTTCTTCAATCCCACCGCGAGGCGCGACGTGCGATTCGCGCCGACGTCGTGCAAACCCAACGCACACCCGGTGTCCGGGTCATGACTGATAAACGCGAGCATCGACGAGTCGGCCGACCACGTCGGCCAAGCGGCGTGGCCGAAGGCGAGGTTGCGCGCGATGCCTTCATCGTCGATCCCGCGCAGCCACAACGACACCGAACCCAAGCCACGCCCGGTGACCACGCTCTCGGCCGAAGCCGGCGAAGCCTCGTCGTCGATATCCAGAAACGCCACCCATCGGCCATCGGGCGAAACGCGGGGCAGTTGCAAACGAGCGTTGGGCAGAGACGGGCGTTGGCTGGCGACCGCGCTGACGCCGCCGGTCCAACTCCGCGGCTTGCGTTCGGGCGCGATCGCGTCCCAACCTTCGGTGTCTGAAGAGTCGATCCGCTCGGCGTTGGCCCGCTCCCAGTCCGGCGAAGCGGAACAGCCACCGATGCTCACGGCGAGCACCATGAACAACAACACGCAAGACGACGTGCGATATACCCACGCCGGCCTTCGCGTCGGCGCGATTCGCCGAGTCGGGCCACGGCCGGGCATCGCGGTCGTCGTCTGCAGCATCAGTCTTCAGCCTGTTCCTGTTCAAGTTCTTTGGCCCTTGCGGCTTCGATCGCGGCGTCCGACGCGATGCCCCGATCTTCGGGCGAGCTGAACCGCGGGTCTTCGACGTCCTTATTCTCGGCATCTCGGGGGACCGCCATCGCCCCGCGGACCCGCTCGAGCCATTCACGGTTGTCTTGCGTGGCCTGGTCGGCGGCTCGGCCGGGCTCCACAATGTGCGGGGTGATGAAAGCGATGACTTCACGGTTGCGCACGCCGGTGTCGGTGCTGCGGAAGAGACCGCCGATGAGCGGCAGGTCACCGAAGAGCGGGAGCTTGCGGATTTCCTGGAAGTCTTCCTGTTCGATGATGCCGGAGATCACGATGGTTTGACCGTCTTTGAGGGTGACCTGGGTCGTCGTGGTCCGGCGGTCGAACAGGAAGTTTCCGAACACGGTCGTGCCGTTGACGATGCGCGAAAGTTCGAGGTTGACGCGGAGATCGATCTCGCCGTCCTGGGTGATGTGGGGGCGAGCGTGGAGGCGGGTGCCGACGGATTCGTAGCGGAACTCGCGGGAGATGTTGCCGTCGCTGTCGCCGCGGGTGAGGTCGCCGGTGATGACCGGGACGTCTTGGCCGTCGAAGAAGTGGGCTTCCTGATTATCCGCCGTCACCAAACGCGGCTCGTTGATCACGCTGAGGTTGAGGTTCTTGACCAAGAGCTGGATCAACACGTTGAGGTTGAGGTTGGCGTCGATGACGCCGTTGCCGCTGAACACGTTCTCGAGGTAATCGAGATTGGCGCTGCCGCCGAAGGCCTGGTCGGCGAGGCGGGAGTCGTTGAAGATGTCGGGGTCCGAAGCAAAACGGACGCCGAGCGTGGATTCGTCGTCGTGTTGGACTTCGGTGATGATCGCGTGGATGACGACCTGCTGGCCGGGCTGATCGAGCTCGGCGACGAGATCCTTAAACGGCTCGACGTGAGCGCGCGGGGCCATGATCATCAACGCGTTGCGGCGGGTCACCGGGACAATACGCGGCTTGCCGATCAGGTTGCTGGTGGGCTGTTCGTTGATGTTGGGGCGGGACTGGCTCCACCAGAAATTCATCTGGGTCGGGTCGTTGTCGCCGCCCTGGTTGTTGCGGTTCTGGTTGTTATTATTGTTGTTATTGTTGTTGCCGCCGCGGTTGCCCTCGCCGGCGGTGGACGTTTGGCGGAT
This sequence comes from Planctomycetota bacterium, assembly GCA_039199695.1. Classification (GTDB taxonomy): domain Bacteria; phylum Planctomycetota; class Phycisphaerae; order Phycisphaerales; family Phycisphaeraceae; genus Algisphaera. The sequence goes on along the minus strand of JBCCST010000002.1, from coordinate 47,781 downwards.
CGCGTTGCTGAGCCCACGCTGGGTGCGGGTGATGGCGGCCGGGGTGCCCGGCTCGGAGAACATCGCGTTGAGTTGCTCGGCGACGTCCTCGGCGTTGGCGTGTTTGAGTTCGATGACCAACGGTACGCCCGCGTCTTGCGGCTGATCGATCTCTTCGAGAAGCTCGTCGATGACGACGTAGTTGGCGACGTTTTTGGTGGACACGATCAGCTTGTTGGAATCGTCCATCGCGTTGAAACTGAACTCGCCGAAGAGCCGGCCCACGGGCGTACTGGTCTCGGTGGTCGATCGCCCGCTAAACCAACTAAACGAACTGGTCGAGCTGGACGTGGTGAACATGTCTTCGAGCAGTTCCCGTACCTGAATCGGATCGGTGTGCTGAAGCTCGTAAACCTTGGGTTTGACGTCTTCGAGATCCACCGGCAGGTCCCACTGCTCGGCGATGATGTCTTCGATCCGCTTCATGCGAATGGGGTCGGTCATGATGGTCACGGTGTTGCGTTGGGTGTCGGCCGTGACGGTAAGGTCCTTGGGCGCCGGCTGGCTGCCACGGGAAAAAAAGAAACGATTACCCGAGCCGCTGGTGGTGGCATCGCCGAAGAGTTCTTCGATCTTTGCCTTGACGTTCTCGGCCGAGTCGTGCTCGAGTTGAATCTCCTTGATCAGTTGAAACTGCGAAGACTCGATGTCGAGTTGATCCAGCAGCGAGCGGACCAGCGACCGGCCGCGCTGCGAGCCGTAGACCAAAATCTGCCGAGACTTCACGAACGGGATCACCCGCACGCTCGCCCGGATGTCGGCGTCGGGCATCGCGCTGATCGCTTCGTTGATCTGACTCGCCAGTTCTTCCACGTCGGCGTGGGTAATGTCGAAGAGCTGGTACGGCTCGCTGCGCTCTTTGGGCTTATCGAGCTCGACGACCCATTTCTCGATCTGGTCCATCACCGCGGGCGGCGCGGCGGCGATGATCCAGTTGCGCGACAGGTCGGCCTGCAGCATGATGGGGGCTTCGTTGCGCTCGACAAAGAGGGCGTTGGGGCCCGTTGAGTTGCTGGATGATCCGCCGCGCGACCGGCCGCCGCGGTTCCGGTTGTTGCGGTTGTTGTTGCCTTGGGGCGGTGGTGTGGTGAAGACCGCGAGGCTTTCATCGCCCAGCGTCCCGGCAAGGATGGTGCGGATCATCGTGGCGATCTCGCTGGCGTCGCCGTTCTCGATGATGAAGACGCGTTCGATCGTGTCGTTGGCCCGGGGCACGTCGAGGCTGGCCACGAGGCGTTCGATGTGCACCAAATCGGCCGCCGCGGCGGTGACCACCAGCCGGTCCAGATTGGGGTCGGCCATGAGAAACGCGTAGTCGGGCAGCATAGGCAGCACCAGATCCTTGAGCCGGGTCACGTCGTAGTGCTCGACCACAAAAATCTTATCGACGACGGTGGATTGATCAGACAACCCCTCGACCGATTCGCCCTCGGGCACGACCGGGCGGTTGATCCGACGGATCTGGGCGATGGGCAGCAATTCGATCTGCCGGGGGCTTTCCACGACGATGACGCCGTTCTGCCGCAACGCGTTGCCGATCAACTCGAACGCTTCGTTGAGCGGTAGTTTCTTGTTCGATCGTACGGTGAGGCGGATGTTGGCCACGCTTTGATCGACGAGCACGGGCTTGTCGAGTTCGCGGCCGTAGAAGCCGGCAACCTGAGAAATCTCGGTGTCGCGGAAGGACACCGAAACGGTCTTGGGTTTGTTCGCCTCTGCTTCATCCTCGGCTTGCGCTTCGCCGGCAGGGTCGGTGACAGCGTCATCGGTCACTTCCGCGGAGGCATCCGCATCGGCGGCGGTTTTACCGTTCGCGTCGGCGGTGCCGGGTTCGGCCATCACGGTGGACTCGACCGAAGCCGAGGCCTCGCTGTCTTGCGCGGCAACTAGTGGGGCAAAAGTAATCGTGATCAAAACCGCCGTCACACCCCATACGATCGGGGGTTGACATGCCAGGGTCTTACTTAAATCCTTCAGTAAACAAAATGACATAGGTCGCGCTTTCGGCGGAAGTGGTGAAAAAACAAAGTGGCGAGGCAAGCGGATAAAGTTCATAGGCAGTGTGCTTCGCGTAGGCTGGTACATGCGTGCCGAGCACGGCATCGGGGAATCAAATCTTCATCGTTAACGGTCAAAATCGCGCCGCCGGGACCAGCGTTCGCTTCGTCCCTCGGCGTTGCCGCGTGAGCGTCGGAACTCCTGGCGCTCTTCTGTTGAATCCGACGCGGCTTCCCCGCCGTCCCACCGGGTCAGTTCGGGACCACGCTCTTCGCCACGGAAGATGTCGAGGGTGATGGTTTGGTCTTCGTGCAGGAGTTCGACCCAGTTGGTTCCGATGGCGATCACGGTCGCCCCCATCGCGTTTTCACCCACCCCGAAAGACTGTCCGCCGGGGTACAACACGCGATCACCCAGCACGCCCTGGACATTGCGAAAACCTTGCGGGGGCGCGGGCATGAACAAATGGCGATCGCGGATACGTTTCACGGCGGCATTGGCTTGTTGATTGCTCGCCCGCGGGTTCGGGCCATCGCCACCCGCCGGTGACCTATCGGGTCGGAGCTGTTTGGCGATGTCATCCACGCGGTCGGCGGCGTTGTTCGTGTCGGTAAGAACCAAGACCGCGTAGACCGCGACGATCGCCGCGAGGCCGAGGGTGACCATCCAAGCCGTACGCGGGCCGTGTTGTGACCAGAAGTTCTGGATCATGACGGGTTCCCCCCCGATCGCGTCGGCGTCGAGACCACCAGAGCTGCGTCCCACTTCCGGCGCTGATTGCGTTGCGACATGCTGAGGTTGACCGATTCGATCACCACGGGGATGTCGGCCCCGGCCAACTCTCGAAACATCCGGGGGATCGAATCGGGCTCGCAGACCACTTGCACCCGCAGCGACAACATCTCGATGCCCGGCATCTCGCGGACGCGCCGCAGACCCTGCACCTCGACCTGCTTCACCTCGGCACCGCCCCGCCGGATCGCCTGCTGGACGCTCCGCGGGAAAGCGACTTGCGCTTCGTCGACCGTCACCAAGGCGCGATGGACCCCGGGGCCGTAGCGTGGCTCGATCCGTTTCCGGACGTCGGCCCGCTTTTCCAGCCGCTCTTCGTACTGGGCCAACATCGCAGACTGCGACGCGGCCGTCGCCCGCGCTTCGCTCCACTGGCCCATCACCGGCGAAAGCACGACGCGATACAAAACCGCGACGCCGATCAAAACCGCCCCCAACAACAACGCTCGTCGATCGCGAGAACTCAAGCCCCACCCCCGCTCTGGCTCGATTCGGAATCTGCCTGCGCCGAACCTTCGTCGTTGTCCTGTTCCGCTTCGCGCGGCGGCGGAGCGAAAGGAGCAAAATAATTAGTAGAAGGTACCGCGACCAAGGTGTAATCGATTCTGTCGCGATCCTTGATGACTTGGCTGCGGATACGCACCGACGAAAGTGTCTTCATGCCCGCAAGTTTCGCGGCCCGTTGGTTGATCTGATCGGACGATCGACCGGTCGCGCGGACGGTAAATTGACCGCTGCGTTCGTATCGCATCTCGTCGATCGTGAAGTGTTTAGTTTGATGGCTGAATTCATCGAGGATGGCCAAGAAGCTCGGGCCGGTGGTTTCGAGATAGCGGGCAACCTGCAGGTCGGTGTTGAGCGACATCAACGTCTTGGCGTCCAGCTCCGCGTCGTCCACCGCTTGGGTGATGCGCTCAGCCCGCTTGAGGTCGCCGGCGTACAGCAACGCCAGCGCGGCCAGCAACGCCGCCACCGCGACCACCCACCGGCCGCGCGTGGGTTGGCCGCTAGATCGCCCGGATTGGCCATCTTCCTTCGCCGCGAGGTTGATGGCTTGTTGCGGTCGCAACGCCGCGATCGCCGCGCCGACCGCCACGGATGTCTCAAACGTCACGCGATCCAAGCCCGGCAGGTTAAGCAAGTCTTCGGCCCGCTCGTAAGCCCCGGAAAAGACTTTCTCGAACGCGGCGACATCCTCCGAACCCATGGCTTCGGGGCCGAGGAGCGTGAAGGCGGAGTCCGACCAAGCCACCTCTTCCGCCTCGGCTTGGTCGAGATGGGTCTGGACTGCAGCTACCAGGGCATCGCTCTCAATCGCTGACGGCGTGTCGTCGAGCATCAACGTATCCAAACCAACCAACTGCCCGTCGCGGTAGCGGACAATATGGGCTTGATGGGCGTCCCATCCGATGACCGTGAGGTGGAGGCGTTTATCCTTGGCCGTGCTGTGATCAAAGAGGTGGTGCAGTGCTAATGCGGACGTGGTGATCAGACCGGGTGCGTCTTCAGGAGATGTTGCGCCGGCCAGCGTTTCCAGCCGCCGTCGGCTAACGGTGTAAACCGGCGTGGGGCGGCCGTCGTCGGTGCGCTGCCAGCCCCAACTCACATGGTCGGCTTGGCCGGGGATGAGCAGGTCGAGCTGCGCAGCAATGAGCTTGTCGGTGGTCGCGTCGTCGGCCGGGGGCAGGTCGAGTCGGTGCAACACGCCGACCAGATCGCCGTACGCGACCCCGCGCAGACTGGCCGAACCGTCGTGATCGGCCAGCGTTGCTTGAACCGAGAGCAGGCGGATCGTCTCGCCGTCTTGTTGCACGTGCGCGGTCCGGTCGCCGTGGCGGTGGACATGGGTGCCGTAGGCTTCGCGGGTTTTTACGGGTCGTCTGAGTTTCAAGGTTGACGCCAATCCAGAATCACGGGTTGATCACCGCCGCGGTCGATGATGACCGCGAGGGTGTGGGAGGTGCCCGAAGGGCTTCGGCCTTCGCTAACCACACGGAAAACATTGGAACGCACGGTGAGGAAGCCGGCGACACGCTCGAATTGCCGGCGCGTCAAGACGTTGCTGCGGTACAGCCGGCCGACGCCCGAAAACGCGCCCTGCGAAGACCGGTGGCCCACGATGGCGTCGGCCATGTCGGCGTTCATGCGCGGCACGGTTTCGAGCACCGCCCGGGACGCGGTGTTCACATTAATTTTGCCCGCCAGACGCTCGTCTTCGTTCAGCGTCAGGTACTCCCACCAGTCGGCGATCCATTCGAACGTGATCTCGTCGATTTGTCGATCGTCTTCGACCTGGCCGTCGCCCCGCGTACCGACCAGATCGAAAAGCGTATCGGCGTTGCGCGCGGCATCGACGACGTTCTCGGCGAGGGCGGGCGTAAAATTCAGATTCGCGATCAGGACGGAAGCGTCGCTGTTTTTGAAGTCGATGCGCGGGGCACCGAGCGGATTCACGTTGCGTTCGTAGGCGTAAACCGTCGTGTGGCCGGCCAACCCGAGTTCGAGTTGGCGATCGGGCGTATCGCTGGGCCAGGATTCGTCGCCGTCGTTTTCCGAGCGGTCGAGCACGCCGTCGAGGTCGCCGTCTTCGCCAAAGAAAATCTCGGGCTCGATGTCTTTGACCAAAAGCAACTCGCGGTGGGTGCGGAACGCGCCGTTGCGGATCTCGTAGGGGAAATCGAGTTGGTTGTAGTACCCCCGCTCGGCCCCGCCCGCACGAGCGGATTCGTTGCGGTCCAGCCAATCGAGGATCGCGTTGGCCTGGCCCGGCTCGAGGTCGGGCAGGCGGCGGAGCTGCCCGCGACGCTCGGCGTTGACCGAAACACGCGACGACTCGTCGTCCAACCCGAAGCGTGGAGCCGAGGCGTCTTCGGAGTTCTCGAACGCGGGCGCGGTGACGCGGTAGGTGAAGCCCGTGGCGAGTTGCACCGTGTCGAACATTACCGGCTCGTCGTACCACAGGTCACCGGGGCCATCGAAATCGATGCTGTCGCCGGCCAACACCGCGAGCGCCTGCTCGACGCCGGCCCGCGCCATCCAACGGGCCTGAACCCGTTCGACCTCGCCAAAACCCAGCGACGCCGAGACCCCGGCCGACCGCGCCAAACCCAGGGTCAGCAGGCCGACAATCAGCAGCAACCACATCACCAGCACCAGCACCGCGCCGCGATCGTTTCGGGAAAAACATGCAGAGACAGGCCGGAGGGGATGCCGAGGCTGGATAGGGGATGTGACGGGCGCAAGGGTCATTCGAAACCTCCCGTCGAATTGAACGAACCGGACCCGCTGCCGCCGCCCTGGTCGCCGTCGAGGCTGCTGGTTGCCGGGGCGTCGCCGGGCTCGGGCATCATCGGGAAGTAAATCAGCCGGCGGTACGGACGCATCGTGCCCGCCTCATCATCAAGCATCACGCCGACCGTGACGCGCAACGCCGTGGGCGAGCCGTCCACAAACTCCGGCCAATCGGGAAGCCACCGTTGTCCGTCGAAATACTCGAAGTCCAACGCCCCGACGTTCCGGGCGACCAACTCGATCACGCCGCCCTCGTCGGGTTCTTCGTTGCGCGTCGGGTCGGTCCGGCGGAGCAAGGCGGGGAAAGGCTCCCCGTTCTGCGGTTCGAGGTAAAACTCGACCGTGTGGACATCAGACTCCGGCACGCCGGGGCGGATCACGCGGTTGCTGACGGCGAAGAAACGAACGCTGTCGGAAGGCCGGCCGTCGATCTCGTCGTCAAAGCCGATGAACACCCGCTCGTCCTCGCCCGTGTTGCGGAACTGCTGGGTCAGGGCCGAGGCGATCGCCCGCAACGCCGCGTCGGCCTCGGCGTGGTGCTCGGCGAGTTGGGCCACGTTCGCCCGAGCCCGGCTGACCTGAAACGTGAGCGTTGCGCCGGCGGCCAACACGATGCCCACCAGACTCGCCGCGACCAGCAACTCGATCAGCGTAAAGCCCGCCCGCGCCCGGGAGTGGGCGTGGGCATTGACGTTAACCGAGGACACGGAGATCTCGCGACGAGAACGCATCAAAGGTCCTCCCAATTCGCGGTGATCGTGCGTCGGCCGACGGGGTCGTGCAGTTGAGTATGGCCGACCACCCGGGCTGGTCGGCCGTCGGCCCCCACATAACTCACCGTCGCGGCGATCAGATACAGGTCCGGGTAAGTCGCATCGGTGTTGAGGGTGACCGACCAGTTAAAACGGTCGTCGAGCGGACCTTCCACGGGGCCTTCCATCGCGATTCGGCTGGGGCCGATCATGTCGATGCGCGTCAAGACGGTGTCGAGCCACTCGGCCGCTTTACGGTGGTCCTGTGCTCGGGCCGCGGCGCGGGTGCTTTGCGCGGCGGTCCCCGCCAGCGCCGCCGCAAACAACGCTAGAACCACCCCGGCGATCAGGCATTCAACGATCGTAAAGCCCTGGGCTTGCGATGATCCGGTCCGTTTACGCATCGAGGTCCTCCCGCAGGCCGGGCATCACGTCGACGCGTTGGGGGATGGACTCGACCCTTCCGGTGGTGGGCTCAACGATGATCGAGCGGACCCGCTGGTCGTCACCGATCTGGATCACCGCCCCGTCAGCCGAGCCGTCGGGAAAAAACCGCAACGCGATCTCGTCGCCGTAGCTTTCGAACTCCCCCGCGTCGAGTTTGATGTCAACGAGCTTAACGCTTTCGGGCAAGACCACCGGTTTGACCGACCCGCTGTTAACGCGGCTGTAGGTCTCCGGCTCGTCGAGGGACGTCGTGGCGAGTTCGAGGTGGTAGCTCGATCGGCCGTCGTGCTCGGGGTCTTCGGGGTTGAGCACCAACCGAATGGTGCGCTGACGTACCACCGCCATCCGCTGCACATACCGCGCGGTGTCGTAAAGCCGTTGGGTTTCGGAGCGCAGCGTGGCCTGCTGGAAAGACCCCATCAGCGAAGGCGCGATCATCGCCGAGAGCACGGCGATGATCGCGACCACGACCATGATCTCGATGAGGGTGAAAGCACGACAGCGCATAAAAAGCTCGGGAAGGATGAATCTTAAAGAGAACGCCGTCGATTCAGTAGTTCGTGATGTCGGCGTTTTCCTCTTCGCCGCCCTCTTGGCCGTCGGCCCCCAGACTCAACAGGTCAAACGTCCAGTTGTTGCCCGGGTAGCGATACACAAACGGGTTGCCCCAGGGATCGATGAGGTCTTTCTGTTTGATCGACGGCGGAGACCCACCATCAGCGTCGGCGGGCGGACTCGCCAACTCTTCGAGCGAGTCGGGGAAGCGCGAGTAGTCCTGCTGAAACAGCTGGATCGCCGTTTCGAGCGAGCCGATCTGCTGCTTGGCGACCGACCGCTTGGCCTTGCCGGCCCGGTCGAAGAGGTTGGGCACGACCAGCGCCGCGATGATGCCGATGACGATCACGACGACCATGATCTCGATCAAGGTAAACGCGGATCGGCGGGGAAGGTTTTTCATGACAACAGATTCCAAAATGAGAGTAAACACAAAACGAGTTGCTAAGGATTAACGGCCGGGCCTTATCTAGACCACTAGGGGCCGCCCATATCGATGTTCATGATGGGCAGCAACGTCGCGGCGAGAATAAACGCCACGAACAACGCCAACACCAGGATGATCAAGACCGGGACCACCGTCATGACGCGCTCCAGCGCCGCGTTGGTTTCTTTGTCGTAGGAGTCGGCGGTGTCCATGAGCAGTTCGTCGAGCCGACCGGTGCGTTCCCCCATCGCGATGACTTGGATGAGCAGCGACGGGAACTGGCCGGTATCGCGGAGTTCGTCGGCGATGGCCGAGCCGCGGACGATGCCGTCGGCCGCGTGGTCGATGTCGCGGGCCAGCACTTCGTTGCCCAGGGTATCGCGGACGATCCGCATGGACTCAACGATCGGGATGTTCGCCGCCGCCAGCGTGCCGAGCGTCCGGGCGAAACGCGAGACCGCGACCCGCCGGATCGCCGGCCCGATGAACGGCAGCTTCAATTTAATCCGGTCCATCGCCAACGCGCCCTCGGGCGTGCTTTTCCAGTACCACCAGAAACCCGCCGCGGCTACCACCCCCAACCCCGCGATGATCCCCGCCGGCGAGCGGGCCCAGTCGGCCATACCCATCAGCATCCGCGTCGGTAGCGGCAGGTCGCTGCCGGTCTCGCTGACCACGACCATGATCCGGGGCAGGATGAAGATCATGATGACGAAGATCGAAATAACCCCGAAGCCCACGATCATCAGCGGGTAAAGCGACGCGGAACGCAGCTTCTCCCGCAGCTCCAAGTCGCGCTCGGCAAACGAAGCCAGCGAATTCATCACTTCGTCGAGCGCCCCCGCCGTCTCGCCGGCGCGGGTCATGCTGACCTGCATCGTGGTGAACGCTTCGGGGTGCTCGGCCTGGGCATCGGACAACGCTTCGCCGCTCGACACCCGTTCAATCAGATCGTCCACCAAGGCGCGGACCGCGGGCGACTCGGCCTGATCCGCCACGACTTCCAAGGCGTTGACCAACGTCAGCCCGGCCGACAGCCCCACGGTGAGTTGCCGCAGCAGCGTGACGCGTTGCCGGGGCGTGACTTTGTGGGCGTTGAGGCGGAGCGAAAACCCCGCGTCTTTGGTCGCCGAGGACTGGGCCGCTTTGGATTGGCCGTCGCTCTTCTCGATGTCGGTGACGAACGTATCGCGCTGCCCGAGCAGCGCGACCGCGGCCGCGCGATCGGCCGCGGAGATCACGCCCGCCACGGACTGACCCTTTCGATCCAACGCTTTGTACGCAAAGTCGGGCAAGCTTGAACTACTTTCCCCGCGCAAACGGGTCATACATCCTGGGTCACACGCAACACTTCGGACAGCGTCGTTTGGCCGGCGGCGGCCTTGCGGTAGCCGTCTTCCCACATCGGGATGTGCCGATCGCCGAGCACTTCAATCAGCTTGGTCGTGCTGGCACGGCTGGCGATCGCGTCGCGCAATTCGTCGTCCACCGTGATCACCTCGAAGATGCCCATCCGCCCCGCGTAGCCGGTGTTGCGACACTCGCGGCAGCCCCCGCCCTCGTAAAACGTTGCGCCTTCTTCGAGGCGGTGGCCCAGACGGCGGACGATCTGTTCGCTGGGCTGGGCGGGTTGTTTGCAGTGCTGACACAGCCGGCGGACCAGCCGTTGGGCCATGACCCCACGCAACGACGACGCGATCAGGAACGGCTCGATGCCCATGTCCATCAGGCGGGCGACCGCGCCGACGGCATCGTTGGTGTGCAGCGTCGAAAACACGAGGTGGCCGGTGAGGGCCGAGCGGATGGCGATGTCGGCGGTCTCGGCGTCGCGGATCTCGCCCACCATGATGACATCGGGGTCTTGCCGGAGGATCGCCCGCAGGCCGTCGGCAAAGGTGAGGCCACGCTTGGGGTTGACCGGGATCTGGTTGACCCCGTTGAGTCGGTACTCGACGGGGTCTTCGATGGTCAAGATCTTGAGTTCGGGCCGGAAGAGGTGGGTCAGCGCCGCGTAGAGCGTGGTGGACTTGCCGCTGCCGGTGGGCCCGGTGACCAGGACGATGCCGTGGGGCGACTCGAGTTCTTTCTTGAAATCCGAGAGTTGCGGCTCAGGCATGCCCAGGTTGTCTAGGCCAATGAGCGCGGTCGCGCGGTCGAGGATACGCAAAACAACCGACTCGCCGTAGACCGTCGGCACGGTGGACACACGGAGGTCGACCGGGCCACGGGCCGTGGGCAGGTCGATGTGGCCGTCCTGGGGCACGAAACGCTCGGCGATGTTCATGCCGCCCATGATCTTGATGCGCGACGTGATCGCGGGCTGGAGGTGTTTGGGCGGCGGGCTCATCTCGTGCAGCATGCCGTCGATACGGTACTTGACCTGCAGCGTTTTCTCGAACGGCTCGATGTGGATGTCGCTGGCGCGGGACTCGACCGCTTCGTGGATCATGAGATTCACGAGGTTGACCACCGTGGGCTCGCGGGCCAATTCCTGGAGGTGGGTGGCGAGATCCGCGGGCGCCTGATCATCGCCCTCGACGCCATCGCCAGCGTCACTCCCCTCCGGGTCGTTGAGGTCGGCGATCATCCGGCTGACGTTCGAGCCGTAGTGCCGACCGATGGCATCGCTGATCGCCTCAGCAGAAGCATAGACCCGCTCAATGGCTCCCCCCGCGAACATCTTGACCACGTTGAGCGCTGCGGTATCAAACGGGTCCGCCATCGCCACCCGCAGCCGGCCGTCATCGAGCATGAGCGGAAGCACGCGGTGTTTGAGCGCGACTTCCGCCGGGAGTAATTCCAAAGCGCCGGGTTCCGGCACCGCCTCGGCAAGATCCTCCGTGGTCAACCCTTGCTGATGAGACAACGCCGCGTTCAATGAATCGGGGGTGAGCTGTCCTGTAGACATCAACAGTTCGCCGAGCTGACCGCCCCGACGGCCCTGGAGGTCTAAGGCCGCTTCCAGTTGCCGCTCCGTCAACACGCCCGCTCCAAGCAACAGCTCGCCGAGCTTTTTCGACGTGAGGTCAGATCGTCCCAACTCGGTGGAAGATTCAAGCAAACAAACACTACCGCTAGCTAATGAAGAACCGATTCAGCCAAATAACCACATGGACTAGCCAAATTGAACAATAGAAACAACATAAAACAACATGGACTAGACAAAATTTAGCTCCATAACATTAGCACATGGCCCACGCGTATACAAGACGTTCGTACACGGAATCGCGTTCCATATTAATGGGTAAATCGAGAAAAAAACAGATGCAAGCCGTTGGGCTTACGGAGCACGAAAAGGCTCCAGGCCTGGCGGGGAGCGGAAGAAGACAACCGGCCGACCATCATCTCCCCAAAAAAAGCCAATAAATACAATATATGGACGTTTTGAACGATTTAATTGACCGTCAAACGCGCCATTTTACTGATTAATTTGATTTAAATTGACAAGAGGCCCGATGTTTGTAATATCGACGTGAACGTTTTGGACGTTTTGGATGTTTCCTCTATCAGATCAAGGTGAACCCTATGACTGCTACCGCTCAGAAGACCACGCCCGATGTCGCCAGCGACCCCGTTGAAATCCGCTGGCCCAAGGGGTTGATGAAGCACGAGCAGCGGGAACTCGAGCCGCTCCTGCAGGGCCCGATCGACTTCATCGATGATGAACGCTTCTATGAGTCTCAGGCGATGAAGAAAATCCTCGACCCCAAGCTGGACATCCCCCGACCCAGCGTCGGCTGGTACACCAGGCTTGCCCACGAACGCGCCAACGACCCAAGGCTCAAGAATGCCAAGCTTCCCCTGCTCACCGCGGCGGAGGAGCGAACCATTTTCCTCCAGTTCAATTATGTCCGCTACCGGGCCGAGCAGGTCCGTGAATCGATCAACCCCAAGCGGTTCGGCGTGACCAAGGGCCGTGAGTTGATCAAGTGGCACCGCCAAGCGATGGAGCTCCGCGAGAAGATCGCGGAATACAACCTGGCCCTGGTCCTGGCGATGGCCAAGCGCTTGCCCTCGGGCAGCGTCGATTTCCCCGAGATGATCAGCGAGGGGAACATGGCCCTTCTCCGCGGCATCGATAAATTCAACGTCTCCAAGGGATTCAAATTCTCGACCTACGCCTGCCGGGCGATCCTCAAAGCGTTTAGCCGGCTGGGTATGAAAACCAGCCGCTACCGCTCGCTGTTCCCCGTCGGTTTCGAGCCCGATCTCGAGCGATCCAACTACGCGGCCGAGAAAGCGCAGTTCGAAGAGCAAGGCTGCGTCGAACAAGTTTCCAGCATCTTTCACGACAACCGGTCTGACCTGACCGACCTCGAACGCGACATCATCGAGAAACGCTTCGCCTTCGATCAGCCCGACGGCGGCAAGGGCATGACCCTCCAGGAAGTCGGCAAGCACGTCGGCCTGACCAAAGAACGCGTCCGCCAAATCCAGATCCACGCCCTCAAGAAGATGCGGTCCACTCTGGAAAATTCCTACCTCAACGGCCCTTCGCTGAGCGAAGCCCTCGAAGAAGCCGGCGTCAGCGTTTAATTCCCTACCCTCCTGTTGTTCAATACTCCGAGCCCGGACCGCCCTGTTGCGGTTCGGGCTCCGGCTTTTTCCTTGGGCCTCAACCAATACGGATCATGGAGTACGGCTCGGGCGTGGCCCGATAACTGATTTATGGATAGACGATGGATAGCTACGACGGGCATGTTGGTTCTGGCGATCGCCTTGGGCGTTGCCCTGGGCCGCTGGACCGCCCCGGGGCCCGCCGACGCCAACGCCGCCCGCCCGGTCGCCGTGTCTACCCCCATCGTCGATACTCCGGCCACCCGGGAGATCACCGCTTCGGACTTTGAAGTCGTTCGCGTGATCGACGGCGACACGTTCAAAATCCACTACGACGGCGACCTCACTTCGGTCCGCATGCTCCACATCAACGCCCCCGAACGCGGCGACCCCCGCGCCGACGACGCCACCGAAGCGCTGCGACAACTCATCGACGGCCAAACCGTGCAACTGCATTTCGATGCCGCCCGCCGACGCGACAACTTCGGCCGACTGCTCTGCCGAGTCACCGTCGACGGCCTCGACGTCGGCCAACACCTGCTCGATGCCGGCCTCGTCAGCGTTTACCAACCCGGCCCCCGCCGAAGTAACGCCGAACGCTGACTCCAAAGTCCTGCATCTACTCGCTACGCGGTTTCGCGCAAGGCCCACCCCACCCGAGCCGCCACGGTTCGACACGCACCTGGGCCTACAATCTGCTGACTCATGCCCGAACGCCGGACAAAACTCGATGAGCTGCTCAAAAAAGCCCGCGGGCTGCCCAAGGTGCCGGGCGTGTATCTCATGAAAGACGCGGCGGGCGTGGTGATCTACGTCGGCAAAGCCTCGAAACTCCCCGACCGGGTGTCGTCGTACTTCGTGCCCTCGGCCGCAAATTCCGGTGGACTGGGCATGAAAAAACTACCCATGCTCGACGTCGTCGACGACTTCGACACCATCGAATGCGAAGGCGAGTGGGAAGCCCTGCTGACCGAGAACCGGCTGATCAAGGACATCCACCCCAAGTTCAACGCCCGGCTGGTCGACGACAAAACCTTCCCCTACCTCGCCATCACCCTCAAAGACGACTACCCCGGCGTCTTCATCACCCGCAACCCGCAGGGCGATGAGTTCAAGGGCGCAAAAATCTTCGGCCCGTTCACCAGCGTCTACGCCCTCCGTGAATCCGTGCAGATCCTGCAAAAGGTGTTTAAGTTCCGGACTTGTCACCTCGACATCCGCGAAGACGACGACCAGCGCAAGTATTTTCGGCCCTGCCTGCTGTATCCCATCAAGCAGTGCACCGCGCCGTGCGGCGCGAAGATCAACCAAGCCGAGTACCGGGCTGATGTCGAGCGCTTCGTCCGCTTCCTTGAATCCAAGCGGTCGGTGATGTTGCGCGAACTCAAACGCGACATGGAGCGCGCCAGTGAAGACCAGCGCTACGAACAGGCCGCCACGATTCGCGACCAGATCAAAGCCATCGAAAAGCTCGACGAACGCGGCACCACGAAGCAGAACTGGCAGCCCGAATCCGAGTCGTTCTACGTCGATCCCGAGAAGGGCCTCGAATCGCTCCGCAAAACGCTCGGCCTCGACGAGCCGATCCGATGCGTCGAGTGCATCGACATCGCCCACCTCCAGGGTGGCGAAACCGTGGGCAGCAAGGTCTGCTTTGTCGATGGCCGACCGCTAAAAAACGAGTATCGCCGGTACAAGATCAAGACCGTCGCGGGGGGAAACGACGACTACGCCAGCATCCGCGAGGTCGTCAGCCGGCGCTACCGCGAGGCCGGGCAGGGCCACGAGCTCTACCCCGACGTCATCATCATCGACGGTGGCCTCGGCCAACTCCACGCGGCGCAAGAGGCCTTCGACGAACTCGAAGTCAAGCCGCCGATGGTCATCTCGCTGGCAAAAAAAGAAGAACTCATCTACGTGCAGGCCAAGAAAGAACCGATCCGGCTCAGCCGGCAGAACCTCGGGCTCAAGCTCTGCCAGGCCGCCCGCGACGAAGCCCACCGCTTCGCCCAGCACTACCACCACATCCTCCGGCGGAAAAACGTGCTAGGCGAAAAATAATCGTCCCGCGTTGGTTTATCCGTGTGCAGAAGCGCGAGGTTTGATTATTCTATAATTAACCTGCTCTTGCCCTGCGTCCTTACTTTGAGTGTTCTCATGTTCAAGACCGTTGACGTCTTCGTGTCCGCCCTCCCGCGGGTGGTGTTCCTCGGACCTTCTGCAAAGGTGTGGAGTATCGTGCTGATCTGCTCATTCGCCGCCGGCCTCGCGGGCTGTCAAGTCAAACCCGGCACCCTCACCCCCCGACACGGCGACGAGATCATGGTCGCGGGCCAACTCTTCCGCACCGGCACGCCCGTCGTCCTCTGGACCGATCCGGGGGGCTACGACGCCTACCGCGTCGACAAACGCTTCACCGATCTTGAGCTCCGCGAATACGACAAGTGGGCTGAGCCCAAGGGCGATCCGCAACGCTACAACATCCGCACCCACAACATGACGCCCGAAGAAATCGAGCAGGTGCGCGGCGGCGGCTGGACCCTCGAACAAGTCCAACGGGCCGTGGATCAATTCGTCATCCACTACGACGTCTGCGGCACCTCTCGACGCTGCTTCGACGTGCTCCACGACCACCGCCACCTTTCGGTGCACTTCATGCTGGACATCGACGGCACGATCTACCAAACGCTCGACGTCAAGGAACGCGCCTGGCACGCCGGGTCCGCCAACTCACGCTCAGTGGGGATCGAGATCGCCAACATGGGGGCATACGCCCAAGACGAAAAGAAGCCGTGGGAACACTGGTACACAACCGACCCCGACGGCCGCGTCCGCATCACCGTGCCCAACGAAGCCGACCGCGCCAGCGTCCTCCGGGACAACTTCGTCGGCCGACCCAGTAGAAACCACTTGATCGTCGGGAAAATCCAGGGCAAGTACCGCGAGCAATACGACCTGACCGACGAGCAGTACGACGCCCTGATCCGGCTGACCGCCACCCTGCACAACGTGCTGCCGCAGATCGAACTCGCCGCCCCCCGCGAACCCGACGGCAGCGTCACCAACCACATCCTCACCCCCGAAGCCCAAGACGCCCACCGCGGCCTCATCGGCCACTACCACGTCTCCGAAGTGAAATCCGACCCCGGCCCCGCGTTCGACTGGGACCGCGTGATTAAGGGCGCCAAGAAAATCGCCAAGTAACCCAACGCCCAAATGAGGTCGTAAACGGCGTACCAGAGGCTGCGCGTCCGTACAAAAACGAACGTTAGTTATTCAGCGTAGCTTGCAACACCTCTCGAGCCGTGGCAATATCGGCCACCCGCTGGTCGCCCGCCTCGCGTTCGATGATGTAATCACCCGAATACTCCGCGGAAGTCAAAATCCTTAAAAACGCAGGCCAATCCACCGCTCCGGTCCCGACGGGTACTTCTTCGCCCCACACCCCCGCTTCGGCCGGCGGGACCGCGTCTTTGATATGCACCTGACGGACATACGGCAACAATTCCCGGATCGCCCCGAGCGGATCGCCCATGTTATAGAGCAACATGTTCGCGGGATCGAAGTTGACGCCAAGGTTTTTACGATCCACCGCTTGTAAAAACCGGTTAAGCGTGGCCGACGTTTCCTGACCGGTTTCTAAAAGCAGTTGTCCCGAAAGATGCTCCCCGATCAGGTCCGCGATCACCCGAATCCGCTCGACCAAGACCTCAAACATCGGATCGTCAGCGTCTTGCGGAATAAAACCCGCGTGGGTCGACACGGTGGTGATTCCGAGCCGCTGGGCGATTTTGAGGTTCGCCTCAATGTTCTTGAGATTGTTCGGCCAATGCGCCGTGGGGATAAAGCCACCGGACTGCCGAATCGTTTGTGGCGACGAGTAATCCTCGCCGATGGCCCCAAATTGGGCCGACGCCAGCGACACCCCCGCCGCGGCCAACCGCTCGGGTAGGGACGCCCACTCCGCTTCGTGCTCACGGAGTGGATCGAGGGCGAGTTGCAACCGCTTGATCCCGAGCGATTCGAGATCAGCCACAAGCCCGGCCGGCCCGGCCGGCTGGAGCGACCAACTGCATACCCCGATTCGGTCCAAAATCGATTGCGACATGTTTACTCAATTCCAAAATGAATAATGCAAAACACCGAAATATATAAATCGAGAGCAAACCTTAGTGGATCAAGAACCGAGCGGCTCGGTATGTCTGCGGTCGATCAGCAATTCGACCGCCTCCACCTCGGCGGGCAGGTCGTTGAACTCGATGATATCCACCCCGGGCTCGGTTTCGATCACACGGAGCTCGGTCCAGACGTCGCCCCGCCGAACGATTACGCGGTAATGACCCGGGGCACCTTCGACGTTGGCGGTCCAGGCCGACGTGTCTGAATTCCGACTCGCGACGATCGGCGCGGGTCGCCAGTCTTGGGGCAACAGCGGGTTTTGCGCCTGCCCCTGGTTGGCCACGTCGTAAAACGCCGTAAATTCTTGGGGATAAACCTCCAACACCCCGCGGCTGAACCAGTGGCAGTGGCCCCCGCCGCCACGACGACGGACCAACTCGAGTTTTCTTGCGTAGTCCTCCCAAGTGGTGTCCGGGCCATCGCCCACGACCCGGAACCCGCCGATGAGGTCGTCGTAACGGTCACGGCCGACGGCCTTGAGCTGCACCGGCCAGTCTTCGCTGACGCGCTGATAGTTCATCCGGTAGACCTGCGGGATGTATTCGTCCATCCAGCCGTTCTTCGACCAGGCCCGCCAATCGCAGGCGTAGTTTTCGAGCGACCAGGGGTAGACCGCCGGGCTGATGGACACGATCAGGTTGGGCCGAGCTTTTTTAAGTTCGGTATAGAACTGCTCGGCAAACTCGCCGACCTTCTTGGCCCGCCACGCGATCCAAGCCTCGTCGCGCGGATTGCTTGGCGGAGCCTTGCCGTTGTGTTCTTTTTTGTAAGCTTCCACCGTGAATTCGTCGTAGCCCATCGTCACCGGCCAAGCGATGCGGTCATCGAGTTGGACGCCGTCGAGGTCGTACCGATCAACCGCGTCGAGCACGATTCCCAACAGAAACTCCCGGCATTCGGGGCGCAGCGGATTCATCCAGACAAACGGATTCTGATCCGAAACCAGCGCGCCGTCTTTCGTGGTCATCATCCACTCGGGTTTCTTCTGGCGGAGGGTGTTGTTGGTGTCTTTGTACGAAGCCATGAAACCGTATTCGAACCAGGCGATGTAGATCATCTGGTTGCGGTGGGCGGCGATGAGGGTTTCCTCGAGCAGGTCGCGGGGACCGGTAAGGCCGGGGGTGTTGGCGGGGTAATTCGGGTGGCCGGGCAAGAGGTCGGGGCGACGCTCGACGCCGAGCGTGGCTTCAAGGGTCGGCGAGGGGAACTGCGTGTAGCCGTTCTTCCAGGTCTCGACGTAGACGGTGTTGAGCCCGATGTCGCGGAGTTGCTTCATCGAGGCGTTGGTCTTCGTCGGGCTGGCGATCGCGTCGTTGGCGGTCGTGGTCATCCAGGTGCCGCGGACCTCGGCCGGGGCTTGGGCGCAGGCGGCGGTGGACATGGCGGTGACCATTAGAAGAGCCAGGCTCAAACCGACGGCGGGGAAAGATAAACTCAGCATGACGGGGCTCCGAGATCGAATGGGTTAGCGTAGATCATTTACTCAAAATGGGGAGGCATACTTGCGCCGACGAACCACCAGCGCCCCGCCGACGCCAATGAGCAGCGCGAGGCCGCTGGGCTCGGGGATATTGGTGAGGCCCAAACGGCGGACCGCGGCATCGAGTGATTCAAACGCCCCCGGATCGACGCCGAAGTGCCAGTGCTGCGCGAGTAAATCGAAATCGAACAGATCGACTGTACCGTCGTAATTGAAGTCCGCGTCCTGCCAGCCACCCTGCGTGCCCAAGAACGCCGAAAGCGTCAACAGATCGGTTTCATCGACGATACGGTCGAAATTGGTATCGCCCGCAATCGGTCGGCGGTCCAAGAGCAACTCCACCTGGGTCGCTCCGGGCACCACGAAGGTGTAGGTGTCGGCGTCGAATACCTGCGTCTGGACCTCCACCCATCGGCCGTCGACCTTCGCAACGACTCGGTATTGCTCGGCCTCGGCGATCGAGACCTGCCAACCGCCGCGGACCGGCGACGCGACGAGCGCTTCGGGGCGCCAGTCGGGGCCAAAGAACGGGTTGTCGCGCTCGTTGCCGTAGAAGGTGGTCATGGCGGCGGCGTTGTCGATCAGGCCTTTGGAGTAGAACAACGAGTGGCCGGCAAGTTGGCCGCTCTCGGCCTGCGCAGTACTAACGATTTGTTGGTGTACCACCGAAAGCGGGGTGTCGTCTCCGGTGCCGTTGAAACGCAAACCGACCACGACTTCGTCGAGTTTGCCTTCGTCGATAAAGGGTTGCAGGTTGGCCGGCAGCGTGTTGCGGAAGGCCCGCGGATCGCTGCGGTACACCTGCGGGATGTACTCATCGAACAGGCCCATCTCGACCCAATCGGACCACTTGGCGTTGAAGTTGTTATCGCTAAAGCCGATGACCGACGGGCTGACGCTCAGGTGCAGGTCGGGGCGCTCAGCCCGGATCGCGTCGGTGAGTTCCACCGCAAACTGCGTCACCTTGGATTGTCGCCACGCGCGGAAGTCGGCGTCGTCCACGTTGCTGGGCAGTGATCGGCCGGTCTCTTGCAAATAAATCGCGGCGGTGGTCGCGTCCCAGCCGAACTCGCGCGGCCAGGCGAGGCGGTCGTCGAACTGGATGCCGTCGAGGTCGTGGGTGCGGATCGCGTCGAGGGTGATGTCGATCAAAAACTCGCGGACTTCGGGCACCGCGGGGTTCATCCAGGCGAAGCCGTTGGAGGCGTTGGCGAATTGGCCATTCTGGTCTTCGAGCAGCCAGCCGTTGTCGCGGGCGGCCCGGCCCATGGGGCTAAACGGGGTGCCGCCGTTGCCAACGAACTCGGGGGAGAAGCCGTACTCGAACCAAGCGATCTGGACCTGGCCGTTGCGGTGGGCGGCGATGCCGGTTTCGGTCAGGAGGCTGCGCGAGCCGAGGCTCGGATTGCGGTCGAACCCCGTGAGGCCGTTGAAAGCCGACGAGCCGAATTGGGTGTACCCGTTTTTCCACGCTTCGACGTAGACGGTGTTGATGCCGATGGCGTCGAGTTGATTGAGGATGGTTTCGGTGTTGAGGCCCGACGAGATGTGGTCGGGGCCGGTGGTGGTCAGCCAGGTGCCGCGGACCTCGGGGGCCAAGCCTTGGGCCGAGACTTCGGAAATCGCAACCCCAAAGCATAAGACCAGACCAACCAGAGCGTAAAAAAACGACTTAGCCCGGACAATTCGACGAAACGATCGGCAAGGGGTAACGACTAAGTTCATGATATTCCCAGTAAAAATGCCTTGCGGCTCGTGAATCCCGAATATAATATAATAATCATGAATTTTAAGCTAGGTCTTATAGGTGCAGGAAATATTGCCAAGGCCCATATCGCCGCGGCGGCGGACCTGCAAAGCGTAATGCCGGGGCTTCGGATCACCGCCATCGCCGACCCGGTGTCGGCTTCGGCCGAGGCCATGGCCGTCGAGACCGGGGCGAGGGCTTACGCCGACCTGACCGCCCTGCTCGCCGAATGTCCAGCGGAGGATCGGCCGGACGCGTTGGTGGTGTGTACCCCGCCGTCGGCCCGTGTTGATGTCGTTCGTCAGGCGCTCGCCGCGGGTATGCCCGTGCTGATCGAAAAGCCGCCGGCCCACACGGTGACGCACACCGAACAACTCCTCAAGATGAGTCAGGACCACCCGGACCTGCCCTGCCTGATCGGGTTTTGCCACCGGTTTACCCCGGCCGTCGATACGATCATCGAGCAGGTGAACGCCGGGCTGATCGGCGACGTGGTCCGCTACGAAAACACGTTCGCCGCGAACCTGCCGCACCTCCAAGACGCCTGGATGAGCGACCCCCAAATCAGCGGTGGCGGGTCGCTGATCGACACCGGCCTGCACAGCATCGACCTGTTCCGCTATCTCTTTGGCGACGCGTCGCTCGAAGGCGCGGTGCTCCGTCAGGGTTGGCCGGGCCGGGGGGAATCCAACGCGACGATACTGTTGAGCTCCACCCCCGAACCCGGCGCGATCCGGGACGCCACGGGTGTCGCCGGGGCGATCGCTTGCGGCTGGGCCGAGGCCACGCGTTTCACGCTGAGCGTCGTCGGCACGCTCGGCACGCTGAGCTACGACTTCGAAGACGCCTGCGTCCTTCGGCACACGACGACCCAAGGCGAGGTCGCGGACCTCGAAGTACAAACCCACGAGGTGCGTTTTGCCCGCCAGATGCAAGCGTTTATCGACGCTTGTCAAAACGGAAGCACCGCCCAACCGGTGTGCGGTTTCGATCAAGGCCTCGAAGCGATGCGGCTGATCGCCGACGCGGCCAACCTCGACGCCGGGCGGGCGACTTGGCGGGAAACCAAGGCGCTCACCCCGCAGATCGTGCAGCGTCAACCCGCTCCACCGGCCGCGGTGGTGGGCAAGTGATGACTCCAGACCGGGTATGATTCTGTTGTTCGCCTCCGCGTTTAACCCTGCGAGTCCCCCGGCATGAGCCAAGTCCAAACCCCACCCGCCGCGTCTTCCTCCAAAGTGTTTCGCCTCGGTGCGGTGGGCGTGGACAGTTCCCACTTGCCCGAGTTCACGCGTCGGATTGCTGAGCGACACAAGCAAGGTCTCACGCCCTGCCGGGTGACGTCGTTCTGGACCGACGGCCAACACCACATGCCCGCCGATCAGGTCGAGCAGTGGGTCGCCGACACCGAGGCGTTGGGCGCTAAGCCCTACGGCGATCTTTCGGAGATGCTCGACGACGTTGATGGTGTCTTGGTGCTCAGTGTCAGCGGCCACGACCACCTGAAGCACGCGACGCCTTCGCTGGAGCGCGGGCTTCCGACGTACATCGATAAACCACTGGCCTGCGATCCGGCCGAGGCCAAACAGATCCGTGATCTGGCGGTGAAACACCAAGCACCGTGCTACTCCGCGTCCAGCCTACGCTTTGCCAACGAACTCAAGGACGTTCACGCCGCCAAACTCGGCGAACTCGCGGCGATCGACGCCTACGGGCCCGGCGAACTCCACGAGCTGATGCCCGGCGTATTGTTCTATGGCGTCCACACGATCGAGATGGTCGATGCGTTGTGGGGGCCGGGCGTCGCGGCCGTGTCGGCCCGGCATACCGAAGAGCGCGACTTTGTTCACCTGCGTTATCACGACGGCCGGGACGCGACGCTTCGCCTCGAACGCATCGGCAGCTACGACTTTGGCGCGACCGTTCACGGCAAGGACGGCCTGCACAGCTTCAAGGTGGACTTCGCCACCGTCTACGATCGCCTGGTCGAAGGCATGACCCGGTTTTTCGACGAAGGCGTCGCCCCCGCCTCGCTCGACCACATCCTCGAAAACATCGTGGTGATGGACGCGGCGAACCGTTCGATGCGGCAGGACGGCGCGTGGATCACGCTCGACGCCGAGTAACGTCTGTCCATCTGCAATTGTCTCTTTCGTATTTTTATTGATCGCGAGATGTTATGGCTGCCCCCCTGCTCGAACCCTGGCTCGCCCTGCCCCGCATCGAATCGACGGTACGGCTGATCGACTCCGGGGCCGATCTCGACGGATTGTTCGACATGCCCGATGGCTCGACGCTGACGGTGGCTTCCGTGGATATGGCCACCGGCGACCTTCACACGGCTCGGTGGCGCGGCACCGGCGACGTTGGGTTTTACCCGGCCAGCACGATCAAATGGATCACCGCGGCGATGGCGGTGGCGTGGATGGACCAGCACGACATGTCGCCCGAGACCGTCATCCAACTCGGCGACGAACGCCCCGCCACGATGCGCGAGCTGATCCTCAGCAGCCTGATGATGAGCGACAACGACGCGTTCAACACGCTGCAGGAATCCGTCGGCTTCGCCGAGACTTACGCGGCGATGAAGAACTGGGGCGTGCAGCACAGCATGATCCGCCGGCATTTCACAAGGCCGCACTGGAACCACAGCCGGCCGATCCGCGTGACACATCCCGACGGCCAGACCGCGGAGATCGCTGAACGCCCGGCCGTGGACATCCCGCTGAACCTCGACCCCCGGCCCGCCCCGCTGGGCAACCCCGAGTCCAACTACTTCACCAGCGACGACTTCGTGGTCTGCGGCGCCGCGACGCTGATGGGCCCGACGCGAGACACGACGTCTTTCCCGCTGCTCACCCAGGGCTTGAGCTGGGCCAACCAGAACTACGTCCGCGAAGGGCTGACCCAACTCACCGGCGAGTTGGATGCACGGCCCGCTTTCGCCACGCTGGCCAAGCCCGGCTGGTGGCCGCCCGACGGCGCGAACTCCGAACTGGCCTATATCTACGACGCCACGCAAGACCGCCACTACTTCCTGGCCACTTACGTCCAGGGCACCAACGACGAGGCCCGCGTGGAAATGAACAAAGCGGCCCGCACCGTTTTCGGGGCGATCCACCGCGGCGAACTCGATTTGGCGTCCAAGGCCTAAACCGGTAAGCCCTCGATTCAATAACGGTCGATCAAGCCGTCGCCAAACGCCTCCCATCAAATCCCTTGCGACCGAGAGTCGGCATCGGTTATTGTTATGAAAGTTATAGTCTTTCATTCGGGATATCCCCGCCGCTTTGCGTGAGAGATACGCCGTCATGACGCCACGATTTTCGCTGATATGGGTTTGCCTAGTGATGTTGGCGGGCTCCGCGATTGCCCAGGATGATCTTGCGCAAACGATTGATCAACCGCCGTTTACGGTGATCGAGATTGATCTGGAGAATGCCGAGGGCGAGCCGATCCGTGGCTGGCTGGGCAAGATTGATCTGTCTTTCCCCGGGCTGGAAGTCGTGGTCACCGAGCCGCTCGAAACCCCAGCCGAGGATGAACAAACCGAGGCCATCCTCACCCCGACCGATCAGTGGGCCCGCGAACAGGGCTTGACCCTCGCGGTCAACGCCAATTTCTACGGCATCGTCGACCGCCGCACCCGAGCCGCCGACGTCATGGGCCTGAGCATCAGTGACGGCAAGGTCGTTTCTCCGCCGCGGGCTTACGAAGGCGTGAACGACCCGGCGGTGGTTTTTAACCGCCACGGCAAGGCCCGCGTGCTCGTGCCGCCGCCGGGGTTTGACTTCGGCGTCGTGCACGACGGGGTCGCGGGCATCGGTGCTTCGCCCAACGACCCAGACCGCCACGGCCTGATCGTGCTCAATGGCGAAAACCACGGCGCCACCGCGCGCGTCGCCCCCGAAGTCCGCCACCCCCGCACCGCCGTCGGCGTGGATCGCAAAGGCGACACGCTGTTCCTGCTGGTGATCGACGGCCGACAACCCGAGTGGAGCGTCGGCGTCACGCTGCCCGAGCTCGCCGAGATCCTGATCGAACACGGCGCGGACGATGCGCTGAACCTCGACGGCGGGGGGTCGAGCACCTTCATCTACGTACCCGACGGCCAAGACCCCGAAGCCCCCACGGCCGCGATCACCAACCGGCCCAGCGACGGCCAATTCCGCGCGGTGGCCAATCACCTGGGCTTCCGCCTCGACCCCACCGTCCGCTGACGCGGAGACGTTTTTCTTCTTGACATTCCGGAGGCCCCACCATGCCGACCAAACCCCTCAAACCGATCCAGAGCAAACCCGGCGCGCCGCTCTACGTGTCGGTCAAAGACGCGATGCTCGAAGCGATCCGCACCGGCCACTACAAGCCCGGCGACCGCCTGCCGAGCACCAAGTCGCTCAGCGAACAGTTGGCCGTGTCGCTGGTCACCACGCACCGGGCGATGCAAGAGCTCGAAGTCAGCGGCGTGGTCGATCGCGTGCAGGGCCGGGGCACGTTCATCAAAGACCGTCAGGACCCGACCGGCCGACGCACCCGCCTCGCGCTGATCCTCCAGACCCAGGCGTCGCTCGCCGACTTTTACCACGGCCAACTGCTTGAGGGCATGCACCGTGCGTCCCGCGAAGAAAACGCCGACCTGTTGATCCTGCAATACGAACAGAAACTCCAGGCCGACTGCCAGGGCTACCTGCTGGTCAACCCGCTGCCCGAAGCGATCGACCAATTTAAAACCGACCACCCCCGCGACACCTCGCTGCTGCTGGTCGGGGCGCAACATCCGGCAACCCCCTCGGTGGATGTCGACAACACCGACCTGATCCACCAAGCGGTCAAGCATGTGCATCGCCTGGGCCACCAACGCATCGCCTACCTCGGCGGGGCGAGCGAACTGAGCAACAGCCGCGACCGGCAATCCGGGTTCCTCGGCGTGTGCCGCGAGCTCGGCATCCCGGCCGACCAATGCCAACAACTCGACGCCGAGAGCTGGCGGCTCAGCGACAAAGAAAAAATGAGCCTCAGCCAACTGCTCGCCAGCCCGCAACGCCCCACCGCGATGATTGCCGGCGGATACTACCTGTCGCTGGACGTGTACAACGCCGCCAACACACTGGGCCTGTCGATCCCCCGCGAGCTCACCGTGGTCGGCGTCGACGACCCGCCGAGCGCCACACACCTCTACCCGCCGTTGACCACGTTCCGTCAGCCGCTGGTCGAGCTGGGTTACGCGGCGATCAGCCGGATCGTGCAGATGATCCACGCCGGCAGCGCCGATCAAGCCAACCAAAAACTCAAAGCCGACCTCATCATCCGCGAATCCTCCGGCGCCCCCGCCCCCAAAGGCTCCGACTCCTCCTCCGGCTGACGCCCGCCAACTCAACATGCCTGATTCACTTTCGACCCCGGTTCTTATCGCCGGCGGCGGCACCGGCGGTGTCGCCGCGGCCCTCGCCGTGGCCCGCGGCGGCCAACGGTGCATCGTCACCGAACCCACCGCGTGGGTCGGCGGCCAACTCACGTCCCAAGCCGTGCCGCCCGACGAAAACGACTGGATCGAAGGGAAAGACGGCGTGCAGTCCGCGACCACGTCGTACCTCGAGTTCCGCCAACGCTGCCGCGACTGGATGAAGACCCACCGTCGCCTGACGCCCGAGGCGATGGCCGACCCGGCGCTAAACCCCGGCAACGGGTGGGTCAGCCGACTGTGCGTCGAGCCCCGCGTCGCGCACGACGTACTCCTCGACATGCTCGCGCCGCACGTCGAATCGGGCCGAATCACCGTGCTGTTGCACCACGAACCGGTGTCCGCCGAGGTGCGCGACGACGTGGTGCGGAGCGTGACCGTGCGTGACTTGAAAACCGGCGCGCACACGGTCATCACCGCCGACGTTTTCATCGACGCCACCGAACTCGGCGACCTCTTGCCGATGACCGGCACCGCCTACGCCGTGGGCGCCGAACACCGCGACGTCCACGGCGAACTCCACGGCCGAGCCGATTTACCCAACGGCCAAGACCACGACCCGATCGACCAACAAGCCATCAGCTGGTGCTTCGCCATGGAACACCACCCCGGCGAAGACCACACGATCCCCGAGCCCGCGGGTTACGCCGCCTGGCGCGAGTACCGCCCCGACTTCGATGAACCCTGGCCCGGCCCGCTGTTCTCGTGGGTGGTCTGCGGCGAACACAACGAACCCCGCACGATCGCGATGGTGGCATCGCCCGACGACCCGAAGGACGACGAGTGGGAGCTGTGGCGCTACCGCCGGATCGTGGACCGGTCGATCCATCAAGACACCGACGGCCACCCCGCGCCGCACGACGTGTGCCTGGTCAATTGGGTGCAGATGGATTACTTCCTCAAGCCCACGCTCGACGTCACCCCGGAAGAATGGGCTACGGCCTTGGCGGAAGCTAAACAACAAAGCCTCTGCTTCTTCTACTGGATGCAGACCGAAGCCCCGCGCCACGACACCCCCCGGAATACGCCCCCGAATGCTTCACCGGACCAAGCCGGCTGCGGCTACCCCGGCCTGAAGCTAGCCGGCGAAACCCTCGGCACCGACGACGGCTTCGCGATGGCCCCCTACATCCGCGAGTCCCGCCGGCTGATCGCCAAGACGATCGTGACCGAGGCCCACGTCGGGGCCCAGCAACGCCGAGCCGCTGGCCACCCCGACGTCCCCGAACTCGGCCTGCCCGCCGCCCATGCGTTCCCCGACTCGGTCGGCGTCGGTCACTACCGTCTGGACCTGCACCCCACCGCCGCCAACCGCAACTCACTGTACGTCGAGGCGGCTCCGTTCCAAATCCCGCTGGGCAGCCTGATCCCGGTCAAGACCAAGAACCTGTTGGCCGGGGCCAAGAATCTTGGCGTGACCCACATCACCAACGGCTGCTACCGCCTCCACCCGGTCGAATGGAACATCGGCGAGGCCGCCGGGGCGCTGGCGGGATGGTGCTTGGACCACCGCCTGAGCCTCGGCCAGATCCACGCCGACCCCGAGCGAGTGCAAGCCTTTCAGGGCTACTTGAAAGAACACGGCTTCAGCTTGAGCTGGCCGTGGGAGGACCCGGCCGAAAAATAAGTCTTATGTAAGACTAAGGGCGGTAGGTAGATGCTCTGCGACCAAGATACAAAATGGCGTAGAAGCAATCCAAAAACCTGTAAATCAAGCACATTAACGGCATTTCTGGATCCCGCCCACGTCCCGTGATGTACCTCCAACCGGGCTGGATTTCTGATGTGATCCCTATGAATTATCCTTGACAAGGTCTTATTGCCGTGCAATTATATAAGAGTAATTCGCGGGCCCATTTGTTTTTTCGCCCGCATCGGCCACCATTGTCCGTATCTAGGCTCCGCCAACCGGCCGAGCACCGAACGCTGGACGTCTTCAGCATCCTTTAGGAGGTTTTCGTGAAAAAGCAATTGGTTTCGTCAACACTGGGCGTCGCGTTTGCGGCGGTTATGGCTGGGCCGGCGATGGCTCAGCCCGACTACTTCGACGACCTGAAGTCAGACGTGGTCGCCTTCGATCCGTTCCTCTCGGGTGATGCTCGGGGCAACGGCGAGTACACCGCCAGCACCGACATGCGCACGATGGGCGCTGCCGCCTTCGGCTTCGTCGGCACCGCGGGCGTCGACGGCTTCGGCATCTCCCACGCCGGCAGCACCGGCAACTTCGTGGCCAACGCGTTGGGCAACGACGCCCCGGCCGTCGACTACGAGCAAGGCGGACGCATGCAGTGGCTCGGAGTCGGGAACTCCCCCTTCGACCGCAACCTCGAGCGTCAGCTCAACCCCACCGTTTCGTCCAACGAGTGGTACATCAGCGGTGTCGTGAACCGCTTGGGTTGGGCCGACTCGGCCACGAACACCTACGCGGTCGGCGGCTTCACCGACAACGCCAACAACGGCATCCAGATCGGCTACGACGATCAGATCGCCAACGACAACAACCCCGACCTGGCCGTCCGCGTCGGCGGGCAGAACTTCATCGTGGCCGCCGACGCCGCGTCCAGCGTCAACCAGTACGTGTTGACCAAGCTGACCATCAACGAGTCGGGCGACGACACTATCGAGGTGTGGGTCAACCAAGACCCCACCGCCCTGGGCGTGGCCGACCTGACCATCACCAGCATCAACCTGACCGACTCGACCACGCCGTTCACCCAGAGCCGCTACGAGTCGCCCGGCCAGTCCGGTGCGGTCTTCTTCGACGAGATGCTGCTGACCACCTCGCTCGACGCCGCCGCCAACCCGTTCATCCCCGAGCCGACGTCGCTGGCGTTGCTCGGCCTGGGTGGCCTGGGCCTGCTGGCCCGCCGCCGTCGTCAAGCGTAAACCCACGCTCCCCCGCGTCCCGCCGCCTAACCGCGGCGGGACGCTTTTTCGCCTCGCTCCGCGTTTGGGGCGCAACACTCCCGCCCCCCAAACGCTACCCGCCGATCGATCACGGCGATTTCATTGACTCGCTTTTTGGAGCACGTTTATGCCCGCCCCCCGACGCCGTCTCGCCGGTTTCACCCTTATCGAACTGCTGGTGGTCATCAGCATCATTGCGCTGTTAATCGGTATTCTCTTGCCCGCTCTCGGTGCGGCGCGAAAGACTGCTCGCACCACCGCCTGCCTCAGCAATATCCGCCAAATGAATACAGCGGTCTTGAACTATGCGGCCGACAACAAGCAAACCCTGCCCTCCAATTTTACGGCCGGAGAACTTTGGTACGACGAACAACGAATCGGCTACTACTTACCCGACGGCGGTATCACGGGTTCAGCATCTATCGATGGCTTTGCGTTCGCTTGCCCCGCCGATGAAGGAAGCGAAAGAACCTATGCCATGAATGGGTGGGCCAGTTCCGACGCCCAAGTCAATGGCGCTGGTGGTACACGCGTTACGGTCGATAGCCCCGAGCAAACCCAACTCATACTGATGGCGGAAGCATGGACACGATTCGGCGATGCATCAACAAACTTTGCCGGAGCGACCGTTGGGACTGAGGCCGGCTTCCTTCCCGGGCAACGCTTCGGCGCAGATGCCACCACGTTTGACAACGGTTCGTGGCATGGCGGAACGGCCAACGTCGCTGAAGCCAACACCAACTATCTGCTACACGGCGGCAATGATGACATCACACAAGCCGAAGGCCGGAGCAACTGGGCGTTCATGGACGGGCATGCCCAGAGCGCCGAACAGACCGAGCTTTACGACGCCGCCACTGGACTAAGTACCTATGTGTTTTTGTGGTCGTCTAACGACGAGCTCGTTGAACCATAAGACAGAAGTTAATCTCTTGGGTCATTCTCCTCCCACCGCGATGCTCCTGATCGCGGTTTTTTCTTGCTGATGAGTCGACCAGCTATCCTGATTTTGTCTTGCTTGATCGCTTTACCGATGTCGAGTTGCTCGCGAGAAGCGAACGACGACACCGTCCGGCTCGAGTTGTGGACGCTTGCGCTTCGGCCGACGTTTACCGAGTACATGACCGATCTCTGCGCAGGGTTTGAGGCGCAGCACCCGGGGGTGGAGGTGGTGTGGGTCGACGTGCCGTTTAACGGGATCAACCGGAAGCTGGTGGCGGCGGTGGCGGCCGGGCGTGGGCCGGACGTGGTGAACCTGTCGGACCGGGACTTTGCGCGGGTCGCGGCGTTGGGCGGGCTGGCGGGGATCGACGACTTGCTATCTGCTCAAGAGATGGAGCGATACCTTCCGGGGGCGAGGCGGGTGTTGGTAATGGACGGGCAGACGCGGGCGCTGCCGTGGTATCTCACGACGTCGGTGCGGCTGTGCAACGAGGTACTGTTGGCGGATGCCGACATGTCGGCTGCGGGTTTGGCGAACCGGTGGGACGGGCTGCAGGCACAGGCGCGGGACTATCAAGAACGCACCGGCGGGTTTCTGTTTTCCGTGCCGTTGGGCGAGTCGTCGGAGTTGCCGACGATGATGCTGGCCGACGGCGTGGTGCCGTTGCAGGAAACCGAGGCGGGGCTGCGGGCGGACCTGACGAAGCCGGAGGTGGTGGCGAGGGTCGCGTCGTGGGTGACGCTGTACCGCGACGGCGTGTTGCCCCGGTCGGCGGCAACGCGGGACCACCAGGCGATCATCGAGATGTATCAGAACGGCCAACTCGCGGTGGCCCAAACCGGGGCGAACATGCTGCGGCGGGTGCGCGACGCGAACCCCGACGTGTTCGCCGACACCGCGGTCCGGCCCGCGATCACGGGCAACCTCGGCCGACCGCACGTCGCGGTGATGGTGCTGGGCGTGTCGTCGAAATCGCAACACCCCGAGCTCGCGGCCAAGCTCGCGGCGTGGGTGACTTCGCCCGAGAACCAAACTGCACTCGCCCGGCAGTCGGGGGTGTTGCCCAGCACGCCGGTGTCGTTGCAGGATTCGTTTTTTGATCCGCCCGAAGCGTCGGAACTGGAAAGCGCCGACGGGATGATCGCGCAGGCCCGGTCGATCTCGGCCGGGGCTTTGCCCGAGGCGGTGGCGTTCACCCCGGCGATGGCGGCCTGGCCGGACCTGCGGCGGGCGTTTGGCGAGGGCATCAAGCGGGCGCTGCTCGACGGGGCCGAGGTGGAGGCGACGCTCGCGGAGATCGAAGCGGAGTGGGACGCGATTTTGGCGGCGGCGTTGCCCGCGGGGGCGGAGGTGTTGCCGACGGTGGAGGCGGTGGTTGAGTCGGGTGCCGAGCCGGTGACGCGTCGCGTCACGGCCGGTAGGGAGACTGATCGCTTGGGGGTGGGTGATGAATAACGGCGGGACTTTGCGGCCGTACCGGGCGTGGACGCCTTACCTGTTTCTGCTGCCGGGGGTGGCGGTGTTGGGGGTGTTTATCGTTGCGTCGTTTGTGCAGGTGGTCTCGTATTCGTTGACCGACACGACAGCGTTTAGCGACGGGCAATGGGTGGGGTGGGCGAATTACGGACGGCTATTGCACGACGAGAAGTTTTGGTTTTGCCTGGGCAATAGTTTCTTGTACCTGTTGGTGACGCCGGTGCTGATGGCGTTGAGCTTGGCGTCGGCGATGTTGGTGCACGCGGGGTTGCGGTGGGCGTGGGGGCTTCGGGTGTGGTTGTTTTTGCCGGTGGTGACGCCGACGATCGTGGCGGCGATCGCGTGGCAGCTGCTGTTGAACGAAGACCAGGGCTTGCTGAACCAGATGATCGCGTGGGTCGGCGGCGGGCCGGTGTATTGGCTGAGCGAACGGCCGTGGACGTTGGTCAGCGCGATGCTCGTGACGATGTGGAAGGGCTTCGGCTATTTCATGATGATCTTCCTCGCGGGGCTGGTGGCGATCCCGCGCGAGCTCGAAGAAGCGGCGACGGTCGACGGTGCTGGGCGCCTCGGCGTGTTCTGGAACGTGACGCTGCCGTCGCTGCGGCCGGTGCTGGTGCTGGTGGCGCTCATCTCGTCGATCTCGGCGCTCAAGGTGTTCGACGAGTTATACGTGACGATCAAGGGCGCGCCGATCTCGCACCAGACCGCGGTGCCGCTGATCTTCGAAACCGCCTTTGAGCAAGGCGATTTCGGGCAGGCGTGCGCGATCGGCGTCACGCTGTTTATCGTTTTGTTGGCGTTCAGCCTGGTGCAGCTTTACGTCGTGAGGGACCGCTGATGAAGACGCGACGACCCTTCTGGCTAAGCGCACTGATGTACGCCGGGGCGTTGGCGTTGATGCTGCTGGCGATCGGCCCGGCGGTGTGGTTAGTCGGCATCGCGTTGTCGGACAACACGGTGCCGTTGAATCGGCTGCCGGGGCCGAGCGAGATGACGCTGCGGAATTTTTCGGGGGCTTGGGCCGAGGGCGGGCTGCTGCGGGCGTTGGTGAACTCGGTGCTGGTGACGGTCGCGCAGACGGTGCTCAACGTGATCCTCGCGGCGCTCGCGGCGTATCCGCTGGCGCGGATGAAATTCCGGGGGCGAGGGTTATTATTTGTGTTGGTGTTGTCGACGCTGATGGTGCCGGAGCAGGTGATCGTGGTGCCGTTGTTCCGCACGGTGGTGGGCATGGGGCTGTACGACACGCTGATCGCGGTGGTCTTGCCGTTCAGCGTGACGGCGTTTGGGATCTATCTGTGTCGGCAGGCGTTCCTGGCGATCCCCGATGAACTCGAAGAGGCGGCCCGGCTGGACGGGGCGAACGCGTTGCAGGTCTGGCGGCACGTGATGTTGCCATTGACCGGGCCGACGCTGGCGACGTTGGCGGTGTTCAGCGTGATCGGGGCCTGGTCGAATCTGCTGTGGCCGTTGATCGTGTTGCAGGAAGCGGAGAATTTCACGCTGCCGGTGGCGTTTAACCAGCTCATGGGGGTGTTCGCGTCGAACCAGCGGTATGCGTATGCGGGGGCGGTCTTGGCGGTGCTGCCGGTGGTGGTGTTTTATGTCGTGGCCCAGCGGGCGCTGCGGGGCGGGATGCTGGCCGGGGCGGTGAAGGGGTAGGTTTTATCGCTTGGTTGCGCGGCTGGGGATAGACCTGAGTGTGAGCGCCGTATTCGCAAATCGTTCAATTCCCGCGATTTGGCGGGGTTGCGGCCCCGATTCCCGACCTAAATGGTGAAAATGCCCGCCGAACCGCGATCCAGGCTTTACTCGGTTTTAATCGGTGATATATTCACGGCTTGAGGGTTTTTGGCGGCCTGCGGGGGATGAACGCGGCCGTTGACGAGAGAGACAACCCGTCCCACAGCCACACCAGGGAAGGTCGGAGTGAACTGCGGTATCGCCGCACGTGCATGTCGTGAAGGGGAGTGGATGGGGAAGGGCTCGGCTTAACCCTCGTACTCAGCAACCGTCGACGGCGGTGCTGGTGGATGTGCCGTTAATGTCGGTACCCGTCCCGCGTCCGGCCTGCGGTTTCATTCCGGCCCCTACCCGATTCGTTGACTCGACAGGAACGTTTCACGATGTGCGGAGAACGAGATACCCCCCATCACCCCCCCGATAAGTCCGAAGCCACCGCGCCCCGACTTTTGGGCTCGCGGCTGGACCCGGCGTTGGCCAAGCTGGCGCGTCGCCGGATGATGCTGGGTCTGCAGCCGCCCCGCCCCGCGGCGGTTCGGCCGAGCATGCACACCCTCGAGCCGCGCTTCCTCATGGCCGGCGACGTGGTCTACGCCCTCAACGCCGGCGGCGTGGACTTCACCGACGTCAACGGCATCGCCTGGGTCAACGACACCGCTTTCACCAACCAGGACGCCGCCAACAGTTCGACCGCCTCGACCTCCAGCCTGATCGACAGCAACCACCCGTCGGTCCCCCTCGGCACCGACTTGCAACTGCTCCAAACCGAACGCTACGACGCCGCGACCGGCGAACCCATGGCCTACCGCCTGGACGTCACCAACGGCAGCTACCAGGTCGATCTTTATTTCGCGGACACCTTCTCGGGCACGCAGGGCGTCGGCGAGCGGGTGTTCGACATCCAACTCGAAGGCATCACCGTCGCGGACAACTTCGACGTGGTCGCCGCGGCGGGCGGGGGGTATCGTGCCTACGTCGAGACCTTCACCGTCGCGGTCAGCGACGGCGTCCTCGATCTCGAGTTCTTCCACGAAATCGAAAACCCCGCGATCAAGGGCGTCTTGGTTCGCACCGTGGACGTCGATCCGCCGGACCCCGTCGCGCCGGTCATCGACCTCAACGGCCCGGCCGTCGGCAGCGACCACGCCGCGACGTTCACCCCGGGCCAAGGCCCCGTGCCCGTCACGACATCTGACGCTTTGCTTTCCGACGCCGACTCGACGGAACTTGCTTCGCTCACCGTCAGCCTCGACGCGACGCCCGACGGTGCCGATGAATCGCTGTCGGCCGATACCACAGGCACCGGACTGACCGCGGCTTATCTCGAGGGCACGCTGACGATCACCGGTGTCGGCACCGTGGCGGAATACCAGGACGTGCTACGC
Organism: Planctomycetota bacterium; assembly: GCA_039199695.1. GTDB lineage: Bacteria > Planctomycetota > Phycisphaerae > Phycisphaerales > Phycisphaeraceae > Algisphaera. The sequence goes on along the minus strand of JBCCST010000002.1, from coordinate 13,599 downwards.
AGCGTTGCCTACGACAACACCGCGACTGATCCCGACCCCGCCGACCGCACCATCACCGTCGTCGCCAACGACGGGGCGCTCGACAGTACGCCCGTCACCAGCACGATCGCCATCAACCTCGCTCCGCCCGACCCGATCGCGCCCGTCCTGGACCTCAACGGCCCCGATCTGGGTACCGAAAACGCCACTTTTGGTGTCGCGGGTGAGGGGCCGTTCTTCATCGCTCCCCAAGGTACTCTCACGGACAACGACTCGGCCACGCTCGCGTCGCTGACGGCGACCATCGACACGACTTTCGACGGCGACGCCGAATCGCTCGACGCCGACGTCTCGGGCACGGGCATCACCAAGTCTTACAGCAACGGCATGCTCAGTCTGTCGGGCGTCGCCTCGGTCGCCGACTATCAAGCGGTCCTGCGTTCGATCACCTACGACAACGTCGCTGAACCGGTCGACACGAACATCCGCTTTATCACGGTGGTCGCCAACGACGGCGTCCTGGACAGCAACCCCAACCTCGCCCTCGTCGGCCTCACCAACCCCGAGCCCGATCCCGACCCCGTCGCGCCGGTCTTGGACCTCAACGGCCTCGACGCCGGGGTGAACACCACCGCGACGTTCGTCGTCGGCGAGGGCCCGGTTTCGATCGTCCTGCCCGAGGCGCTGCTCACCGACGGCGACTCGGCGACGCTGCAATCGATCACCGTCAAGATCGACCCCGTCCCCGCCGACGCCCAGCAGACCCTCGCGGCCGACACCACCGGCACGCCCATCACCGCGACCTATTCCTCCGGCAAGCTCACGCTCACCGGCACCGCGACCGTCGCGGAGTACCAGAGCGTGCTCCGCACGATCACCTACGACAACGCCTCGTCCGACCCGGACCTCACGCCGCGCGTCGTCACCTTCGTCGCCAGCGACGGCGTGCTCTCGAGCATCGGCGCCAGCGCGATCGTGCAGATCCAGAACCCCGTGGTCGAAGCGGGCAGCGTGGTCTACGCCCTCAACGCCGGGGGCAACAGCTTCACCGACGCCAACGGCATCGAGTGGATCGCCGACACCCCGTTCACCAACGAGGCCGCCGCGGTCAGCTTCGGCTTCAGCAACGGCACCGCCCTTGACCTCAGCGACTCGTCGGTCCCCGCCAACACCGCCCAACTCCTGCTGCAGTCCGAGCGGTGGGACTCGCCCAACGGCGAAGAGATGGCCTACGCCCTCGACGTGGCCAACGGCAATTACCAGGTCGATCTCTACTTCGCCGACATCTTCTCGGGCACCCAGAGCGTCGGCGCCCGCGTGTTCGACGTGCAGTTCGAAGGCGCGACCGTGCTGGACGACTACGACATCTTCGCCGACGTCGGCGGGTTCACCGGCGTGGTCCAAACGTTCAACGTCGAGGTGCTCGACGGCATGCTCGACATCACGTTCCTCCACGAAACCGAGAACCCCGCGGTCAAGGGCATCCTCGTCCGCACGCTGGACGCGGTGGTCCCCGACCCCGTCGCGCCGGCGCTCGACCTCGACGCCGTGACCGCGGGCACCGGCAGCACCGCGACCTACGTCGCCGGCGCCGGGCCGGTGAACGTTACCGCCCTCGACGCGACGCTGACCGACGCCGACTCGGCGACGCTCGAGTCGCTGGACGTGTTCCTCGTCAACACGCCCGACGGCGCGGCCGAGCGGCTGGACGCCGACGTCACCGGCACGGGCATCACCAAATCGTTCGCCGGCGGCGTGCTGAGCCTGACCGGCGTGGCGTCGATCGCCGAGTACCAGGCTGTGTTGCGCACCGTCACCTACGACAACCTCGCCGCGACGCCCGACCTCGCGGTGCGCTCGATCAACGTGATCGCCAACGACGGGACGCTCGACAGCAACACCGCCGTCGCCTCCGTCACCGTCGAAGAAAACACCCAACCCCAGCCCGGCACACTCACCGCCAACGTCCTCAGCACCCTTGACTTCAACAACGCCCAGACCGGCGTCGTCGAACGCATCACCGTCACGCTGACCCACCCCGGCGCCGCGATCGACGACCCCGTCGTCGTCACCGGCACCAACTACTCCGGCCTCAATCCCGGCGACTTCGGCGACCTCTTCGAAAGCACCTACAGCAGTTCGGTCACCGTCAAACCCGGCGAAAGCATCGACCTGGTCTTCTACGTCCTGCCCGACACCACCGGCAGCAAATTCGCCAACGTCGAAATCCTGCACTCGGGCACCAACACGCTGAGCTTCGGCCTCGAAGCCAACGCGATCGACCCCGTCGTCGTGGACTTCGGGACCGGCCTCGTCGCGGGGCTCGACGCGGTGACCCCCACCACCCTGCAGTGGGGCCCGGACGACCGGCTCTACGTCGGCACGCTCGACGGCCTGATCCACGCCTACACCATCACCCGCAACGGCCCCAACGACTACGCCGTCACCGACACCCAAACGATCACCCTCGTTCAGGACATCCCCAACCACGACGACGACGGCGTCCTCGACCCCACGGTCAACACCCGCCTCATCACCGGGCTCACCCTCGCCGGCACTTCCAGCGACCCGATCCTCTACGTCACCTCCAGCGACCCGCGCCTCACCAACGACGGCGGCGAAGACATCGACACCAACTCCGGCATCGTCAGCAAGCTCACCCAAAACGCTGGCGGCGGTTGGGACAAGGTCGACCTGGTCCGCGGCCTGCCACGCTCGACCGTGGACCACGCGCCGCACGCCGTTCAACTCCTGGAAGACAGCAACACGCTGCTCGTCGCCGTGGGCGGGTTGACCAACGCGGGGGCCCCCGGCGAGTTCTTCGGGAACCTGCCCGAGTACGCCCTGTCGGCCGGGATCGTCAGCATCGACCTCGACGCGATCGAAGCCCTGCCCACGCAGACCGACGCCAACGGCCAGCAGTTCAAATACAACCTGCCGACGCTCGACGACGAAGACCGCCCGGGAAGCACCGACGCAAACGATCCGTTCGGCGGCAACGAAGGCAAGAACCAGGCGGTGCTGGAAGAAAACGGCCCGGTCGATATCTTCGCCAGCGGCCTGCGCAACCCTTACGACTTCGTGATCACCCAGTACGGCCTGATCTATTCGACCGACAACGGGCCCAACTCCTCGATCGGCGACGTGCCGCTGCTCGACGAAAACGGCCAACCCACCAACGAACCCAACCAGGGCGGCAGCTCGGCCAAGGACGCGCTGCACCTGGTGAGCGAAGGCTCGTACTCCGGCCACCCCAACCCGACCCGGGCCAACCTCAACAACACCTTCAACGACACCAACCCGCAGTCGCCGGTCTACAACGGCTACACCGAGCCGGGCACCTACCAACAGAACGGCACCGACGGCGCCCTCGCCCTCTTCGACACCTCGACCAACGGCATCACCGAATACACCGGCACGGGCTTCGACGGCGCGCTCAACGGCGACCTGCTCACCGTGACCATCGACGGTAAGCTCACCCGCCTCAAGCTCTCGCCCGACGGCACGTCGATCATCGACCGCGAGATCCTGTTCAACAACTCCGGCGTCTACCCGCTGGACCTGACGACCGTGGGCGAAGACCACCCGTTCGCCGGGACGATCTGGGTCGCTGACCTGTTTGCCGGGCCGGGCGAAGCGGTGCGCGTGTACGAGCCCGAGGCCGGCAGCGGTCAGGGCACGCCCGAAGACCTCGACGGCGACGGCTATCTCAACCAGGACGAGATCGACAACGGCACCAACCCCGAGTCCTCCGGCGACACTCCGGCGGACAACGACAACGACTTCGTCTCCGACCTCAACGACCCCGACGACGACAACGACACGCTCATCGACCTCAACGACCCGTTCCAGGTCGACGACACCAACGGCAACAACACCAACGCGCCGTTCGCCCTGACCTTCGACAACGACGACCTGAACCGCGGCGGCCTGCTCGACCTGGGCTTCACCGGCGTGATGACCAACGGCACGACCAACTACCTCGACCAGTTCGACTTCGCCAACCTCACCGCCGGCTCGGCCGCGGGCGTGCTCACCATCGACGAGGTGTCGGCTGGCACCGCGCTGGGCTCGGCCAACAACCAGGAAAACGCGTTCCAGTTCGGCCTCAACCTCAACGAAACCTCGCAGCCGATCACCATCCAGACCAAGATCGACTCGGTCTTCGACAACGCGACGCCCGCCGCCGGGCAGCGGGCCGGGCTGTACTTCGGCACCGGCGACCAGGACAACTACATCGCGGTGTTCGTCGAGGGCGACGGCACGATCAACACCGTCACCGAGATCGACGGCGTCTTCACCTTCGGCACCGGCGACATCGTCGGCAACAACTTCACCAACCTGAACCTTTACCTCACCGTCGACCCCGCGACGCAAACGGTGCAGGCCGGCTACTCTTACGACAATGGCCCGATCGTGGAGCTCGCCGGCACGACGTCGTTCCCGGTCGAGTGGTTGCAAGCCACCACCGCGCCCGCCATCGGCGTCATCGCGACCAACGGCGGCGGCGAGTCGTACGCGGTCACCTACGACTTCATCCGCGTCGAGTTTGCCGGCGGCAACGACGGCCAGGCCCCGTTTAACGGTACGCCCAACCAAGTCGGCGAACGCGTCGAGGCCGAGGACTTCGACCTCGGCGGCGAAAACGTGGCCTACCTCGACCTCAGCCCGCTCAACGAAGGGCCGGCCAACCCGCGTCCCGGCGAGTTGGTTGACTTTGAAGCCACCACCGACGCGGGCGGCGGGATCAACGTCGGCTGGATCGAGGCGGGCGAGTGGCTCGAATACACCTTCGACATCGAAGAGGCCGGAACGTACAGCGCCGACTTCCGCGTCGCGCTGGAGTCCGGCACGGGCAGCACGTTCCACCTCGAGATCAACGGCGAAAACATCTCCGGCCCGATCAACCTGCCGGTGACCGGCGGCTGGCAGAACTGGCAGACCGTCACCGCGACCGACCTCCAACTCGAGGCCGGCCCGGTCGTGCTCCGCGTGGCGTTCGACACCGCGAGCGTCGGCCGATTCGTCGGCAACTTCAACTGGCTGCAACTCAACGCCGACGACCCGAACCAGAACAACGGCCTGGACCTGGGCGACTCCAACGAGTTCAACTGGGTCGACGCCCCGCCCATCCCCGGCGGCGACCGGTTCGAGGGCATGAGCATCACCGTCGACAACATCGTCTACGCCTTCGGCGGTTTCAGCGACGGCGTCCAGGACAAGCTCGTCGACGTCTGGGCCTACGACATCGCCAACAACCAGTGGTCGGCCCGCACGAGCATGCCGGCGGTCGTCAACCACCTCAACGCGGTCTACGACGAGGCGACCGGCTTGGCGTGGTTCGTCGGCGGGTATAAGGGTGACTTCCCCGGTCAGGCGACCGACGAGGTCTGGCTGTACGACGTGACCAACGATTCGTGGTCCGCGGGCCCCGCCCTGCCCGAAGCGCGCTCCAGCGGCAACCTCGCCCAGGTCGGCCGAACGCTGCACTTCATCGGCGGCTTCCCCGACCGCACGAGCGACGCAGCGCTGACGCACTACACGCTGGACCTGGACAACCCGTCCGCGGGCTGGACTTTATTGGGCGTGTCGTCCCCCGCCAGCCGCGGCCACGCCTCGACCGCGGTGTTGGGCACCGACATCTACATCCTCGGCGGCCAGATCGCCCACGACACCAACACCACCGACCAGGACGACGTGTACAAGTTCGACACGGTCACGCAGACGTGGTCGCAGGTCGCCGACCTGCCTTTCGGCTGGTCGCACGCCGAGCCTTCGACGTTCACCGCCAACGGCCGCATCTTCATGGCCGGTGGGCGCAGCAACGTGACCGGCCGCGGTCAGATCGACGACTTCTACATGTACGACCCGGACCTCGACGTTTGGGTCCAGCTGCCCGACCTGCCGGACACGTTGCTCGGCCCGATCTTCGCCGTCGTCGACGATCCGAGCAACAGCCCCGGCGGCGGCCACGGCCCGGGCTGCGGCTGCCACTCCTGCCAGGCCTTGTTCGGCACGACCGGTGCGTTCAACGGGCTCGACGGCACGAGCAACAGCTTCGCCGCCGACTTCGACGACGTGTGGTCCGGCCTGCCCAGCCTGCCGGCCGAGTTGGGCGAGATCGCGGCGGGCGTGATCGACAACACGCTCTACGTCGTCGGCGACGGCGACGACGGCACCTACGCCTACGACTTCACCACCGGCCAATGGAGCAGCGGCCTGGCCCAGCGCCCGGTGCCCGCGAAAGACCAGTTGGCCGAAGTGATCGACGGCAAACTCTACGTCTTCGGCGGCATCGACTACGCCGGCGGACGCCAAACCTTCAACGACACGCAGATCTACGACCCGGCCACCGACACCTGGACGACCGGCACCGACGTGCCGATCAACATCTTCGCCGCCCAGACGACCGTGATTGACGGCAAGATTTATCTCTCCGGCGGCGTCGACAACAGCGACCAGACCACCAACGCCACTTACGTCTACGACCCCGCCGACGGGCCGGGCGGAAGCTGGACTCAGCTCGCCGACGCCCCGCTGTTCCGCAACTCCGCGGCGGTCGGGACCGACGGCGAGAAGATGTACATCTTCGGCGGACGCTTCGGCGACGACGCCCCGGGCAACGGGTTCACCAGCGTGATGATCTACGACCCGGCAACCGACACGTGGGAATCCAGCGAAGACCCCGCCCCCGGAAGCTCCACCCTGGCCGAGTTGCCACAAGCCCGCGGCGGCATCGTCAATGCCCCGTTCATCGACGGCGAGTTCTACGTCATCGGCGGCGAGACCGACAACGACCCCGCCGCCAACGCCAACGGCCTGTTCGACCGCGTCGACATCTACGACCCGGTCACCAACACCTGGCGTGAGGGCGCTCCGATGCTCACCCCCCGCCACGGCATCTACCCGGTCGCCCACGCCGGAGCGATCTACATCCCCGGCGGCGGCGTGGTCAAGGGCGCCTCGAACTCGAACGTGTTCGACGTGTATTACCCGAACCTGATCTGAGGTTGATCCCGCTTCAGATCAACGGAAAACAAAGCCCACGGATGACTATCCGTGGGCTTCAGCGTGGAGTTCGGCGATTACAAACAAGACGTCAGTCGCCGAAGGCTTCCTGGTAATCCGCCAGCGAGGCTTCGATGACTTTCTTGGCGTGGTCGATGCCGTAGGTCATCTCGACCGACATCTCCGACTCTTCGCCGGGCACCATCTTGTAGGTGCTGAAGTAGTGACGTAGCCGTTCGATCAGCACCGAGGGCAGGTCGCTGATGTCATCGACGCCGCTGTACATGTTGTCGTTTTCGAGCACGGCCACGATCTTGTCGTCCGCTTCATCGCCGTCGACGCACTGTAGCCCGCCGATGACGTGGGTGTGGACCAAGAGGTCGGCGCGGTTGATCGGGCGTTCGCTGATGACGCAGATGTCCAGCGGGTCGCCGTCGCCGACCTTGGCGTTGGGCGACAGCGAAGTAACGCGCGAGCCGCAGTAGGTCCGCGGGATGAAGCCGTAGAGCGCGGGCGGCTGCGAGCTGCTGCGCTGCGGGCGGTCGACGCGGAGGTAGCCGGTGGTCTTGCTGATCTCGTATTTCACCAGGTCAAACGGCGTGATCTCGATGTAGGCCTGCATGTCGACCGGGGGGTTACGCCCCGCTTCGAGGCCGTGCCAGGGGTGGGGACGCCAGCGGTAGAACGGCGGCGGGAAGGCGTTAGCAGGTTGGTTGCCACGGGTAGCCATAGGTGGGATTCGCTCAGGGGGTAAAACGGGCGGGGCCGCGCAGCCAACACGGATGCGGGAGCGATAGGGTAAACGAATCAGAGGTCCGCGTCGGCGGTCGGCAGCGATAAATATCGCGCAAACGGCTCGGCCCAGGCGTCGTTGCCGTCGGGCTCGATGCGCTGCGACGCGATCGAGCTGCGCACCACGCCGCGGATCGCGTCGAGGTCGGCCAGTCGGCCGGTGCCCATGGCCTGGGTGAGCAGGTTGCCCATCGCGGTCGCTTCTTCGGGGCCGACGACCACGGGGATGCCGATGGCGTGGCAGGTCATGCGGTTGAGCAGGCCGTTCTTCCCGCCGCCGCCGACGATGTGGAGCACGTCGAACTTTCGGCCGAGGATCCCTTCGAGGATTTGCAGCACGTTCCGGTATTCCATCGCAAGGCTCTCGAGGCAGCAACGCACCAGCGCGCCGACCGACTCGGGCACGGGTTGGCCGGTCTGTTTCGCGTAGCCCTGGATGCGGGGGATGATGTCGCCGGGGCGGGTGAAGCAGGGGTCGTTCACGGGGATGAGCGTGCGTAGCGGTTCGGCCCCCGCGGCCTGCTCGGTGAGCTCGGCGTAATCGAGGACCTGGCCTTCGCGTTCGAGCTGACGGCGGACCTCTTGCACCAGCCACAGGCCGGAGATGTTCTTGAGGAAACGCGTCGTGCCGGACACGCCAAGCTCGTTGGTGAAGTTCGCCTCGGCCGCCGCGTCGTTGATGCAGGGCGTATCGAGTTCCGCCCCGAGCAACGACCACGTCCCGCTGCTGAGGTAGCACCAGTTGGTTTGCGGGTCGGCGGGGACGGCGGCGATCGCGGACGCCGTGTCGTGCGACGGCGGCAACACCACCTGCACCGACGCGGGCAGCCCGGTGGCGTCGGCGACCTCGTCGCGCAGCGTGCCGATGGACGAGCCCGGATCGACCGGCGTTTGCAGGCAACCCGTCGGCAGGCCGAGCTTGTTCAAGAGTTCGTGGTTCCAGTCGCCGGTGCGGACATCGACCATCTGGCTGGTCGAGGCGTTGGTGCGTTCGACGCTGATCTGGCCGCACAACAACCAGTGCAACACGTCGGGTATGAACATCAACGTGTTTTCATCGGCGAATAGGCCCGGGTCCTGGGCGACGCGGCTTTCGTATTGGAACAGCGAGTTGAGGGCCATCAGCTGGATGCCCGTGGCGTCGTAGATCTCACGCGGGGTGATCTTCTGGGTGACGCGGGCAAAGGCTTCTTCGAACGCGGGGTCGCGGTAGGCCCGCGGCAGGCCGAGCATCGACCCGGCCGGACTGATCGTGGTGAAGTCCACCGCCCAGGTGTCGACGCCGACACTGACCGCGTCGATGTCGTGCTCATCCATGTACGCCTGCGCCAAACGCAGGCCATCGAGGATCTGCCGCCACAGGTCGGTGATGTTCCAGCAGAGGCCGGTGGGCGTGGGCGCGGGCAGGTGGCGGAAGCGATGCGTCTCGTGCATCGTCAGGCGGTCGCCGGCGAGCGTGCCGACGATGACCCGGCCGGACTCGGCCCCGAGGTCGATGGCGATGTGGGCTTGTTGAGACATGGATGGATTAACCTAAATCTGAATCTTGAACCATGAATAACCACAGAGACACAGAGAAAGAGCAAAAGACAAGCGGCGCGTGAACGTATTAGATCAAACTCTTGATCGGCTTGGTCTCGGTGCCTCTGTGTCTCTGTGGTTGGTAATTCCTGCTTTATCGCTGGAACGCTTCGTGCAGCCCGCCGTCGACGTTGATCACCTGGCCGGTGGTCTTCGAGGAGGCGCTGCTCACCAGGAAGTAAGCGGCCTCGGCCTGATCTTCGGGCGTGATCGGCTCGTGCAGCAGCGTCCGCATCGCGTAAAACTTGGCCAGCTTGTTGCGCAGTTCGTCGTCGGATTCGTTTTCCTCGAAGGCGATGTCGTACTTGGTCAGCGAGGCGATGACGCGATCCCGGGGGAACATCGTCGAGCCCTTGACCACCGTGGCCGGGGCGACGGCGTTGACCCGGACGGTCGGGGCCAACTCGATCGCCATCTCGCGGACGACGTGGTTCGCCGCGGCCTTCGACGTGTCGTACGCCACCGAACCCTTCTTCGAAACCACCGCGTTGACCGACGTGGTCAGCACGACCGAAGCGTCGAGCCCTTGCTCTTTGAACAACTCCCGACATTCATCCAGCGTGTTGTACAAGCCCATCACGTTGACGTTGAACGTCAGCTGCCACTGGGCGTCGGTCAGCTTGCCATCCCGGCTGGGCGGGACGAACACGCCCGCGGTGACGACAAGGTTGTCGATCCCGCCGTAGGCGAGCACGGTCTTTTTGATCAGGCCCTGGATCGATTCGCGGTCGGTCATGTTGCAGGTCGCCGCGATCGCGGGGCCGCAGCCGGAGATACCCGTGCCCGCGACGCCGATGCCCTGGCCGTAGATGTCGGTGAGTTCGTCGGCCGCGGCTTGCGCGCCGTCTTCGTTCATGTCGGCGACCACGATGTGACCGCCCTCTTTCGCCAAACGGTGCGTCACCGCTTTGCCGATGCCCGAGCCGCCACCCACCACGACCGCGACGTTGCGGGCCAGCTCTTTCTCCGGGGGCATGCGCTGCAGCTTCGCTTCTTCGAGCAGCCAATACTCGATGTCGAACGCTTCCTGCTGCGGCAACGCGATGTACTCGTCGATCGCCTCGGCCCCCCGCATCACTTCCACCGCGCAGTTGTAAAACTCGGCGGTCACGCGTGACTCGCTCTTGTTCTTGCCCCAAGCCACCATGCCGACCCCCGGGATCAAAATGACCGTGGGGTTCGGGTCGCGCATGGCCGGGCTGTTGTCGTGCTTGCAGTTTTCGTAGTAGGCGGTGTAGTCCTTGCGGTACTGTTCGAGGCCTTCAGCCAGCAGGGTTTTCAGCGACTCCAGATCGCCCGACGACGGGTCCCACGCGACGTACAACGGCTTGATCTTGGTCCGCAGGAAGTGGTCGGGGCAGCTCGTACCCAGTTCCGCCAAACGCGGCGCATCGTGGGAGTTCACAAACCGCAGGATGGTCGGGTCGCTCTGGACCGTGCCGATGAATTTTTTCTGCTGCGACACCTGACCCCGCAGCCAGGGCAGGAGCTTGACCAAAAGGTTGTCGCGGTCGTCGTCGCTGAGCGTGTTGTACTTCTGGCCGCCGAAGGTGTCCTCGCCTTTGTCTTTCGATTCGATGTACGCCGAGGCCTTTTCGATGAGGTCGAGGGTCAGGGTGTAGCACTCTTTGTCGTCGTCGGCCCAGTTGATGATGCCGTGCTGGCCCATGATCAGGCCTTTGAGCGAGGTGTCGGCCTCCTGCGCCCGCTGCATCATCAGACCCAACTCAAACCCGGGGCGGAGCCAGGGCACATAGCCGACTTCGTCCCCGAAGATTTCTTTCGTCAACGCTTCGCAGTTCTTGCTCGCGGCGATCGAGATCGCGGCGTTGGGGTGCATGTGGTCGATATGTTTGCCCGGCAGGAAGCCGTGCAACGGCGTGTCGATCGAGCTCGGCCGGGGGTTCAGGTTGTAAGTGCAATGCGGGAACATCCCGACCATCGCGTCCTCGGCCGGGGTCTTGGGTCCGTTGTCGGGCATCGCCGCGTAGACCTTTTGCAGGCCCAACAAGTCTTCGAGCACCAGCGACGAGAAGTTGCCGGCCTTGGCGGTCCGCAGGTCGCCGCCCGAGCCTTTGACCCAAAGCACTTCGACGTCTTCGCCGGTGAGCGGGTCTTTTTCGATCGCTTTGGAGGACGTGTTGCCGCCGCCGGTGTTGGTGATGCGTTGGTCGCCGCCCAGCAGATTCGAGCGGTACACCAGCCGCTCGATCGGCGACATCGTGGCGGCGGCCGCGTCGTCCCAGCCGTAGTTGACGTAGCGATAAGTGGTCGAAGGGGCAGCGGAAGCGGTCATGGGCAGGGCTCGATGGGGGTTGGAGGCTTGAGACAGAAAACAGACTTAAACGATCAGGAACGAAGAATAACAAACATAATCGACGTGTCAATCGGTTTTTTCTGTGAAAATTTGGCTTGACATGTCCGATTATGACCGATACTCTTTGTTCGTCATCCGCATTCGCTGAGGTTCTGTTTCATGATTGCTCTGCAACGCCACCGCCAAATCGTCCACCGCGTCACCGACGCCGGGGCTGCCCGGGTCGTGGATTTAGCGCGGGATCTGGAAGTCACCGAGGAAACGATCCGCCGCGACCTACGGGTGCTGTCCGAGCAGGGCGTGATCGCCCGGACCCACGGCGGCGCGGTCGCCCTGGAGACCGAAGACGGCCGGATCGACCTGCCCTACGACGAACGCCACATCGCCAACACGCCGCAGAAAAACGCGATCGCCGAAGCCGCCCTGGAACTCATCGAGCCGGGTACCGTGATCGCCCTCGACGCCAGTTCGACGGCCTGCCAACTCGCCAAGTTGTTGCCCGATCAACCGCTGACCGTCGTGACCAATTCGCTGATGATCTGCTCGGCCTTGGCCAACCGGCGGCAGATCGAAGTCATCTGCACCGGCGGCACGTTCGACCCCGAAGCGATGGCCTTCTCGGGCATGCACGCCATCCGCACGCTCGAAACCCTCAACATCCAACAGTTCTTCTTCTCCTGCCGGGGGATCGATCTCCGCCGGGGGCTCAGCGAAGCCAACGACCGCCACGCCGCGGTCAAGCTCCGCACACTCGAATCCGCCCAACGTTGCATCCTCATGGCCGACACCAGTAAGCTCGGCCTCGCCTCCACCGTATTCTTCGCCCCCGTGGAAATCGCCGACCACGTCATCCTCGACCGCAGCGAAGACCCGACCCCCCGCAAGTTCATCGATCAACTCCGCAACCGGAATCTCCAGGTCGACGAAGCCCCCGTGCAACTCAACCGCTGACCCTTCCGTCGGCCCGTTCGTCACCGCCCCACTCCTTTTCCCGCTCTGCGAAACCTGCTGTGAATCCAACCCCCTCCGCCGACCCCGAATCCCCCGACGTCCTGCTCATCGGCAGCGGCGTCATGTCCGCCACCCTCGGCGCGATGCTCAAGCACCTCGATCCGACGTTGTCGATCCAGCTGTTTGAGGCGGCCGACGAGTTCTCCCAGGAAGCGTCCAACGGCTGGCACAACGCCGGCACCGGCCACGCGGGCATCTGCGAACTCAGCTACACGCCCAGCCGCGGCGAAGACGGCGAAGTCGACGTGGCCAAAGCCATCGAAATCTTCGAACAGTTCGAACACTCCAAACAGTTCTGGGGCTACCTCGCCCGCCAGGGCGTCATCCCCGACCCCTCGACGTTCATCAACGCCGTGCCGCACATCAGCTTCGTCTACGGCCAGGAACAAGTGGACTTCCTCCGCTCGCGTCACGCCCAGATGACCAAGCACCACTTCTTTAAAGAAATGGAGTACACCGAAGACCGCGAAGTCATTCGGCAATGGGTACCGCTGCTCTTGGAAGGACGTGATCCGAACGAACCCATCGCCTGCACCAAGCTCGACGCCGGCACGGACGTGAACTTCGGCGCCCTCGCCCGCCACCTCACGCGCTGGCTCGCCGAACAGGAAAACTGCACGGCCGTGACCAACCATCGCGTGGCCGACCTCGACGAACAGCCCGACGGCCGGTGGAAAGTCACCGTCAAAGACCTCAAGGGCGGCAAGCCCAAGGTCCGCACCGCGAAGTTCGTTTTCATCGGTGCCGGTGGCGGCAGCCTGCCGTTACTCCAAAAATCCGGCATCGACGAAGCCAAGGGCTTCGGCGGCTTCCCCATCGGCGGGCAGTGGCTGATCTGCCAGAACCCCGACCTCGTCGCGCAGCACAAAGCCAAGGTCTACGGCATGTCGCCCGGCGCCGCGCCGACCATG
>JBCCST010000001.1:0-126322 GCA_039199695.1 Planctomycetota bacterium | reverse complement strand
GGTGATCATCTCGGTGACGGGGTGTTCGACCTGGACGCGGGTGTTGACCTCCATCAGGTAGAACTGCTTCTTCGAGTCCATGAGGAACTCGACGGTGCCCGCGGTGTGGTAGCCGGCGGCCTTGGCCAGGCGGGCGGCCGACTTGCAGAGCGTCTCGGCTTCGCCGCGGGTGAGCACCGGGCTGGGCGCTTCTTCGATGAGCTTCTGCTTGCGCCGCTGCATGGTGCAGTCGCGTTCGTAGAGGTGGCAGACGTTGCCCTGGGTGTCGCCGATGATCTGGACTTCGACGTGGCGGGCGTTTTCGATGAACTTTTCGAGGTAGACCGTGCCGTCGCCGAACGCGTTCTCTGCCTCGGCGATCGCGGCCTTCATGCCGGTGCGCAGCGAGCCGTCGTTGTGAGCGACACGCATCCCGCGCCCCCCGCCGCCGGCCGACGCCTTGATCATGACGGGGTAGCCGATCTCTTTGGCGAGCTTGAGCGCCTCGGCCTCGGTTTCCACCGCGCCTTTACTTCCCGGGGAAGTCGGGACCTTGTTTTTGATGGCGAGTTGTTTGCAGGCGACCTTGTCGCCGAGCGTCTGCATCGCTTCGACCGACGGGCCGATGAACTCGATGTTGCAGGACCGGCAGACCTCGGCGAAGTGGGCGTTCTCGGCAAGGAAGCCGTAGCCCGGGTGGATGGCGTCGACGTTGGCGATCTCGGCGGCGGCGATGATGCGGGGGATGTTGAGGTACGACTCGTTGGGCGGCGGCGGGCCGATGCAGACGGCGTGGTCGGCCATCTTGACGTGCTTCGACTCGGCGTCGGCCTCGGAATACACCGCCACCGCCTCGACGCCCAGTTCGTGGGCGGCACGGATGATGCGGACGGCGATCTCGCCACGGTTTGCGATGAGGATGCGTGAGAACATGGAATTCCGTTCCATAAAGCCGCGGGCGTTGGTCGCGCGGCTTGTCGATCAGCGCGACCAGCGGTCGCGGCTTTTTGTCAATGCTTACGGCTTGATCTTGTACAACGGCTGACCGAACTCGACCGCGTCGCCGTTCTTCACCAACACCTCGACGATCTGGCCGGAGACCTCGGCCTTGATCTCGTTGAACACTTTCATCGCCTCGATGATGCAGACCACGGTGTCGGGCTTGACGCTGTCGCCGTCGTGGACGAACGCGTCGGCGTCGGGGTTCGAGGCGGTGTAGAACGTGCCGACCATCGGGCTGTCGATCGTGATCAGGTCCGCGTCGTCGTGGCCGGCGTCGTCCGCGCCGCCCTCGCTGGCCAGAGCCGCGGCGGCTGCCGGTGCCGGGGCCGCCGCGGCCGCGGGAGCCGGGACATACTGCACGCCACCGCCGGCGTTTCCGCCGCCGGGGGTGCCGCGTTTGAGTTTGATTTTTTCGCCATCGCCTTCCAGATCGATCTCCGAGAGGTCGTTTTCGACCATCATCTTGATGAGCTGGCGGATCGTTTTGAGGTCATTCATAAAACCGTCTCGTTCGGTAGATTCGGGGCCGTGGGCTCCGGTGCCCGGCGGCGGTGGGCGGGGGCAAACCCTGCCGTAACCCTAGATGATCGCGGATTCTAGCGACTTGGGCAAGTCGGTCAGCACCCGCTTGCCACGCGGCGTCACCAGCACATCGTCCTCGATCCGCACGCCCCCCACGCCCGGCAAATAGATCCCCGGCTCGACCGTGATGACGTGCCCCGGCTCCAACACGCCCGGCCCCGCCAACGGCGAAAGCCGCGGCGCCTCGTGGATGTCCAGCCCGATGCCGTGGCCCAGGCCGTGGCCGAAGTAGTCGCCGTAGCCCGCGTCGTCGATGACCTTGCGGGCGGCGGCGTCCACGTCCGTCAGCTTCACGCCCGGCCGGATCGCGTCGATCCCCGCCAGCTGCGCCTCGAGACAAACCTGATAAATCTCCCGCATCTTCGGCTTCATCGAACCCAGCGCGATCACCCGCGTCATGTCCGAGCAGTAGCCCTTGTACTTCGCGCCCCAGTCGATGAGCACGATCCCGCCCTTCTTGAGTTTGCGCTGGCCGGGGATGGCGTGGGGCAGCGCGGCGTTGGCGTCGGCCGCGACGATCGACGGGAAGCTCACCCCGTCGGCCCCGAGCGCTCGCATGCGGTATTCCAGAAACGCCGCGACCTCCGACTCGCGTTGGCCGGGTTCGATGAAGTCCAGTAGCTCGATGAACGCTTCCTGCTGAATCTTCCCCGCCTTGCGGATCAGCCGGACCTCGTCGTCGGTCTTGACCGCGCGTTGTTCGAGCAGCCCGTCGTCCCACGCGGTCAGCCGTCGGCCGCGCAGCGTCTTGCGGAGCTTGTCGAACTGCCCCACGGTCAGGTGGTCCCGCTGCACCGCGACGCGTTGCAGGTTCCGTCGATCGGTCAGCCGGTCGAGTTCCTCGGCCAACGATTTCTTGCGCATCACCGCGATCACGTGCGGCGCTTCCTGCTTGATCTGTTCCTCAAACCGGTTGTCGCTCAGCACAATCGCCTGCCCACGCCTGGCGGGAATCAACGTCCACGAATCGTCCCCGATAAACCCCGTGAGGTAGCGGGTGTCGACGGGATTGGTGACAAGCAACGCATCATGCCCCGCGGCAGATAAACGTTTTCGCAGGGTTTTGAGTCGGCCGGCAAGGATTTTGGGTGTCACGGGTTTAGCCATGCCCACAAGATAGCGTTTAGCGGAGGCGTTTATTACCCTCAACTGCTGTCCGCTTAGACTTTCAACAGATGGTAATGGACTTTTACTTTACCACAGTTAGGCTCCCAAGATGACGCATAACTGGGC
Source organism: Planctomycetota bacterium (assembly GCA_039199695.1). Taxonomy (GTDB): domain Bacteria; phylum Planctomycetota; class Phycisphaerae; order Phycisphaerales; family Phycisphaeraceae; genus Algisphaera. Next base: position 123,526 of record JBCCST010000001.1, on the reverse strand, counting down.
CAACGGCATTCATATAACGGCTTGCTTGATCCTCGGAATCACCAGCTGGGCCGTACGGTGGGCCTGGGCTGGTCTTCAAAGCGAGTATGGCCATCGTGGTCCAAATGGTGAGTATCTTTACGACCTCTCCAACCCAGCCACCATTCTGCAGGTCAACCTCACCGGGATCAAGGCTGCTTTACTTGCAGCAGCGATCTACTGGTTGATTGTGTGGCGCGTGCGGAAGTCGAAAGCCTAACCACCGCAAGCAATTGACAGGCAGCGTGGGCGATGGATAATACAAGCGTTGGTTAAGCACTTACTTCAGTGGGTGCTAGTAAGCGAGGCTTTTACGTTAGATCGCAGCCATGAAAATTGTTCTTATGATCATCGGTGTGCTTGCAGGACTGTTTGCAGTAGCGCAATTCCTCCAGTTACTCGGGGTCATCGGGATCGGTTTCAGCCTCCCCGGGATTGCATTTACGATTCTTGGCGGAGCTATCTCTTTCGCATGTTTCAGGAAAGCTCTCTCCCCGCCAAAGTCCGATGCGAGCTAACCACAGGCTGCAATTGACCGGCTTCATCCGCGATGAATAATTGATTTATTGGTTGGATGCTCGCTCCCGCGGGCCGCCGACAACTGAGTTTTTTACGTCAAGACTTGTACACCGCATCCGGGTCGTAGGCCTTCTCTTCGACGGTCTCCAACGTCTCGGCGTCGACGACCTTGCGATAGAAACAACTGCGGTAGCCGACGTGGCAGCAGGGGCCGTTGCTTTTGACCTTGAGGATGACCACGTCCTGGTCGCAGTCGGTGCGGACTTCGAGGACTTCCTGGGTGTGGCCGGAGCTTTCGCCCTTGACCCAAAACTTCTGGCGGGAGCGGGAGTAGAAGCTGGCGAGTTTGGTTTCAAGGGTTTGCTGCAGGGCGCCCTCGTTCATCCAGCCCATCATGAGGATTTCGCCGGACTGGTGGTCCTGGACGATGGCGGGGACGAGGCCGTTGGCGTCGTATTTGATATCGAGGGTGGTGCCGGTTTCGCGGGCGGGGTCGGACATGGTGGGGTTCTCTCATTTGGGTACGAATAGCAGCACATTGTGACCGATCTGCGGGCAACTTCCAAGTCGGTTTCTGCGACTTGTTCTCACTTAACTTTTAGACCTTTTTGTACCTTTTCGCCCCGAATGGCAACCCGCCGGGGCATGTTCTATAGTCATGCCACAGAAAGGTTTGCCCCCATGAGTGACCCGAACGATCCGCCCAAAATCCAGATCGACAGCGACTGGAAAGCGGAAGCGCAGGCGGAAAAAGAAAAGCTGGCCCAAGCCGCCGAATCCCAACCCGGCGCAAGCCCCGAAAACCAGGACTTCGGCGGCCCCGGCGGCGGAGACCTGCCCCCCGCCAATTTCGAGACGCTGCTGAGTTCGTTTGTGACCCAGGCTTTGTTTGCCATGGGCGCGATCCCCGACCCGCAGACCGGGCAGCCCGCGTTGCATTTGGATTTGGCCCGCTACCAGATCGACATGCTCGGCGTGCTCGAAGAGAAGACCAAGAACAACCTCACCGAAGACGAGAGCAAAATGCTCGCCGGCACGCTGTACGAGTTGCGCACCCGATATGTGCAGGTCGCCAACGCTCAACGCGGCGCTTAGCCGATAGTTTCGTAACGTCCGCCCCACCGCCACGCCCTACCAAGGTAAATCTCCCGTGACCGCGATCGACTCCAACGCTTCCGCCGGAAGCACCCCCGGAAGTAACTCCACCAGCCCGTTGTCGCCCTCGGCCCTGCTGTCGCGCAACCACTTCGTCCTCCGCCGACTCCACTCGCTGTCGGGCGTGATCCCCGTCGGCCTGTTCGTCTGCGTGCACTTGTTCACCAACGCCCAGATGATCTGGGGCCAGGACCCCGCGACCGGCAAAGGTGAGTTCCAGCACGAGGTGGACTTCATCCACAAGATGCCTTACCTCCTGTTCATCGAGATGGCGTTGTGGGGGGCGATCGCGTTCCACGCGGGCCTCGGATTGTTCTACACCTTCTCGGGCAAGGGCAACCTCAAGCACTACTCCTACGGCGGCAACGTCCGCTACATGCTCCAACGCGTCACCGGCATCATCGCGTTGGTCTTCATCTTCCTGCACATCGCGACGCTGCGGTGGCGGTGGGATATTTTCGGGTGGTACACGCCGTTCTACGGCGAGGGTTACCAGGCAGCCAACGCCGTCGACGGTGGCGTGCCCGAACACCTCAAAGACACGCCGATGTCGCTGCCGCTCACGGCCTACGCCCTGCAGTACAGCTGGGTCGTCGTCGTGTTCTACGTCATCGGCACGCTCTCGGCGGTCTTCCACTGGTCCAACGGCCTGTGGACCGCGGCGATCAGCTGGGGCCTGACCATCACGTCCGGCTCGATGAAGCGGTGGGGATACGTTTGTGCGGGCATGTTCGTGGCGTTAACCGTGTTCTTCAGCGTCGCGATCTTCGCGGCGATGACGTTCGACTGGGCCGATATGAGCCCCGAGCAGACCGAGCTGTTTTTGATGATCGTCAAAGACCCGGCGGTCGTGATCCCGAGCAAATAATCGAAAATATCTGGCGACAAAAAGTGGCCGGTGGTTTCGGGGGCGAACTAGAATTTAGGTGAGCTTGGCCGGGCATCCCCCCGGGTTTTAGAAGAAGTGAGTGACGCAAAGATGGTTGCAAAAGCTGAACCCCGCGTGATTGTGGTTGGTGGCGGACTGGCGGGCCTTTCCGCCGCGGTCCGCGTGGCCGAGTCGGGCACGAAGGTCGATCTGTTTTCGATGGTGCCGGTGAAGCGGTCGCACAGCGTCTGCGCTCAAGGCGGCATCAACGCCTGCAACGACGTGGCCCGCCAGCAGGGTTATTCCGAGTGGCAGCACATGGACGAGACGCTGATCGGCGGCGACTTCCTCAACCACCAGCCGCCGGTCTACGAGATGACCCACTGGGCGCCGAAGATCATCGACCTGCTCGACCGCATGGGCGTGCCGTTCAACCGGACTTCGGAAGGCATGCGCGACCTGCGGCTCTTCGGTGGCAGCTTGTTCAAGCGCACCCACTTTGCCGGGGCTTCCACCGGCCAGCAACTGCTCTATGGTTTGGATGAGCAGACCCGCCGGTACGAGGCGGAGGGCAAGATCAGCAAGTACGAGTTCTGGGAATTCCTCTGGCCGATCCTCGACGACGAGGGCGTGTGCAAGGGCATCGTCGCCCAGGACATGCGGACCATGGAGATCAAGGCGTTTCGCGGCGACGCCGTGGTCATGGCGTCGGGCGGCAACGGCCTGATGTTCGGCAAGTCGACCATGTCGGTGATCTGCACCGGCGCCGCGGTCGCCCGCTGCTACCAGGCCGGGGCGTATCTGGGCAACCCGGAAATGATCCAGGTCCACCCCACCGCCATCCCCGGCGAAGACAAGTGCCGACTCATGTCCGAGTCGGCCCGCGGCGAGGGCGGACGCGTGTGGGTCCCGCGTGAAAAAGGCGACGACCGACACCCGCTCGAAATCCCCGAAGACGAACGCTACTACTTCCTCGAAGAGAAGTACCCCGGCTACGGCAACCTCGTGCCCCGCGACATCGCGACCCGCGAGATCTTCTGGGTCTGCCAGGAAGGCTACGGCATCGGCGGCCAGAACCAGGTCTACCTCGACATCACGCACCTGCCCAAGGCCACCAAGGATAAGCTCGCGGCCATCCTCGAGATCTACGAGAAATTCACCGGCGACGACCCGCGTGAAGTCCCGATGAAAATCTTCCCCGCTGTGCACTACACCATGGGCGGGCTCTACACCGAGTACGAACCCTACGACCCCGAACGCGACAACTACACCCCCGCCGAGACGCCGAAGAAAAAACCCGGCGAGGGCCTGCTCTACGGCGACCCCAAGAACATGATGACCAACATCCCCGGCCTCTACGCCTTCGGGGAATCGAACTACGCCTACCACGGCGCAACCCGCCTCGGGGCCAACGCCCTGCTCTCTTGCATCTTCGACGGCCTGTACAACGGCCTGTCGGTCCACAACTACGCCCAACAGTTCACCAAGGAAGACACCGGCCCCCTTGCCGCCGAGCTACCCGATGAACTGTTCGAGAAGTACGTCCAGCAGGAGGCCGACAAGGTCAAGAAGATCACCGAGTCCAAGGGCTCGAACAACCCTTACGAGATCCACCAGGAAATGGGCGTCGAGATGACGGCGACCTGTACCGTGGTCAAAGAAGAACAACGCCTGTTGCAGGGCCGCGAAAAGTTGGCCGAGCTTAAAGAGCGGTACGCCGACCTCAAGATCAGCGACACCGGCATGTACACCAACCAGAACGTCAGCTTCGCCCGCGCGGTCGGCGACATGTTGGCCTACAGCGAGGCGCTGCTCGAGGGCTCGATCGCCCGCAAAGAATCGCGCGGCAGCCACTACCGCAGCGACTACACCGAGCGCAACGACGCCGAGTTCCACAACACCACCAAGGTGAAGTACAACGCCGAGTCCGACCAGCCGGTCATCGAATGGGAACCCATCCCCAGCCCGCTCGTCCCGCTCCGCGCCCGGACCTACGGCAAGGTCGACGCCGCCCCCGCGAAGAAGGAAGCCGAAGCCGCGGCGAAATAAGCCGTTGATCCCCAAACTATTTCAGCCGACGGCATGATTCGTCGCGCTTTCGTGAGAAGCCACCCCATGATCGCACCCAACCCCGCTCAGAAATTCCTTGTCCGTGTGAAGCGTCAGGACGGCGCGAACCAGCCGACCTATTGGCAGGAGTTCGAGGTCCCCGTCAAGCCTTCGCAGAACATCATCAGCGTGCTGCAGTACATCGCGGCCAACCCCACCACCACGTCCGGCGAGCTGATCGAACCGGTCGTCTGGGACTCTGGTTGCCTCGAAGAGGTCTGCGGCGCCTGCACCATGGTCATCAACGGCCGGGTCCGTCAGTCGTGCTCGGCCCTCGTCCCCGAGCTCCTCGAAGAGACCGGCGGCGACGCGATCACGCTCGAGCCGATGACCAAATTCCCCGTCGTCCGCGACCTGTTCGTCGACCGCCAACGCATGTTCGACAACCTGATCAAGGTCAAGGCCTGGGTCCCGATCGACGGCACGCACTCGCTGGGTCCGGGCCCCAAAGAATCGCCCGAAAAACAGGAAGAACGCTACGCCATCAGCCGCTGCATGACCTGCGGCTGCTGCCTCGAGGCCTGCCCCCAGTTCACCAAGGACAACGACTTCCTCGGCGCTCAGGCGATCGCCCAGGCGTACTACTTCAACGAGCACGAGACCGGCGCAAAACTCAAGAAGGAACGCCTCGACGTGCTCATGGGCCCCGGCGGCGTCGCGGACTGCGGCAACGCCCAGAACTGCGTGCAGGTCTGCCCGAAAGAAATCCCGCTGACCGAAGCCATCGGCAAGGCCGGCCGACAACTCACCGTGCACGCGGTGAAGAAGTTCTTTACCGGCAAGTAAGTGGGGCGAAAATCTACCGTTGATTTCACCGCCGCTTGCGGCTTAGCGCCTGAACGCTAGGCCGCAAGCGGCGTTTTGTTTCGGCGACACGACCGCCCTACCGGCGGCGCAACCTGCCGTATTCGATCTGCGAACGCAGGTTGCCGTCTTCGTCGCGCACCCACGTCAACGTCGCAACGGGCCGTAATTGGGTCGCGGCGATCCGGGGCGGGAGGTCCGAGCCTTCCTCGGCCGGGATGATCTCGAAGGCGTGTTCGTTGTCCTTGCGATCGAGGTAGGCGTACAGCGTGTCGTCGGCCGAGTCGGTCACTTTGGTGCCCGACTCGGTGAGCCAGGTGACCTTGTACTGCCGGGACTGCAACGCCTCCCGTAGCGCCTCGGTGTCGGCGGGCGCGGACACGTCGTTGGTTTGGAGAAATTCCAGGCCCGATCCGAGGAACTGCAGCCGCTTGAGCGCGGTGCTGTAGGCGTCGGGCTCGACCTCGTCGATGAATTTCATCCAGCGTTTCTCAAACGGCCGGGTGTCGCTGCCGAAGGTCTGGCCGAACGCCTGATCGTGCGTCCGGCCCCGGCTGATGAGCACGAGGTATTCACTGAAAGCCTTCTGGTATTTGCCGCGGTCGCCGTGGATCAGGAAGTGGACCGTCGCCCAAGATTGGTCGTACTGCAGGCTGCCTTTGGCCGAGCGGCTGGTCATGTTCTGCTGCCATTGACGGGAATCGATGCCGAGCAGTTCACGGAAACTGAGCGCCTCGTTCGATTCCAATGCGCCGCGGATCTTCTCGACCCGGTCGCCGTCCACGACACCCAGCCGGACATCGCCGTCCACCACGATCGCGGCCCCGAAATACTCAGCCAACCCTTCGTTGACCCACAACGGCAACTGGTCGCCCATCTTGGCGTGGGCAAACTGATGGAAGCCTTCGTGTTGCAGCGTCGAGAACACCTGGTCGCGCGTCAGATCTTCGATCCAGGTCGCCAAGCCTTCCCGGTTGGGCCCCCAGAAAAACATGCCGCCGCTGCTCGACGCGATGTCGCGGGGCAGGCCCAACGCGACGAGTGCCTCGATGTAGTCCTGGCGGTTACGCAGCAGATACAGGTTCTGCTTGCCCCGACTTCGCCCGCGCAGCACGGAAAAACGCTTGGCGTACTCCTTGTAGATCAGGTCCATGTGGACGCCGTACTCCAACGCTTCGGCCCGGGTGAGGTTGGTGTGGATCTTGTAGGCCTTGCTCTCGTAGGTCGAAAGCTCGGGTGCCTGCGCCTCGGCGGCGGGACTCATCCACAGCCCAACGATCAGAACCAGCAGCACCAGACACACAGCGGAACAGGACCGCGGTGTCACGGCCGCGATTCCCGAATTCGTCGGGGCTTGAACGGGGTCATTTTTCACGCTCTTCATAGGGTGTCTCCCGGGCCATCAACCTTGGAACGGATATCAATCTCTCGGCGGCCACGGATTAAACCTTCCCCTGCCGCGGTTCCGATCATACAGTAGATGAGGCCTGCGTCACGCCTTCGGGACTACGCCATGCATCAAGTTGTCCGTCTGGAATCCGTCCGCCCGCTCGTCCGCTACGTCGACCACGACCAAGCGGTGATCGACGCCCACTTCACCACGCTGCCCGCGGTCGCGGGCTCGGCCCGCCAATCGCCGGGCCGAGCGGTGGACGTGTTCGTGGAAATCGACGGCAGCGACGGCTTCCACGACGAGGGGCACACCCGCGTCCAACTCACCGACCACCGCGGCAGCGTCCGCTTCGAGATCGTTCGGCCGCAACGCTGGTGGCCCGCGGGCATGGGTGAGCAGGCGTTGTACACGCTGTCGGTCACCGTCGCCGAAGAAGGCCGGGGCCGGGCCGAGCAAACCGTAACCTTCGGCCTCACCAGCGTCCGGCGAGACCGCGTCTTGGGGGAAGACTTCGACGAATCGCTGCTGGTCAACGGGCAGATCTGCGATATCGACTCGGTCGTCGTCGTCGACCGCACCGACGCCGACCAGCTCCTGCCGGCGACGGGCGAGTCTTTGCTGTTGGTGCGTGACCACTTTGGGCCCGACGTGTTGTACGACGCCGCGGACCGGGCGGGCATCCTGATGGTGCAGTGCGTGCCGATCCACCCCGAAGCGAAAGTCGAATCCGCGGTCTCCCGGCAGGTCGCGCGGCTGACGGCACACCCCAGCCTCGCCGGCTACTTTGTCGGTCACCTCGGGGCGCTGAGCGACCGCGTCGCCGAGGCCTTAAGCCAGATCGACCCGACCCGGATGGTGTTCCGCCGGTTCCCGTTGGCGGACGTGGCGTGAAGTTAAAAAGCCTCAGCCGCCGCGCGGGTTGCCTAACCGTTGCGATCGTTACAGCTTAAGGCCCCATCTTATCGGGCATGAAAAACATTGATGAACGTCGCTCAGAACCCTTTTCGGACGGCCGATAAGGGGGTACACTCTCGTTATGGGAATGAGAGACGAGATGTTCAGGGCGAAAGTCCTGATCTTTATGGTGCCCCTGGTGCTGCCCATCGGCCAGCCCCCCGCCCGCGCGACCGATGGCTCGCTCGAAGTGATCGAGTGCGCCCCGGTTTCGCCGGACGCGGCCCCCTCGGCCTACCCCGTTTCGCCCGTGATCTTTGAACCCGCCGACGGCTATGATGGTTTAGACCTGAATCCGCCCGACGTGGAATGAACATGACTACTCGAATCGTATCGTTGTTGAACGCCGACGCCGCTCGGCGTTTGTGGTCGTTGGGGTTGTTGTCTTGCTTGGGGGTGGCGGGCTGTTCTGCGGGCCCTGCGGAGAGCTCAACCGACAGCAACGACACGAGCCCACATAGCCCGGTCGTGCCCCAACCCGTCGAGCCCGCCGCCCCGGCGGCCCCCGGAGCGGGATTGCTTGAGCCGGTGGTGGTCGAGCCGGCGCCGATGACCGCGGAGGGCTGGCTGACGGTCTTGGAAGCCAGCGCCTCGCAAACCGAGTCGCTGACCGCGCGGGTCCGCATGACCAACGTAGCCGCCCTTTTGGAAGAAGAGACCCAATACTTCGGAAGCCTTCGCTACGCCGCAGCGGACGATGAACACGCCTCGATGCGGTTCGCCGTCCGCTTCGAACGCAAGAAAGTCGATAGCGTGATCGAAGACATCGATCAGTCCTACGTCTACGACGGCCGTTGGCTGTTGGACGTGGACGCCAAGGACCAAACCGCGACCCGGCGGGAGTTGGTGCCCGAAGGCGAACAGGCCGACCTCGAACTCGGCGACGGGCCGTTCCTGCTGCCGTTGAACCTGCGCAAGGATCGGGTGTTGCAGAAGTTTGAGGTCGGACTGATCGAGCCGGCCGAGGACGACCCCAAATCCGAAGCCGGGACGTTTCACCTCCGGCTGATCCCCAAGCCTCAAGCGGGAACCGACGCCCAGCAGATCGACCTGTGGTTCGACCAGGAGACGCTGCTCCCGCTGCGGGCCGCGACGCTCGAGGCCGATGACGACCAAACCATCGTGGACCTGTTCCGACCCGAAGCCAACGCGTCGCTCGAAGACGAGGCTTTCGATACCGCGTTGCCCGACGGGCGCGGGTGGGAATTGCAAGTCGTGCCGTTGGATTGAATCTGCCGTTCAGCGCGGGACGCTTCGCGTCGCCCGCTAAACCAGAAAGCTCTTAATCGCCCAACTTCCCGTCGACGTGCACGTCCATCTGCGGGAACGGGATGCCGATGCCCGCTTCGTCGAGGTGCATCTTCACGGCCCGGGTGAGTTCTTCTTTCTTCGCCCAGTAGTCCGCCGCGGAGAACCAGACGCGGACCGCCCAGTCCACCGACGACGCCCCCAACTCCGCGAGGAAGACCTGGTAGCCCCGGCCGTCGCCGTCGATCCGCCCCTCCACCGACTCGATCGCCGCGGTCAAGACCTCGCGGGTCTGGTCCAGGCTGGCCGAGTAGTCGCAGCCGACCGCCACATCGACGCGGCGTTCGGGGTGGTGGCTGATGTTTTCGATGGTGCCGCCGAAGATCGACGAGTTGGGCACGATGATCCGGCGGTTGTCGGGCGTGTCGAAAGTGGTGGTGAACAGTTCGATCTCGTTGACCTTCGCGGTGACGCCCGCCGCGGACACCACGTCCCCGACCTTGAACGGGCGGAAGATCAACAGCATCACGCCGGCCGCGAAGTTACTCAGCGTGCCCGACAAGGCCATGCCCACCGCAAAACCCGCGGCCGCGAGGATCGCGGCGAAGGCCGTCACCTCGACCCCCACCCGACCCAGCGCCGCGATCACCCCCAACGTGATCACGACGTAAAACACCAGCTTGCCGAAGAAGCGGGCCAGCGTTTCGTCGACCTTGGCCTTGCGCGTGGCGTTGGCCACGACCCTGGCGATGATCTTGCCCAGGATAAACGTGACGATCAGGATGACGATCGCCAACGCCAACGGAATCACGTATTTCTCGACCAACGGCCACAAAGACTCGACATCACCCGACAACACACCGTCGACCGCCTGCTTCGCGTCTTGCTGTACTTCGGCCTGAACATCCTCTAACTCGTTCGTCGCGTCCTCGGTTGGCTCGTCGGCCTGGGCCAGAATGTTTGGAATCCAAGACATACCCATTTACTCCTAGAAAAATACTGCAGGTCGAAGATGACAATCACTCATTAACTATTTCACTCTACCCGACGGGCAAAGCTTCCACCAACCGATCGATCTGGGCAGCGGTGTTGTAGAAATGTGGGCTCGCCCGCAGCCGGCCCTCGCGGACGACGATCACGATGCCCTGCTTCTGCAGGTCGGCGGCGAGTTGTTTGGGATCCAGCCGATCCCGGAGCGAGGCGGGCAAATCAAAAATCACGATGCCGCTGCGTTCGCTCGGCGAGGTCCGTGGCGTGAATACCGGGTAACCCTTGGCGCCGAGCGCTTCGACGAGTCGCGTGGTCAAAGCTTCGACCCGTGCCCACACCCCTCGGGGGCCGTCGATGCCGACACCGAGCAGCAGTTCCAGGCTCGCGCCCAACGCCGCGATACCGGGGATGTTCCAACTGCCGGGCTCGAACCGCCGGGCGTCCATTTGGAATTCAAATCGATAGTCGCCGTAGTTCCCCGCGTCGACCATGTTCATCCAACCCACCACGTTCGGATGCAGCACCGGGCAGAGGTCCGCCCGGCAATAAAAAATCCCTGCGCCTTCGGGCGCGAGCATCCACTTGTGCCCGTCGGCCGAAAGAAAATCGATGCCCATCGCCTGCACGTCCACCGGCAACAGGCCGCAGCTCTGGATCGCATCAACGCACAGATACCCCCCCGCCCGGTGCACCATGTCGCTGACCGGCTTCAGTTCGATCCGGAAACCCGAGGCGTACTGCACATGCGACAACGACACAACCCGCGTCCGGTCGTTGATGGCGTCGCAGACCCGCTCGACGTCGATTCGGCCGTCGGCCGATTGGGGCACCTCGAAGAGCTCGACGCCCTGACGCTTAAGGTCTTCCCAAGGGTAACGGTTGGCCGGGTACTCGACGTTGGTGATCACCACGCGGTCGCCGGCGACAAAACGTAACCCCTTGGCCACCAGCGACAGCCCCGTGGACGTATTGGGCACGAACGCGATCTCGTGACCACCCGCCGCGTTGATCAGTTGGGCGGCCAGCTTCTTGGCCCGGTTCGCCCGGCGGTACCAGTCCGCCCCGACGTACGCCTGCGTCTCGGCCTGGGCGGCGTAGTCGCGGATCGCCTGGGCCGCCGGCCCGCTGATCGGGCCGACGCCGGCGTGGTTGAAAAAGTCCAGCTTGCGCAAAATCGGAAAGTCGCCGGCAAATTCGGGGAAGGGTTGGTTCATGGCAAACGCGATCCTAAACTAACCCACGATGCCACTCCAACGCCATGCCGGTCGTTTTCTGCTCGCCGCGTTGTTTTGCGTCGGCGTTCCGCTGGTGTGGGCGCAGGACACCTCGGTTATCGAGGCCCTGATCGAAGCCGGCGAAGACCAAGACACGCTGCACGAGATCGAGGTCTCGCCGACGCTGACGCGTATCCTCGACAGCCCCGCGATCGACGACGACCGCCGCCGACAACTCCAGCTCTTCCACGGCCAGTGGGACGGATTCACCCCGACATCACCCGACGAAGCCGCGGCCTTGGCGTGGGGCCGATACCGCCTGTCGGACACCGCGACGTTCGAGGCCGCAAGCGATCCGATCCTGCGTGCCGAGGCCGCGTTGTTCCGCGGCGACGCCGATGAAGTATTCGAATGGCTGGCCGATAACGACTCGGTCGCGGCGGCTTTTCTGCGCGGCCGGGCGCTCGAAGACCTCGGTCGGCTCGACGAAGCGGTCGACTTGCTCACGCCGGTACGCCAACGGTTCCAGCACGAAAAGATCAACGACCCCGCCGAGTTGACCGCGGCGGCTCAAGCGATCGTGTTGCTCGCCCACCTCGAGGGCCGACCGTCGCAGGACTATCAGCTGGCGTTGGGTATGTTCGCCCGGGTTTACCAGGAGCTCGACCCGCTGCACTGGCCGGCCCGCGTGGCCGAGGCGCAACTACTAATCACCAAGGACAACTGGGCCGAGGCGGGCGCGGCGCTCGAAGAAGCCCTGACGTTCAACCCCGCCGCCGGGTCGGCGTGGTACGCGTTGGGCCGACTCAACGTCGACAGCTACAACTTCGACGGCGCCGCCGAGGTCTCGCAACACCTGCGCGCGATCAACCCGCTGCACCCGTTGGCCGACATGATCGACATCCGCTCGTTCCTCCGGCAGCGTGACGTGGCCTCGGCCCGCCGAGTATTGGAACCCGCGCTCGAAAGCTTTCCGCGCAACCGCGAACTGCTCGCGCTCGCCGCGGCGACCGAGGCGATGGCCTACGACGAAGCGGCGCTGGCCGAAGCGCTCGATCATTTCGACGCGGTGAGCACGGCGGGCAACAAGCAAGCGGTGGGTTCGCCCTTGGCGTTGTACACGGCCGGGGAATACCTCAGCAACGACCGCCAATACGTCCCGGCCGAATCCCTTCTCCGTGCCGCCATCGAACGATCGCCGAACTGGCCCGCTCCGCGTCTCGAGCTCGGCCTCTTGCTCATGCAATCGGGCGACCTTGAAAACGCCCGTCTCGAACTCGCCCACGCCCAGCGCCTCGATCCGTTCCACCGCCGGGTCAACAACCAGCTGCGTCTCACCGAAAACCTGCTGGGTGTCTACGAAACCATCGAGACCGAGCACTTCATCATCCGGTATCGGCCGGGGATCGACGAAGCGCTGGCCCGCGACATGCCCGGCCCGCTCGAAGAGATGTACGACGAGATCACCGCCGTCTTCCGCCACCGCCCGGCGAACAAGACCCAGGTCGATCTGATGCCCGACCAGTCCACCTTCGCCGTCCGCATCACCGGCATGCCGAGCATCTGGACGATCGCCGCGGCCACCGGCGACGTGGTCGCCATCACCCCGCCCCGCTCCGGCCCCGACCAGGCCAACCCGTACAACTGGGTCAACGTGATGCGGCACGAGTTCGTGCACACCGTCAACCTCGCCCAGACGCGTAACCGCGTGCCGCACTGGTTCACCGAAGCCTGCGCGGTCTCTTCGGAAACCATCGGGCGGACCTACAGCACCAGCCAACTGCTCGCTTGGGCGCTTCAGAACGACAAGCTGTTCGACTACGACCAGACCAACTGGGGCTTCATCCGCCCGCAGACCGATTACGAACGGCCGCTGGCCTACGCCCAGTCCGACTGGATGCTCGAGTTCCTCGCCACCCGCTGGTCGCACGACGCGGTGATCGACCTGCTCGCACTCTACCGCGAAGGCGTCTCCGATACCGATGCGCTGCATCAAGTCACCGGCTACACCGCCGACGACTTCATGGCCGCGTTCCGCGTGTGGGCCGAGGGGCAAGTCGAAGCGTGGGGCATGGCCCCGATCGAAACGAGTGACGAAGTCCAAGCCGTGCTCGACTCCGGCGGCGAAGACCGCTCCACCGGCGAACTGATCGACCTGCTTAACACCCCGGGCAACCACCACCCCGACCTCATCAAACTCATCGCCGAGCGGGCGGTCAACGGCGGCGACCCGGAGGCGGCCCGCCTCTGGCTGAACCGCTACGCTCAGGCCCGTCCGGTCGATCCCTGGCCGCACACCGTGTTGGTCCGCCTGGCGTTCGACCTCAACCACCCCGAAGACGCGCTGGGCTCGTTGCAGCTGCTCGAACAAAGCGACAACTACACCTCGGTCTGGTCCCGGCAACTCGCCGAGTTGCACCGCGACGCTGGCCGACTGGATGCGGCGCAGCACGCGATCTTGCGAGCCTTGCACTGCGAGCCGTACAACGCGCCCTACCGCGAGTTGGCCGCCACGATCGCCCTGCAACGCCGCGACCTCGCCGCCGCCGCCTTCCAGGTCGAATCGCTAGAAATACTCGAGCCCGAGCGGGCCCAGCACCCCACCCGGCTGGCCGTGATCTACGCCCGACTTGATCGGCCGGACGACGCCGACGCCGCGGCCCGGCGGGCATTGGCGCTGGACCCTCAGGCCAACGTCGAGTCTTACCTCAAGCCTTGAACTTTTTTCTCTCGGGTCAAGGCAGCTCGACCCGGTCCACCGCGAACGGCACCGCGACGACGGTTTCTCCGGTCAGGATCTCGATCGTGAGGTTGGTCATCGCCGAGACGTCTTCCGGGAAGTTGTAGTTCATGTTGTTGGCCCAACCGCCCCACCCGTTGCTCTCGACCGGCGTGCCGTCGGGCAGCGTCGCGCTGAGCGATTGAATGACGTCGGTGGCTTCAACGCCTTCGTTGAACGTGACGCCCACGCTCGCCCCGTCGACCTCCTTGATCTTGAACCCCAAGCCGTCGAGCGTGTCGTTACCGACCGAGTCCTTGCCCGCCATCGCGGACGGGTTATCGAGGCTGATCGTCTCGACGTTGACCTGCGTCACCACGCGGACGTGCCCGACAAGATTCATCAACGCCTGCGCCGCGCGGTCGGGGCCGACGGCCTCGATGCGGAAGCGCTCGGAATCCGAGTGTTCCCAGATATCACTTCGGCGGGAGTTGAAGTTATCGTCGGCCGGGATCACCAGATCGGTGCCGCGGTCGTCGGTCAGGCTCTGGAGTTCGCCGCTGTACACCGCCAACGGCCGACTGTCTTCGGGCCAGGTCAATTCGAGTTCGAGACTCAACACGTTGTCCTGCGGGTAGGCATCTTCGCTGAGCGTGGCGTAGCGAGTCCAACCCACGGTGTTGATTTTGACTTCCATCCCCGAAGCATCGACCGGGGCGGCATCCGCTACCTCGTCCGGTTGAGCCATACCCACCGGACCCATCGAGGCCACGGCTTCGATCACGATTTCGCCCGGATCAAACTGAGCGGTCAACACGCCGTCGTCGGCTTGGGCGACCATCGCTTTGGTCGCGGCCAGCGTATCGCGGTTGGATAGGTCCATTGCCCACTCGACGCGGTTGCCCACGACTTCGCCCTGATCCGCGACTGGCGCCGAGGGCAGGTTGACCCGGCGTACAACTTTGAGGCCCTTGGCCATGCCGTACATCTGGTCCAGCGACGGGCCGTTGGTGTTCTGGTCGTCTTGGGCGACCCACGTCAGTTGGGCTTGGCCGTCGGCCGCGGCTTCGAGGCCAAGTTTCAGGGAGTCGTCGGCGTAGTCGCTCTGGAAAAACGCGTTGACGTCGGCGAACGTGCCGCGGACGGTAACCCGCTTGCCGCCGTCGTCGAGGTCTTCCAGATCAAACGCGGTGATCGTGCCGGCGGCGCCGAGCTTGGCTTCGAGTTCTTCGCGGGTGACGTCGAACGGGGCCTCGCCGCTGAAGCCCGAGCCGTTGTCCTCGGCCGTCATCGCAACGACCATCTGTTCGGAAATGCGGATGGTTTGTGTGAATGTCCCGCTGCCGTCGGCG
Source organism: Planctomycetota bacterium (assembly GCA_039199695.1). Taxonomy (GTDB): domain Bacteria; phylum Planctomycetota; class Phycisphaerae; order Phycisphaerales; family Phycisphaeraceae; genus Algisphaera. The sequence continues at coordinate 108,183 of JBCCST010000001.1, read as the reverse complement.
TTTACCGTCACTTCGGCTTCGTCTTCGTAACACCCCGCCAAAGTCAAACAAGACAGGACGGCCAGCAAGCAAGCCAACGGACGCATTCGCGGATGAGACATGGCAACTCCTTGAGGAAAGGTGATCGACAAACAACCGCTAGCATCTTAAACGGTAGGCGGCGGTAGCATTGCGAAACCCGATACGGATTTCCCCAAATCTGGATGCAAACAGGATGTTCGATCGCCGCAAGTGAACGGCTCAATCGTCGTCGTCACCGAAGAGATCGATGACTTTCTTCTCGGCGACCGCTTGCTTGCGGTGCGCGATGAGAGCCGCGGCCAACTCGGCGTCGCCGGGACGGGTGATCTTGATGTTACCCGGGTCGCCCTCGACGACATGGACCATTTCGCCCAAGGCTTCGATCAGCCCCGCGTCGTCGGTCACCCCATTCACTTGGTCGGCCTGCGCGTAGGCCCGACGCAGCAACTCGATCTCGAAGACCTGCGGGGTTTGGATCGCCACGAGGTGGTCGCGAGATACGGTGCCTTCGACTGGGCGGGCCTCGGCTGTCGGGCTAGTCGCGTCGCCCAAAATGTCGTCCAGCGGGTCGGCCGACACGGCGTCCGTCTCGGGGCTCCCCACGCGTTTGAGCGTGCTGCTGACTGGCAAGCCGGGGATCACCGCCGGAAGTCGCTCCGCCGCGGCGAACACGCGCTCGATCATCGTCGGCGAAACCACCGGCCGGGCGGCGTCGTGAACCGCGATATGGGTCGCCCCGTCGCGGACCGCCGCGAGCGCCAGCTTCACCGTCTCCCACCGCTCGATCCGGCCGCCCGCCACCAGATCGACCTGCAGAAACGCGAGCTTGTCTTCCCACCGGAACCTAAAATCATCCAGCCGATCGGAGTGCACCGCGAGGATGATCTGCCCGACGTTACCCACCGCGCGAAACGCTTCGATCGCGTGCAGGAACACGGGCTTGTGGTCGAGCTCAAACTCGATCTTGCTCGCCGAAGCGCTGCCCCCCGCCGCAAAACGCTGGCCCAAACCCGCCGCGGGGAGGATCACGCAAAGGTTCATCGATCAGCCTCGTTCATCCCGATTACTTGACCACGATCGCCGTGGGCATCATCAGCAAGACCGGCTCGTCCTGCAGCAACATCATGCCCTGCATCGACCGGCTGACGTTTCGCCAGGCCACCGGCCCCAGCAGCCGGCGGGCGGTCTGCATGAAGGCCGGCAGTTCCGAACCCACCGCCGACTGTGCGGCCGACGCCGGACTGCTCACGCCGAACAGGCTATTGAGATAATCGTTGAGCGACAACGGGCCGGGCAGGTTCACCACGTCGTACTCGCCCTCGGCCAAGCCGAGTTGATCGGCGAGATCGGTCAACGCGGCGTCCAGCCCGCCGACCTTGTCGGCCATGCCGTTCTCCACGCTGGTCGTGCCGACGAACAACCGGCCCTCGGCCACCTCGCCCACCTCGGGCAGGCGGTCGCCCCGGCCGATCTCAACGCGGTCGATAAACTGGTCGTAGATGTTTTCGAGGGCGGTGCGGACGGTCGCGCGTTGGTCGGGCGTGAACGGCTCGACGGAGTTGAACAAGTCCCCGCCCGGGCCGCGGTGGCGGCGGGTGATGGTGACGCCGGCCCAGTCGTAGAGGCCGCCGAGGGTGATCTTGCCCCCCACCACGCCGATGGACCCCAGGATCGAGTGCGGCTGGACGTAGATCTGATCCGCCCCGCTGACGATGTAGTACCCGCCCGACGCGGCCATTGAACCCACCACCGCGAACACGGGCTTTTCCTGGCCGACTTCACGCACCGCCTGCCAGATGATCTCCGACGCCAACGCCGAGCCGCCCGGCGAGTCGAGGCGGATGACCACGCCTTGGATATTCTCGTCGTATAACGCGTCTTCCAGCGCGTAGACCATCGTGCGGCTGCCGATGCTGGCGTCGCTGAACACGCCGTCGCCCAACGACGAATCGCCCGACGTGATCGGGCCGTCGGCGTGGATCACGGCGATGGTCGGCCGGTCGGTCTGCACGGTCGGCTCGGCGAACAACACGCTGAACATCGCGAACGGGTTGCTGGTGTCCATCGCGGTCGCCGACAAACCGAGCTCGGCGTCCCACTCAAACAGCTCGCCGAAGCTCGCCGAGGTCACGTCGTACAAATCGCGATCCACCACTTGATCGACGACGCCGGCCTTGAGTAGTTGCTGGTCGGTCATCGTCCACGACTTGGCAAACCAGCCTTCGACTTCTTCGCGCGTGGTACCCCGTCCCTCAGCGATGCGGTTGATCGTTTCTTCGTAGAGTCCGTCGAGCAGCGCATCGAAGTTCTCGTCCCACGCTTCGCTCGGCTGAGAACGCATCAGGGTTTCGTCGGCCCCTTTGTATTTACCCACCTGTAACAAGTCCGGCTTGACGCCGATCTTCTCAAGCATGCCCGCGAGGTACATCTCTTCCACCGCGATGCCCGACAACTCGACCGAACCCTTCTTCTGCAGCAGCACCATGTCGGCGGCGCTGGCGATCAGGTAGTCGCGGAGGTTGAACACCTCGGCAAAAACCATGACGGTCTTGCCGGTGGCTTTGAGGTCGTCGATGGCGTCGGCGATCGCGGTGCACTGGGGCAAGGTGAGTTGCGGCTGGTCGAGGAAGATGACCAGGCCCTGGTAGTCCTCGCCGTCGCGGACGGTGGCGATCTGGTTGAGCACGCCCGGCAACGACGGGCCCGCGTCGCTTTCGGCTACCCACGCAAACGGCACGGGGGCTTCCCGCAGCATGGAGTTGAGCTCGATCCACCCGACGGTTTCGCCCGTGGTGGCGGCGTCTGGCATCGCTGCCTCGCCGGCCACGTCTTCGGCAAATTGAATCGCCACGTCTTCCTCGGCCGAGGCCGGCGTAAACACCACGCTCATGCTCAGGCACGCCAAACCGATCAACCCAACATTCATTTTCATCGTGTGCTCCAGTCGATTACCGAACAGCTTAACGATAGGCCGGCCGGCTGTCCCGCATCGACTTCCCCGAGAAATCGCAAAACTGGGCACCGGTCAGTCGGCCCCGCCGGAGTCGGCGAGCTTCTTTTCGATCTTCTGCAGGCCCACGAATACGTCCCGCGCCGAGATGAAGTGCGGGCGGTTGGGGTTGGTCGGCCGCAGGATCGCGTCGGTCAAAAGTTTGATCCGCTTGGCGGTGTCCGACAGCGCGTCGTAACGGATCAACGGCAAGAGTTCGGGGTTGCTCACCGGCTTGCTGATCTGAAGCGACAGATAGAACATGTCGACGCCGCGGTCGATCTTGCCCTGCGCGGCGACGAGCACGTCCGAAGTCAATCGGCCGGCGTCGCGCATCTTGCCCATCGTGCGCTGGATCTGGCTGGTGTTCATCATCTCGTCGAACAACGAGCTGAGCAGCGGGCTCTGATGGATGTCTTCGCCGACCCGGACCGACGAGCCGAAGTCGAGGAAGCAGACCCGCCCTTCGCTGATGACCATGTTGTCCAGCCGCAGGTCGAGGTGGATCACGCCGACTTTGTCGTGCAACACGCTCAACAATTCCGCGGCCTGTTGCGAAAACTCCATGTGCGACAACGGCTCGCCGCCCAGGCGCAGCCAACTCATGTACAGCCGCTTGATCGTGCCGTCGGGCGCTTTCTCAAACCCCAACGCTTCGGGCACCCGCGGCTTGAACGTTTCGGGCAGGTCGCGGTGAAGGAGTTGCAAAAAGCCAGCCTCGCGGGTCAGAAAAACCGGGAACACCCGCTTGACCAGTTTCTCCGCACGGGTGAGTAAGACCTGTTGCCCGGCTTCGGGGAATCGGCTGTGCAGGCGGCTGACCACGCTGCGGTAGCGCGGGACCTGTTTCATGACGATGTACTGGTCGCCGAGTTCAGGCCGTTTGACCAGACGGACGTCGAAAGTAAACCGGTCGGTGTCTTCCCCCGGCAGGATCAGCGTAACCTTGCGGACCAAAAGGTAATGCAGCGGCCGACCGACGACCGGCAACGGAAGGCCCCAAATCTGCGGCACCGTTGTTTCGGGGCCGACTTCGAGTTCATACGAATCGTGCGCGGCGAACACCCGGGCGTATCGATCGATCGCCTCGGCGTCTCGGCCGATCGCCAACATCTGGCCGCCCCAATGCAGGCGCTTAAACAGTTCCGCGGGTTCGGGGGTCTCGCCGTCGTTGCAGACGATGAAGTCTTGTAGTTGGCCCGGGTCGGTGTCGGCGTAGGGCGTCGTGACCCCTCGGTACACCGCCTCAGCCGCGAAGAACCGCCGACTCAACCGATGCACCACGGCCCGGGGGCCGACCCAGGCGCGTAAACCTTGGCGTAGCCGCTTTCCCACTCCAGCCAACCCAAGGTTCTTCATCAACAAACCATCCGGTTCAACCACTCGGGCACAACGTCGCGTCGGGCAGATCGAAGCCGAGACGACACCACGAACGACATAGCACTGGAATCAAATCACGGGGCCGCAGGGCTCTCGGCCGGCGGCAGGCTCAGGAAGTCACGCATGGCCTCGGCGAAGCTTTGGACCACGGGCGACCCGTCGCGGATCGCCGTGGTCACGGCGTTGCCGTCGGGCTCGTCGGCGTGTTGGAACAGATACGCCACGCGGACCAGGTCGTTGTCGCTGCGCTGCCCCTGATCAAGGATCGCCTGAAACGGGCTGCTCCGCCCCGGCTCGGTGCTCAGCAGCAACAGGATCCACGCTTGTTCCGTCGGCCCCGAATTCTCGTATGCCGTGATGAGCGAATCGATACAGAGTTGGGACAGCTCGCGATCGATCGCGTCGGCACTCCGAAGCGCGTCGCCGGAGCGGGCCAGACGGTTGAGCGCGATGTAGCGCGGCAGGCCTTGGCCCGACACGGCGTCGTTGGCCCATTGTTCGAGGTTCTCCACGACCATCGCGGGCACGAACGCCTGCATCGACCGCGCGGTATCCATGCCGCCCAAAGCCCCCCGCACCAGCGCGCCGTTGGGCAAGTAGCGCGGGTCGTAAGTGAAGGTGGTGTTGTAGGTCAGCGTGGAGTTGGCCCCGCTGGTGAGAAACATGCCAAAGATCGAACGGTCGACTTGCACCGGTGTGGTCCAGCGCTCGCGCGGCCCGAGCGTGAGCCGCCCGGTCATGTCGACGACCTGGGGCGGCAGTTGCCCCAAAGATTGACCGCCGATGAAGGCGGAGATGGCGACGAAAGACTGCGTACCCAAGCCGATCGCCGGGTCGATGGGCAGCGGGATGTCCAGGCCGTTTTGGACGATCAGATCGGCGGTGATGGGTTCAAGAAACTGAGTCCGCGACGAGTCGAAACGTACCCGCATGGATGTCCATGGGTTGCGGTCGACATCGAACCGCCACAGCGCGATGGGCAGGCGGCTCATGGCGTCGACGATGGCCTGCCCGTTGGGGCCCGGCATCACATCACGTCCGAGCTGATGCAGTTTGTTGGCCGCGAGCAATGCGCCGGTGCTGCCGGGCATGTCGTGGATCACCTGGCGGACGAAGCGGGCGCGACCCGCGTCGTCGCGTCCCTTCAGCAAAGCCAGGCCGTAGGCCGAGATCGAATCGGTCTCGGCGACCTGTTCAAACGCACTCCGCGCCCAACGCTCGGCGCCTTCCCGCATAAACACGAACCCGGTGGCCCGCACGAAGCGCGGGTCGTTGCGGTCCTGATCCTCCAACAACGGCGTGACCGACTCGGTGTCTTCGCCGAAGACCGCGGTGATCCAGGCGAGTTCGAGCTTGGCGTCGGAGTCACCCGCCTCGATTCGCGACTCGAGCTGCGCGACCGCCCGGCCCAACGCCGCCCGGCCCGGCTCGGTGTCGCCGTGCAAGATACGCAGTTGCAACTCCAGATCGAACGGCAAGCCCGAAGCGGCGCCGCCCTCTTCGGCCGGCTTGGCGAACTGTTGTTCGACCTGAGCGATAAAATCGACCGCCTCGGTCGTCTGGCCCGAAGCGATCAGCGAACTGGACCACATCGGCCAGATCGTCGGCGGGATCGGCAAAGTCCGGGGCATCCGGGCGGCGACCTCAAACTGCTGAACCGCGCGGTCATACACTCCGAGGTTGTACAAAGCGTTGGCCAACAACAGGCGAGCGTCGGAGTCCAGCGGGCGGGCACGCACGATGTTGATGGCGGCCGCGCCAAGATTCAGCGGCTTCGCCCCGCGCTCGACCGCCAACTGATACGTCAGCAGCGCCGCTTCGCCGTTGGCCGAGTCGGCCCGCACCGCGGTCTTGAGGTGCTTGAGAAAAGCCTGCTCGTTTCCTATCTCCTGGGCGATGGTCGCGGCCGACGACGCGATGCGCGACTGGTAGGCCTCGGAATACCCGTTCGCCCGCGCCGCGGCGAGTTCTTCTTCCAGGATCGCCAGCCGGCCGTCGAGCGTCTCCACGTCGGCGATCTCGGCCAGCGTGAGACGCAGCCGGGTCGCGTCGCGATCGGGGGCGAGTTCGACGATATTCCGCAGCGCCTTGAGCAGCATGACGCGGTCGCCGGCCCGGTCCGCCAGATTCGCCCGCTTGCTCCAGAGGTCCGTGTCGTCGGGGGTCAATTCCAGGGCCAGGTCGAGAAAGACCGACGCGCGGACCAGTTGATCCGGGCGGAGGTCGCCTTCCTGCTCGACGCGCGTGTCGCTGAGCGTTTGCATGGTGAAACGCAGCAGCATGTCCGAGAGAAGCCGCTCGCCGGTCAAGTCGTCGGCCGATACCCCGGCCACCTGCGCCGAAGTCGGCGTGGTCAGCAAGCCGGCCACAAACAGGGCAACTCCCGTCAGTAAGGCGGTGAACGGTCGGGGTACGACCAAGCGTAGGCGAGGAACTGATTTCATGGCGTGCGGGCCTTGGGGAGGTGATCAAGGGGCAAAAAACGAAGCCCGGACGGTGGTCATACGCTGGCATCGCCGTCGGGGATCGCAGGGGTGTTAAGGTTCAAGATTCTTCATCGACCTTTGGGGCGGCCCAGTCCGATTTGGAGGTTATAGGGCGTCGGCCGTCAGCCCGCGCGCCAGTTCGGCGACCGCGGCTCGGGTGCCTTCCACCGCTCGGTCGTTTGAAGTCTGGGCGAACTCGTGGATTTGCGCCACCAAGGCCGAGCCGACGATCGCGGCGTCGGCCACGCTCACGACATCGCGGACCTGGGCCGCCGTGCTGATGCCAAAGCCGACCGCCATCGGCGAGTCGGTCACGCCCCGCAGTCGCTCCAGCCGGGCGGGCAGTTCGGGGGGCAAAGCCTCGCGGGCCCCGGTGATCCCCGGACGCGAGACAACGTACACAAAGCCCGTGCTCGCGGCGGCGATCTGCTCGGCCCGCTCGATCGGCGTCGTCGGCGCGATCAACATGCTCAAGATCATCCCCGCCTCCGCCACGACCGCGCGGGCGGGTCCGGACTCGGCGAGAGGTAAATCCGGGAAGATAAACCCGTCAAAGCCCGCGGTTTTGGCCTGGGTGACGAAGTTTTTCAGCCCCATGCGGTGCACGATCGAATAGCTGACCATCGCGACCAGGCCGATCGTGAGCTTCGACCGGGCCTCGGCGACGGCGGCGAAAACCTGATCAACTTTTAAGCCCCGGTCCAGCGCCCGCGACATCGACGCCTGGATGACCGGGCCGTCGGCGATCGGATCGCTGAACGGGATACCGACCTCGCAGATCGACGCCCCGGCGTCCTGCGCCGCTTCCAGCAGCCGGATGGTCGTGTCCAGATCCGGGTCTCCAGCGGTGACGAAAGGCATCAACGCTTTACGGCCCGAAGACCGCAACTCGGCAAAAATGGTGTCGATCCGGTTCGTTTCCATGAGCCGCATAGCTTAAACCCCCCGCCATGCCGCCGCAATCAATCGAGAACGCCGCAAAGCCCGATAACGCAGGCCTAACACGCCTTCGCCCACGGTTCGGCAATCCGTCGCGCCCGCCGCAGCCGTCAGGTCTTGACCGTCTGCAGCAAATACGCCGCGACCGGCAGATAGATCGCCACCGGCAGCCACGCCACCAACGCCGGCCCGCCCACCGGCAACGCCCCGGGGCCCATCTGCAACATCATCAACCCGCCGCCCCATGCCCCGATGCACAGCCCCGCCGCCTTGAGCGCCGACATCAGCGTGTCGCCCGGCAGCCGTTTCAAAAAGAACGGCAACCCCATCACCAACACCAATACATTCAACACCATCAAGCTGAACCGGCTGGAGATGATCTGAGATACCTTGTCCCGTTGGGCCGGGCTGACCGCCTCGTTGTCCGACAACCCCTCGAGCGTGCGGATCGACAGCAAGCTGGCGAACAACGCGTCGCGCCGGGCCAGCAACACGGTAGGTGACAAGCCGGTGGAATACGACCCCACCCGCCTCACCGAGCGCGAGGTCGCCTGCATCGCCTCGGCCTTCGCAATCGGCTGTTCTTCCAAACCCTCTTCTAGCTTCCATGCGCCGCTTTCCTCATTCCACGTCGCTTTTTTCGCCTTGATTTCCGACTGCTTGGTTCCCGTCTCGTCGCGGAGGATGATATGGACGCCCGAGAGTTCCCCCGCCTCGGCGTCGAACCGCGCGGCGCTCAGCAAGTCGTGGTCGCCGGCTTGGGCGAAATAGACCTCTTTGCTTTCCAAGCCCTTCTTGGGTTGTTTCAGCTCCGATTTGGCCCGGACCAGCTTCGGCGCCAAGTCAGGCAGCACAAATTCCTGAACCGGCAGCGTCAACGCGCTGAGCACCAAGCCGCTGATCAACACCGGGGCCGCGATGCGGTGCAGGCTCACCCCGCTGGCGATCACCGCGGTGAGTTCGCGGTGCCGCTGCAGCCCGACGATCGTAAACCCCATTGCCCCGACCACGATCAGGCCGTTGAAAAACACGTACACCAGCATGATGACCGGGACGTAGTAGTCCACGATCGTTCCGACCGTCGCCAGCATCGCGATGCCGTACCACGAGTCTTTGTGGACCTCGCCCGCCTGGACAAACTCATCGACATCGACGATGAAATCCACGACCACAAACAGCAGCATCACCACCACGAACAACATGACGAAGTTCGTTAGGAACTGCTTGATGATGTAACGGTCGAGGGTTTTCATGGCTTTAGTTACGGCCACGCCAGCGCGAGGGTTACCGGCTCAGTTTCGCGATAGCTTCCGGTACGAATACAACAAGACCACCAACAACAACGCGTTACCCGACCACGTCACACTCATCCCCACCGCCACCGAAGCGGGTGTGTCGTCGGCCAGGTTAAGCCCGCTGCTGATCACGATCAGGGTGATGACCGCCAACAAAAAACTCCAGAAATACACCACCAACGGCGATCGATCCCGCAGCCGGATGCTCAACACCGCGCCGAGCAGGAGCAGCAAAGAACACGACACCGCAGAAGCGGCGCGTTCGTGTCGTTGCCCGATGATGTCGCGCTTTAGCATAAACAGCCCCCTCTCCAAAACGTTCACCGCTTGGCCCACCGCGGCCGAGGCGTGGTACTCTTCGCCGCCCGCCTCGGCGAGCAGCTCCACGGCGCGGCGCTCTTTCAGGTCGGCCGGGAGGAACTCGGGCCACGTCAACTGCCGGAAGATCACGGAACGATTCCCGACCGCGGGCGCTGACCCCATGCCGGACACGGTCACGTCGAGCAACTCGATGTCGATGCTCGGCTCGAGGGTGAGCACGTTGGTCTTGACCCGGACATACGCGGTGTCGGTTTCGTAGGTCCGCGCGGGCCGACCGCTGGTCTGGCCGTTGGTGAAAAACTCGACGCGGATCGGGCGATCGACTTGCGACGACAAACGCAGCCGGTCTTCATCTTCTTCAACCTGGGGCACCGAGAGGACGTACCGGTCGCCGTCCAGAGCGCCGTGCAATACCGCCCGGTCTTTGACGACAACAAAGGCTTGCCTCAGGCTCTCGGTGGCCATGGCCGAGGCAAGCGCTTGGATATTGTCGCGGATCTTGCTGAAGCGTTCGGGTTCACGCTCGTATTTTTGCAGATCGGACGCAGACAGATACTCCGGATCGTCGCTGAACGGGCTCTCGAGCTTAAGCGGGCCGATCTCGGTGTAGGCCAGCCGCATCAGCACCCCCGTGGTCGGGGCGTAGCGGGCGACGTCGGTGAGTTGAAAAACGCCCCAGGAATCTTCGGTATCGCCGTTGCCGTAGATCTGCAGCACCGCGTTTTTGGCGGTGGTGTCTTGGACCACCTTTCCGCGTTCATCGGCTTCACCCACGACCACGCCTTTGAGTTCGACCAGCTGGGTCATCGGCAAGACCGATTCCGGCGTCGGCACGGGATCAAACTCGAGCGCCGAGTCGGCGTACACCACCACGTCCTCCCCGGGAAACTCAAAAGCCTGTTGCTGATTGAGTTGGCTGACCAGGACGCTGATCACGTTGCTCTGCACGGTCCGCTCGGCCATGCGGTGGAAACTCGGCACGACGTAATTCGCCAGGTAAAGCATGCCGCCGGTAAGAACCAGGCCCAACGCCAATACCGGCGCGAGAACACGCAGGTAGCTGATGCCCGAAGCCGAACACGCCAAAACCTCGTTGTCGGTCGCCATACGAATAAAAACCAACGTGGTCGCGAACGCCCCGGCAAACGGCAGCGCGAGGCCCAAGACCGTGGGCGCGATCAACACGACAAACTTCACCAGCAAACCGGCCGAGAGCTGGCCGTCGCTCATCGGCTGCACCGCCGCCCCGAAACTCATCACGACGACCAACACCGCGGTGGTCAGCGCCAGCAGCTTCAGCAGTTCAAACAGGATGTATTTGTAAAGGGTCCAGGGCATCCGTGCCGCACAGTTTAAGTTAAGTCACCCCCGAAAGTGGCCCGCAGCAGTTTCACAAGGAAGTTGCCGACCGCAAACCGGCCCGCCTTCCGGGGTTGGGGGCTACGCCAACGCCGCTTTCTGGATCTCCATGAGCGAGCGGATCCCGTCCGTGGCCAAGTCGAGCAGCGCGTCCAGTTGCTCGCGGTCAAACGTCCCGTGCTCACCCGTGCCTTGGACCTCGATGAACTTGCCCTCGCCGTTCATGGCGACGTTCATGTCCACCTCGGCCGCCACGTCGAGCGGGTAGTCCAGGTCCAGCGTCGGCGTGCCATCGATGATCCCGACGCTGATCGCGGCAACCCCCGGCAGCAAAGCCGCGTCGAGGTCGTCCAACCGGCCCTGACTGACGGCCCAACGCAACGCCTGCACCAGCGCGACGTAAGCGCCGGTGATCGCCGCGGTCCGCGTGCCGCCGTCGGCGACCAGGACGTCGCAGTCGCAGGTGATCGCCAGCCCCGGCATCCGGTCCAGGTCGACCGCCGCACGCAGCGCCCCGCCGCTGAGCCGCTGGATATACGGGCAGCGGCCGTCGGTGCCGCGGCGTTTGCGATCGGGGGTCGAGCCGGGCAGCATCGAATATTCGGCACTGACCCAGCCGTGCGTCGGCAGGCCGGTCTCGGGGTCTTTCTTGATCCAGCGGGGCACGTCGGACTGGACGCTGGCGGTGCAGAGCACCTTGGTCTTGCCCGCGGTGATCACCACGCTGCCGGCGGCCCCGGCAGGAAAAGGCTCGATCGTGGTGGGCCGCAGTTGGTTCGCAGGTCGTTCATTCATCCGGGTTTGGTAACCGGCATCGCGCGCCAACGCAAACCCGCTTCGGTCGGTTATGGTAATCGCATCGATCCGTTGCCATCCGGAGCCCCACGATGCCCCATCCCCGCTGGTTTCAACGTGTTCGCCTCATCCTCGCGGCGGGTCTGTTGGTATTGGTGTTCTTGCCCGGCTGCCAACGGACGCTGATGCGGGCGCCGGTGATGTTTGACCAGACGCGGGCCGACCCGTTCAGCGAACTACCCGAAGAGCAGAAGCACGGCCGGGCCACCATCTTCTACGCCACCGACCGCAACCCCACCCCCGGCGACCCCGAGGGGCCGTACGGCCGATCACGCTCCAACGCGCTGTTGTTGGGGCAGCTCAACGTCGAGATCGGCGACGGCATGCCGTGGGACGAGTTGATGGATAAAACCATCGGCCCGCTCGGCGGCAAGCGCCCGCCCCTGAATCTGGAAGACCCGACCGAGTTTGGCCCGCTGCTCACCACCGCCCCGCCGCGCGTCGTCAAAGCGGTCACCGGAGACGCCCGCGACGACATCGAAGTTCGTTTTATGAATCGTAAAGACCCGGGCCGGGCCGCGTTCCGCTTCGCCGAGGCGCTCAACGCGGAGATGGAAGCCACCGCCCACGACGAGATCTACGTCTACATCCATGGCTACCGCAATTCGTTCAACGACGCCATCGAATCCGCCGCCAGCCTGCACCACTACAACGGCCGCCGCGGCGCAGTGATCGCGTTCGCCTGGCCCTCGCAGAAACACCTCTTGGATTACCTCGAGGACCGCGAGTCGGCGACGTACGCCGTGAGCGATCTCCGCCAACTGCTGGTCTTTCTTTCTGAGGAAACCGACGCTAAGCGGATCAACATCATCGCCCACTCGATGGGCACCTTCCTGACGTCCAACGCGCTGCGGGAGATGCGGCTCATCGGCTACGACAAAACCCCCGAAGAGCTTCACGAACTTTTCCGCATCGACAACGTCGTGCTCGTGGCGCCTGACATCGATGTCGACGTCTTGCAGAAGCGGTTTTTCCGCGAAGGGTTCCACCACGTCCCGAAGCAGATGACGATCTACACCTCGCCGGACGACAAGGCGTTGGCGTGGGCGACTCGGCTGCTCTTCGGCATCATCCGGGCCGGCAGCATCACCGGTGATTACCTCGACGAGAACCAGCGGCTTTGGCTCAAGAGTCACCCCCACGTTTCGATCATCGATATCACCGGCCAAAAGACCTACGGCCTGGGCCACTCGCACCACACCGAAAACCCCGGCGTCGCGTCCGATCTGTTTCTGCTGCTCGCCCACGACCTGACCCCGTCCGAGCGTGGTCTGGCGGTCACCACCGAAACGAATGTCTGGGGCTTCCCCGCCGGCTACACCGAAGCGGTGCAACAGATCGCCGAGCAGTACTACCCGCTCGTCGGTGAGGATTCCCAAGAAATAGAAAGCGAAATCGCGGTCAGCCCGCCGCCGACGCCGGCGTCACCATCTCCGGCAGCAGCGACCGCAGCGCCGTGACCACGGCTTCGGAACTCGTGTCACGCCACCGCCGACTGCCGTCGGCCGACTTGTCCCGCAAGCGGTCGAACGTCGAAACGATCTGCTGGATCTGCGCCGGCTCGGGTTGGGCGGCCTGCCAGATGCGGATGGATTCGTGCGGCGTAGGCAGCATGTCTTCGCCGGTGTAGGCGAGTTCTTCGAACAACTTTTCGCCGGGACGCGGGCCGGTGATCTCGATCTGGACATCGACGTTGGGGTCAAAGCCCTGCAAGCGCAAGAAGCGGTCGGCCATGTCGAGGATGCGGATCGGCTGGCCCATGTCCAGCAGGAACACTTCGCCGCCCTCGGCGTAAGCCCCAGCCTGCAACACCAAACCCGCGGCTTCGGGGATGGTCATGAAGTAGCGCGTCATCTCGCGGTGGGTCACGGTGATCGGCCCGCCGCGGCTGAGTTGGTCGGTCCAGATCGGGATCAACGAGCAGGCCGAGCCAAGTACGTTGCCGAAGCGGACCATGCAGAACGTGGTGCCGCTGTTTTGGTTGAGGTGGCGGATGTAAAGCTCGGCCAAGCGTTTGCTGGCGCCCATGACCGACGACGGGTTGACCGCCTTGTCGGTGGAGATCATCACGAAGCGTTCGCAGCCGGCCTGGTCAGCGGCGTCGGCGATGCTGCGCGTGCCGTAGAAGTTGTTCTCCACCGCTTCGGTCGGGTGGTTCTCCATCATGGGCACGTGCTTGTGGGCCGCGGCGTGAAAAACCACCGAGGGCTGAATGCGTTGCATCAGGTCGAGCGTGCGGTCGGCCTGGGTCACGTCGTGCAGTACCGCCTCGCGGATGAGGTCGGGGTAGCGCCGGGCGATCTGGCGGTCGATCTCGAACAAAGAATTTTCCGAACGCTCGACCAAGACCAGCCGTGACGGTTTGAACCGCGCTACGACGTGCGCGAGCTCCGAGCCGATCGATCCCCCCGCCCCGGTGATGAGTACGGTCTTGTCGGTCACGGTTCGACGTATCGCGGGTTCGTCGAGCGGACGCGGCTGACGGTCAATGAGCTGCGTCGGATCGACGCCGGCGTTTCCTCCGGAAGCGCCCCCGGAAGCTCCGCCGGAAATCGATCGTTTCGGGTTGCGCGGGGTCGTGTGGCCGGCGAGTTGGTCGGCCAACGGCGGGAGGTATCGCCAAGCCACGCCGAGCCGATCGAGCGTCGCCGCGAGAGGCCGGAGTTGATCGTCCATGACCGCCGGCAGGCTGACCAGCACCTGCTGGACCTCGGGGCGTTGGACCAGCGTTTCGAGTTGGTCGAACCCGCCAAGCACCGGCAGCGGCAGGATCGCGGGCTTGGGCAGCAGGCAGCCGAGCACCGACGGGGCCGGATCGAGCGAGAGCAGGCTAGGCAGGAGTTGTCGGACGCTGAGCGCGGTGCCCACGAGCAGCGTCCCCGGGCCGGTGCGCCGTTCACGGGGCGTGCGCGGGTTTTTGGAGGTTCGCGCGACCAGCGAGCCGTTTTTATCGGGAAACAGCGGGCTGCGCGGGTTGCTTCGGCCAAAGTGGTCCATGTTGGAGTTATCGGCTTTACAACGCCTGCGACTCCAAACGGGGCCGGGCGAGTTTTTCCGGTTGCAACGATTAAGTGCGTCTTGCGGCCGGTCGATGCTTCAAGAGAAAAGAGACCTATCGCCCGATCCCGGAGACCGTTCATGTCTGACTTCCGTCTGCCCGAATCCGCCCCCGTCACCCCGCCGACGCACAAATCTGAAGCCCGCCGGCAGCCCCGGCTCAAGGTCCCGGCGATGTACAGCCTCGTCCGCGTCCGCCCCGTCGGGTCCGACCGCTACGTCTGGACCGGGCACATCTACGACGTCAGCCTCAGCGGTATGCGGTTCGAACTCGACGAACCGCTCCAGCCCGGCACGCAGATCGAGGTCCGCGGCATCTTACCCGGTCAGGAACACATCACCTTCCGCGCCACCGGCCAGATCGTCCGCTTCCACGACGACGAACCCGAGCCCGGCCCCACGCGTATGGGCATGGTCTTCGAACACTTCCACAGCGAAGTCGATCAGGACCGCCTCACTGGCTACCTCGGCGACCACGGCCTCAAGATCGCCGCGTAAAGCCGCCAACGCCATCCTTGATCCTTACCCAACGCCCGTCGTGCCCCCCGCACGCCGGGCGTTTTTCTTTTCGTACGACGACGCCCGTCGTGGATCAAACCCGGCGGAAACGGCACAACAAATAGATATTCTTGTTCTGCCCTCGTTCGGAGTCCACGATGCCTACCGCCAACCTCGACACCCTCGTCCGACACAACCGCCGACTCAAGCTCGCCCTGATCGGCGTCTGTGGCCTCTTTGTTCTGATCTTCGCCAGCGGTCAGGTGAGCGTCCCGGAGAATAACCTGCCTACGCAGTACCACGTCGCGGTGCCGGTCGACAATGAAAACGGATTTGTCGTCCTGGTCCGCAACGACGGGAAAATATATCGGGTCGAGAAGTACGGCAAAATGTCGCGGGTGATCGAATGACCGTTACGGCGTAAACGCCGTCAGTTCAAAGAACCGCTCGGCGTTGGCGTCCACCGCCGCCGTGAACTCGCGCACCGTCATCCCGCGGCGCTCGGCCAAAAACTCGGCGACGTAACGCACGTACTTCGGCTCGTTGATGCGCACCTTCCGGTACGGCGCGGGCGTGAGGTACGGGCTGTCGGTTTCGATCATCAGTCGATCCAGCGGCACCCGGTCCGACGCCTCGGCCACGCTTGCCGCGCCCTTGAACGTCGTGATCCCGGTGAAACTCACCATCGCCCCGATCGCCAGAATCTGCTCGACCTCGGCGACCGATCCGGTGAAGCAGTGGAACACCAGACGCTCCCCCGCGACGCTATGGTCGGCGATCATGGCCAGCGTGTCGTCCGTCGCCTCGCGGTTATGGACCACGCCTGGCATCACTTGGCCCGCTTCGGCGAGTTCATTCATCAGCTCAAGCTGCGCCGCAAACGCCGGGCGCTGCTTGGCCATCGGCGGATCGGGGTAGTGCCGATCCAGCCCCATCTCGCCGACCGCGACAACGCGCGGGTGGGCCAACAGCTTTCGGAGACCGGCCTTGAGCGCCGCGGGATCCGTGACGTTATCGCTGTAGCCCGGGTGGAGGCCCGCGGTGGCGTAGACCTGATCGAAGCGCTCGGCGAGGGCGATCGCCTTGGCCGCGTCGTTGGGCGTGGTGCCGACGGTGATCATCCGGTCGACACCGTTTTGCTTTGCAGCTTCGATGACATTGTCGACGCGTTCGTGCAGGCCGTCATAGGTTAGGTGGCAGTGCGTGTCGATCATGCGAGAAAGCCTACGGCAGTTTGATCGTCCGTGTCTCGGGCGCAAGGCAGGCCGAGTCGGTGCACGCCTGCGTGGTCAGCGTGATCGCGTCGACCGACGCGTCGGCTTGGACCATGATTTCAATTCGGCCCTCGTACACCGACAACGGTTCGTCGGTGAACAGGTAACGCTCGGTCGCGGCGGGCGGATAGGTGACCTCCACCTCGCCCCCTTCGGCCGAGACCGTCGTGGCCACCAAGCCGTCGAGCGACGCCGGGTTTGCGTTGAGGTGATACCCCTCGGCGATGCTCAGCACGACCCGATACGCGTTCGACACGTCTTCCATCGGCCGGACCTGCACGGTCACGGGTTTGCCGCTGCCCGGTGCCTCGGCCGCGGGTTCTTCCAGCGCCGCCGCCCACGCCGCGGGCAACTCGCTCAGGGCCTCGAACGCCGCCCGCTGCATGTGCGTCATACCCAGCCCGCTCTGTTCCAGCGGCCCGGCGAAGCTGCGCAGGTCCAACACCGCACGGCGGGCATACGTCGCGTCGCCCGTCAGTCGATGCAACGCCAACAGGTTGTGCACCATCTGGCTGTTGCCCGAGGGCATCGCGCCGTCGTAAGTCGATCGCGTCCGCACAAACAGGTCGGCCTGGTCGGCGAGCGTGTCGAAGTACCCGCCCTGCGGCGCCGCGAATTGATCGTGGGCGTGTTTCATCAGCCGCACCGCTTCGTCGCGGAAACGAGTCATGTCCGCGGGCAACGCGGCATCCAGAGCGATCAGGCCTTGGACGAAGAAGGCGTAGTCTTCGAGGAAGGCGTTGATCTTCGCTTCGCCGTGCCACATGGTTCGCCGCAGCCCGCCGTCGGGCGAGGCCATGTGTTTGAGAACCGCGTCGGCGGCCCGCCGCGCCGCCTCGACGTAGCGCGTCTCGCCCAAGGCGTGCCCCGCCTTGGCCAGGCCCGCGATGGCCATGCCGTTCCAAGCGGTCAGCACTTTGTCGTCCGTGCCGGGCTGGTCGCGGGTGTCGCGCACTTTCAATAGCGCTGCGTTGATGCGTTCCCGCATCCGCATCAGCCCGCCCATGTCGCCGTCGGCGAACTCAATCATTTCCGACATCGGCCGTGGCATGAACAACACATTCACCGCGGCCGACTCGGCGTGGTGCGGGTCTTGGAAATTGGTGCCGCGATCCAGGCCGTACATCGTCATCGCCAGCGCGGTCAATCGCTCCGCGGCCTCTTCACCCGCCAACGCCTCGTGGACCTGCTCGGGCGTCCAGACGTAGTTCTCGCCTTCTTTGGTGTTCACCTCCGCGTCCTGCGCGGACCAAAAAGCACCGCCGCCGGAATCTTCCAAAGACGAACCATCGACCATCTCCCGCAGCAAGTACTCGGCCGTCTCGCGCAAGACCCGGGCGTACAACGCTGCTTCGCGTTTGCCGCCCGACGCCTCGTAGGCCTGGGCGTACAGCTCCAGCAGTTGGCCGTTGTCGTACAGCATCTTCTCGAAGTGCGGAACCAGCCACTGCTCATCGACGCTGTACCGGTGGAAGCCGCCGCCGACCTGGTCGTACATCCCGCCGAGGGCCATGCGGTCGAGGGTGTGTTTGATCTCTTGTTCGAGCGCGTCGTCGGGTTCGTGGTGGTAAACGTCGAGCAACAAGCCGACGGTGCTGGGCGTGGGGAACTTGGGGCCTTCGTTGCCAGAGAATCCGCCGTGGGTCGAGTCGTAGCGTTGCCGGAGTTGGCTCACGGTGCGGTGGACGACTTCCATCGTGACCGGGCCGCCGTTGGAATCACCGCCCTGCGCAACCTGCTGCCGGACCGCGTCGGCGACCCGGCCGCCCTGCTCGATCACCTGGTCCCGCTCGTCGGACCACGCCTGGCTCATGGCGTTCATCACCTGCGGGAAACTCGGCCGGCCGTAGGCCGGCGTCGGCGGAATATACGTCCCGGCCCAAAACGGCAACAACCCCCCCCGGAAATTTCCAACTGTGTTTTCGGGTTTTCTCTGTGACGCGTCGCCGTCGCTTGCGTCATTTCCGGGGGCGCTTCCGGGGGCGGGGGGCGTGAGGAAGACGGACATGGGCCAGCCGCCGCTGCCGGTGAGCAGTTGGGTCGCGGTCATGTAGATGTCGTCGACGTCGGGCCGTTCTTCGCGGTCCACCTTCACGCAGACGAACTGGTCGTTCATCTGCCGGGCGATCGTCGGGTTCTCGAAGACCTGGCGTTCCATGACGTGGCACCAGTAGCACGTCGAATAGCCGATCGACAAGAAGATCGGCACGTCCCGCCGGGCCGCCTCGGCAAACGCCGCGTCGCCCCAGGGCACCCAGTCCACCGGGTTGTGGGCGTGTTGCCGGAGGTACGGGCTGGTCTCCTGGGCCAGCGCGTTGGTGTACTTCCACGACCCGTCGTCGTTCACCAACTCGGCGTGATGGGAGGATTCAGCCACGATATCTCCAAACGTGCATCAACATGCGACACGAGTGACATACCCATGCCGTACTTAACGGTAGTTACGCATTGTAGGACACCAAGAAAAATTAGCCCCGGGTCAATGACCCGGGGTGCCGCGGCTAATCCCTTTACCGAAAACACATGCGCAATCCCGAACGCTACTCCCCACTCGCCAACTCAACCAATACGTCCAACCCGCGTTCAAGCGTCGCGTCGTCGCAGGCGTAACTCAACCGGAAGTGAGTGTCGTGCTGGGAGAAGACGCTACCGGGGATGATCAGCATGTTCTTCGCGACCGCCGCTTCGACGAACTGCGTACCCGTCATCCCCAGATGCTCGGGCACTTTCGGGAACGCATAAAACGCCCCGCCCGGCACGGCCAACTCGAAGTGTGGGCTCAACCGTTCGACCACCCGGTCGCGTTTCCGGCCGTAGGCCGCGACGTGCGCGCTCATGTCCACGCCCAACGCCGAGGCCGCGGCCACCTGCGTCATCGAAGGCGCGCACACAAAGCTGTACTGCTGCAGCTTGGTCATCTGCTCGACAATCGGCGTCGGGCCAACCGCATAACCCAAACGCCACCCCGTCATGCCGTAGGTTTTCGAAAACCCGCGCAACAGCATGACATCGGAGCCGTGGTGCAGCGGCGAAGGGAACGGACTTCCGGGGGGGGCGTACTGAAACACGTCGTAGATCTCGTCGCTGAGCAGCAGCAGATCACGCTCGGCACAAAACTCGGTCACGGCCCGACACAAGTCCGGAGACGCCATCGCGCCCGTCGGGTTGTTCGGCGTGTTGAACAACACCAGCTTCGTCCGCTCGGTCACCTTTTCGGCCAACCGCTCGGGCGTCACCTGAAAATCGGGGTACGTATCGACAAACACCGGCGTCGCGCCCGCCAAGGTCACCAAGTGCTTGTACATCACGAAATACGGGTCGGGGATCAGCACCTCGTCGCCGGGGCCGACGCAGGTGAGCATCGCCAGCATCAGCCCGCCGGACACGCCGGAGGTGATGAGCAAGGTGGAATCGCCCGAGGCCAGCGACGGACCGAGGGTGTCGGGAAACTCGGCCGACAGGTCCGCGGTGAGTTTCGACCGCAGTTCCGCAACGCCTTGGGTCTGTGTGTAGCGATTAAAGCCCCGATCGATCGCTTCCGACGCCGCCTGCTTGATCGACTCGGGCACGTCGAAATCGGGTTGGCCGATCGAGAGGTTGATCGGGTCTTTGAGCTGGGCCGCGAGGTCGAACACCCGGCGGATACCCGAGGCGTCGATGGCCCTCAGGCGGTCGGTGATGAAGCGGTCGGGGTTCTGCATGGCGTAGTTTTAGCTTAGTCCGAAGCGAAAGGCGAAACCATGAGCGTGAAGGGGGACCGAAAGACGGAGAAAAATCTACGCCAAGACGCCAAGTGGCCAAGGGGCCAAGGAAGACAAAAATACACAGAGCATCATTCGACGGCTTAACTGTAATAAAACGTAAATAATAAAGCTCCACGGCTATGAACCGTGAAGCTAATCAAAGTGATTTGCTTGGCGTCTTGGCGTCTTGGCGTCTTGGTGTCTTGGCGTCCAGATTCAAACGCCGCCAAGCCCACCGCGAAGAGCGGGCCGAAACTTACTCGGCGTCTTTCTTCTTCTTCGACGACTTGCCGGTGACCAGCTTACGGTTGCCCACTTTGCGGATGCCTAGCGGGTTATCGTTTTCCTGGTCGAACTCGCCGGCCTCGGCCAGCTTGGCGACGCGCTCGGCTCGGGTCAGGACGTTGCGGTGACGCGAAAGGCCGCCGCCGGATTTCAGGGATGCGTCGAGGCTCATGGTGGTGTCTCTTGGTTTGGGGGGTGGTTTATTGCGTGGGGCCGTCGAAACGGTCGCGGTAGATGTCGCTGAGGTCGGTTCCGATACCGCCCTGCTGCTTCTTCCACGCCCGGCCGAGCGATCGGATGCGTTGCTCGTGCTCGGCGTACTCCAGATTACGGAGCTCTTCGCGGGTGAATCCGCGGGTCACGTCGACCAAAACGCGGAGCCGATCATTATTGACGCTATCGAGAAAAGTTTCAAGCCCGTTGGCCGCGAGGAACTTTTGGAGCTCGCGGACGCCCTCGACCTCGCTGGGCCGGACGGTGGCGAGGATGAAATAGTTCAGGCCCGCCGCCCGGGGGTCGTATTGCGCGATCCCGCCGCTGCCACCTTGGGATTCGACCGGGTCAAGCACCACGCGGTCCCGGGCCGGCACTTCGGGGCCGGGGGGCACGGTGCCCATGGCCACCACGGTGTTCGGTGCCGAAGCGCTGTCCTGCGATCCCGCCTCACCCGAAGCCTCATTCGGGGCGTTTTCCGGCGAACCGCCCGTCGCCACCTCGCCCGGCACCGACCGCCCCGCCACGTGATGCCCGACCTGGAACATCAGCGCCATGCCCGCCATGAACACCACGCCCACCAACGCCAGCACCGGCCAAGGCAGCCGAACCGCCGCGCTCTCGCCGCGGAAAACCCCGACAAAACGCTCCGAAATCGATGAAAATCCCCGACGATCGGTGATTTTTCCGCCGTATTCCCCGATTTTACTTCCCACCGCCTTGAACCCGCCCCAAACCAGCCCCAGCAGGCCGACGCTGCCGCCACGGACCCGACTCACCCCCGACCTCGGCAGCGGCGCACCGCTCCCGACGTTCTGCATGATTTCGTAAGGCGGCGTCCGTCCTTGTCTGCGACCCATGTCAACTACTTTATCGGGCTTAAGGGGAGTTTCATACCAAAGAATGCGAAAAATGCCCCAAAGACCGCCCCGCGTCAAGCCGACCCCCGGAATTCCTTGAAAATGCCGCGGACGCCTACGCCGAGCGCGGCCGGAAACCCCGAGATATCAGCTTCCGGGGGTGGAGGTGGGATTGGCGACCCCGATCGCGCTGGCCACGGCGTGGGTCTCGATGTGCGAGATGCTCAGCCACCACTCGGTGATGCCCAGTTCCGCGGCGACCTCGGCACACCTGCCGTGCAACGCCACCGTCGGCCGACCCGACGGCTCGCGGACCACCTCCGCGTCGGTCCACGCGATCCCACCCGACCACCCGGTGCCCAGCACCTTCAGGATCGCCTCCTTGGCCGCGAACCGCCCCGCCAGGTGCTCCATCCGCCGCTTAGCGTTGCCGTCGGAGTACGCCCGCTCCGCTTCCGTGAAGCACCGCTGCAGAAACCGCTCGCCATGATCTTCAATCATGTGCTCGATCCGAGACTTCTCGACAATATCTACGCCGTGGCCGATGATTCGCATAGATCTTGATCTTAACCGCATTGGCGTTCAGACACGGCCATCCTCAAGTCTATCGCCCATTACTTAGGGTCGTATCCCACGTCACATTGCAGTCATCGCAATGAAACATGATTCGATCGCCCTGATCTAGATGGCGGATCGTGGATTCCTGCAGATGCTTATGACACCTCGGGCAACGGTAGTTGCGGAACATGCGACGTTCCTGAAACGCCCAAATCAGGATGCCGATGACAAATAAGCTTACGCCCAGCCATATCTGCCAGCCCCACGGCCCGCGAGAATTCGCAAAGGCATCCCACAAGAAATAAAAGCTCGCCACGGTAGGAACGAGCTTGCCAATACTCCAAAGCACATATCGTCTGCCGAATGCTTTGTCTTCAATGATGTGGACCGCCATAATAGGCACAGCATACCTTGATAAACGACAGAGCGGTCCTAGGCTATGGCTATGGATCTTGCCCTCGCCCCCATCGCCGAAAAAGTCTACGCCGGGACCCGCCTTTCTCCCGAGGACGGGATGACGCTGCTGCAGACCCGCGACCTGCACACCCTCGGCGAGTTGGCCAACTTCGTCCGCCGATCCATGCACGGCGACACGGCCTACTACAACGTCAACCGCCACATGAACTACTCGAACCTCTGCATCCTCTCGTGCAAGTTCTGCGAGTTCCACCGCAAGCCGGGCCAGGACGGGGCCTACGAATACTCGCTCGACGACATCAAGCAGCAAGCCGCTACCGCCCGCGACAGCGGCGCCACCGAGATGCACATCGTCGGCGGACTCCACCCCAAGCTGCCGTTCTCGTACTACACCGACATGCTCAGCGCCATCCGCGAGGTCGCGCCGCAGGTCCACATCAAGGCGTTCACCGCGGTGGAGATCGTGCACCTGGCCCGCATCAGCAAGCGGGCCGTGCGCAAAGATTTTGCCGGGGCGGTGCGGGCGGTGTTTGAAGACCTGATCGAAGCGGGCCTGGGCTCGATGCCCGGTGGCGGCGCGGAAGTCTTCGACGACCGCGTCCACGACGAGGCCTTCCGCGGAAAAATCCGCAGCGACGAGTGGCTCACCGTCCACCGCACCGCCCACGAGCTCGGCCTCATGACCAACGCCACCATGCTCTACGGCCACGTCGAGTCCCTCGAAGACCGCGTCCACCACCTCTGCATGCTCCGCGACGAACAAGACCACGCCCTCGAGAACAACTTCAAGGGTCATTTCCAAACGATCATCCCCCTGCCGTTCTTCCCCGACGGCAGCGAGTTGGAGCATTTACCCGGCCCTTCCGGGCTCGACAACCTCCGCATGATCGCCGTCGCCCGGCTGATGCTCGACAACTTCCCCCACGTCAAAGCCTTCTGGATCATGCAAACGCTCCCCATGGCCCAGGTCATGCTCGACCACGGGGCCGACGACATCGACGGCACCGTCGTCTGGTACGACATCACCAAGGTCGAAGGCACCGACACGCACCAAGAAACCAGTGTTGGCGACCTCAAGCGCGCGATCCACGAAGCCGGCTACACCCCCGTCGAACGCGACACGCTGTATCGCCACGTCGAACGCGATGGCGCGATGTGGAAGGTACAAGACGACTCGGCCGTGACGATCTAACCAAGCTGCACAAAAAAAACCGACTCTTTCGAGTCGGCTTTTTCAAATCGATTCGGAAAGACTTGGATTAGTCTTTCTTTTCTTCTTCAGTGGTTTCTTCAGCCGCTTCGGCCTCAGGCGTTTCCGGAGCCTCGGCGACCGCCGTGGCGGTTTCGGCTTCTTCGGCCGGGGCGTCTTCTTCCTTGGCTTCTTCGGCCGTGCCGCCCTTGCGGAGCTTGGCGGCGAATTCCATACGTTTGTTGGCCTTGTCGCGGCGGCGGGAGTTGCTGCCCGAGACCTGGGGGCCGGCCTCTTCGGTGCCGACGAGTTGGATCACGCAGAGGTCCGAGCCGTCGCCGATGCGGGAGATGCCCAGCTTGATGATGCGGGTGTAGCCGCCGTTGCGGTCGGCGTAGCGCGGAGCGATCTCGTCGAAGAGGTGCTTGACGATCTTGGTGCCGCCAACGACTTCGCCGTACTTGTTACGTTCGACGTTTTCGTCGTCCTCGTCGCGGATCATGATCGAGTCGCCGCCGAGCTTGGCGATGACGCGGCGACGCGAGGCGAGGTCGCCCTTCTTCGCGGCGGTGATGAGTTTCTCCACGAACGGCTGCAAGGACTTAGCCTTGGGGATGGTCGTGGTGATCTGGTTGTGAGTGAACAGCGCGGTGGCCATGTTGCGCCACATGGCGATGCGGTGGTTGGTTTTGCGGCCGAGTTTGCGGCCGTAGACGCCGTGTTTCATGATGAGTCTCCTTTTCTTGACGTGGCCGGTTCGGTGAAACATCCGACGGGCCTTGCCACTCGCCCGCCCTCACGGGGCCACTCCATAAGCGGAGTGAAGGCTTCCGGGGGGGGCGGCAAATGTAGGTCCTTACACGGGACCGCGGCGTCGATGGCCGCAAAAGACGCCGGGCGAAATCAATCGCAAGGCGTCGAGGTGGATCAGCTTAGACTTCTACTTCGGCGGGCAGTTCCATGCCCAGCTCGAGGCCCAGGTCGGCGAGCTTACGCTTCACCTCACGCAGCGAGGTCTTGCCGAAGCTGCGGACCTTGAGCAGGTCGGCTTCCTGCCGGCTGACCAGATCGGCGACGCTGGTGACCTTGGCCGACTCGAGGCAGTTGTTGGCCCGGACGGAGAGGTCGAGCTCGTTGAGCGACATCTGCAGCTTGCGGATCAACTCTTCGTCGACGCGGGCGGCGGCGGCGGCCGACTCGCTGGCGACTTCCTGGCCGAGCTCGAAGTATTGCACGAACGGGTTGAGGTGCTTACGCAGGATCTTGGCGGCTTCGACGACGGCCATCTCGGGCGTCACGGTGCCGTTGGTCCAGACTTCCAGCGTGAGTTTGTCGTAGTTGGTCTTCTGGCCGACGCGGGTGTCTTCGACCTTGTAGCGGACGCGGGTGACCGGGGAGAAGGTCGCGTCGACGGGGATCAGGCCGACTTCCTGGTCTTCGTTGGCGTCGTACTGCTCGGACGCGGGGACGTAGCCGCGGCCCTTCTCGACGATGAACTCCATGTCGAAGTCGACCTGCTTGGTCAACGTCGCCAGGAGCATGTCTTTGTTGTGGATGGTGATCGAGGTGTCGGCCTCGATCAGGTCGCAGGTGACTTCACCCGGGCCTTCGGCCTGGAGACGCATGGTCTTTTCGCCGTCGGCTTCGGACGAGACGACCATGTTCTTGACGCTGAGGATGATGTCGGTGACATCTTCCTGCACGCCTTCGAGCGAGGTGAACTCGTGGGGGGCGCCCTTGATCTTCACGCCGGTGATCGCGGCGCCTTCGAGCGACGAGAGCAGGATACGGCGGAGCGAGTTGCCCACGGTGGTGCCGAAGCCGCGTTCGAACGGCTCAACGGAAAACTTGCCGTAGGTGTCGGACGCGGTCTCCTGATCGAGGGAAACGCGGTGGGGAAGTTCGAGGCCTCGCCAGCGGATACGCATAGCTATCTCCAAAAAGTGCAGCGGTTTCGTAGGGTCTGAAACGTCTCGTCCGCTGACGCTCGTAGCGATCCGTGCTGCGCGGACCGGGTGGCTGCTGGGGGACGAAAAAATCGGGGGAATACGGGCGGTGGAGCGTCGATCTGCGATCGACGGTTATTCCCTCGCGTTGCGAGGGGACGCTTCGCGTCCGGCGACACGTTTACACGCGTCGCTTCTTCTTCGGCCGGCATCCGTTGTGGGGGATGGGGGTGTGGTCTTCGACGGCGGTGACCTTGAGGCCCGAATGCGCCAGGCCGGTGACGGCCGACTCACGGCCGGGGCCGGCGCCGCGGACGCGGACTTCGAGCTCGACCATGCCGTACTTCTTGGCCTGGCCAGCGGCTTCCTCGGCGGCGCGGGTCGCGGCGAAGGGGGTCGACTTACGCGAGCCCTTGAAACCGACGGTGCCGGCCGAGCCCCAGCAGAGGGTTTCGCCGTTGACGTCGGTGATGGTAACGAGGGTGTTGTTGAAGGTCGCCTTGACGTAGGCGATGCCGCGGGTGACGTTCTTGCGGACTTTCTTGGATTTCTTGGCCATCGGACGGGTTCCTTGAAGTTGGTGGCGATTCCGCTCTCCCAGGTGGGCGGGAATCTGGCTTCGGGGGCGACGCGTGTCGCCAGAGTTTGGTGGTTGGATGGGCGTGCAGACTAAAGTCCGCACGACGGGTATTTAGAGCGGGCGGATTACTTCATACCCTTAACCGACTTCTTGCCGGCCACAGTCTTCTTGCGGCCCTTGCGGGTGCGGGCGTTGGTCTGGGTGCGTTGCCCGCGGACGGGCAGGCCGCGGCGGTGGCGGTCGCCGCGGTAGCTGCGGATGTCACGCAGTCGGGCGATGTCTTGCTGAACCTGACGACGCAGGGCACCTTCGATGACGTACTTGGCTTCGAGCAGGTTGGCGATGGCGGCGAGTTGGTCTTCGTCGAGTTCCTTCGCGCGTTGCTGCGGGTCGAGGCCGAGCTCGCTGCAGATGTCCATGGAGAACTTGGGACCGATGCCGTAGATGTAGGTCAGGGCGATGCGGTTGGGTTTGTTGTCGGGGATTTCGGTACCGGCGATACGGGGCATATTCGTTTCCTTGAAGTTGAGGCGGTTCCGCTTTCCACCCCGGGCATCTCTTCCGGAGAAACGTGGCGGGAACCTGGCTTCGGGGGGTTAATCGGTGGCCGGCATGCGGACGGAAGTCCACACGCCGGTAACAATTTCCGGGGGTCAACCCTGGCGTTGCTTGTGCTTGGGGTTGGTGCAGACGACGCGGACGACGCCCTTGCGGCGGATGACTTTGCAGTTTTCGCAGATGCGTTTGACGGAGGAGCGGACTTTCATGGGTTTTTCCTGGGTAAGCGTCGATCTGCGATCGACGGCTAAACGTGGACTTATTTCGGATCAATGACGGTAGGTGATGCGGCCTTTGGACAGGTCGTAGGGGCTGATGTCCACGGTCACGCGGTCGCCGGGGAGGATGCGGATGTAGAACTTACGCATCTTGCCGGAGATGTGGGCGATGATCTCGTGGTCGTTTTCGAGCTTGACCCGGAACATTGCGTTGGGCAATGATTCGAGGACTTCGCCGTCAAACTGGAGCATGTCTTCTTTAGGCACAGGGTTTCCTGGTGGGTTTACGGTCTGGTTGCGGTGGTCTGGTCTGGTCTGGTGCGGTGATTTCGAGTGGTCTGTTTAAGGTCAGATTCGAGACGATTTCGTATTCCGGGGTCACCGGCCGTCAGTCAAGACGTCGGAGCCGTTTTCGGTGACGGCCACGGTGTGTTCGTAGTGGGCCGAGGGTTTTCCGTCGAGGGTGACGACGGTCCAGCCGTCGCTGAGGGTCTTGACTTGCTCGGTGCCGAGGTTGAGCATGGGCTCGATGGCGAGGACCATCCCTCGTTTGAGCATGATGTCGTTTTTCTTGAGGTCCCGGCTGACAAAGTTGGGGACCTTGGGTTCTTCGTGCATGTTCGGGCCGATGCCGTGGCCCACAAAATCTTTCACGACGCCGTAGCCACGAGCCTCGGCGTAATTCTGCATGAGACGGGCGATCTGGCTCCAACGCTTGCCCGGCTTGATCTGATCGATGGCGATCTGCAAGCAGTGCTCGGTCGCTTCGCACATCTTCCGGGTCTCTTCGTCGACGTCGCCCACCAAGATGGTCGTCGCCGCGTCGCCGGGCCAGCCGTCGAGTTCAACGCCGCAGTCGATCCCGACCACGTCACCGTCTTCGATCGGCGTGTCGTTGGCGATCCCGTGGACCACCACATCATTCACGCTGATGCAGAGGTGACCGGGGAAGCCTTCGCCGGGGCGGTACGTCGGGTAGTTCTTAAACAACCCGCGGCCGCCCTTTTGGCGGATCAATTCGTCGGCGGCCTCGTCGATCTGCCGCGTGGTGACGCCGGGCTTGCACATGCCCCGGCACATCTCGTGGACCTCTTGGACGATGCGGCCCGCAGCCCGCATTTTCTCGATCTCATCTTTGGATTTCAGACGGATACTGGTCTTTTTCACCGGAACCTCTCCCGGCCAAAACCTCTGCAGAATCCGCCAACCGAGCCGATCTCGGTGAATCGATGATTATACGTCCATTCCGCCATCTTGACAAACCCGGGAGAGGTGTCGAGGAAGCCCCGTCACATCCCGCCGCGGGCCCCCCGGATCTTGGGTCCGCCGCTGCCGCCGGGCCCGCCGCCGCCGAGGAAGCCCGAGTAGTTCCGCATCATCAGGTTGGCTTCGATCCGCTGGACGAAGTCGAGCATGACGCTAACGGTGATCAGCAGACCCGTGCCGCCGAGGAACTGGGTGACCATGAAGTCGATGCCGAACAGACCCGACACGATCGTGGGGATCACAGCGATCACGGCCAGGAACCCCGCCCCGACGTAGGTAATACGCTCCATCACGACTTCAAGGTAATCCGCGGTCCGCGGTCCGGGCCGAAGGCCGGGGATGAAGCTGCCGTTGTCACGGAGTTGGGTCGCCATTTCTTTGGGCTGGAACTGCACCGTCGTCCAGAAGTAGGCGAAGAAGTAGATCAGCCCGATGTAGATCAGGGCGTAGAGGTAGCCCGTCATGTTCCTGAATTCGTCTTGAAGAAGACTGAACGTGCCCGCGAAAAAGGTATACACCGCCCCGGCGTCCGGGTCCGGCGGCATCGCGGCACCGGTCCAATTGAACAGCATCGACGGGAAGATCATCAGCGAACTGGCGAAGATGATCGGCATCACGCCGCCGTGGTTCACGCGGAGCGGCAGGTACGACTTCTGGCCGCCGTAGACCCGCCGACCGCGGGTGTGCTTGGCCTGCTGGATCGGGATGCGACGCTGGCCCTGCGTGATCACGATCGAGCCGGCGACCACCACGATGAACGCGACGAGCAGGAAAAACACCGTGTCGATGCCGTAGGGCTTAGCGGGATCGCCGCCGGTGAGCGAGAAACCATCGACCACCTGCGTGATCGCCGTGGGCATCATGGCGATGATGCCCGCGGTGATGATCAGCGAGATGCCATTACCGATGCCGTACTTGTCGATCTGCTCGCCGAGCCACATCAGGAAGATCGTGCCGGCGGTCAGGCCGAGCACGCCGCAGGCCCAGAACACCAACGTGCCGCTGTAGGCCGGATAAACCAGGCCGCCGTCGCCCCCGCCCTGCAGGAAGCTGAGCCAAAACGCCGACTGCACGAGACACAAACCAAGCGTCGCGTAGCGGGTGTATTCCTGGATCTTCTGTCGCCCCGCCGGGCCTTCTTTCTGGATCGCCTTGAGCCGTTCGGACACCGAGGCGAGCAGCTGGAAAATAATCGCCGCGGAGATGTAGGGCATGATGCCCAGGCCGAAGATCGTCGACTGGGAGAACGAGCCGCCCGTGAAGATGCCGACGTAGCTGATCAGGTTGCCGACCGCCCCGTCCGCGGCGGACTCGGCCCATTCGTTCAGAGCCGACTGGTCCACGCCGGGCAGCGGGATAAAGAACCCGATGCGGTAGATCACGAGCATGCCCATGGTGAAGAGCAGCTTGTTGCGGAGTTCTTTGATCCGCCAGATGTTGAAGAAGGCTTGGAGCATGACGTTTGGGATTTAGGGGTCGGGATTTCGGGAACGGTTGGCTGGCTGAAACGCCGGGGAAACAACTCCCCAACTCCCAACCCCCCAACTCCTAATTCCAGCCGCGGACCCGCGGCCGAGTCGTTCGATTCATTCGGCCGCGGCCGCTTTCTTCACGCCCTTGGGACGGTGGGTCACCGGCTCGACGATCGACACGCTGCCGCCCGCGGCGGTGATCTTGTCCGACGCCGACTTGCTGAACTTGGCCGCGGTCACGGTGACCTTCTTGGTCAGCTCGCCTTCGCCCAGGACTTTGACCGGCAGCTTGGTGTCGCGGATCAGGCCGAGCTTTACGAGGGATTCGGCGTTGACTTCTTCGCCGTCGTTGAACCGGGCGTCGATCGCCTTGAGGTTCACGATCGCGTAGTGCGTCATGAACTCGGCGTTGGAGAAGCCACGCTTGGGGAAGCGTTTCCACATCGGGATCGCGCCGCCTTCGTGGGGGTTGCTGTTGCCGGCACGCGAGCCGTAGCCCTTGTGGCCTCGGCCGGCGGTCTTGCCGGTGCCCGAGCCCACGCCGCGCCCGATGCGCTTACGCTTCTTGTGGCGGCCGACTTTTTCGGTGATTTCGTGGATCATCATGGCGGATTACTCCGGGGCCGGCATTTGCCGGGAAGGCGTCGAGTTTAGCCCGACGCCGGGTTGCATGGACGGGAACTTACTCGGATTTTTCTTCGGTTGCGGGAGCCTCGGCGGCCGGGGCTTCCGGAGCTTCGGCCGGGGGTTCGGCGACGGCGGTCGCTTCAGCCGCGGGGGCTTCGGCGGCCGGGGCCGCGG
Source organism: Planctomycetota bacterium (assembly GCA_039199695.1). Classification (GTDB taxonomy): domain Bacteria; phylum Planctomycetota; class Phycisphaerae; order Phycisphaerales; family Phycisphaeraceae; genus Algisphaera. The sequence goes on along the minus strand of JBCCST010000001.1, from coordinate 77,603 downwards.
CGGGGGCTCCGCCGCGGTTGCCGCCACGGTCGTTGCGGTCACGGCGGCCACCCTTGCCTTTGCCCACGGTGTTTTGCGGGGCGGCGGCCTTGGTCTTGGTCGTCACGGTCTCGGCTTCGGTCATGAACCGCTTGGCGGCAATCAGCATCTCGTCGACCGTGCTGGTTTCGATCTCCACGCCCCGCAGAGCCGCGACTTCTTCGCGGGTCCGCAGGTGCTTGAGGGCGTCGATCACGGCGCGGCAGAGGTTGATCTTGTTGGTCGAGCCGTAGGCTTTGGTGAGGCAGTCCTTGATGCCGGCCATCTCGAGCACGGCGCGGACGGTACCGCCCGCGATAACCCCGGTACCCGGGGCGGCGGGGATCAGCTTGACCGACGACGCACACGACCGGCCCTTGACTTCGTGCGGCAGCGTGCCGCCGCGGAGCTTGACGGGGAACAGGTTCTTCTTGGCGTCCTTCTGCGATTTTTCGATCGCCGAGGGCACGCCGCGTCCTTTGCCGTAGCCGACACCGACGTTGCCGTTACGGTCGCCCACGACCACGAGGGCCGAGAAGCTCATGCGGCGGCCACCCTTTACCGTGGTGGCGGTGCGGTTGATCGCGACGGTGGTCGATTCGAGTGCGTTGGAATCTTCGAGGAATTCAGCCATGGTGTTGTTTTCTACTTTCGGTTTCCCCCGAGGTTTCGGGGACGGGCGTGCCCGGTCGCTGACGCGGGGCTTTCTGTGGTTGTTGATTAACGAAACGTTTTTGTCGCAAGGCCCCGGGTCATTGACCCCGGGCTAAATTTTGGGATTCATTTCCGGGGGTTAGAACTTCAGGCCGCCCTCGCGAGCGGCGTCGGCCAGGGCCTTGACCCGGCCGTGGTAACGGAAGCCGTTGCGGTCAAACGCGACGGTTTCCACGCCTGCGGCTTTGGCCTTCTCGGCGATCGCTTTGCCCACCTGGGCAGCAGCTTCGATGTTGCAGCCTTTATCGAGCTTGGCCGACACCGTGCTGGCTTCGGCGAGCGTCTGGCCGGCGAAGTCGTCGATGAGTTGGGCGTAGACGTGCTTGCTGCTGCGGAAAATCGACAGACGCGGCTGCTCGGGGCTGCCGAAGACACGCTTGCGGATGCCGGTCTTGCGGCGGGAACGGCGGAGGGTTTTGAGTTTGTTCTTTTCCATGATGGAGACTTCCGTTGGGGAAGACCGCCGATGCCATCGGCGGCTTTAGTTGGTTAGTGATTAGCTGCCGAACGCCTTGCCCTGCTTGCGGGTGATCTGTTCACCCTTGTAGTGGACGCCCTTGCCGTTGTAGGGCTCGGGTTTGCGGTGTTGGCGGATGGCCGAGGCGGTTTGGCCGACCAGTTGCTTGTCGATGCCCTTGATGCTCAGCTCGGTGAGGTTCGACGAGCTCTTGGCCTCGACGGTGACGCCGGCGGGGATGTTGACCACGCGGGTGTCGGCGAAGCCGAGCTTGAGGTTGACCTTGTTGCCCTGCACGGTGCCGCCGTAGCCGACGCCGTGGATCTCGAGGTTGACTTCGTAGCCCTTGGTGACGCCTTCGATCATGTTGGCGACCAGCGAACGGGTCAGGCCGTGCATCGCCTTGGCGGTGCGCGAATCGTCCTGACGCTCGACGACCACTTGCTTGGCGTCGTCATCGACGCGGACCGACACTTCGGGGCGGTGTTCGTAGGTCAGGGTGCCGCCCTTGCCGTTGACCGAGATTTCACGGCCGTTGACTTTGACGGTGGCGCCGGCGAGGTCGACAGGTTTTTTACCGATACGGGACATGGTGTTCTCTCGTTTCTTTCAGGCGTTGGTTTGTTTAGCCTTAATGCAAAACGCGGGTTGAAAAATTTGGGATTACTCGACGGTGCAGATCATCTCGCCGCCGACGTTTTGTTCACGGCATTGGCGGTCGGATAGCACGCCCTTGGGCGTGGTCAGGATGCAGACGCCCAGGCCCGCCAGGGGACGGGGCAACTCGTCGACTTTCTTGTAGACGCGGCAGCCGGGCTTCGACTCGCGCTTCATGGTGTGGAACAGCTTCTCGCCGTTGGGGCCGTAGCGCAGCTCGACGCGGAGGATGCCTTGCCGACCGTCATCGATGACGGTGTGGCCGTTGACGTAGCCTTCGTGTTGCAGCGCGGACGCGATGCCGGCGCAGACCTTGGAGTTGCGGCAGTCCACGGTGGGAAAGCCGTTGCGCGAGGCGTTGCGGAGGCGGTTGAGCATGTCGGCGATAGGGTCGCTGAGAGCCATACTTGTTCTTCTCGTTCTGAGGGAAACGTCGATCTTCCATCGACGGCTAAACGGGGGTTCGCCGATTCACGGTGATCGGCGGGTGAACCTGGGAGTTTCCATCCGAGGATGGACTTACCAGGACGATTTCCGCATGCCGGGCACTTTGCCTTCGAGGGCGAGTTCGCGGAGCTTGATGCGGGAAAGCTTGAACTTGCGGTAGACGCTGCGGCTGCGGCCGGTCAGGGCACACAGGTTGCGGAGCCGGGTCGGGCTCGCGTCGCGGGGCAGTTGGGCCAAGCCCGCGTAGTCGCCGGCGGCCTTGAGGGCTTTACGCTTCTCGGCGTATTTGGCGACGGTCTTGGCGATCCGTTCGTTGCGGACGATGGTGGATTTGGAGGACATAGTCTTGTCTCACAAGGCCGCGTCGTGCGGCGGGTTTTTAAGCGGTGTCGGGGTGATTTACTTCTTCTTTTCGCGTTTGACGAAGGGGAATCCGAGTTCGGCCATCGCCAGCTTGCTGAGCTCGTCGGTCGAGTTCTTGAACACCAGCGTGATGTGCATCCCGAAGGTGTGCTGGGCGTTGGCCATGTCGACTTCGGGGAAGATGCCCTGCTCGGTCAGACCGAACGAGTAGCTGCCGCGTCCGTCGAACGACTTGTCCTTGAAGCCGCGGAAGTCCTTGATGCGGGGCATGGCCAGGCTGACCAGGCGGTCGAAGAACTCCCACATGCGGACGCCGCGGAGGGTGACCATCGCACCGTTTTCGTAGCCCGCGCGGACCTTGAAGTTCGCCACGGATTTCTTGGCGACGGTCATCACGGGCTTTTGGCCGGTGATGAGCGCGAGGTCCTTGACGACCTGTTCCTTGGCCTTGGCGTTGAGTTTGGTGCCCTCGATGAGCTTGCCCATCCCGACGCTGACGACGATCTTGTCGAGCTTGGGCATCGCCATGGGGTTGGTGATGCCGGACTCGGCTTTGATCTTCTCGGCGACGGGGCCGTTGAATTTTTCTTGCATGCGTGCGGGCATGGTGGGTTCTTTCTTGTGAGCGTCGATCTTTGATCAACGGCGAACCATGGGGTTGGTTATTTAGCCTTCTTCAGTTCGGGGCCGAGCTGTTCACCGGTGGTCGCGGCGAGGCGGACCTTGCTGCCGTCGGCCTTGGTTTCGTAGCGGACGCGGGTGGCTTTGCCGGCGTTGTCCACGGGGCTGACGTTGGAGATGTGGATGGGCATCTCCAAGCTGACCGTGCCGCCCTGCGGGTTGGCTTGGCTGGGCTTGATGTGCTTGACGCGGACGTTGACGCCCTTGACCACGACGCGCTCGGCGCTGGGGTCGGCGTTGGTCACAATGCGGAGCACCTCGCCGGTCCGGCCCTTGTCTTTGCCGGAACGAACGATCACGTTGTCGCCTTTGCGGATGTGTCTGGGCATGGTTTAGTCTCGATTGATAATTGATGATTGATGATTGATGATTGATGATTTGGGCCTGATGCGAAAATCAGAAATCATCATTCATAAATCAGCAATCAGTTAAACGACCTCCGTCGCGAGGGAAACGATCTTCATGTAGTTCTGCTCACGCAGCTCACGGGCGACCGCGCCGAAGATGCGGGTGCCGCGGGGGTTGCCGTCGTCGTCGATCAGCACGATCGCGTTCTTGTCGAAGCGGACGTAGCTGCCGTCGTTGCGGCGGACGGGGTAGTTGGTCCGCACGACGACGCCCTTGACGATCGTGCCGGTCTTCATGTCGCTGCCGGGCAGGGACTTCTTGACCGAGCAGACGACTTTGTCGCCGATCGACGCGGTGGGCCGGGTGGTCTTGCCGCGGGCGGTGGACGTTCCGAGGACGCGGATCACATAAGCGATCTTGGCGCCGGAGTTGTCGGCCACATCGACTCTGGATTCTACTTGGATCATGGTTCTTATCCCGCGAACCACCTGCTACGAGAGGCGGTCGCTAAGCCGCAAGCGGCGTTTAAATTCGGGTTTACTCCGCCGACGCTTCGGCGGCGGGGGCGAGTTCTTCGATCTCGGGCGACGGCACGTTGGTCACCGGGGGCAGGGCCGATTCGACGACTTCCACCAGCCGCCAGCTCTTGGTCTTGGACAACGGCCGGCACTGGGCGATGCGGACGCGGTCGCCTTCTTTGCAGTCGTTGTTTTCATCGTGGACCTGGAACTTCTGGGTCTTCTTGATGAACTTGCCGTACTTGGGGTGCTGGACCTTGTAGGCCACGGCCACGGTGCGGGTCTTGTCACGCTTGTCGCTGGTGACGACGCCGACTTTGGTGCCCAACAGGGGACGTTCGGTGGATTGAGTAGTCATGGTTTACTTCGACTCCTGGGTCGATTGAATTTCGCGGGTGCGGGTTTCGGTGAGCACGCGGGCGATGTCGCGGCGGATGTTGCCGAGCTCTTTGGGGTTCTCGAGTTTCTCGGTCACCGACTGGCTGCGGAGCTCGAAGAGGCGGCTGCGGAGTTGACCGACGGTCTCGACCAGTTCGGCGTCGCTCATCTTGTGGACTTCATTGGCTTTCATGGTTGGTTATCCAAGAACGCGGATGCCATCCGCGGCTTTATGCGTAGATCAAATGTGGGTGCGACGCTCCACGAAACGGCACTTGAACGGCAGCTTGTGGGCCACGCGGACGAACGCCTTCTTGGCGATGTCACGCGGCACGCCGGCCAACTCGTAAACGACGGTGCCGGGCTTCACCCGGGCGACCCAGTACTCGGGCTCGGCCTTACCTTTACCCATCCGCTGCTCCAGGGGCTTCTTGGAGATCGGCTTGTCGGGGAAGACGCGGACGAACAGCTTGCCTTCGCGGGCCACGTACTGACGGGCGGCGATCCGGCCGGCCTCGATCTGGCGGGCGGTGAGCCAGCCGCCTTCGGTCAGCTGCAGGGCGTAATCGCCGAACGACACCTTGTTGCCGCGCTGGGCGTTGCCTTTGAGCGTGCCGCGTTGCTGCTTGCGGAATTTGACGCGTTTGGGGAGTAGGGGCATGGTTCAATCTCGGTAAAAAGCCGCGGATGGTATCCGCGGTCTTGCGGAGGTCTTATCGATACCGCGGATACCATCCGCGGCTTTGTAGGGTCATGCGATCAACGGCGGCCACGGGCACGGGGGCGGGCACCGGCGGCTTTCGACTCGATTTCGCCTTCGGCGACTTCGTGGTACATGCCCTTGTAGATCCAAACCTTGACGCCGATGATGCCGTACGTCGTGTGCGACTGGGCGACGCCGTAGTCGATCTCGGCCTGGAGCGTGGACAGCGGGATCGATCCCATCAGGATGACTTCGCTGCGGCTCATCTCGTGGCCACCCAGGCGGCCGGACAGCATGATCTTGCAGCCCTTGGCGCCGGCGGTCATCGCGGCCTCGGCCTTCATCTTCATCACGCGACGGAAGCTGGCCCGCTTGGCGAGCTGCTCGGCGATCGATTCGGCAACGAGCTTCGAGTCGGCGTCGGGGTTGTTGACCTCGATGCAGTTGATCGACACGTTACGGCCGGTCAGGTGCTGCAGGTCCGCGGTGAGGCGGTCGATCTCGGCACCCTTGGGGCCGATGACCAGACCGGGGCGGGCGGTCTTGATGATGATCTTCAACTCTTCGCGGGTGCGCTCGATGTGGATGTCGGACACCGCGGCGAACGGGGGCTTGCGGTTGAGTTGCTTGTCGAGGTAGTTGCGGATGCGCTGGTCCTCGATGAGCAGTTCGCCGTAGAAGGCCTTGGTCGGTGCGTACCACCGGCTGCGGTGGGCTTCGGTGATGCCGACGCGGTAGCCAAAGGGGTGTACTTTTTGTCCCATGGTGGGTCTCTTTCGTGGGGAGCATCGATCTTCGATCGACGGCTAAACGGGATCAGGTTTCGGTTTCCGGTGATTTCGGTTTCCGGGGTTTACGCTTCGTCGACGCTCACGGTGATGTGGCTGGTGCGTTTCAGGATCGGGTGGGCCCGGCCGCGGTCTTTGGGCTGGAACCGCTTGATGGTCGGGCCGGCGTCGACGCGGGCTTCGCTGACCTTGAGGCTGCGGACGTCGGCTTCGGCCTGGTCGGCGTTGTTGTAGGCCGCGACCAGGGCGTTTTTCACCAAAACGGCGGCACGGAGTTTGGACAACTCGAGCGTGGTCAGGGCGTCGGCGTAGCTTTTGCCGCGGATCTGGTCCGCGACGAGGCGGGCCTTCTGCGGGCTGATGCGGGCCATGCGGTGAACGTTGGTGTAAGGCATTGCGAAGTCTCGGGGCTAAGCCGCAAGCGGCGTGAATAACTTCCGGGGGTCGGGGTTTAGCGGCCGGCGGCGGCGCGTTGGGCCTTGGTGCCGGTGGTGTGGCTGCGGAACATACGGGTCAAGCTGAACTCGCCGAGCTTGTGGCCGACCATGTCTTCGGTGACGAACACGCTCAGGTGGGCCTTGCCGTTGTGGACCATGAAGGTGTGGCCGACGAACTCGGGCACGATGGTGCAGTTGCGGGCCCAGGTCTTGATGGGTTCTTTACGGTCCATCTGGTTCAGCTTCTCGACCTTGCGGTAGAGCTTGAAGTCGACGTAGGGACCTTTTTTGAGGCTGCGTGGCATGGGTTGGTTCCGGGTAACGCGTGCGGACTGAAGCCCGCACGCCGAATTGGGTTTCGCTTATTTCAGTTTCAGTTGACCGTAACGCTTGCTGACCCGACGACGGACGATCCGTTTGTTCGAGGCCTTGCCGTTCTTCCGGGTGCGGCCGCCCTTGGCGAGCGTGCCGGTGCGGGACGCGGGCGGACGGTTGCCCGACGATTTGTTGTCGCCACCGCCCATGGGGTGTTCGTGGTGGTTCTTGGCCATACCACGGGTGTGCGGACGCTTGCCGAGGTGGCGCGACTTGCCGGCTTTGCCGAGGCTGGTCTTGTTGTGGTCGGTGTTGCCGACCTGGCCGAGGGTCGCACGGGAGTCGACCGAAACCTGACGGACTTCGCCCGACGGGAAGACCAGGGTGGCCCACTTGCCTTCGCGGTTGGTCAGGCGGGCGTAGGTGCCGGCCGAGCGGCAGAGCTGGGCACCCTTGCCGGGGACCAACTCGATGCAGTGGACGTTGAGGCCGGTGGGGATCTTGCCCAGCGGCATGCTGTTGCCGACGACCGGCTCGACCTTGTCGGCCGAGGAAATCACGGTCATGCCGTCGGTCAGGCCGATGGGGGCGATGATGTAACGCTTTTCGCCGTCGGCGTATTCGAGCAACGCGATGTTCGACGAGCGGTTGGGGTCGTATTCGATCCCGACGACGGTCGCCTGGATGTCGTCCTTCTTGCGGGCGAAGTCGATGCGGCGGTAGCGCTGCTTGTTGCCGCCGCCGCGCGACTGCACGGTGATCTTGCCGTGGTGGTTGCGGCCGCCGAACTTGTTCTTCTTTTGCAGAAGGGTTTTCTCGGGCTTGGTCTTGGTGACCTCGGAGTAGAGGTTGACCGAAGCGTCGCGCCGGCTGGGCGTGGTCGGTTTGTATTGACGGATGGCCAGGGCTTATTTCCGGCCCCGGGTCATTGACCCAGGGCTAAATTTCAATGGGCTTTAGAACAGTTCGATACGGTCTTCTTCGTGAAGCTGCACGGTGGCTTTCTTCCAGTCCGAGCTCTTGGCCGGGCCGAAGCGGGTGCGGAAGTATTTGCCCTTGCGGATCTGGGTCGAGACGCGCTCGACGCGGACGCCGTAGAGCTTTTCGATGGCCGCTTTGATCTGGGGTTTGCGGGCCTGCATCGCGACTTCAAAAGAGTAGCGGTTGCGTTCGCCGGATTCCCAAGTGGTCTTCTCGGTGATCAGCGGCTTCTTCACGATATGAGTGGCTTCGATGTACGGCATGGTTTACGCAGCCTCCACAGTGTGCACCTTGACGCCTTGGGTCACCTTGGCGACATACGCCTCGAAGGCGTCCTTGTGGGCGACGAGGTAGCGGTGGTTGAGCAGGTCGAACGCGTTGAGGCGGTCGATCTGCGTGGTGTCGGTGTTGTCGAGGTTTTTGGCGGACTTGGCTTCGGGGGAAGTCACGTCCGCGAGGGCGACCAGGCAGGTGCGGTCGATGTTGAGAGCGGAGAGGAGCGAGGCGAATTGCTTGGTGCTGGGCTTATCAAATTTCCCGCCCCCGGAAGTGTCATCGATGAGCTTGATCTCACCGTCGATGGCCTTGGCCAGGAGGGCGTTGCGGTTGGCCAGGCGACGCATCTTGGTCGGCATGTCTTGACGCCAGGAGTGGCCGACCTTGGCGTGGGCGCTGCCGCCGCCGCGGAGGATGTTGGCCTTTTTATCGCCGCGGCGGGCGTTGCCGGTACCTTTTTGCTTGTACAGCTTCTTGCCCGAGCCGTTGACCATGCTCCGCGACTTGGTGGTCGCGTTGACCGAGCGACGGTTGGCGTGGAGGCGGACGTAGGCCTGCTTGAGCAGAGCGGGACGCACCTCGCCGCCGAAGAGACTCGGGTCGAGGGTGGTCGTGCCGGTTTGGTCGCCCGACGTGTTGTAGATGGGGATTTCGATCATTTTCGTTACCTACGGGTTGCGGTGTTGTGCAACTGCGTTCGTTTCGCCCCCCGGAAGACTTCATTCCCGACGGCAAGCCGTGGCGGGGGAAGAGCTCTCGGAGAACTCGGTGAGGCCCAGTTGTCGTGACGAGGTAGTTTCCGTATGCCCATCCGGCTCCAAGCTTGCCTCAGAACCTGACGGGGGTGGACTTATCCCGCCGCAGCGAGCTTGGCTTTACCTTTGTAAAGCCGCTTGGCCTCCCGAATGAAGATCAATCCCTGCTTCGGTCCGGGCACGGGGCCCTTGATCAGCAGGAGGTTTTTATCTTTATCGATGCCGACCACTTTCAACGAGCGGACGGTGACTTTTTCCGAACCCATGTGGCCCGCCATGCGGATGCCTTTTTTGGGTTTACCGGTACCCAGGTTCGACGATCGGCCGCCGATCGAGCCGGGCGAGCGGTGCTTCCGCTCAACGCCGTGGCTGGCTTCCTGACCGGCGAAGCCGTGACGCTTCATGCCGCCCTGAAAACCCTTACCCTTGCTGACGCCGGTAACGTCCACGAAGACCACGCCTTCAAAAGCCTCGGCCTTGATTTCCTGACCGGCTTCGAACTCGGCGACTTCCGACTCGTCGAGCCGAACCTCGCGGTGGAACCGCTTGGGAGCGAGGCCGGCCTTGGCGTCGTGGCCGATCACCTGAAACGTCGAGTTGCGGGCCTTGACGTCTTCGAACGCCATCTGGATGGCGTCGTAGCCGTCGGTCTCTTGGGTCTTGACTTGGCTCACGAAACACGGGCCGGCTTCGATGACGGTGACCGGCACGTTGTTGCCGTCGTCGTCGTAGAGGCGCGTCATTCCGATTTTGCGGCCGAGGATAGCTTTCGGCATGGGTCTGATCTCCGGGGAAGGCTTTTGACGGCCGGGTCTTGCGTGGAACTGGATTCCGGAGCAGAGGACCGTGTCCCTGTTTGATGGTGTGCGATTCGATTAGGCCTTGATCTTGACAAACACGCCGGCGGGCACGACGAGGCGGTTGAGCGCCTCCACGGTCCGGGCGTTGGGCTCTTTGATGTCGATGATCCGCTTGTGGGTGCGGATCTCGAATTGCTCCCGCGACTTCTTGTCGATGTGCGGCGAGCGGAGCACGGTGTACCGCTCGATGCGGGTGGGCAGCGGCACGGGGCCGGCGACCTTGGCGTTGGTCCGCTTGGCGTGATCGACGATCTCCTTGGCGGAGGCGTCGAGAGCCTGGTGGTCGTAGGCTTCCATTCGGATTCGGATCTGTCCTGCGGCCATACGTTTCAAAACCCTGAGCAAAAGGCGGTACGGATACCCCTCGGCACGAGCCGATTGAGGCGAGCCGCACAGTGTACCGAAACCCGCCCCCCTGTCAAACCGGACCTGAACAAAAAATTCATCAACCCCGGAAGGGCTTCGCGGACCCGCAAAAACCGGCCGAATTGGGGATAACCCCGCGCCGCGGGCCCGCCCGCTCTACCCGCGCGAAAAGCGGCTTTATCCCTTCCCGGGGCACTTCCGGGGGCACTTCCGAGGGCGGCGGTTCAGGATGTCCGGCTGACCTCGTCCAGCACCGCCTCGGCGACAAAGATCGGCACCGACTGGGCCACGCCCAACGCGATCGCGTCCGACGGCCGAGAATCGACCGTCCGCACGTCCTCGGGGTTGCTTTTCGAACGCAGGTGCAGGTTCGCGTAGAACGTGTGGTCGGCCAGGTCGCTGATGATGACCTCTTCGAGTTCGTAGCCCAGTTCATCGACCACGCTGGCGAGCAGTTCGTGGGTCTGCGGCCGGGGCGGGATCTGCCCCATGAGCCGACGTTCGATCGCAGCGGCCTCGTTAAACCCGATCAAAATAGGGAATTTACGCGGCTCGCCCGACGCCGGCTCGACCTCGCGCAGCTCCAGGTAATGCGTGTCCTGGGTCTCGCTGATCAAAATGCGGGCGAGTTCCATCTGAATCTGCATCGAGCAAACCTCTCAAATTCCCGGCCCCGGCTCTCGGAACTCCGCCAAACATCGAGGCGTAGCCGTGGGGCAGCTTGGCCCTTGGATTAGTCCAGCGGCGCGGGCCCCACCACCGCATGATAACTGCCGTCGCGGTATTCCGAGCCGGCCTCGCCGCCAGAAGTCGTGGATTCGGGCAGAAGCAGACCTTCTTTCCGTACGGCCAGCCCGGACCGTTGTTCCGCGATCCACCGGGCCTGCTCGTGATTCTCCCGGCCGTCGATTGAACAGGTGCAGTACAGCAGCAGGCCGTCGGGGGCCAAATGGCCCAACGCCCGGGCGGCGATGTCCCGCTGCAACGCGACCAACGAGTCCAGATTCGCGTCCGTCGCCCGGTAGCGGGCTCCGGGTCGGCGGGCCAGGACGCCGGTGTTCGAGCAAGGCACGTCCAGCACGATCAGATCGAAAAGCTGGCCCAACGCCGGCTCGGCCACGGTGATTTCCGGGGGGCCGGGCAACTGCTCCAGATCCGCCCGGCGGTTGTCGTCGGGGTCGTGGGCCGTGATCGCGGCACCGGGGAACACCTGCTGGAGCTGCCGGGTCTTCGTGCCCCGGCCCGCGCAGAGGTCGAGGATGGTTTGGGGTTTCAGATCAAACTCGGCTAGCGACACGATCGACGCCAGCGAGGCGGGGTCTTGGACCCGGCGGGACGTATCTTCGCTTAGCCAATCCAATAGCTCATCGCGGGAACCGCCCCACCGCTGGGCCTGCTCGTGGTCCACAACGAACGTCGGCGGGTTTTGCAGGCTGTGCAACGCCAAAGCGGTCGCCCTCTCCCGGCCGTGCTCCTTGAACCAGCGCTGCAGCAACGGCATCGGGTGGCTGGTCGCGACCACGAGGTGGGCGAGCAGGTTGTCGGGCTTGGGCAGCAGGTTGCCCTTGAGCTTGATCGTCGTGCCGTCGCCGGCGGGCAGGCGATCCCTTCCGGGCGCGGGGGCCCAAGGCTCGTCGCTCGGGCCCTCCACGGCGTCGGCGACCTTCCGCAACACGGCATTGACCACGCCCGCCGCGCGTTTGACCTCGAAGGCGTGGGCCAGGCGAACGCTCTCGTCGATCACGGCATACGCCGGCAGGCGATCCATAAACACCAGCTGCGCCGCCCCGCCCAGTAAGATCGCGTAGGCCTCCGCCGCCATCTTCCGCGGCGGTTGCTTGAGGTGGCGTTTCAGGAGGTGTTCGAGCGTCAGCCAACGCTGCAGCGTCGTGCGATGGATCGCCGTCGCCAACCGCGCGTCGGCCGACGACAACCCCGAAAGGTCCGTCTCGGCCAAGGGCAGATCGGGAAACCGCTCGACCGCGGGGATGAGGGCTTGGGTTGCTGCGTAACGGGCGGTGCGGGGCATGGCGTTAGCGTAACGGGATTTCCGCCAACCAACGTTGGTTGAGCCGGCTCGATTCGTTGGTACCCATTACGTCATGGCAAAAAATACCACGCAAGTGAGCAAAACAATCACCCCAGCCATGATGACCGCGATTGACGTTTCACTTCTTGGTCGCAATCGAAAACTGTACTTCGCAATTCGACTCTGGTCAGAGGATAAACGGAGCAAACGCTTCACTCGTCACTCCACCGCGGCTGCGTCTTGTGCCGCGGGGTCGAGCGCTTTGCGAACTTCTTCAAGGAATTGATCGACCTTGAACGGCTTGAACAGCACGGTCGACAAACCTTCCTGCGAAGCCCGCACAATCGAGTGGTGCGGGTCGTAGCCGAAGCCGGTCATCAGGACGACGGGCATGCCTTCGCGGGCGCGCTGGGCCGAGGCGTAGATCTCGTAGCCGTTGCGGTACGGCATCTTGATGTCGGAGATCACCAGATCAAACGGGTCTTGATCCAGCAGGCTGCAGGCTTCATAGCCGTCCTTCGCGGTCGTGCAGCGGCAGCCGAACTTCGCGAGGACTTCCTTGACGGTCTTGCGGATGTTGGGCTCGTCGTCGGCGATGAGGATGCGTTTGCCGTGGAGCAGCGGATCGACCTCGGGGGTTTCGACCTTGTCGCAGCCGATGACCGCGGCGGGGCCGGCCTTGACGTTTTTGATCGAGTCGCGGATCGATTCGACGCTGGACAAGACTTTGTTGAGCCGGGCCCGCATCGCGTCGTCGCCGATGTACTCCTCCATCAGCGTCAGCGATTCGGTGATGATGTCGTCGAGCGGGCCGTCGATCTCGTGGACGACGCTGTCGGTGATGGTGGTGCTGGTGGTGAAGCGTTCGACGACGAGCAGGTCGAGGATGTTGAGCGCCATCGCGACGTATCGCCCGAAGATCTCGACGAACTGGCGGTCGTCTTCGTTGAACGTGCCGACCTGTTCGGACTCGACGTTGTAGACGCCGATGACCTCGTCGAACAGCATCAGCGGCACGGTCAGCGAGCTCTTGGAATGTTGCAGGCCCAGCACGTAGCGCGGGTCTTTCTCGACGTCGTGGCAGATGTAGGATCGGCCGGTCGCGCCGACGTAGCCGGAGATGCCGTTGCCCTCAGGCTGGGCGTACAGATCGATTTCGAGAGCTTCCGGGGGCAGGCCCTCGGCGATGACGACCTCGAGCTTGTTGGTCCGCTTGTCGAGCAGGCGGATCGCGAAGTGGTCGAAGTGCATCAGGTCTTTGGAATAGTTGATGATCTTGTCTTGCAGGAGCTTTAATCGCTCGGCGGGCGTCTTGCTCGCCACGGCGTCGCCCTGAATGCGGGCCAACTCTCGGCCCGACGCATCGATCGCGTCGATCTTGCTCTGCAGCCGTTTGCCGCTGCTGGCGTCCCACACCACGGCGACGACTTGTTCAACTTCGCCCTCGTCGTTGATGACCGGCGAGCAGATCATCTCGTAGTAGCTCTCGTCGTCCTGGAAGGTGAACTTCTTGGAGCGGCGCTGCGAGGTCTCGCCGGTGTTGCAGACCTGGGACTTGAAGATCTGCAGCGCCTGGCGGCAGATGCGTTTGGTGTGTTCGGTGGTCTCGGGGGTGAAGCCCCGCATGCGTTTGTTGGACCAGCTCATCCGGCCGTCGGCGTCGACGATGCAGACGCCCTCGCCGATGGTGTTGAGCACGAGGCTGGACTTCTCGCCGACCATCGCGCGTTCGAGCGGCAGGAAGTCGCCGGTGTCGGCGAAGACCGCGTGGTAGTCCTCGGCCCGCAGCGAGGCCAACGCCTCGTCCATCGAATCGATGACCGTGACCTCGAAATGGTCGCCCAACAGCTCGGCCACCGGCACCTGCTGCGAGGTGCTGCCGCCAAAAACCAACACGCGTTTGAGGGATTCGCTCATGGCTCGTGATCCGCCCCGGCCTCAAAACTCAAAGGGTCAACACGCGGCCCGTGATACACATTCCATCGGATGGCAGATCGACCGCCATCACTAATATGATAATAGGATGCGGATATCGCAAGAGTCGGGAAAAGACCGCGTTTCTTTTATCGGGCGGTCGATATCAGGTATACGCCTGAGTGATCCAACCGGGCCGTAGTCGATCAGAATTTGCGGGACAGCACCGCGTCGGCCATGTCGAGCAGCAGTTGGCGGGCCGCGGTGGGCGGGAGTTGTTCGTCGATCGCCTGCTTGGCGTCGCCCACCAGACGCTGGGCCCACTGGCGGGCGTAGTCCAGGCCGTCGCCCGCCCGGATCGCTTCGCGGAGGCGGAAGATCGCGTCGTCGTCGGCCCCGTGTTCGAGGTCGGCCACGAGCCCATCCCGCTCGACGGAATCGACCGTCGCGAGGTGGCGGATCAGCGGCAGGGTGAGTTTACCCTTGGCCAGGTCGCGGCCCAGGGTCTTGCCGACTTCCTCGGCGTTGCCGGTGAGGTCCAGCACGTCGTCAACGATTTGAAACGCGACGCCCAGCTTTTCGCCGAAGCCGAAGAGGGTGTGGGCGATCGCCCCGCCGCCGCCGTCGACCTCGCCGGTGACCAGCACCGCGGGCATCCGGCAGCACACGCCGCAGAGGCTCGCGGTCTTGCGGCGGATGATCTCGAAATACGTCCGCTCGCCCAGCGCCCAGTCGTCGCGGTGGTGGAGCTGGAGCAGCTCGCCTTCGCAGACGGTATTGGTCGCCGCGGCGATGGCCCGCGACGCGGCGGGCAGCGGGATGGCGCTGCAGAGGTGGTAGGCGTGGCTGATGAGGTAGTCGCCGAGCATCACCGCCGCCTCGTTGCCGCGGAGGTGGTTGATCGTGGCGCCGCGGCGTCGCATCTCGGCCTCGTCGAGGATGTCGTCGTGGACCAGCGTGGCCATGTGCACCATCTCGGCGACGGTGGCGACGGTGGTGACTTGGTCCTGAAACTCGGCGTCGGCATCGCGGTCGGGGTAGGCCGCCATCGCCGAGGCGATCACCAGTGTTGGCCGGAGCATCTTGCCGCGATAACGTTCGACGTGCTCGGCCAGCGTGTTGACGTTCGGCAGGTCGCTGAGCAGCTCGGCCCCGAAGCGGGCCTCGACCTGTTCGAGGCGCTGGGTCAGGGTGGCGTGGATCTCGCCGTCGTTGGGGGAAAGCAGCAGCATTTACCGGTAGCTTAGGCGTTACGGAGCCGCCGTGACGCGGATCGGGGCTAGTCGCCGGTCAAGTGGTGCCGCCCGGTGCTCGATAAAACGACAGGAAGCGCTCGGCCGCCGAGACGAGTTATCGGATGGCCGGGCTTTGAGCAGCCTCGGCGAAAGAATTATGCGGCGTCAACACGTTGTTTCTAGTGCCTCGACGACTCGATGCGGTTACACTTCTGCTGACGACGTTCTGATCTTATAGAACGCTGAGCCCCGATTGATTTTCTTCTCGGCCACGGACTTCTCCAAAGTGGAAACAACCCAAGCCAATCTGGACTCCACCGTCGGCCGACTCGTGGTCGAAAAAGGTCTTGCGGCGCAGCAAGACGTCACCCGCCTGATGGAACGGGTCAAGGCCGGCTCGTCGATCTCGGGGGCCACGTCGGACGCGAAACAGGCCAGCCTGGCGAACCTGCTGATCGCTGAGGGCTTGGTGACGCAGAAGCAGCTGGATCGGCTCAAGCCCGAGCTCGAGGAGCGTCGGGCCGGGGCGCAGATCCCGGGGTATCAGATCATCCGACAACTCGGGGCCGGGGCGATGGCCCGGGTGTTCCTGGCCAAACAGATCTCGCTGGACCGCATGGTCGCGATCAAGGTGCTGCCCCAGAAGTTCACCAACAACCCCGACTTCGTGGCCCGCTTCTACGCCGAGGGCAAAGCGGCCGCCAAGCTGAACCACCCCAACATCGTGCAGGCGTTCGACGTCGGCAAGAGCGGCGAGTTCCACTACTTCGTGATGGAGTTCGTCGACGGCCGAACCGTCTTCGACGACATCACGGAAAAAGGTGTGTACTCCGAAGAAGACGCGGTCCGCATCGGCATCGAGACCGCCCGCGCGCTGGACCACGCCCACAAGCAAGGCTTTATCCACCGCGACGTCAAGCCCAAGAACATCATGATGGCCGACAGCGACAACCGCGCGAAGCTGGCCGACATGGGCCTGGCCCGCGCGTTGTCCGACGTCGAGGCCGCCGAGGCCGAGGCGGGCAAAGCCTACGGCACGCCCTACTACATCAGCCCCGAGCAGATCCGCGGTGAGGTCGATGTCGACGCCCGCGCGGACATCTATTCGCTGGGCGCGACGATGTACCACATGGTCACCGGGCAGGTCCCCTTCGACGGGGCCAACCCCTCGACGGTGATGCACAAGCACCTCAAGAACGCCCTGGTGCCGCCGGACCACCTCAACAAGTCGCTGTCCAGCGGCATCTCCGAGGTCATCGAGGTCTGCATGGCCAAGGACCGCACCAAGCGGTACGCCTCGGCCGCGGACATGCTCGAAGACCTCCAGTCCATCCAACGCGGCGAAGCCCCGATGCAGGCCCGCAAAGTCTTCGACGTCGGCGCCCTGGCCAGCCTCGCGTCGGGCACCGACGGCGACGTGGCCGCGTTCCCCGAAGAAGAACCGCTGACCGCACAGCCCGCGTTTTGGATGGCGGTGTCGGGTTGGGTCGTCGCGGTGATGATGTTCATCGCCCTGCTGATCGCCAACGCCAATCTCTAGCACGATTTTTCCGGGATTCCACCCAAGCCGATATCTCCCGAGGGGGAACAATTTCGCTGCGCCTAGAGTTGTCCCGGTATGGAATCTTTGCCTGCCCCATCTCGCCCCGGGTCCACGCGCTCGCTCGGCCTATCCGTCGCCCGCTGGGGCCTCGTCGTGCTCGTGGGGCTCAGCGGAGCGTTGGCCATCGACCTAGTTCGCCAAGCCCTGGCCACCGACCGGGTGCAATGGGTCGAAGTCGACCAGATCGAACGCTGGACCGAAGCCGCGGTGTCCGCTGAGGTAGACCCGTCACGAGCGACCCTGACTGTGGTCGATCCCTCGCCGCGGGGTCAGGAAGCCCAACGGCCCCGACTGCTGCGCTTCACCGCCGATTGGTGTCCGCCGTGTGCGTCCATGAAAACCGACGTGTTTTCCAAGAACCGCGTGGCCGACGCGATCCACCAACGGTTTGATGCGTTCAGCGTGGACCTGACCCAACCGAACGCCGACCAGGAATCGCTCGGAGTGACGTATCGGGTCAACTACCTGCCCACCCTGCTGATCACCGACGCCGAGGGGCGGGAGATCGCACGCCTCGAAGAGGCTGCTGATGCGGATGCTTTTCTGCGTTGGCTCGACCGCGGCCACGCACGCTGGGGCGATAACCACGGGGCGGACGGGCCTGAGGGAGAAGTTACGGAAACCCCGCAGCCTGCTGCCCGGCTGTTATCACCCATTTCTCATCATGAGCCGATAGACTAATCGTGGTCTGACCCTTTTTTGTCTATTTGCCTCGCCCAACCGCCCAAGGAAGCACACCATGCCCACCGGCCTCCGCTCGCTTATCGATTCCGGTACCCGCGTCTGGCTCGACTCGGTCGATCCCGAAGAAGTCATCAAGAACAAGGCCGCCGGGGTCACCGGATGCACCTCCAACCCCAGCATCATCGCCGACCTGATCGAATCCGGCCGGTTCGATGATCAACTCATCCAGTTCATCAACGACGGCACGACCGACGACGAAGCCCTCGCGTGGGCCATGACCGACCATCTCGTCTCGGAAGCGGAGAAAGAGTTCAGCGGCGTCTGGGCCGACACCCAGTGCAACGACGGCTGGATCAGCTTCGAGCTCGATCCGCTGCTCGAGGACGCCGACAACCCGTTGTCGGTCGAAGAACGCTCGGCGAAATACGTCGAGCTGGGCAAGAAATGGAACGCGGGCCACGACAACCGCATGATCAAAGTCCCCGCGACCGAGGCGGGCCTGGGCGCCCTCGAAGAGCTCGCCGCTGCGGGCATCACGCTCAACGTCACCCTCATCTTCAGCGAACGCCAATACCTCGCCGCCCGCGACGCGGTTTGGAGAGGTCGGCAGCGTTACGGCAAGCTCGGCGAGTTCAAGAGCGTCTACTCCATCTTCGTCTCCCGCGTCGACGTCTACACCGAAAAGGAACTGCCGGAGCTCAGCGCCGGATTGCAGGGCCAGGTCGGTATCATCAACGCTAAGCAGATCGGCATCCAGAACGCCGAGTTCTGGGCCGACAAAGGCCTGAAGCTCGACCAGGAAATGATCTTCGCGTCCACCGGCACGAAAAAGCCCGAGCTGCCCAAAGACTTCTACGTCGACGCCCTCGCCGGGTCCGACATCCAGACCAACCCCCCCGCCACCAACGCCGCGCTCGACGAGATCGGCCGCACCTACGAGCCCACCTCCCGCATCCTGCCGGACCACGCCATCCTCGATGAATTGGCCACCAAGGTCGACATCCAGAAGATGGAAGACCAACTCATGGCCGAGGGCACCGCGAAATTCGCGGATCCGCACAAGCAGTTGATCCAGACCATCGCCAACAAACGCACGTCGCTGGCGAACGCCTGATCATCCGGCCCCCACCCACGACCAACCCCCCCCGACCACGCCTCGACGGCGTGGTCTTTTTCTTGAGTTCGGCGATGAGTACGCTACGCGTGTCGTCTGATTTCGCCGCCCCGTCGTGCGGCCACCGTCTATCTACGTCTGCCGAGCAAAGGCTTTAGCAAGGCCAGAATCGGACACATCGCTTGACCCAGCCGCGGCGCTGCTTGATACTTGCCCTTCCCGCCCCCCTCCCCGGAGTGACTGCGTATGAGCCCTTGCCGGTGTTTGATCTTGTTGGCCGCCCTCGTGATGGTTGGTTGTACGTCCGCGAAGAAGACCGACAACGGGCTGGTGCCCCCCGGAGCCGAGTTCCGCACCGGCCTGCCCTTCGAGCCCGGCTACGCCCAGCAATTCGGCTACGCCCACCGCTGGGCCCGTTCCATCAAATTGGGTGACGGTCAGTCGGTATTCGCCGTCGAGATCGTGGACGATCTGATCATCACGGTCGAACGGCCCACCAACATCATCACCGCGTTGAACCTCAAAGACGGTTCGCTGGCCTGGAAGTCGCTCATCGGCGAACCGCTGGAAAACTTCTTCGGCCCCGTGGGTGATGACGAATACATCTACGTCAGCTCCAACCGACGCATGTTTAAGTTGCTGCGTCGCAACGGCCAGACCGACGGCGTTTACGAACTCCCGCTGCCGGTCACCATGACGCCGCTGCTGGTCGACAACATCGCGGTGTTTGGCTCGGTCAACGGCAAGGTCTACGGCTTCGACGTCGAGGAGGGCTACCGCAAGTGGACCTACGGCCTGTCCGGCCGGATCAATTCCACCCCGCTGCTCGACGGCGAAGACGTGTTCGTTGTCGACGCCGACGGCCGATACGTCATGATCACCGCCAACTCCGGTGCCGTGCAGTGGCGCGGCTCGACCTTTGGCGACATCTCCGCCGATCCCGTTCTCGTGGGGAGAGAGATCTACCTCGCCAGCGAAGACCAGTCGCTTTACAGCTTCGCGGCCAACACCGGCGAACTCCGCTGGCCTGCGTACCGCTCGGAAGTGGCGTTGACCCAAACCCCGGCGGTCCGCAACGACGTGATCTTCCTCCCCGAGCCCACCCTCGGCTTGACCGCGATCGACGCCGATACCGGCAAATCCATCTGGCAGACCACCGACGTGGTTCAACCTGTGGCCTCGGTCGGCGGCAAGGTCATCGCCTTCGCCGATAAAAAGTTGAAGAAAATCGAGCCCGCCACCGGTGAGGTCCTGCAGACCGTGCCCACCCGCGAAATCCAAATGATCCTCAACGGCCCGGGCAACAGCCTGATCCTCGTCACGCCCGGCGGCGAGATCATGCGGATCGACCCGCGACGGTAGTCGCCGCTACACCTAACATATCACCCGCCAGGGCCTAACCTTCAATTCCGCTATGGACCAAGCGATCCCCATCAAGACCGCCCTGCTCTCGGTCTCCGACAAGACCGACCTGATCCCGTTTGCGCGTCGGCTGGCCGAGCTCGGCGTCCGGCTGATCTCCACCGGCGGGACCCAGCGCACGCTCGCCGAGGCGGGCCTCGAGGTCGTGGGCATCTCCGAAGTCACCGGCTTCCCCGAGATGATGGACGGCCGGGTCAAGACGCTGCACCCCAAGGTCCACGGCGGCCTGCTCGCCCTCCGCGACAAACCCGACCACGCCGCGTCGCTCGAAGAGCACGACATCACGCCGATCGACCTGGTGGTGGTGAACCTGTATCCGTTTGAGCGGACCGTGGCCGACCCCGAAGTCAGCACGCCCGACGCCATCGAACAGATCGACATCGGCGGCCCGTCGATGGTGCGCTCGGCCGCCAAGAACCACCGCTTCGTCACCATCGTGACCGACCCCAAGCAGTACGACTTGGTCAGCAACGCCCTGGAAGAAAACGACGGCGGCACGACGCTGGCCCTGCGTCAACACCTCGCCGCCGCGGCGTTCACGCGCACCGCCGAGTACGACACCGCGATTTCGAAGTGGCTCACGGCGCGGTTCAAGTAACGCTCTTCTGATCTCTGTTAACTCTACTTAACCCTTGCCCAGCAGCTCGTTGGTCAGGTTTATGGTGCGCGGCGCGCTTCCGCGCGAGAGCGTCCCCGTAACAACAACCGCGACCTTCGACGCCGAACTGAGTGGCCGATTGATCCGTCTCTCTCGGGCTTTTCAGGCGATAACCCAAGCATCCGACACGTCCATTGCCCTCATAAAACTTACAAAACCCTCATCTTTTGTTAGGATGGTCTCTTGCGCCACGGCAAGGACGCCCCGCGCGAGAGAGTAGAGATATGGTTTTATTTATAAATATCGCGGGGGGCGTGGCGCTGATCCTGTTCGGTGTCCGGTTCCTGCGTAAGGGCTTGGACCGTCTGGTGGGCGATCGCCTGGGCCCGGTGATGCGGCGGTTCGCCGGGTCACGGATCAAGGCGTTTCTCGCGGGCATGGGCGTGGCGGTGATCGCGCCGTCCTCGACGACGATGTCGGTGCTCGCGGTGCAAACGGTGCGCGAGGGGCACCTGCCGCCACGGCGGGTGTTGCCGGTAATCCTCGGGGCCGACGTCGGGCTGACGGTGATGGTCCTGCTGATCGCGCTGCGTCTGGATCAATACGCCGCGGGGTTCGTGGCGGTGGGCGTCGTATTGTTTCAATTCACACGGGCGCAACGCAGCCGGGGGATCGGGCAGGTCGTCTTGAGTCTCGGTTTTATCTTCCTGGGCATCATGACAATCTCGTCGAGCGCCTCGGCGGTCTCGCCAGAAGGCGACCTGATCGACCTGCTGACGATCGCTTCGCATTACCCGTTTCTCCTAGCGGCGATCGCGGCGGTGCTCGCGATCGCGTTGCAGTCGTCCACCGCTTCGATCGGGTTGGCGATGGGGTTGGCCGCGGCTGACCTCGGCGAGCTGAACCCGATGGCGTTGGCGGTGCCGGTGGTCATCGGGGCGAACGTCGGCGTGGGCGTCACGCTGCTCATCATCGCCGGGGCCTTGCCCGCGGCGCGGCGGTTGGCCCTCGGCAACCTGATCTTCAAGCTCACCACCGCGATCATCCTGCTCAGCCTGGCCGGCTGGGTCGTGCAGGGCGTCGACAGCCTCGCGCTCAATCTCGACCGCAAGATCGCGGTGTCGCACAGCGGGTTCAACCTGATCATGGCCGCGCTCTTCTTGCCGCTGATCAACCCGGTGTATCGGCTGGTGTGTCGTATGGTGCCCGAAGACCCCGAAGCCGAGGAGCAAACCTTCGCCCCCCGCTATATCAACAACCGCCACATCGACGGCCTGTCCATCGCCACCGGCCAATCCCGCCAGGAAATCATGCGCGTGTCCGCCCTGGTCCGGGGCATGCTCGACGACCTCTGGCAGGCCCTGCTCAAACGCGACCCCGAGCTCGCCCAATCCGTGCAGGAGCGCGACGACCAGGTCGATCTGCTCGACCGCGAGATCAAGCGCTACCTCGCCCGCATCGCCGGCGAAGACGCCGACACCGCGACGTCCGCGGAAGTCATGGCCCAACTGCGTTACACCAACGAGCTCGAAACCATCGGCGACATCATCGACCGCAACCTCGCCGAGCTCGTGGTCAAACGCGCCGAGACTGACGTGTGGTTCTCCGACGCGGGTTGGGCCGAGCTCGACGACTTCTACAAAAAAGTCGCCGAGAACCTGCTCATCGCCGAGACCGCCTTCGCCACCCGCGATCAACTGCTCGCCCACCGCCTGCTCCGCCACAAGCAGTCCCTCAGCGAAGAAGAACGCCACCTCCGCGACCGCCACTTCACCCGCCTCCGCCAGGGCCAGACCCAGTCCCACGAATCCAGCGCGGTCCACCTGGACATCCTCACGCACCTCAAACGCATCAACAGCTGCGTCACCCACGTCGCTTACGCCATCGTCCAGAGCCAGCCCGAGCCGGCGTGAAGGCCATTCATCGGCGGCCCACAAAGCGGAGGCTTCCGCGTGGCCCTGCCGATAGTCATCCCAGTATGCGGCGACTCGGCCCCATCCTGCTGACCCTGCTGTTCGCCGCGGCCCTCCCCGCCGACGCCGGCCGCATCACGCTCGTACGGCCCGGCGACCGCGAGTTCATCCGCGACACCGCCGGCCTCCTGTCGCCCGGCCAAACCCGGCAACTCACCCAACGCTGCGAGACGCTGCTCCAAGACGAAGGCGTCCTGCTCTTTGTCCTGACCCTCGACGCGATGGCCGACGTCGGCGGCGACGGGATGACCATCGAGTCGTTCACCCGCACGCTCTTCGATCGGTGGGGGCACAACCATCCGATCCACCAGGGCCCCGACTGGACGCGGGCCGTGTTGCTGGTGGTGTCGATCCAGGACCGCGCCGCTCGGATCGAGCTGGGCCGGACCTGGGCCGGGAGCAAAGACACCGCCGCGCGTCGGATCATGGACGAACACCTCTTACCCGCGTTCCGGGCCGGTGAGTACGACGCGGGGATCGTGGCGGGGGTGAGCGCACTGGACAAGATGGCCCGGGGCGAAGCGGTGCCCGCGCGGCCGGTGCCGAGGCAGACGTACGTGATGTGGGCCGGATTCGCCGCGCTCTTGATTTTCACGGCCGTGTCGCTGTTTCGCAGCGGACGTTCGGGGTGGGCGTGGGTGTTCTGGGGCGTGGTGTTCGTGGCGGTGGGGGTGCTGCTGTTTCGAATGACCCGCACCGAGGACGGACGGTGGTCGCTCGGCTCGGATGAAAACGACCACGCGGGACATCGCTCAAACCGGGGTTGGACTTCGTCTTTCGCCCGCGGGGGCGGAGGCTTTTCCGGGGGCGGTGGTTTTTCCGGGGGCGGCGGTTTTTCCGGGGGCGGCGGTTTTTCCGGGGGCGGCGGCGCGAGCGGGAGGTGGTAAGCGATGTCGCGGATGAGCCGACATTTTGATGAACAAGACCTGCGTCGGGTCAACGCCGCGATCGCGGAGGTCGAGGCGAACACGTCGGCCGAGATCATCTGCGTCGCCACGGCATCGTCGGGCCGATACGACCGGGCGGAAGACTTGTTTGGTTTGCTGGTGGGCATGCTCGCCGCGGCGACGGTTTGGCTGCTGCTGCCCGACGCGGTGCCCGGCGGCGACAGCTGGGCGGGTTTTACCCCGGCCGCGAAGATCACCTTCATGGCCGTCGCCGTCGTAGCGGGTTTCATCGGCGGCACCATCCTCGCGTCCCACGCCTGGCCCCTCCGCCGGCCGTTCATCCCCCGGGCCCAGCAAACCGCCAACGTGATGCGAGCCGCGTCCGCCGCGTTCTTTGACCAATCGCTGCACCAAACCTCGGCCGGCACCGGGCTGTTGATCTACGTGTCGTTCGACGAACGCCGGGCCGTCATCCTCGGCGACGCCGCGGTCCTCGACGTCTTGCCCCAAGCGCAACTCGACACGCTCTGCCGCGACCTCACCACGCTGCTCGCCGACACCGACCCCGCCGAAGCGCTCTGCCAAACGATCCGCCGGGCGGGTGAGTCGTTGGCGGATTTGTCGCCCGACGCGGACATCGAGCCCGATACAAAGCTACCCAACGAATTGGTTCTCGTCGGGTAGCGTTTTCGCAGGGTGGGGAGCACCCACCGTATCGGTTAATCAGGTTGGAGCGCGGCGGGCGATACCCACGCAGCGCGGACTACTCAGCAGCAATCCGTCCCGCAGCACTCGCTGGCTTCGGTGGTGGCGTCATAGTCCTGCCCCTTGGTCTCGCGCGGGTGACGCTTGACGGTGCGTGAGCAGTCAAACGGCTTCGCGTCGGCCAGGGGAATCTCTTCCAACGGCTGGATCGGGATGAGTTGACCCGCGTAAGGGCTCTCCGCCCGCGTCAGCAGGTTGAACGTCTTGTCACAGACCGCGACCCGTTCGCCGCGTTTGAACACGTGACCGTCGTCGTCGCGGACCTGGCTCCACGGCCCGGCGTAGACCACCGCCTGATTCCGCTCGAAGCACGGCCCCTGTTTGCCCTTGTACGCCCGCACGGTCATCGAACGGAACTCGACGCCGTCGATGGTTTGCCAGGGCTGTTCTTCGCGTTTGAGGATCTCAACGCCGTGGAAACCCGCGTCGACGAACATCTTCACGAACAGGTCTTCGCGGAACGCGCCGCTGATGCAGCCCGACCAGAGGTCGCCGTCGTCGAGGATTTTCTGGGTCGGGTCCTCGTCACAGACGATGTCGCTGATCACGCAACGCCCGCCCTTCTTCAGCACGCGGAACATCTCGTTGAACAGCTGCTTCTTCTGCTCGGTGGCGACGAGGTTGAGCACGCAGTTGCTGACGATCACGTCGACGCTGTCGGACTCGATGAGCGGCTCCTCGCGACGCAAGCGTTCACACTCCGCCTCGTACTTGGCGACGCCTTCGACGTCATTGATCGGGTTCGCATCGAGGAACGCTTGGGCCTTGTGCCAGGACAGGCCGAGGTCCTGGATGCGGCCCTTGCGGAACTCGACGTTGGCGTGGCCGATCTTCTCGGCCATCTCGCCCTTGTACTTCTCGGCCAGCGCGATCATCGTGTCGTTCATGTCGACGCCGATGACCTGACCCTCGGCTCCGACTTTCTGCGAGAGGATGTAGCAGATCTTGCCGCCGCCGCTACCCAGGTCGAGCGCGACCTCGCCCTCGCCGACGTACTCCGACGGGTCGCCGCAGCCGTAGTCTTTCTCGATGATTTCCTGGGGCAGGATCTTGAGGTACTTCGGGTCGTAGCTGGTCGGGCAGCACAGGGCAGCTTCGACCGCTTGGGCCCCCGCGGCGTAACGCGTCACGACTTCGTCTTCCACGTTGTAGGGTTGGGCACCGCCGCCGGCGGGCGGGCAGCAGGGCTCAACGGCGAGCGAAGTGTCGGTGGTTTGGTTCGGGGAAGCGGGGGCGTCGGTCGCGGGCTTGTTCACAGTCAGATATCCATGGGAGAGAAACGTACAGGCAGGAGCTAGCGTAAAGGATCAACCGCGGGGATCAACCCTTTATTCCAACTCGGCTTCAGCAGGCTTGGGCAAGAACGGCCGCAGCAGCAAATCATGCAACGCCGCGCCGATCAACCCGCCGACCACCGGAGCCAGAATATACACGGTGAAGAACCCGCCCCGCGGCCCCGGGATCGCGATCTCGCCCCAGCCGGCCAAAAACGCAAACACCCTCGGCCCGAAGTCGCGGGCCGGGTTAAACCCGCCCTGCGTCAGCACCGCCAGCAAACAAATCAACGCCGTGACGATCAGCCCGATCGGGAACGCCACCGCCCGCGCGGTCGGCGCGTTGCGGTTCCGCGGATCGATCAGGATAAAGATGAAAAACACCAAGAGCCCCGTGCCGATCGCCTCAGCCGCGAACGCCTGGGTGTGGCTGACCAACGCAAACGCCTCGGCGTCCGTCCCGAAGTCGGGGTTGGGGAAGTATTCGCCGTAGGCCATCGCCGAGCGTTGGCTGCCCGGCTCGCCGCGGACCAGGCCGTGGGTGGCCTCGAACTTGGCGATCCAATTGTGGAACAAGCCGTACAGCGTCGCCGCCGCCGTGAACGCCCCGACGAACTGCGCCGCGACGTACGGCCCGACGTGCTTCCAGCTAAACCCCCGGAACACGGCAAACGCCAGTGTCACCGCCGGGTTCAGGTGTGCTCCGCTGATTGCGGCCGTGGCGTAGATCGCCAAGCCGATCCCGATGCCCCAGGCCACCGCGACCTGCCCCAGGCCGACCAACGCCCCGCCGAACACCGCGACGTGCACCACGCCGATGCCGAACAACACCAACAAAAACGTGCCGATCGCCTCAGCGATCATCTTGCCAACGAGTGGGGGAGCGTCATCTTCAGCCATAGCCCGAAAGACTACCACGCCGCGTCTCGTCGCGAGGCGGTCTCTCGCCGTGCCCCGACAAGCTCACGAAATGCTCATCATTCCGCGTCGGGCCCGGCCGTCTGTCCGAACAGCGTCAGGCGGATCAGGTCCGCGATCTCCGTGTTGTCGAAGCTGCCACGGACGCGGTGGGCGTTGAGCCCGTCGGCCCGGACGAGCACGCCACCCGAACAATCATCGTGGGTCGCCCACGTCACCGAGAACGGCAGGCGGACGCCTTGGCGGTCGGGGGCCGCCAGGAAATACTCGGTCCCCGGCCCGCGGGCCCCGTCCCGCGGAGCGCCGTTACGGTCGCGCGGATGCACCCGCTTGCCCTCGATCTGGTCGTCGATCGGTTGATCGGGATCGATCGGCAGGCCAACCATCCGCATCCCGCCGCCGTCCGAATCGGCCGTGGTCACCAGCAGCGTGTCGGGGTGCTCAGCCAGGTACGCTTGGGCGATGCCGAACGCGTCGTCGGTCCGCAGCATCGCCTCGATCATGACCGCGGCGTTGTTCTTGTTGCCGAAGTTGTCCGGCCCCTCTTCTTCGACCACCAACAAAAAATGCTCGCCCGCCGCGGCGAGGTTGCGGATCGCGTAGTCGGTCATCTCGGCGACCGTCGGGGCCTCGGGGTCGTAGTTCGGCAAACCCAGCACCTTGAGTTGTTCTTCGCTGAGGTCGTTGAACGTGCTGACGTGAGCAAACAAACCCAACACCTTACCCGCGTCATCGGGAAGCGCGAGCAGCTCGTCGCGGGTGGTCACGACGGTGTAGCCCCGCTCCTTGGCGTAGGCGACGAGGTCGCGGCCGTCTTTGCGTTGGCCGGGGCCGTGCACGCCCGCGACGCCCACGGGCAGGTACCGCCCTTCGCCGCCGCCGAGGATGACCTGGGCCCCGGACTCGATCAGGCCCAGCGCGATGTCGTCGTACGCCTGCCGGGAGACCGCGTCGGTCAGGAACACCGCGGTGCCCGGCTCGACCGCCGTGCCCGACTGCACCACACCCACCGGCAGGCCCGCTTCGATCGCTTGCGTGGCAACGCTGAGGTACCGGCCCTCGTCGTCGAGCAACCGGTCAGCGTCTTGCCCCGAGTTAAACCGGCCGAACGCTCGGGACCGCACCTTCAAACCCGTGGCGTGGGTGGTCGCCCCGCCGTTGCTGGTCGCGGTGAGCGAGTCGATCATGTGGCCGCGGTACAATGCCAGGTGCGGGATACGGTCCCAATTCAGGTCGCCGTCCGGCCCGACGCGCAGCGCCCGCGCCGCCGCCCAGCTCGCCGCGCCAGCCCCGTCGGGGTGGATAAAAATCACGCTGCCCGTCGGCTGCGCCGCCGTCTTCACCGGAAGCACACCCGCAACCAGACAAACCATCACACCGACCAACCCAACACGCATCGCCAAGCTCCTTCAAGAAAGATTCGATACGCAGATGGTAGTCCGCCCGGGGCCCGCATTCGAGCCCGGCGAGAAACCGACGGGTGCTTCAACCATTCGATTGTCAAAGAGGGAGTTTGGGATTCCCCGCCGCCGTGCGCGATGGCATGCCCACGACCACGGATGCAAAGCGATGTAACACAAACCACACGCACCACGAAAGACCATTCTCAATTTAGCCCCGGGTCAATGACCCGGGGTGCCGCGGCGTCGGTCGAGTTTCATACCCACCGTTCGCCGCGGCACCCCCGGCGACTCGCCGGGGGCTAAATTGGAGATGTCTTTCACATTGGGTGTCGTCTGCGTTGCACCGCCTTCCTGAATCCAAACCCACGACCACATTCCCGTCACGGCACCGACCTCCGGGGTTCCTGGCAAGGTAGTACCCGAAGCATCGCCAAGTCCGCGCGGGCCATCAGCCCGACACTCCCGGATATGAGCACGCTTGACGCCTTGCCTGTGCGATCGTCGTGCTTGAATACCACCGGGGGCCGACAGTAGGGGACGCGGCGACAGGCTGGTGCGCACAACAACGTCGCTGGGGGACCAGCGACGTGCGAAACACCCTATTAATCAAGCTCGAAAAAAATTTCGGCCATCTGCAAATTGGTGCCAAGAACGCTGCGACATTGTGCGCACCAGCGTGTCGTTCGCCCCGATCTCACGTCAACAACCACCAACACCCCGCCCCGATCAGCGCCGCCACCGGCAGCGTCGTCACCCACGCCAGCAGGATCGTGCCGATCATTTTCCACCGCCCCTTGCCGCTCACCGCGCCGATCCCGATCAGGCTGCCGCAGCTCACGTGCGTCGTGCTCACCGGCACGCCCCACTTGCTCGCCACGATCACCAGGAACGCCGTGTTCAGGTTCGCGGTGAACGCTTGGCCGTCATTCATACCCGTGATGCGGTGGCTCATGGTCTCGGCGACCCGCCGGACCGCGAGCACCCCGCCGACCGCGATCCCGATGCCGACGATCACAACCGCCTGCCAATCGGTCAGGAAACTCAGGCCGATCATCAACGCCGCGACCTTCGGCGTATCGTTCAAACCGCGGGCAAAGCTCACCGCGCCCGACGTCAGGAAGTGGCAGCCGTCCAAGACCGACTGGGCGTTGATCCCCAGGAACTTGCCGCTGTACTTCTCTTCACACCGCTCCGCCTGGTCCGCCGTCAGCGTCACCCCCGTCGTACTCATCGCCAACGCCCCGTTCTGCCCGATCGACACCGGCACATATTCCTCGCCCACACACAAACACGACTGCCGACTGATCCGCGTCACCCGCCGCAGCCCCGTGAACAGCAGGTACAACGCCGCCGCCAACGCCACCGCGATGAACGGCGAAGCCAACAGCGGGTAGAAAAACTTCTTCCAGACCGCGGCCCACTCCAGCCCGCCGCCGGCCGCGCCGATCCCGATGATCGACCCGACCATCGCGTGCGTCGTCGAGATCGGCATAGCCAACCGCGTGGCCAGCAACACCGTCGTCCCCGCCGCCACGCCGACACAGGCGGGGAACGTGCCGGACTGCCAGATCGCGTCCGCCACGATGCCCTTACCCTTGAACTTGCTCGCCAACTCGGCCCCGATCCAGATCGCGGCGACCGACCCCATCGCCGTGGTCACCGCCGCGTAAAGAATCGCCGGCTTGACCCGCAGCAGCCCGCTGCCGATCACCGTCGCAACCCCCTTGGCGTTGTCGTTCGCTCCGTTGGCAAAAGCCAAACCAATGGCTGCCCCAATGACAATCCCCGTGATAGCCCATTCCAGCAAAACAAGTCTCCGTAAGCATTAAAGTTGAAATGCTAACGGCGAGCCACCGCTAATCATTCCAACAAATCTCACGAAAATCTTACATTTTGTCTGGTGATTGATGTGAATGGGCCAGAGATGGACCAATGAATATCACCGCGCATAAATAACGGGGCAAGCTTTAATCACATTGCTAGACCGTCAAGCTAACTTTCATCTTTCCTAAGACGATCGAAGCTCAATACTGACCGCCATTCGTTTTCGACAATACATCAAACCACACACGGCAATTAACAACATAAAGCTGGACGGCTCAGGGATTACTGTCAACAAGAGTAAAGGTTGAAATGTTTCGGGGCCGGAGCTTTCAAGAGTGTTAAACGTTGCGCGAGTATTAATTCTCTGAGACCAAGCATTAAGACGGTAAAACACTTCTTCGTTTTCACGCGCGATTAGAAGCGTGTTGATGAAAGAAATCCCTTCATCCGTAAAATCGATGTTTACAATTTCCCCTGGCCTTCTTTGCAGTACATCAACTGTGCCTGAGAAATTCTCGAGATTCAAATGCTCTTGGCCCGTAAAAAGCTCGCCACCTGTTCCCTCGGATCCGTAAAAACCGACAGGTACTGTTCCACTTGGTATACCTGCCAAGCTGTCATCTGCGGGCGCACCTATTTGAATACGAAAGCGTGCATCCGTAATGCTTGCATTACGTGGTAAAGAAGAGAGATCAAACTCCCAAAGCCCCCAGCCTGCTGCATTAAAAAAGTCGCTATAAATCCTTACCACGTCTTTATTAGGCCAAAGCCCAACGTCAGACAAATCTTTCTCTGGAAAGCGGAATGGATTTTCATCCTGTATAGCAGTAAAGCCATAAAGAATTTGGCCCTTCGCTGGGACTGCAGCAAAAATTAGGATCAACGACAAAAGTTGAGCCGAAAAACAAAATCTCCACATTTACATAACTCCCGGCTGATGAACTTGCCTATCGGAAAATAGCACCGATTCGAAGATTATTCAATCTTCGAATGGTAAATGCTATAAATATTTTGCCACAGGCACTATCGCATGTGCAAGCAATGAGTAGCACAAGAACACGAACGTGCCAAAATCAAGCACCTTCCGTTCACACTTCAACCGGGCCGCCGTCTTGCAGCTCGACGGGCTTGAGCCACGGCATCATGCGGCGCAGTTCCTTACCCACGCCTTCGACCGTATGGCCCGCGTTTTCGGCGCGTTGTTGCTTGAACCACGCAAAGCCGTTGGCGTAGTCGTCGCGGAAGGCCTTGGCGAAGCTGCCGTCCTGGATGTGCTTGAGGGCGGCTTCCATGCGGGTCTTGGTGTCGTCGTCGCAGATCTTTGGGCCGGTGTAGTAGTCGCCGAACTCGGCGGTGTTGGAGATGCTGTAGCGCATGTAGTCCAGGCCGCCGCGTTTGATCAGGTTGATGATCAGTTCGAGTTCGTGGCAGACCTCGAAGTAGGCCAGCTCCGGCGGGTAACCGGCTTCGGTGAGGACCTCGAAGCCCTTCTTGATCGATTCGGACAGGCCGCCGCAGAGGACGACTTGTTCGCCGAAGAGGTCGGTTTCGCACTCGTCTTTGAAGTTGGTGACGAGGATGCCGCCCTTGCCGCCGCCGTTGCCGATGGCGTAGGCCAGAGCCTGGTCGCGGGCGTGGCCGGTGGCGTCCTGGTGCACGGCCATCAGCGCGGGCACGCCGCCGCCGCGCTCGTATTCCCAACGCACGGTGTGGCCCGGGCCCTTGGGGGCGACCATGATGACGTTGACGTCGGCCGGGGGGGTGATGGTGCCGAAGTGGATGTTGAAGCCGTGGGTGAACAGCAGGGTCTTGCCGGCAGTGAGGTTGGGGGCGATGTCTTTCTCGTAGACGTCGGGCTGGACTTCGTCGGGCAGCGCGATCGCGATCAGGTCGGCTTGTTGCACGGCGTCGGCGACGGGCAGCGGGTCGAAGCCGTGCTCGGCGGCCAGCTTGCCGTTGGCCGACTCTTTGCGGTTGGCGACGATGACGGTGAGGCCCGAGTCGCGGAGGTTCTGGGCGTGGGCGTGGCCCTGCGAGCCGTAGCCGATGACGGCGATGGTCTTGCCTTGGAGGGGGGCGAGGCTGCCGTCTTTGTCGTAGAGGGTTTCGATGGCCATGGGGGCGGAACTCCGTCGTCGGGGGCGAATGGGGCTAAGGGGTGTGACCCGGGCTTTCCGGGGCTTTCCGGGGTGTTCGGCCAATGCCGAGCCGAGTAATCTAATGGTCCGCCGGTGGGCGGTCAAACCGTAAATCTCTCGCAGGAAAGGGATCAGATGGGTCGGGTGTCGCGAAAAATCGGGTGGTTGGCCGTGATCACGGGTCTGGTTTTGGCGGTGCCGGGGTGCACGTTCCGGGAGCTCAACAAGAATCAGAAAGAGATCGACCGGGCGGGGCGGCTGTACATCTCCATCGAAGGCGAGCCGTTCGAAGATCACCCGGTGTACGTCGCCCTGGTCCGCGAGCCGGAGGACGACATGGCGGCGGTGACCGTCGAGACCTACAAAAACCTGCCCGAGATCGGGCCGGCGGAGCTGCGTGCTCCCTCGGGGCAATACTTCGTGGTGGCGTTTCAAGACGTCAACGCCAACAAACGCTACGACCATTCCGAACCCTTCGCGGTGTACGGCGAACCGGCCGCGATCGACCTCTGGCCGGGCCGGGTCATCCGGGACCTGACGCTGTCCATGGACGTGCCGGTGTTGTCCGGCCATTGGTCGCCCCAGCAGTTGCAGGATCGCGGGATCAAACTCTCGGATCGCGTGACGGACTTCGGCACGAAGATCACGCTCGACGACCCGCGCTTCGATCGCGAAGTCGCCCGCACCGGCATGTGGAAACCCGCCGAATTCATCCACGGCAACAACCCGGGTTTGTATATGCTCGAAGACTACGACCCGGACAAAATCCCGGTGGTCTTCGTCCACGGCATCGGCGGCTCGCCCCGCCACTTCGCCACGATCATCGAGCAGATGGACCGCGAACGCTTCCAACCCTGGTTGATCTATTACCCCTCGGCCCTGCCGCTCCAGGACCTCGGCGACTACCTCCAGACCTGCCTCCACCGGATGCGGCCGGACTTCGGACATCACGACTATGTGGTGGTGAGTCACAGCATGGGTGGTTTGGTCACTTGGGCGGGGTTGCGCACGCATCTCGAGCAAACCGCCACCCCGTACATCGACTTGGTCGTCACCATCCACTCGCCGCTTGGCGGGATGGCCAGCGCGGCCGCGGGGGTGGACCACGCGCCCATCGTGATGGAGTGTTGGCATGACCTGGACCCGCGCAGCGACTTCTTGAAGTCGATCTATAACGACCCGTTGCCGGACGATATCCCGTATCACCTGTTCTACGGCATCGCGCCGGAGCAGGCCCCCGATACCGACCCCCCGACGAACAAGGGTGAGCTTGATGAAGCGCTTCGCGGCCTCGACGCCGACGAGCTCAGCGACGAAACCGTCTCGCTCAACAGCCAACTCCACCGCCCCGCGGTCGCCCGGGCCGCCGCGATCCACGGGGGCCTAACG
This sequence comes from Planctomycetota bacterium, assembly GCA_039199695.1. GTDB lineage: Bacteria > Planctomycetota > Phycisphaerae > Phycisphaerales > Phycisphaeraceae > Algisphaera. Next base: position 44,371 of record JBCCST010000001.1, on the reverse strand, counting down.
ACGCACATGGGCTGCCTCCGCGATGCCGAAACCATCGCTAAGCTCAACGGCATCTTGGCGGCCAACGCCGACCGCTCCGCGAAGTGAGTCGCGGCAGTGTGCTTCGCGCGTGATCATTGACCACGGTGACACGGCCCACGCCGGGCGCAGCCGAGGGTCATCCTTCTACACTAACTCTCGCTGTCGCCGCTCCCGCGAATCGTCCGATCATCATTCCAACATGCTTGATTTTTCCGACCAGCCCTACCAGTACTTCCCGCCCAAGTATTCGCGGTTCTGGGCGTCGCTGTTGCTCTATCACAACCGCTCCCGACACCTGCCGCGGACCCAACGCATCGCCGAGGTTGTGAGCACCGGCCACGAAGACTTACTCGCCCAACTCAAGCCCGGCGACCGGCTGGTCTTCCTACCGAACCACTCGACTCACGCCGACGCCGCGATCTTTCTCGAATCGCTCCGGCAAATCGGCCAGACCAGCCTGATGATGGCGGCCTACGACGTGTTCCTCCGCGGCCGGGTCCACCGCTTCACCATGCAGCGCATGGGCGCCTTCGCCGTGGACCGCGACGGCAGCTGCCCCAAACCCATGAAGCAGGCGCTGGCCACGCTCGACCAGGGCAAGCACGGCCTGACCATCTTCCCCGAGGGCAACGTCTACCTCACCAACGACCGCATCACGCCCTTCATGGACGGCGCCGCGTTCATCGCCCTCAAGGCCCAGCAAGCCCTGCTCAAAGACGAAGCCAAGTCCGGCCGGATCCTCGCGGTGCCCGTGTCGATCAAGGTCACGCACCTGACCAACGCCCGCATGCGGATCACCCAGCGGTTCGAGCCGCTGGGCGAACAGCTCGGCGTCACCGCCGACTTCCACAACGAGCCGATCAAGGCCGTGTACCAAGCCGGCGAGATCGCGCTGCACCGCAACCTCAAGCAGCGCGGCCTGGATGTCCCTGACGCTTCGGACCTCGGCGAGTTGATCCACCAGGCCGCGCTCAACGTCCTCGACCGCCTCGAAGCCAAGCTCGAGATCACGCCCAAGCCCAAGGACACGCCGCTGGACCGTGTGCGCGCCGCCCGCCGGTTGATCCACGAGGTGCGCATCGACCCCGACCGGGCCGTCGATCACGCCGCCGCCGCGACGTGGGCCGACGAAGCGATGCTCGCCTACCGCATCGCGAGCTACCCGATGGGCTACGCCGCCGAGCACCCCACGCTCGACCGCATCGGCGAGACCGTCGAAAAACTCGAAGAAGACCTGCTCACCCGTATGCCGCCGCCGTTCGCCAACCGTCACGCCACCGTGCGCTACAACCCGCCGATCGACGTCAGCGACATCCTCACGGCCCACCCCAAGATGCGTGCCGCCGTCAACGCGTTCACCTCCCAAACCGAAGCCGCCGTCCAGGCGGGTATCGATCACCTGAACCTCAACAACCCCCACCCCGGCGGGCAGATGTGGTAGCAAACCTGGGTTATCCCCGCGGTGGGTTCAAACGGCCTTTGTGGCTCCACTTGGCCAACCAATCATCTACGTCCCGTTGTCGAGTGGGGTATGGAACAGGCGTTTGATTCTCGTCGTAAACCGTGAAATAAGTAAAGCCGTGATCAACGAGCTGGGCAACAATCTCCCAAGCCTTGGTGTCATTCATGGGCGGCGGCTTGAACTTCTGTGACATTAACACTGCTTGGTGCCCACAATACGGACAAGGGCGATGTTTGATCCCTGACGCGTAAGGCCTCTTAAATGATTTTCTGCAATTTAAGCACGCGAATGGCTTGAGATAATTCGGATTGGATAGGTTAATTTTTTCCATCGAATCGACTTGTCGCCATTTTAATGCTTGGATTTAAGCAAGCCCAAAACCGCTTCGGCCGATCGGTCCAAGCGGGTATCGACCACCTGAATCTTAAGCGCCCCACCCCGGCGGGCAGATGTGGTGAGTATTATCGGCCGGCCCCGCTGAAGCCGCCGGACGTTCAAATCACCACGGGCCACGCGTCGATAATTCAGCGTGTCAGTCTTTTCGCCCAGCTTGGCTTTGAACCCGGCACCGGTTGCGCTGCGCACCGACACCGGCGTGGCCAACCGCACGCCGTCTCGGCCGGACGGCCCGGGACGTGCTTCCGGTGTCGCCCCGAACGACCCCAAAGCGCAAAACGTTGCCGATCGGCCGACCCACGCGGTGACCTTGTCGCCCGAAGCGCAGCAGGCCGCGAACAACTCGTCCGAAATCCCGAACGGTTCGGCGGCAACTTCAGATAACGAGACGTCCACGAACGATTCTGCCGCGCCCAAAGGCAAAGACGGCGAACCGCTGGACGAGTCCGAGCAGAAGCAAGTCGAAGAACTCCAGGCCCGCGACCGCGAGGTCCGTCAGCACGAACAGGCCCACAAAGCGGCCGCCGGCCAGTACGCCACGTCGGGACCCACCTATTCCTACCAGGAAGGACCAGACGGCAAGCGTTACGCCGTGGGCGGCAGCGTGGGCATCGACGCCTCGCCCGAAGCCACGCCCGAGGAAACCATCGCCAAGATGCAGGTCGTCCGCCGCGCCGCCCTCGCCCCTGCCGAGCCGTCGTCGCAGGACCGCAAGGTCGCGGCTCAAGCCTCCCGCACCGAGCAACAAGCCCGGGCCGAGTTGGCGGAACAACGCACCGATGAACCTGACGGCGATGATGCTGCCAATGCCAATCCCGAAACCACGAATACTTCTGCTAACTACAACTCATCAATCGGTAAGCTCGAAACTTCAAAGCCGATTGCTGAATCAACGTTTGATGTCGTGGCCTAAATTCACATCTCAACGACTTCATTCTCTTCTTGATTGAGTTGATACATCTTCCACCCACGACCGAACGCGGGGCAACACTCGAAAGGCCCACGGAGAATCCCGGGTTCGGCGTCTTCTCTCGCATCCACGCCCCATTCGTATATCACCCAAGGCTTACCCTGATTGGTTTGGTCCCACGCAAACCGATAGGCCTGGTAAGGCGTCTCTGCCGCAACAATAACGCTCCAATCCTCGCCGCCCGGAGGATGGTGCTCTTTGGTTCCACCGGATACGACTTCGAATAATTTCAACCGCATCGCCAAGTGGCCTAGTCCTGCACCGCGGCGGCTTCGTCGAGGTACCACACCAAATCGCCCCCCCCGGAGCTAGCCGGCATGATCCCGCTGATCGGGATGTTTTCGAGGTCGGGCGAGCCGGTCGCGCGTTGGTCCGCGACGCGCTGCAGCGCCGCCGTCTTCCCGGCCCCCACGGCCAGCACGACCACGTGGCGGGCCGCGTTGATCAGCGGGTAGGTCATCGTGACCCGCGGCGGGGGCACGACCTTTTCGCCGTCGTTGGTGTCGATCCAACGCGTGGCGTGCAGGGCGGGCGACTCGGGGAACAGGCTGGCGGTGTGGCAGTCGCCGCCCATGCCCAGGAGGATGAAATCGATCTTCGGGTAGTCGCCGGAGTACGCCCCGTCGTCGCCGACGGCCGGGGCCGGCATCCCAAAAGCCTCTGCGATCTCCGCTTCATAATTTCCGGGGGGGTCGTCGGCGAGCACGGGCATCGCATGGACCTGACTCGACGGGATGCCCGCGTGATCGGTCATCGCCTCGCGGATCATCTTAATGTTCGACTTCTCGTGGTCCTCGGGCACGCACCGCTCGTCGACGATCCAGAGGTGCGTCTTGGCCCAGGGGATACCGCGGAACAGCGGGTCCGTGACGAGGCGGACGTAGAACGGCTCGGGCGTGCCGCCGCCGGACAGCGCCAAGTGAAACACGCCGCGCTGCTCCACCGCGGCGAGCGCGGACGCCATCAACGCTTTGCCAAGTTTTTCAAAGAGGGTTTCGGTGTCGGTAGAAACAACGGTAGTTCCGGACAATTTGATCATGTTCGATGTGGTCTGGTCAAGCGGCCGATTCGTTCGGTAATTCTTCGATCTGGTTGATATGCATCACCGCCAGCGAACGGCTGCGAGTGGGTAGATCGTGTTCGTCAAAATCTGTCCCCAAATGCAAGGCAAATGTGGTTACGTAAGCGAAAGATGGACTCGTCACGTCGTAACTCGAACCATCCGACATACTCACCCGGAAAGGTCGAAATGGATCAGCATCCAATAAATCTTGTAAATCTTTTGGAGACATCTTGAACTCCGGTAATTGCAAAAACTTTTCTTAGATTATAGCAAAGGGCTGGCTCACTCGTTACGCCAATACCGCCCGGCCTTCTGCATCATCAGGTCCGCGGCGGGCGGGCCCCAGGTGCCCGCGGCGTAGTTGGGCAGGTCGTCCTGCGGGTTTTCTTCCCAATAATCGAGCACCGGCTGACAGGCGTACCACGAGCTCTCGATTTCGTCGCGGTGTTTGAACAGCGTCTGGTCGCCACGCATACAGTCGTGCAGCAGCGTGGCGTAGCCTTCGGGCGGATCGACTTCCCACTGCTTGACGTAGTCGAAGTCCATCACGACTTCGTTCATCTTCATGCCGACGCCGGGCTCTTTGCCCTCGAACCGCAGGCGGACGCCTTCGTTGGGCTGCACCGAGATGACGATCTGGTTGGGCTTCTGGTTGCGGGCCTGGTCGCGGAAGAGGATGTGCGGCGTGGGTTTGAAGTAGATGACGATCTCGGTCTTCTTCTCGGCCATCGCCTTGCCCGACCGCAGGTAGAACGGTACGCCGCCCCACCGCCAGGTGTCGACGTTGAACTGCATGGCGGTGTAGGTGTCGCGCTGCGATTCGGGGTCGACCCCGTTTTCTTTTCGGTAGCCGGTGACGGCATCGCCCTGGACCGTGCCGTCGCCGTACTGCCCGCGGACCGCGATCTGCGGGATCTCGTCTTCCTTGGGCACCCGCAGCGCTTTGAACACCTTGATCTTCTCGGTGCGGATGTCCTCGGCGGCCATGCTCACCGGCGGCTCCATCGCCACCAGCGACATCACTTGCAGCAGGTGGCTCTGCACCATGTCGCGCATCGCGCCGCCGCCCGGCGAGTCGTAGTAGCTGCCCCGGCCCTCGACGCCGACGGTTTCGCTGGCGGTGATCTGGACGTGGTCGATGTATTCGCGGTTCCACAGCGGCTCGAAGATCGTGTTGGCAAAACGCAGCACCAACATGTTCTGTACGAGCTCTTTGCCCAGGTAGTGGTCGATCCGGTAGATCGAGTTTTCCCAGAACACGTCGGCCAGCGTGTTGTTGAGTTGGACCGCGGACGCGGGGTCCGAGCCGAAGGGCTTTTCGACCACGATGCGTTGCCAGGTCGGGTCGTCTTTGTCGATCGGCACCATCCGCTTGCCGTCGATGACCAGGCCGCTGCTGCCGAGGTTGTTGATGATCGGCTCGAAGAACTGCGGGGCCATCGACAGGTAGGCGAGCAGGTTGCTGCCCGTGCCGTGCTCCGCACCCAGGGATTTGATCCGCCGGGTCAGGTCCGGCCAGGCCGCGGCGTCGGTCGAGTCGCTCGCTTCGTAGTGGACGTGTTTCGCAAACTCTTGCCACTTCGCGTCGTCGTACTGCGACGGCTTGAAGTCGTAGATCATCTGCCGGAACGAATCGTCGTCGTACTTCGACCGGGCGACGCCGAGGATGCCGAAGTTCTCCGGCGTCATCCCGCGGTCCCAGAGGTAGTACAGGGCGGGCAGCAGCTTGCGTTTGGTCAGGTCGCCGGAGGCGCCAAAAATCACAATGAGGCAGTCGTCCGGACGCGGCGGGGTGGCGGAGTGTGGCATAAGCACCACAATAGACACGAAAGGGCCGGGTGGGGCAAACGAATGCGGACAAGAATGATGCGCAAAACGACCCGCCGGCGTTTACGCGCCGACGGGTTCACCGGTTTTTTCCACCGCCGGACCAGCAAACGCCTCCGAGCGCGCCAACCACCGTGCTGCCAACTCAACGCAGCGCCGGCGACACGGTCGGTTGACCAGGCGGTGGGTGAGCCGAACCAAACCGTAAAACACAAGCAGGCTCGCGGCGGTCAACGCATAGACCGGCCACGCGTCCACTCGAACCTCGATGGGCCATCGCATCCGCATCATCCCCCAGTCAATCCGGCGTGGGTGTCCATCGATCCAGTAGGACGACACCGTCCCGATCCACATCAGCAATAACGCGGCCGGGTAAAACAGCGCCGCCAACTTGGCAAACAACAGGCCTTGAATCAGGCACCAAATAGCCACCCCCTGCTTACTCTGAAACACGCGGTAAGCCAGCCAAATACTGAAGAACCATGCCAGAAAAAGTAAGCCCCACACCACGAGCAACGGTCCCGCGATCAACCATTCTGCGCCGCCCCCCACGCTGAGCCATTCGAAGAGCAGTGAAACCAACACCGTAGCCGGAACCACCACCACCAAAGACAACGGAAAGACACTCGCCAAGATGATCAACCCCATCGCCGACTCGGTCCAGACCGGGTTATGCGAAGTCTTGAGTCGGCCTAGTTGCTGCAGCAGGTCGTCAAGGGCCACGCCCCGACCACACTCGGGGCATTGCTCTCGTCCCGCGGCCGACAACCCGCGCAAGTCGTAACCACAGCCGAGACACACCGGAGACCCGCAGTATTTCTTGAAGCGCGAAAGTGTACGTAACTGCTTAGCCGCCACCGTCGGATTTGGCTTCGCGGGTTGACTCAAGACCTGCCACTTCCCACGGGCTGGAGGTGGACGGACAAAACCATGAGGTCGGCCGGGTTCACGCCCGCCAACCGACCCGCCTGGCCGAGGGTGGTCGGGCGGAATTTATCGAGGACGACCGCGGCTTCGCCGCGCAGCCCCGGGACGGCCCGGAAATCGAAATCGCTCGGCAGGAGTTGGTCTTCGCGCTCGGCGAGGCGTTCGATCTCGCGGCGGCTGCGGTCGATGTAGCCGGCGTACTGCCGTTCGGCCAGTACCGCCTGCAGGGCACGGCGATTTTGCGGCGAGCCGGGCTGCGTCGACCCGGCCCCCGGATCGATACGATCCGGCTTGCTTTCGAGGTGTTTCATGACTTCGTCTAGCCCCACCCCCACGCTGTTGACCCACTTGCCCATCGGGCGATCGTCCACGGTCGAACTCTCGATCCACCGGTTCAACTCGGCTTTACGCTCTTGCTTGGCCTGGAACACCGCCCACCGCGCATCGTCGACCGTGCCTAACTCCCGCCCCACCGGCGTCAGGCGGCTGTCGGCGTTGTCGCTACGCAGCAGCAGCCGATGCTCGGCCCGGCTGGTGAACATGCGGTACGGCTCGCGGGGCGTCTTGGTCACCAAGTCGTCCATCATCACGCCCAGGTAGGCTTCGTCGCGACGGAGTCTCCAAGGATCTTCTCCACGCATAAAACGCACCGCGTTGACCCCGGCGATCAGACCCTGCCCGGCGGCTTCTTCGTAGCCGGACGTGCCGTTGATCTGCCCGGCGAGGAACAGACCCGGCAGGCGTTTGGTCATACACGTCGCGTCGATCTGGTGCGGCCACACCATGTCGTATTCCACGGCGTAGCCGGGCTTCAAGATCACCGCACGCTCACAGCCCGGCAGCGCGTGGACGATCTTTTCCTGCACCTCGATCGGCAGCGAGGTGCTGATGCCGTTGCAGTAGATCTCGTTGGTTGACAGCGACTCGGGTTCGAGAAAGACGTGGTGCGAGGTGCGATCGGCGAAGCGGACAACTTTGTCTTCGATCGACGGGCAGTAACGCGGCCCGGCGGTCTCGATCTGGCCGTTGTACATCGGGGCCAGGTGCAGGTTGTCGCGGATGAGTTCGTGCGACGCGGCGTTGGTGTGGGTGATCCAGCAGACGCGTTGCTCGGCCACGGGGAACTGGTTGGCGACACGTTCGTGCGCGGCACCTTGAACCTCGCCCACCCGGGTCATCTCGCTAAACGGCTGCGGTGTCTCGTCACCGGGTTGCACTTCGAGCGAATCGAAATCGATCGATTCGGCGGCGAGCCGCGGCGGGGTGCCGGTTTTGAGTCGGCCCAGGTCGAAACCCAAACGGGTGAGCGCACCGCTGATGCCCACGGCCGACCCTTCACCGATGCGGCCGCCTTCGGTCTGTCGTTCGCCCGAGTGCATGAGCGCCCGCATGAACGTGCCGGTGGTCAGCACGACCGCGCCGGCCCGCAGGGTGACGGTTTTGTCGACCTCGTCGATCGCGCAGAACTCGCCGCAGCAGTCCTGGGTTTCCTGCGGATGGCCCGGGCCGTGGCCGCCCTTGAACTTGACGCCGACGCACCGGCCGTCTTCAACCACAAAGTCTTCGACCACCCCCGGAAGGATGTCCAGATTGTCGCGCGTCCCGAGCAACCGCTGAACCTCGGCGGCGTAGGCGTATTTGTCGTTCTGGCAGCGCGGGCCTTGGACCGCCGGCCCCTTGCTGGCGTTGAGTACCCGGAACTGGATGCCCGTCGCGTCGGCGGCCAATCCCATCAGCCCGCCCAAGGCGTCGATCTCGCGGACCATCTGCCCCTTGGCGAGTCCGCCGATGGCGGGGTTACAGGACATCGCCCCGGTCTTGGACGGGTCCATCGTGATCAGCGCGACCCGGCCGCCCGCGGGGTGGGCTTGGCTTCCGGAGGCGGACAGGTTCGCTGCGGCCCAGGCCGCCTCGGCCCCCGCGTGGCCGCCACCGATGACCAGGATGTCGTATTTCTCGGGATTCACGATCCAATGATATCCGAGTTAAACCCCCTCATCTGGACGCACCCTCAGCCATGTTTCGCGGTTAGGAAAAGGCCAAAACTCTTCTTCCGATTCTTCGTAAACGCTCAAGTCTCGGCCGAGCACATCAACTTGAATCAGCCGCCATATCAGCATCACGCACCACGGAATCGAGAAAAGCATACTCAGCACAAAAACCACCAACATCGGCCAAGTCAGCGCAAATCCCAGATGAAAAATCCACCAATGGGTGATGACAGAAAGTGACGAGCGGAAGATAGAGGAAACCAAAATCGCCAGCAGTCCAAAGACAAACAGCGGCGTGATCCAACGCAGATAGCCTACGGCCCGCTCGCCCCGAGATACCCGATACGGTTGATCAGAATGAAGAAAACAGATCGCCCGATCGATCAGGCGAAACACATCAGGCGGTATGGGCAAATCTCGGGAGTCGGCCCGAGTCGGGAGACTAAGCGGGTTCTGTTCCAAGGCTGCAACGATCTGGCGGCGGATTACACGGACAGCCGGGTCGGGGCTACGCGGCGTGCGTCGAAAAATCCGGCGGGCGTCGCCCGAGTCGTTAAACGTGGCCAAGCATTCCACAAGCAAGTCGGCTAACTCCTCACGGGCTTGCCGATCAATTGAGATCGTCGGGACAAATTCCATGATTCTAGTCTACAAAATCCCTATCTATTTCTGATGAGAAAATCGAATTTCCAACCGTCGCCAAAGACGGACATATACCGTGGCCCATATGTATCTTGCGCGACCTCATACCACGGCCAAGACGCGTCTATACCCACCGTTTTGTGATAACTTTATTTCATCATGTCGTCCGCTGTTCTCCTCATCGTCTACTGCCTGGCCATCATCGCTGCGTCGATCCTAGGCGGGCTGATCCCACTGGTGATCCGGCTGACGCATACCCGTCTGCAAGTCGCGATCAGCCTGACCGCCGGGTTCATGCTCGGCGTCGCGCTCCTGCACATGATCCCCCACGCCATCGACACCCATGCCCCCGGAAGCGGCCACGGCGGCGTCACCCCGATGACCGCGATGATGGGTGTTCTCGTCGGCTTCATGTTCATGTTCTTCATCGAGCGTTTCTTCAGCTTCCACACCCACGAAGTCGCTGAGCTCGACGACGCGGGGAAGGTGCTGACCTCGGCCGAGGACTTGCCCGACCACAACACCAAAGACCACACGCACCACCAGGACCACGCGCACGCCCACGGCATGGTGGGCCACACCCCGGGCCACAAGCTCTCCTGGACGGGCGCGGCGATCGGCATGACGCTGCACAGCCTGATCGCGGGCGTCGCGCTGGCGTCGGCGGTGGCGAGCGCCCCCGGAAACACCCCTGAACTCATCGGCGAGAGTCACGGCGTCACGGGCCTGCCGGGGCTCGCGGTGTTTCTGGTGATCGTGTCGCACAAGCCGTTGGACGCGTTGACGGTGATCACGCTGACCGCGTCGGCGGGGTTCCGCAAATCGACCCGGCACCTGATCAACGGGTTGTTCGCGTTGGCGGTGCCGTTGGGCGTCGTGCTGTTCGCGTTCGGGTTGAGCCAGACCACCCTGGCCGAGTCGGGGACGCTGGTGGGCTTGGCTTTGGCGTTTTCGGCGGGGACTTTTTTGTGCATCGCACTCAGCGATCTGCTGCCCGAGTTGCACTTCCACGCGCACGACCGCACGAAGCTGACCGCGGCGTTGGTGCTGGGCGTGGTGCTGGCCTACGTCATGGCGACGCTCGAACACTCGATGCACGACCACAGCGGCCACGACCATAGCAGCGACGGGCAACACGATGACCACGCCGGTCACGGCCACGGTGAAGGCGCGGATGACGATCACGACGGCCACGACCACGGGTCGCACGAGGGACACGATCACGGGGCCCCGCCATCGAACACCTCGGACGGTTGGTCCGATTTTCTGAAGCGCGATTAGTGCGTATTGCGTGATTGTCTATCGGGTGCCACACCTCGGCGTAGCCGATGTGTGTTTGGGCTTCTACACACATCGCCTTCGGCGAGGTGTGGCACCCTCGGGAAAAAAGTTCGCAACAGGCTTCAGGACGTTAAACCCGCGTTTGCGTTTAGCGGGTGCGGCGTAATCGACCTAGCGATTACGGATCGCGATCAGCGCCGCCGACGCGGGACGCTTCGCGTCACCCGCTAAGCGTTGAAAACGCCGTATGCCGGATGACCGGAATGACTCGGCGAACCGCGGCGGTTTAGTTCCCGCGTTTTTCGATCTGCTCGATCACCTGCGTGAGGTGCTGGGCGAGCTGCTTGGCGGTGGTGGTGTTCATCGCGACGCGGTGGGAGACGTCGAAGCGGAACGAGCCGACGGGCTGGCCGTCCCCACCCTCGGTGGGCTGTTGGCCGAGGAAGCGGTTGATGCCCAGATCGAGGAAGACTTCGCTGTTGCCCAGGTTGGTGCGGAAGGCGTTGGCGTAGAGCGTATCGACGTTCGCCTCGTTGAACTGCACGCGGACCTGGCGTTGATCTGCTCCGGCCGCCTCGCCGGAGGCATCGCTGGGGTTAACGGGTTTGAACTCTTGGCCGTGGGGGTCGGACATGGTGACGCTTTCGGGTGGTGGGAACAAACAGATCGAACCGGCAACGCAACGTAACGCCCGGATGGTAACAACGTGTCAACGTCGGATGAGAATTCGGATTAGACCGCGTCGGCTTCGAGCGGGCTGTACCGCGACCCCGCCAGCGGGATCTTGCGGTTGACCGGCGGGCCTTGGGGCAGACGCGGGCCGACGAACATGCCCACGACCAGCAACACCACGTTGGCGAAGAACAGCCACAGCTTGGGGTAGGCCGGTTCGAGGTACATGATGAATCCCGACAATAGCAGCATCAGCAGCATCAGCGGGATCAGGCCCCGCCACGCGAGTTTCATCAGTTGGTCAAACCGCAGCCGCGGCAGCGTCCAGCGGACCCACATCATCAGGAACAGCAGCAGGAACACCTTGCCCGCAAAGACCCCGATCTTCAGGAAGACCAACAGCAAGCCCGCGAAGAAACCCTCAGCCGTGGCCGGCAGTTCGATCGGCACCCACCCGCCGATCGGGTTCAAGCTCCACCCGCCGAGGAACATCACGCAGAAGAACGCGCTGCCCGCGATCATGTGCATGTACTCGCCCAGGAAAAACAGCGCCCACTTCATCGAGGAAAACTCGGTGTGGAACCCGCCGACCAGTTCCTGCTCGGTCTCGGCAAGGTCGAACGGCGCCCGGTTGCACTCGGCCAACACGCAGATGAAAAAGATGATCGCCAACAGCGGGTGCGTCAGGATGCCCCACACCCCGCCGCCCTCGGCGGTCTGGAGGTTGGTCATCAGCTGCGTGTCCGGCGTCGCAAACGTCAGGATGACGATCAGCACGCACAAACCCATCGGGATCTCGTAGCTGACCATCTGGGCGGTCGCCCGCAGGCCGCCAAGGAACGAGTATTTGTTGTTCGACGCATAGGCCCCGACGACGATGCCGTACACCGCCAGCGAGCTGACCGCGAGGATGTAGATCACCCCGAGTTGCACCGGCGCGACCGCGACACTGACCAGCCCGGCCCCCACCAATTCGAAACCAAAGATCGACACCCCCGGAAAGTCCCACAGCCCGCCCCACGGGATCACCGCCCAGCCGATCATCGCCGGGATCACCGCCAACGCCGGGGCCGCGATGAACAACGCCTTGTCGACGTTCGGCGGGGTGTAGTCTTCTTTGACAAACAGCTTCAGCCCGTCGGCCAGCGCTTGGCCGAGGCCCAGGTGTTTCTTACCCTCGAACAGGCCGTTGATGCCCAGCTTCTTCCACAGGTCGTCGAGGCCGAAGGAAAAGTTCGTCCGGTTCGGCCCGGTGCGGTCCTGCACCCAGGACGCGGTCTTGCGTTCGAGCAGGATCAGGTAGGCCGTGGCCAACAACATCGTGTGGAGGATCACCACGATGACCAGACCGCTGACGAAGAATTGAGCTGAGAGCATGGGTGCGGGAGTTGGGAGTTAGGGTTTGGGGATTGGGAGATGAAGTCCCAACCATTACATGCATAGTGTAACGGTCCGTCCCGAAGCCGTACAATGCTCTGCGACATCGATCCCGCACGGACGCCGCGATGCCCTCCCCAACCCCCAACCCCAAAATCCCAACTCCCAAAACCACCGACGAAACGATCAAGGAGACCTTCGAGTCGATCGTGATCGCGTTCATCCTCGCGTTCATCTTCCGGGCCTACGTCGTCGAGGCGTTCATCATCCCCACCGGCTCGATGGCCCCGACCCTGCTGGGCGAACACGTCGCGTTGCGCTGCGAGCAGTGCGGCTACGACTTCGCCGCCGACCAGTCCGGCGCGCCCGGCCAACGCACCCGCGAACAGTTCACCTCGGCTCCCTGCCCGATGTGCAAATACCCCCAGCCGGTCCCCCGCAACCGCCCCACCCAGACCGGCGACCGCCTGCTGGTCCAGAAATACGTCTACAACCTCCACGAACCCACCCGCTGGGACGTCGTCGTCTTCAAAAACCCCCAACGCCTCAACGAAAACGGCACGCCCGGACCCAAAACCAACTACATCAAACGCATCGTCGGCCTGCCCAACGAAGCCCTCTACCTCATCGACGGCAACGTCTACGTCCGCCCCTACGACCAGCCCAATGCGCCCTGGCGCATCGCCCGCAAGACCGACCCCCACGAAAACCGCCACTGGGAAAAAATCCAGCGCGCCGTCTGGCAGCCGATCTACCACAGCCAATACGTCCCGCTCGACCACGGCCGGGCCACGCCGCCCGAAGAAGGCAACGGCTTCAACGACCGCGGCCGACAGTTTGACTGGACCTGCCCGTGGGTCCCGCCGAGCGAGCAGGTCGCGCAGTGGGACGTGGGGAACGCGGAAGACGGCTGGAAACGGTCTTACAAATTCGAGCCCCCGGAAGCCAGTAGATATGACGAGTACGCGATACATATCGGGGAACTGAATTTCAACTGGGCGGAGTACCACGGCCGCGGCACTTTCTACGCCTACAACGCGCTGACCGGCGGGCAAGGCGTGGTGGGTCGGCAGCCCATCGAAGACATCCGCCTCGCCGCGACCGTGGAACCCCACGAAGCGGGCGTGCGATTCGAACTCGAGTCCACCACCCGGCTCGACGCCGAAGTCGAGCGCGTCGCGGCGCAATTTTTTTCCCACGGGCAGATCAAACTCCTTCGGCGAAACGCCAACGGCGACGTGGAGATCGACTCGACTCAAACCAACACGCCGCTCTCGGCCCACGCTGCCACTCCAATCGAGCTTTGGATCGTCGATCAGGAAGTCCTGGTCTGGGTCGATGGCGAAGTTGTCATCCGACACACCTTCGATCTATCGCTAGACGAACTCAAGCAACGTGTCCCGCCGCAGGACCGCCCGGACGTCTCGATCCGCGTGCTCGGCGGCTCTGCCACGCTCCACGCCGTCGAACTCGACCGCGACATCGCCTACACCCCGTCGCTGAGCAGCAACCTGCAGGTCGCTACGTTCGGGGCGATGCGGCGGGCGGCGAACGGCCGACTGCTCGAAACCCCGCCGATCGCGATCCGCCGCGGCCGATACTTCGTGCTCGGCGACAACTCGCCGATCAGCAGCGACGGCCGATTCTGGGGCGACGTTCAGCCGTGGATCGAAAAACGCATGTTCGAGGAGGCCGAGCACTGGGAGCCGCTGCCGGGTTATCCGTTTGCCCGCGACTACGCCCACGTCGTCCCCCGCGGCCTGATGGTCGGCCGGGCGTTCTTCATCTACTTCCCCGCCCCGTACGCGGCCAGCCGCGACGGCAACCAGATCCTGCCGAACTTCGGGGATATGCGTTTCGTGCATTGATTGCTCACGATTTGCTCATAAATCGCGGAAAAGCAACGGGTAAAACGCCCACATCGGCGAGTTATCCACATTGTGATTTGATATTTTTGCGACGAGACCCGTTGAGTCATTTATAAAGTGCAGGGTCCGTCCAAAGCCCCGCCTTACGACCATTAATTTTTATTTTTAATGATTTTATGGTCTTCCGAGTAAAATTCTCAGACCTCCATTTTGCCGTCATTTCGCCTTCTCACCGTGTAGGCCTCACCATCAACTGAACGTCGCTCGATTCTTGCACAGGTTTTCCCCTGCTCGTTGCCGTATGCCGTCCGAGATACCCGCCCCGCCCCATGGCCCCGCGGTTATGATGCCGCTATGAACGATCAATCTTCCCCCGATTTGGTGATGCGTCACGTCATCGCCGCCCTGGTCACCAACGAGCCGGGCGTCCTCGCCCAGGTCGCGGGCATGTTCGCCGCCCGCGGATTCAACATCGATTCGCTCGTCGTCGGCCGCACCGAGACCCCCGACCTCTCCCGCATGACCATCGTCGTCAACGGCGACTCCTCGGTCCTCGAACAGGTCCGCAAACAGCTCCAAAAGCTCATCCCCGTCGTCAAAGTCGTGGACTACCAGGACGTCGCCTACGTCGAACGCGACCTCGTGTTGGTCCAAGTCTCGACCAAATCTGAGCAAGGCGACGCGGACAAACGCGAAGAAATCATCACGCTCGCCAACCTCTTCCGCGCTAAGATCGTGGACGTGGCCGGCGATCAGGTCATGATCGAGATGGCCGGCAGCGAAGAAAAACTCGCCGCGTTCCTCGAACTGCTCGAGCCCTACGGCATCATCGAACTCGCCCGCACCGGCGTCATCGCGATGCGCCGCGGCAACGCCAGCGCCTTCCGCCGCATCGCCCTGGCCAAAGCCGCCACAACCAACGAAGGCACGGGCATGGACGCCAGCGAACTCCCGCCGGGCTGACCCACTTGGCTAACCAATCTCTTGTAGCCCCCAGCATCGCGCCCGTTTAACGGGCGATCGCAGATCGCCAAGCTTACGCTGATCTCACTGCATGATCTTCGATCAAATCCAAAACGCCGACCGCTACGCCGCGCTGCGCCCGCGGTTCAAAGAGGCGTTTGCGGCGTTGCGCGGCTTCGACATCAGCACGCCCGACGGCCGGATCGAGTTACGTGGCGACGACCTGTTTCTCAACGTCGAACGTTACACCACCGAGCCCGCCGACCACCGGCGGTTCGAGTCGCACCGCGATTACCTCGACATCCAAACCATCTTCGCCGGGCGGGAGTCGATCTACGTCGAGCCGATCGAACGGCTGACGGTGACCAAGCCGTACGATGCGGACCGCGACGTGGCGTTTTACGATGGGCCACACCACACCCGGTTGGACCTGCAGCCCGGCGACTTCGCGATCTTTTTTCCCGAAAACGGCCACAAACCCGTCTGCGAATGCAACGGGCCGACGGAAGTGTTGAAAGTGGTTGCGAAGATCAGGATTTGATCCACGGACCATTACGCGGCGGTAGATTTCTCGTGTTCCGCCATCTCGGTGAAATGGTCGGCCTCCAGCCGACGCAAGCGGAGCTGGCAGTCTTCGCTGATCCGGCGGTTGGCCGCCAGCAGGTCCGCGATCAGGCCGAAGATCAAGAGCTGGAAGCCGATCAACAAGCAGACCGTGCCGACCACCAGGCTCGGCACCCGGCTGCGGTATTCTTCTTCGATAAAGAACAACACCACCCAACGGGCGTAGAGCAAGAACCCGAGGCTCAGCGGGGCCATGCCCAGCCAGGTGAAAAACAGCTTGGCCCGGTACAGCATCGAGATCCGCAGGATCGTGCCCATCGAGCGGGTGACGTAGGCCCGGATGCTTTTGACCAGACGCGACGGCCGGGTCGGGCCGTTGGTGCGGATCGGCACGTTGACCGTGTGGATGTTTTTCTGGCCGGCCTGGATGATGGTTTCGAGCGTGTAGGTGTACGGGTTGAACACGTTCAGCTGCATCGCGGCGTCGCGGCTGATCGCGCGGAACCCGCTGGGAGCGTCGGCGACGTCGGTGCCGCTGGCGATGCGGACCACGCCGCTGCCGAATTTTTGCAGGAACTTTTTGATCGGCGAGAAGTGTTCGGTCTCGGCGATCGGCCGGGCGCCGATGACCATGTCCGCCTCGCCCCCGAGGATCGGCTTGGTCAGCGCCGGGATGTCCCCAGCGTTGTACTGGTTATCGGCGTCGGTGTTCACGATCACGTCGGCCCCGGCTTTGATCGCCGCGTCGAGCCCCGACAAGAAGCCCGCGGCGAGCCCGCGGTTGACCGCATGGGACACAACGTGGTCGACGCCGTGCTCCTTGGCGATCTCGACCGTGCGGTCGGTCGAGCCGTCGTCGATGACCAGCCACTCGACCCGGTCAAACCCCTCGACGTCGCGCGGCAGGTCCGCCAGCGTTTCGGGCAACGTCTCTTCTTCGTTTAAACACGGGATCTGAATGATCAGCTTCATCGCCTACGCCCCGCTTGACGGGCCCCTCGATCGGTTTGGGTACCACGCCCGCAGGCGCACCCTCTAACCATCGGCCAGCCCCGGAAAACGGTTGAACATTTCTTTTTCGGACGCAGGCCTCCGCCGAGCGGCCCCGTCGGCCGATTATCATCACCCACGGGGCGAATCAGCCGAAAGAAGTAGTGATTCGGAACGCGCGGGTGGCCGTCGACTGGTCCCACACCGCGGAGATCCGTGACCCCAGAAAATAGTTACCCATGGAACAAGACGCCCCGAAAGCCGAGCCCCAGGCCGATCTGGTTCAGGACCTCCCCCGCGTGGCCGGTTGGGAGTGGGCGGTGTTGGCCGTGTTGATGCTCGGCGGGCTGCTGTCGTGGTCGAGGTACTACATGAGCTTCGAGATGCCCAACCCCGACTTCTTCGGGATGGTGGACATGGCCCAGGCGATCTTCGGGCTGCACCTGCCCTCGACGTTGAAGCGGATGCCGGGTTATCCGTTTGCGTTGGGGCTGCTGGGCACGGTCATCCCTACGGATCGGCCGATGGTGCACGCGTCGATGATCCTCGGCCTGGCGTGCTCGGCGGCGAGCCTGCTGGTGTTGTTCTTGTTGTCGAAACGCCTGGTCGGGCGAGCGGCGCTGATCCCCGTGATCGCGCTGCTCGGCACGCCGATGTTTTCGCTGATGGCCACCCAGACCATGCTCGAAGCGTTCATGGGTTTGTTGATCCTGACGACGTTTGGGCTGGCGAGCCGCGGTTCGCAACTGGCGTATGTCGCCGCGGCGTGGGCGACGCTGTGTCGGCAGGAGTGCGCGATCCTCGTGCCGTTGGTCTGGGCGTTCAACCTCTCGCAACAACCCAAGGGTTGGTTGAAGCACACGGTCAAGGCGGTCCTCGCGGGCCTGCCTTTGGTGGGCTGGGAGTTGTTTAAACGCTGGGCCGGCCAACGCACCGGCGGGGCCGACGCCTACGTCGAAGAGCTGGCGGGCATGGGTTGGCATATTGAATGGAACAAGGTCTGGCTGATGCTCGAGCCGTTCCCCGAAGCGAGCATCATCTTCCAGGGGCCGCTGCTCTTGCTCGCGGCGATCGGCGTCGTGGTGGCGTTATGCAAATGGCCGCGCATGGCCCTGATGATCCTGGGCTTCTTCGCGTTCTACTGCTTCATGCACATCGTATTCAGCGTGTACCGCTTGCGGTACGCCTACCCGGTCCTGTTTTTCGTGCCGTTGTTCGCCACGGCAGGCGGGCAGTGGATCGTGGTGCAGTTGGGCCGCGTCACCGAAAGTAGGCCGAAACTGCAAGTAATCGGCGCCGCGGTCATCGGCGTGATGGCGCTGGGTTGGGCGGGCAACCGCTGCATGGACTTCGGCGGTTTTGAAGTTTTACCTTGGCAACACCGCGAAGACTTCCTCGGGCTAGCACTACTGCTGCTGGTCGCGTTGGCGGTGACGGGTTTCCTCGCCATCCAGGGCCAAGCGATCGCGCGGCTGGGTATCGCGTTGGGTGTCATGGCATTCTTCACCGGCCCCATGCTGCTGGCCGCCGACACCCGGGCCCACGAGCAGGGCTACTACGACGACGCGAACATCCGCCACCGGTACGCCGTGGACTGGCTCGAAGCGAACCTCAAGCCCGGCGAAACCGCGGCTGTGCCGCGCGGGCCGTCGCTGCTGTACTGGTGCAACCGCTTCGACCACGCCCAGGTCTACAATATCAGCGTGTTCCCCTCGGAAGAGGCCGAGGCGTTCGCCGACGACCTCGATCGGCTGGGCGTGGATTACCTCATCAAAACCCAGACCCTCCGCGAGCCGACCGACCCGGATCGGCTGAACTACAACCGCGACATGCACTACTATCGCTGGCAGCGCGCCCACCTCACCGAGCCGTTCCGCGGCGGGGCCGAAGTCGAGGGGTTCGAGTTGATCGAAGTCATTGAACACGACGCCCCGGCCGTGGTGCCCGTCGAGCCGGTGTACATCTACCGTGTACTTCGAGACGAGTTCCCCGATACCGAAGACCCGAACCTCCGTCTGGACCAAGACCCCAGCTACCCGAGTCAGGCGGCCGCCCAGTGAATACGACCGCTCCCCCTGCCGATGCGTCCGCACCCGCGGAATCGTCTGAGTCGCCGGAAACCCCGGAGGGCTCGGCCGAAGCGTCGATGCCGCGTTACCGCAAACTCTTCCGCTATCTGGTCAACACCGGCCTCAGCTTCGTGGTCAACCTTGGCCTCACCGCCCTCTTGCACGAAGCCTTCGGCGTCCGCGAAGCCACCGCCTACGCCGTGGCGTTGGTCACCGTGTTCGTGATGAACTTCCTGCTGTTTCGGTATTACGTTTTCGACGGCCGCACCGAGCAGCCCGGCCAACAACTCGCGACCTTCGCCGGCACATCCGTGGCGTTCCGCGTCAGCGAATGGTTCGTCTTCCGCCTGTTGCACGAGAAGCTCGGCGTGTATTACCTGCTGGCGATCATCCTGGTGCAGGGCACCACGTTCGTCATCAAATACTTCGCCTACGGCGGCTGGCTGTTCAAACGCAAAACCCCGCAACCCACCGCCAACGGATAAACTGACCCGATGCTCAAAGGCATCCGCATCAGCCTCGCCAACAAGTGCCAGCTGCTCTTCGGCCTGGCCGTGGTGCTGGTCATGACCGCGGCACTGACCGTCGTCGGCTGGCGGATGCAGACACTCGTCGAGCAAGCCCCCGAACGCCGGGCCAAGGACCTCGCCGAGATGTGGTTGGCCGAGCAGATCACCTTCGGCGAGCCGGTCCAACGCATCGAAGAAAACGACGACCCCGCGTTCACCACCGGCGTCGTCCTCACGCTCATCGACGAAGACGAACTCGAACCCGCCGCGGCCCGCGACCCGTTCCTCGACAGCGCCATCCAACGCTTCGACCAGACGCCCACCGCCGTCGATCACTTCGCTTCGTCCCGCGATGTCGACGGCCAACTCACGTTCCGCTACGCCCGCGCGGTCCGCGCGTCCGACGTCGCCCGTATGGAAGGCACGTTCGAAGCCGGGCTCGACGCCGCGGGCCTCGCCGATCCGTTGCAGCAAGTGCTTCTGGTTCAGCTCCGCGACCAGGAAGCGGCGATGCAGCAGACGCTCAACCGCATCTACATCGTCGCGGCGGGGCTGTTCGCCGGATTGCTCGCGATCGCGGTGTTCTACTACATCACCACGCGGATCATCTTGTCGCCGGTGCGGGTGCTGCGCGGCTACGCCGAGCGGGTCTCCGAAGGTGACATCCTCATCCGCTCGGACATCAACACCGGCGACGAGTTCGAACAGCTCTCGGACATGTTCAACACCATGCTCGAAAGCCTCAAGGCCAACCAGGACGAGCTCCAGTCGGCGAACAATACGCTCGACATGAAACTCATGGACATGGCCGAGGCCAACGTCGCGCTGTTCGAAGCCAACAAGGTCAAGGGCGAGTTTCTCGCCAACGTGTCGCACGAACTCCGCACCCCGCTGAACTCGATCATCGGCTTCGCCGAGATCATGCAGGAAACCCTGGCCGACCGCACCGGGCCGATGGACGAGAAACGCAAACGCTACGCCTCGAACATCATCGTCAGCAGCCGCCGCCTGCTCGAACTCATCAACGACTTGCTCGACATCGCCAAGATCGAAGCGGGCAAGATGCAGCTCCGCCTCGCGACGGTGTCGGTGATCGACACGCTCGAGGGCCTGGTCACGCTCATCCGCCCGCAGGCCGAGAAGAAGCAAGTCCGGCTGTTCATCGAGGTTTCGCCCCGGCTTCCGATGATCGAGACCGACCCCGGCAAGCTGCAGCAGGTCGTCTTCAACTTCCTGGCCAACGCGGTGAAGTTCACCCCCGCCGGCGGCACCGTTACCCTGCGGGCCGAGAGCGCCCCACCCCCGTCCCCGGAAGACCGCGCGGCCCGTGGTCCCGCGACGTCGCGATCGGCTTCCGGCGTGACCTCGATCGACCCCGCCGACGCCGCGTACATCCGCATCTCCGTCGCCGACACCGGTCCGGGCATCTCCGGCGACGACCAGGAACGCATCTTCGAAAAGTTCACCCAGCTCGACCCGGGCGTCACCAAGTCCCACGGCGGCACCGGCCTGGGCCTCACCATCGCCAAGGAACTCACCGCCATGCTCGGCGGCACCCTCGCCGTCGACTCCACGCCCGGCCGCGGCGCAACCTTCAGCGTCACCCTCCCCGTCGTCGCCCAAGTCGACGACGACGCCGTCCTGCAAACTTCCGTCACGCCGAATTTAGCCCCGGGCGAGTCGCCCGGGGTACCGCGGCTCACCACTTGAAGTGGACGCGACGCCTCACCCCCCTAAAATACGAGTGCGAAACCGGTAACCCCCAACCAAGGCCAACCCCATGGGCATCGAAGCCGCCATCCCCGCCGAGGGCATCCTCACCACGCAACTCCAGAAGGTCATCAACTGGTCTCGCCGCTCGTCGGTCTGGCCGATGCCCTTCGCCACCGCCTGCTGCGGCATCGAACTGATGGCCACCGCCTCGTCGCGTTTCGACCTCGCCCGCTTCGGGGCCGAGGTCATGCGGTTTAGCCCGCGTCAGGCAGACCTCATGATCGTCGCCGGCCGGGTCAGCGTGAAGATGCTGCCCGTTCTCCAACGCATCTACCTGCAGATGGCCGAGCCCAAATGGGTCCTGTCTATGGGCGCCTGCGCCAGCACCGGCGGCGTCTTCGACACCTACGCCACCGTGCAGGGCGTCGACCAGTTCATCCCCGTCGACGTCTACGTGCCCGGCTGCCCGCCCCGCCCCGAAACCCTCATCGAAGGCGTTATGGCCATCCAACGCATCATCGACAACGACGGCCTCCCCCCCACCGGCCCCGACGGCCTCCGCCGCCCCCTGGGCATCACCGTCGAGCCAACGCATACCGTCGGGGCGCAGCCGACGTCGCTGACGGTCGGGCAGAGCTAACCACACGAAATGGCCAAGCATCCCTGCGAGTGTTGCGGCCACCGCACCCTCGACGATCCACCCGGGGGCACCTATCAAATTTGCCCGGTTTGCTTCTGGGAAGACGCACCGTACGCGGAAGATCATTCCTGTCAACAATTCTCCAATGGTCCAACACTCCGACAGGCCCAGCGAAATTACGCGGAGTACGGAGCGGCCACGCGGGACTTTCTAAACGCGGTACGACCCGCAGAGCCTAATGAAAAGCGTGCCCCGGATTGGCGTACGCTCGACGAAGTCGACAAGGCCAGACTTCAGAAGGTCTTAGACGACATCGAAAAATCTTTCCATGGTGTCACACGGGCCGGCGGAGTTTCCCTGCACGAAACCGTAGAAATTGATTCTGGTGGCTTGGATCAAAGCCATCCAAACGATAACAGCGACACCGGCCACGATTGGCGGCAAGTACCCACAAGAGACTTGGCGGAGGTTTGCGGTATCGGCGGGATTTCATTCCTCGATCCGATCGGTTGGCGCTATTACCTGCCCGCCTATATGACCTGGTGGCTTAATGGAGGGCAGGACTCAGATTCTATTGCCTCCGACGATGTGATCTTCTCCCTCAAAATGCCTACTTCGGATTCCGATCGGCTGAGGGGATACCGCCTCGAACGTTACGAAACGTTAAGCATTGAGCAATCAAGAGCGGTAGCGCGGTTTCTGATCTACGTACGTGATTTCGCGGAGAACCGCTTCGATAAAGAATCTGCCGCAAAAGCTCTTGATTCTTACTGGCAACAGTTCGAAAACTAACCCGCCGCGGCGAGTAATTCTTTCGCCTGCTTGCGACTCGTCGCGGTAACTTTCTCGCCGGCCATCATCTCGGCGAGTTCGTTGATGCGGGCGTCGCCGTCTAGGGTGCCGACGGTGGTTTGGGTCTGCTTGGCCTTGCCCTTGCCGGTGACGGTCTTGACGATGTGGAAGTGGCGGTCGGCGAAGGCGGCGATCTGCGGGAGGTGGGTGATGCAGAGGATTTGGTGATTGGGCGATTTTGCGATTTGGCGATTTTTCTTTGCCGCTTGCGGCTTAGCGGGCTTGGCCAGGGCGCGGAGTTTGCTGCCGATGACGCTGCCCAGCCGGCCGCCGATGTTGGCGTCGATCTCGTCGAAGACCAGGACGCTGATGCGTTGGCCGTCTCCGGTGGTGGCGAGAACGGATTTGATCGCGAGCATGGTGCGGGACAGCTCGCCGCCGGAGGCGATCTTGCGGATCGGCCGGGCGTCCTGGCCGGGGTTGGTCTGGACGATGATCTCCACCGCGTCGAACCCCGTCGGCGATTCGGTGGTCCGCTCAAACTCCACCGCCAGCTTCGCCTCGGCCATGCCAAGTTCGGCGAGCTGTTTTTCGATCTGCGGCGTCAACTTCTTGGCCGCCTTCCGCCGGGCGAGCGTGAGCTTTTCGCCGACGGTCGCGAGCTTCGTATCCAACTCCGCGATCCGCTGATCGATCCGCGACTGGTCGTGGTTCTGACCCCGCAGCTGTTCGATCTGCGTCGCTAAATCCCCCCGGAAGGTGATCACGGCTTCGACGGGGTCGGCGGCGGGCACGTTGTCGCCGTACTTCTGCACCAATCGGTTGATCACGTTAAGCCGCTCGGCGACCTCGGCCGCTTCCTCGGGGTCATGCTCCAATCGATCCACGTACCGCCCCAGTTCGAACGAGGCCTCCTGCAGGCTCAACGTGCAGGTCCGCACCTGATCCGTGATCGATTCCAGCGACGGGTCCATCTCGGCCAGGTCGATCATCAGGTGCGTGATCGCCTGCAGCCGTTCGGTCACCGAGCCCTCGGCGTCGTAGAGCGCCGCGTGGGCTGCGCCCGCTTCGCCCTTGATCTTCTGCACGTTGCCCAGGACGTTCTCGCGGGCTTGCAGCTCGGGGAACTCGCCGAGTTGCAGCTCGGCCGCGTCGATCTCGTCGGCCTGAAACTCGTAAAGCTCCAACTGTTGTTTACGCAACGTGGCCGACGCGGCGAGTTCTTCTTTTTCGTGAAGCAGTTCCCGCCGCTCCGCGAACGCCTTGGCGAAGGTTTCGCGCTCGCCCGCACACCCGGCGAAGGCGTCGAGGATGGTCAGTTGGTTCGACGGCTTGAGCAAGAACTGGTGGTCGTGTTGGCCGTGGATATCGACCAGCAGGTCGGCGGCCCGGCGCATCATCGCGGCGGTCGCGGGTTGGCCGTTGACCGACAACGACGATCGGCCCGACGCAAACAGCTTGCGGGTGATGAGCATCTCGTCGCCGGGTTCGATCGTTTGGTCGAGCGCTGCCGTGAGCGCTGCGGCGAGCGCGGGCGAGTCGGCCTCAAACACGCCCGAGATGCGGGCTTCGTCGGCCCCGGGGCGGATCATGTCGGTGGCTTTACGCAGGCCGATGAGCGCTTCGAAGGCGCCGATGACCAGCGACTTGCCCGCGCCGGTTTGGCCGGTGAACACGTTGAGCCCGGGCTCGAATTCGACGGTGGCGTCTTCGATGACCGCCAAGTTAGAGATATGCAGTTCGCGGAGCATCCGTGCGTCTCGTTCAGTGAATGTTTGGGTCGGTCCAAGTGTAGCATAGCGAGTCATGCGGATCATGCTCGCCCCGGACAGTTTCAAGGAATCGTTATCGGCCCAAGCCGCGGTCGAGGCGATGGCGGACGGGATCGAGCGCATCAACTCCAAAGATCAAGACGAAGCCCGCCCGAAGATCAAAGTCGACCGCTGCCCGATCTCCGACGGCGGCGAGGGGTTCCTCGACACCATGCTCGCGGCGACCGGCGGACGGCGCGTCGTGTCGCAGGTGACCGGCCCGCTCGGCCAGCCAATCGAAGCGGCATGGGGCCTGATCCACAACGACACGACCGCGGTAATCGAAATGGCCCAAGCCGCAGGGCTGGAGCTGGTCTCGCTCTCGCAACGCGACCCCACCCGCACCACCACCCACGGCGTCGGCGAATTGATCGTCAACGCGATGGACCGCGGCGTTGAGTCGATCTTGCTCGGGCTCGGCGGCAGCGCGACCAACGACGGCGGGACCGGCATGGCCCAAGCGTTGGGCTACCGCTTCGTCGATCAGGCCGGCAACTTGATGCGCGAGCCGTTGTGCGGCGGCCGACTCGACCAGATTAAAACAATCCATTTGGAGGGCGCTCATCCCGGACTCGCGCGGTGCTTCATCCACACCGCTTGCGATGTCGACAATCCGCTGTTCGGCCCCCGAGGCGCGGCGGTCGTGTACGGGCCGCAGAAAGGCGCGACGCCAGAACAGGTGCAACAACTCGACGCGGGCTTGAAACACTTGGCGGGGCTGCTGGAGAGAACCTTCGGCCGACAATCCGGCCATGCGTTGCGCGGTGCCGGGGCGGCGGGCGGTATGGGCGCGGGGGTGGTGTCGTTTTGTCGGGCCGACCTGACGCCGGGGATCGGGCTGGTGCTGGACTTTGTCGAGATCGATGAACGGCTTAAGTCGTGTGACCTTTGCTTGACGGGTGAAGGTCGACTCGACGAACAGTCTTTCGCGGGTAAGGCGGTGCTGCAGGTCGCCGAAGCCGCGAAGTTGTGCGGAGGAGTGCCGACGATTGCCTTGGTGGGTTCCGTGAGTGAGGACGCCCGCTCAGGCTTGAAAGGTGAACTGATAGCTTGCCACGAGATCGGGGCGGGCTTGCCCTTGGAAGAGGCGAAACGTCGCGCCGCCGAGTTGCTGGCCAACCACACGGAAATCGTGGTGCGCGACTGGCTCGCTCAACGCGGGGCGTAGCCGTGGGCTTTGCGGTATTGCGTGGGCGTGGCGTCCATGCGTTGGCGGAACTGGCGGGCAAAGTAGTTGCTGTCAGCGAAGCCGACTTGGTGGGCGATCTGCGTGATGTTGAGGTCAGTGTCTTCGAGCAAGCGCACCGCTTGCCGCAATCGCAGCTGGATCAGGTAGTTCAACGGCGTCTGCCCCGTGGCCTTACGGAACACGCGGACGAGTTGGCTCGGCGAGAGGTGCGTCGCCTCGGCCAATTGCTCCACGGTCCACGGCTGTTCGTAGCTGTTTTCCAACTCGCCGATCACGCTACCCAGCCGCAGGAGCGATTGGCCTTCGGTGGTCTGCGTCCGGTCATATTGCCGGGACAGAAAAATCATGAGCTCGAAGAGTTTGGTCTTGGCCGCGATGGCGTAGCCGGGCGCTTGCCGTTCGACTTCTTCGAGGATGGCGACGGCCAGCCGGGTGGTGGTCTGCAACTCGACCGGCGGCAGGTGCAGCCGACTCTCAAACCGGTGGAGCCGGCGATACATCGGCTCGAACAAAAACAGCGCGTTGAACCCGGGGATCTGCCGGAGTTCCTCGACCGGCAGGTCCAGCAGATCGGGGTCGTACATCACGTTGATCAACTCGAGGCCGTCGCGGTCGCTGAAGTAGTGGCGGTCTTCGCTCTGCAACAGAAACACGTCGCCCAGCGCGATGGGGTAGGCGTAGCCTTTGAGGTGATGCGTGGCGCTCCCAGCAGTAACGATGACGAGTTCGTTGAAGTCGTGTTCGTGCTCGACCTCCGTGAGGTCGAACGGGTGGGAACCCGCGACGTCGGCCGATTGAGACTTGACGCTCGACGCGGCGACCCGCACGGCGGTCACCGGGCAGGCCTGCGGATCGAAATAGTGCCGGCCGATGGCTTTGACCGTCAAACCAATAATCCTCACGAACAAAGAAAGGTGCAGCCGTGGAAATAGCGTGCGCGAATTGTGCTAACTATTGCGGCAATCGTCAAGGAAAATCGACGTCTATCGATCATAATGAGTTCACAAGTCAACAAATTCTTCAGTACCCACTCCATGGGTTGATTCTCGACTCTCGCAGCAAACCCCGTCATGTATCTCCTCGGCATCGATCTCGGCAGTTCTTCGGTCAAAGCGGCGTTGGTCGAGACGGACACCGGCCGCGTCGCGGCCACCGGGCAATACCCCCCCACCGAGATGGCGATCGACGCCCCGCAGCCCGGGTGGGCCGAGCAAGACCCAGCCGCTTGGTGGGGCGCGGCGCAGCAGGCGGTGAGATCGGCCATGGCCCAGGCGGATGTGGGCAACGACGCGGTCCAAGCGATCGGGATCGGCTACCAGATGCACGGCCTGGTCTGCCTCGACGCCAATCAAAACACGCTTCGGCCGAGCATTATTTGGTGCGATAGCCGGGCGATTACGATCGGTGACGAAGCGTTCGAGGCGTTGGGCGATTCGTATTGTCTGCCGCATCTGTTGAATTCACCGGGCAATTTCACCGCATCAAAACTTCGCTGGGTCCAGCAAAACGAACCCGAGGTTTTCGCGAAGATCAACCGCGTCTGCTTGCCCGGGGATTACCTCGCCGCCAAGCTCACCGGCGAAGTCGCCACCACCGTCTCGGGCTTGTCCGAGGGCATGTTTTGGGATTTCGCTGCGAGACGCCCGAGCCGAGCTTTGCTGGACCACTACGGCATCCCGGAAAGTATGTTGGCGGATCGGGTGCCGACCTTTGGTGACCAAGGCAAGCTCACCGCCGAGGCCGCGGCGGCGCTGGGTCTCGCGGCCGGCACGCCGGTGACGTATCGGGCCGGGGATCAGCCGAACAACGCCTTGTCGTTGAATGTACTAAACGCCGGCGAAGTCGCCGCCACCGCGGGCACCTCCGGCGTGGTCTACGGCGTCAGCGATCAGGTCCAGTACGACCCGCAATCCCGCATCAACAGCTTCGCCCACGTCAATCACCCCGCGGTAGCCGATCCAGGCAAACGAGAAGCCCGCATCGGCCTGCTGCTTTGCATCAACGGCACGGGCATCGCCAACGCCTGGGCCAAGCGTCTCGTCGGCGGCAAACACGACTACGCGGCGCTCAACGAACTCGCCGCGCAGGTCTCCATCGGCAGCGACGGGTTGTGCGTATTGCCTTTCGGCAACGGCGGAGAGCGCATGTTGGGCAACGCCGAAGTCGGCGGGCATCTGGGCTTTGCCGATTTCAATCGTCACGGCCCGGCCCACATCGCCCGGGCCGTGCAGGAAGGCATCGCGTTTTCCTTCGGCTACGGCATGAACATCCTCCACGACACCGGCGTCGACCTCGGCGTCATCCGGGCCGGCCGAGCCAACCTGTTCCTCAGCCCGCTGTTCCGACAAACCCTGGCCAACGTGGCCGACACGCGGATCGAGTTGTACGACACCGACGGCGCGGTCGGCGCCGCCCGCGGCGCGGGACTCGGGGCCGGGGTGTACGCCTCGGCCGAAGAAGCATTTGACTCACTCGAAAAAATCGACACCACCGAACCCGACCCGGCGGCTCGCGACGCCACGCAAGCCGCGTATCAACGCTGGGCGGGTTACCTCGCGTCGGTGATGAATGCTTAACTCCGTATTGTAAGTTAAGGCACTGATTCAATCGCCAAGTTGCGAAAACGCCAAGGAAGGCATTCAAACCACCCGCTGATACCACTCGCTATTTAAATCCCATTCCCTTACCTTGCTTGGCCCCTTGGCTACTTGGCGATTCCAAAATTCCCCAACAAGAAACCCACCCAAGGACTTCAACATGAGCATTACCCTCGGCGACAGAACGTATTTCCCTAGTATCGACAAGATTCAATTCGAGGGAACCGATTCGCACAACCCGCTCGCCTTCCGTTGGTACGACGAAAACCGCGTCGTGCACGGCAAGCCGATGAAGGAACTGTTCAAGTTTGCGGTGGCTTATTGGCACAGTTTCTGCGGCACGGGGGCCGACCCGTTTGGACCGGGCACCAAAGTGTTCCCGTGGGACGCGTCAAGCGATCCGATCGAGGCGGGCCAAGCCAAAGCCGACGCGGCGTTTGAATTCATCACCAAGCTCGGCGTGCCGTACTACTGCTTCCACGACTTCGACCTGATCCCGGAAGGCGCTACGCTCGCCGAGTCGGGCCAGCGACTGGAAGCGATTGTCGAGTATCTCAAAACCAAGCAGGCCGAGTCGGGCGTCAAACTCCTGTGGGGCACAGCCAACCTCTTCAGCCACCCGCGCTACATGAACGGCGCGTCGACCAACCCCGACTTTCCAACGGTGGCTTATGCGGGAGCCCAACTCAAAAACGCGATCGACGCGACTATCGCGCTCGACGGCGAAAACTACGTCTTCTGGGGCGGCCGGGAGGGCTACATGTCGCTGCTGAACACCGACATGAAACGCGAGCAGGACCACTTCGCTCGCTTCCTCCACATGGCCAAGGACTACGCCCGCGCCCAGGGCTTCACCGGCACGTTCTTCATCGAGCCCAAGCCCTGCGAGCCGTCAAAACACCAGTACGACTTCGACGCCGCGACCGTGCTCGGCTTCCTGCGTGAGCACGACCTGATCGACGACTTTAAGCTCAACCTGGAATTCAACCACGCCACGCTGGCCGGCCACACGATGCAGCACGAGATGGCCGTCGCCGCCAGCGCAACTGATTCTTCCGGGGGTCACCTCCTCGGCAGCCTCGACGCCAACCGCGGCGACGACCAGAACGGCTGGGACACCGACCAGTTCCCGGTCGATCTCTACGAGTTGACCGAGTGCATGCTCGTCTTCCTCGAGGCTGGCGGACTCAACGGCGGGGGCATCAACTTCGACGCCAAGACGCGTCGCAACTCGACCGACCTCGAAGACCTATTCATCGCCCACGTCGCGGGGATGGACGCCTTCGCCCGCGCCGCGGTGATCGCCGAATCGATTTTGGAGCACTCGAACTACCGCGAGTTCCGCCAAAAACGCTACGAGACTTTTGACACCGGCGACGGTGCGAAGTTTGAGGCCGGCGAACTCTCCCTGCCCCAACTCGCCGACCTGGGCGCCAGCTTGGGCGAACCCGATCAACTCAGCGGCAAACAAGAACTCTTCGAGTCGATCATCAACCGATTCATCTAAGAAATACGACACACCTTGATCGTGTCGGCCGCCAACGGCTTCATCGCTCAATAGATCGCCTCACTCTAGACGAGTGATGCCAACAAATCGGATCTTGTTCCACGCCGTGCTCTTAGGCAAAGCGGAACTGTCCTGCGGACGACTTCCCTACTCGAGGATTGGGTCACATGGCACTGGATGTATGCCGGATCGATGAAACTTATGGACCGACGGGCTCATCGATGCTTGTCTTTAGGCGGCCGACCCTGAAAGCAAGCCAATTGCTTTGTTGCTTACGCACCGATGTGTTTGGCATGAAAACCAACGATACCGGTCTTGTCGGACATCGACCGAGCAGGCTTTCTGCTAATGCATAGCCATCATGCTGTTTCGCTCCGGCCTACGCCTAAGAACCCAAAAGAGGCTTGGGCCGATCAGCACGGCGATGCCCGGCTCGGGTACTACCGAACTCGGGTTGATACCGGCGGTCGTACCGAAATGGTCGGCCCAAACGGTGTAATCCGCCGCGTCGACGACGCCGTCGCCGTTGCCGTCGGCCGCCAGGTTCGTCATCGAACCAAAATGGTCGGCCCAAACCGTGTAGTCCGCCGCATCCACTTGGCCATCTCCGTTGTAATCACCGGGCAGCGCGACAAAGGGTGACGCATTCCCCGCCCACACAAGGTTTGCCGCGGACAAGTTCACATCTAATACGGTCTCATCCAAAAATGATCCATCTTCTTCGAAGCGATAAATAGTCGAACCCGAAGCCGCATAAACTTCACCGCCGGGTCCGCGGGTTGCGGATAACAACGGACCGCTTGGGTCCGGCACGACCCCCGGTAAAGTAAAGGTGTTGAGTAGCGTGCCGTCGGTCGCTCGCTCGAAGACCTGGAGGGTTAAACGGTCGGCAAGCAACACCGAGTCGGTCGTGGCGTCGTAGGTCATCGACGATACCGCGGTCTGCCCGCCGTCGAACGGGGGCGGCGGTAGAACAGACCACGGGCTCTCAAACAACTCGGTCTTGGCTCCGGTCACCGGATCGAATGCATTCAGGAAGCCGGTAAAGCTGCCACCACCAGCCCAGATCGTCCCGTCGCCCAGTACGGCCACACTTTCATAGTCTGGACCAACATCCAGAGCCCGCAGCAAGTTGCCTTGACGATCAAATTCAAGAAGACCGTTATCCTCACCGAAAAATTCGTCTTGCGCAGCCGCCAAGTAAGTATTGTTTGGCGTGACTTTGAGATCGAGAGTGCCGTTACGATTGATAATGTAGTCAGGAAATTGCGGGGCCATCCGGCCACTCGGCTCAAAGACTGCGGCCATTGCATTGCGTGGACTGAAAGGACGCATGCGGGCCACCAGCCGGCCCTGCGGGTCAAAATCCAACCCTGTCGACAACGCATCGGGGCTGCTCGCCAGCCGCCCCTTCACCGACAAATCCGCATCCAAAACGAGAACGCCACTATGACCACTGATACCTAGGGATGACACCAAAAAATCGTCCCCGTCAAATCCCACTTCCGCCAACACCTGCGACAACGCGACCTCCGTCGCGAAACAAAAGCATAACAATGTAGCTACAGCTACTGATGTTCGTCCGGAAATTTGATACCGCATTGCTGGGCAATCCTTATTTTGTGGCCCTACACACTTAAGAATGACAAGCTTTAAGTCACAAATCAAGAACAATAACGTGATAAAACGCACAGCGAAGGCGGAGCGCCTAGAGCTTGAAGCGCAAGAATGGGGCGACACGGGCAAGAACCGCTTCGACTAAATTCCATACCGCGCCTGCGGATACGCGATGAATAAGACCCCTCGGATGCGGAGCGTGAATGCCCACGGCAGGATTCGAACCTGCGACCTTGGCATTAGGAATGCCGTGCTCTATCCAGCTGAGCTACGCGGGCTAAGTCGATCGACCGCTGCTTGATATCCAATGAATGGACAGCAGGTTGGCCAACATCCAAGCATTATCCCGTTGTGCTCCGACAGGGTCAAAGCGCACCCCGCACGGCCCGATTGACGCGACGGTGCGTGCGGTCTACAACCCTGACTATGAGGCAAACGACTTGGACCGCGATCCTCGCCCAGGAATCCGACGCCCCGTGGTGGCACCTGATCGTCGAACAGGCCTTCGGGCTGACCATCCTGCTGATTTTTGTCGTGGCGTTGGTCAGCGTGTTGTTCAACCAGTGGCGCAAAGACAAGTGCCTGAAGCTCCTCAACCGCTATCACACGACTTACCTCGATACACGCGGCCGATCGATGTGGGGGGACTTGATCGTGTACTCCAAGGGGCTGGAGCTGGTGTTCGATGCCCCCTACCGCAGCTCGCGGGGGCTGCTGAAGACCAGCGCCCTGATCTATCCGAAACAGTTGGCGGACTGCGTGGCGGTCGCGCGGGTCGCGGAGGGCTTGAGCCATCGCGAAGCGCGTCGGCGGATGAAACAGATCGGCCGGAGCTTCCGACCCGGGCCGATCCGGAAAGCCCGGCGCAGCTTTCAAAACCTGATCAACACGTTCCGCGATGCGTTCAACAAAGCCTTGACGGCGTTCATCGGACAGATCGCCCAACACACACGCAATGAGACCTTGAGCGACAACCAATCCCAGGTGCAAGAACTCGGCGACGATCTCCTCGGCGCCGCGGCCAACGCGTTTGAACCGCTGCTCGAACGACACATCGGGCAACCCGTCGTGGCGGAACTCGAAACGCCGGCCACTGAGAACGGTTCCGGCTCAAGGCTCGACATCCCCGGCTACCTCGTCGATTATTCCGACAAGTACCTGGCGATCTTCAACGTCGAGCACGAAACGCTCGATACACAACAGATCACCGTGGACGGCAAAACAGAACACGACGGGTTTTCGGCTTCGTGGATCGACGGCCAACTCACGCTGACCTGCACCGGGCCCGATTTAATCTTGCTTCGCAGCCTGGTGGCGAACGAGCAGTACGCGGCCCCGGAGGCGGTCTTGTTGCGGGGCACGCATCTCTCGTTGAATGTGCCGGGCGACACCCCGCCGACGATTGAAATTTCGCGCACCCGCCGAGTCGATCTGGTCTGCTCACGCGAACACACAACTATCCGTTTCGGCGGCGACTACGCGGCGGGCGACAAACGCCAATCGCAAAACAAGCCGGAGGGCGTGGCCCCGGCGGAGATCGACGACTGATCTTTTGCCTGATGGGTTATTGCTGAACCTTCGGCACCCAGGCTGTGGTCCGGCCGCCGACGGTGTCGAAAGCGATCTCTTCGCCCCGCCCGGTCAATGCGTCTTCGTTTTTGCCCCAGCGGTGGTGGAACAGCCAAGTCTGCGGGAAGTGCGTGTAGTCCGCCTCCCAGTCACAGGCCTTCTGGAGGATGTGTTTGAGCTTGGCCCGCAGGCGTTTGATTTCCTCGGCCGAGAGCTCTTTGGCGAGACGCTGCGGCGCGATCTGGCTTTGGTAGCACACCTCATCGGCGATCCAGTTGCCCACTCCCGCCAAGAACGATTGATTGAGCAGTAATGCCTTGATCGCGGTTTTGCGTTTGGGCAGTTGGGCTTTGAACCACGCGAGGTTCGGTAGTTCATGGTGCGCGTCAGGGCCGAGCTCGGACAACGGCGACTCGTT
This sequence comes from Planctomycetota bacterium, assembly GCA_039199695.1. Classification (GTDB taxonomy): domain Bacteria; phylum Planctomycetota; class Phycisphaerae; order Phycisphaerales; family Phycisphaeraceae; genus Algisphaera. The sequence goes on along the minus strand of JBCCST010000001.1, from coordinate 10,926 downwards.
CAACGGGTCGTCGGCCAGCCGGATACGGCCAAACCGCCGCGGATCGACAAAGCCGAATCGACGGCCGTCATCCAAGGTGAGTTCGACCTTCAAGAACTTCGGGCGGTCGGCCACTTTCTCATAACTGCGAAACGCCCCGGTCATCCCGAAGTGCCACAGCGGGCTCGGCCGGTCGCCCGACAGCGTCCACCACATCTGCTTCCCCCGCCGGTGACAAGCCTCCACCGTCCGCCCCTTGAGCGTCGCGGCGAATTTCCGCGGCGAGACGCCCTCGATCACGATCCGCTCGTCCGATTTCGCGTAAACCGACCGGATCGTCCGCCCCAAACAGTGTTTCTCGGCCACGCGGCGGCCCCAGCATTCGACTTCGGGTAATTCAGGCATGGCGGTAAAAGCGTTGCGGGCGGTGTCTCGTATTTATAGAGACCTCGATGTGTTGACGTTCAGAATACTAGCACTAGGGAGCGGAGCTTGATACTCTAACGAGTGTTTAGTTAGGTATTAAATAATTCCAGGACTCCACATTGATGATTTCCTTCCGACCCCATCCGTTTTTTGCGGCGTTGATTCTCGTTGTCTCGACCGGCGCACCGTGTATTTTTGCTGATGAATACGAAGACTTACTGGGCATCTCCAACGACCGAAGCGGTATGTATCTTGCCGGCACGTTCGGCTACGCGTTGGATTACGATATTACGAGTAGCGACATCTTTGCCTCGTCCAATGAATTCGAGTTTTCGATGGATGAGTCATCCATTTATTCGGGTGCGCTCGGCTTCTATGTCGGCCCGGCGCGTGTCGAAGTCGAAGCCAGCTACACCGAGACTGACTATGACAACTTCGGCTCGCCGTTTGGTTCTGTCGGGGTTACCGGGGATTTAGAATATTTTACCCTTGGCGCAAATCTTTACTACGACATCCCCACCCCGATCAACGGTTTAGATCTCTACCTCGGCGGTGGTGTGGGCGTCGCCCGGCTTCGAGCGCAGGGAAACTTAGATACGCCGATCACCTTCGTAGACCAATTTGGCAACCCCGTCGGCACGCTCGACAGCCTCGACGATTCACTGAATACGTTCACATATCAATTCATGGCAGGACTCAGCTACGAAGTGGTCGAAAACGTCACCCTCACCGGTGGCTACCGCGTTAGGTTATTCAGCGAGACCAGCAACAACACCGAAGACAATTTCGCTTTTGATTACCGCGAACACCATGTCAACATCTTTGAAGCCGGCATCCGTTTCGATTTTTGATCAAAGCTCTTAATCCGCCAGCGGGACCGGGCGATGTCAAAAAACCAATACGCGATCCTCGGCACCGGCGCCCTCGGCGGGTACTACGGCGGGCTTTTGGCTCACGCAGGCTTTGAAACACACTTCCTGCTCCGCAGTGACTTTGAGCACGTCCGTGAACACGGCCTGACCGTCGACTCAATCCGCGGAGACTTCGCGATCCCCGCGGATCAAATCAACGCCTACGACGACCCGGCCGATTTGCCGGCGTGTGACGTGGCGGTGGTTTGCCTCAAGACGACGCAAAACGATCAACTGCCCGAGTTGCTCGCCCGGTGCGTCAAGCCCGACGGCGTGGTGCTTGTGTTACAAAACGGTCTTCACCTCGAAGCCGACGCGGCGGCGGTGATCGGCGAGGACCGGGTGCTCGGCGGGTTGTGCTTCCTTTGCTCTAATAAGATCGGGCCTGGCCACATCCAACACCTCGACTACGGCCACATCCACCTGGGCGTCTACGCCCCCGACCACGCCGACTCCGCGGCCACCCACCACTTCCAAGGCATCGTCGACGACTTCAACGCCGCGGGCATCGAGACCACGGGCGTCGACGACCTCCGCCTCTCCCGTTGGAAAAAGCTGGTGTGGAACATCCCCTACAACGGCCTGTCGGTCGTGCTCAACCAGACCACCGACGTGATGATGGCCGATCCGCCGACCCGCGAGCAGATCGAGCGCATCATGCATGAGGTCAAGGCCGCAGCCTTAGCCATAGACGGCAAGGTGATCGAAGACGCCTTCATCGAAAAGATGCTGGACTACACGGCCAAAATGGAGCCGTACAAGACGAGCATGATGTTGGACCACGAAGCCGGGCGGGCGATGGAAATCGAGGCGATCGTGGGCGATCCTTGTCGCGCTGCCCGCATCGCGGGCGCTGACTTACCCGAGATCGATCGTCTCTACCGGCGTCTACAAGCCGCTTCGGCCGATTGACGGTCCTGCCGTGATCAAGCATAATGCTATGTTCCACCGAGATACCGGCCGCCCCACGGGAGCGAGCCTGGCGCGGGTCGGTGGGCCGCCCCCGGAAGCGTTCCGCGGGTGAGAAACACTGCACTTCCCGTGCCCTTCGCTGCAAACCGTCGGCTCCCCGCCGACCCCAACCGAAAGTTTGAACCTCTATGGCCGATGATTCCACCGCTGTCGTTGACGACCAAGAAACCAAGCCCGAGCAGACCGTCAAGGTCGAAGACGCCGGCCCAGCACTCAAACGGCTGACCATCGAACTCCCCGAGTCCCGCATCAAGGACAAGATCGAAGACAGCTTTGTGCAGTTGAGCAACGACGCGGTGCTGCCCGGCTTCCGCAAGGGGCGTGCTCCGCGTCGGCTGTTGGAGAAACGCTTCGCCGAGTCGGTGCAGGGCGACGTGAAGAACCAGCTGCTCAGCGAGTCGTACCACCAGGCCCTCGAAGAAGAAGGCCTCGACGTGATCGGCGAACCCGACGTGAAAGACGCCGAGGACATCGAAGTGCCCGAGTCGGGCCCGCTAAGCTACGTCGTCGAAGTCGAAGTCACCCCCGACTTCGAGCTGCCCAAGTTCGACGGCATCAAGGTCGAGAAGAAGACCTTCGACGTGACCGACGTCGACGTCGATACCGAGATGGAGCAGTACCGCGAACGCTACGGCCAGATGTCGGCCGTGGAAGACGCGACCGTCGCCGAGGGCGACTACGTCCAGTCCGACGTCAAGGTTTTGGCGGGTGAAGACGCGGGAGACGACGCGGAAATCTTGCACGAACACCCCGGCGCCTACACGCTGGTCCACGGCGAAGACAAAGACCACAAGGGCCACGTCGCCGGCATCCTCATCGAAGACCTAGGTAAGCAGCTCGCCGCTAAGAAGGTTGGCGACACCGTCAGCATCTCGATGACCGGCCCCGACGGCCACGAAAACGAGGCCATCAAGGGCCAACCCGTGACCGTGCAAATGGCGATCACCCACGTGCACCGCCTCGCCCCCGCGTCCATCGAAGACCTGCTCCCGCAGTTCGGTATGCAGACCGAAGACGAGCTCAAAGAGCGCGTCAAGACCATGCTCGAGCAACGCAACGAGCAGACTCAGCAGGCCGACATGCACAAGCAGGTCACCGAACAGATCGTCGATGCGGTCGAACTTGATCTGCCCGAAGGCCTCAAGGGCCGACAGATCGAGCGGGCGCTGCAACGCCAGCAGATGGAACTGCTCTACTCCGGCAAGCAGCCCGAAGAGATCGAAGAAGAACTCGCCGAGGCCCGCACCCAGGGCGAAGCCGAGGCCGTCAAGCAACTCAAGACCTTCTTCGTGCTCGACAAAGCCGCGAAAGAGTTGGAAGTCGAAGTCGCGGAAAACGAAATCAACGGCCGCATCTCGATGATGGCGATGCAGCAGCAACGCCGACCCGAGAAGCTGCGTAATGAGATGCGTCAGCGCGGCGAACTCGAACAGCTCTACCTTTCGATTCGTGAGCAGAAGACGCTCGACAAGATCATCGAGCAGGCCACCGTGACCGAGGTTGCGGGTGAGGCCGAGGCAGAGGCCAAGCCGAAGAAGTCCAAGAAGAAGTCGACCAAGAAAAAGACCACCAAGAAGAAAGCCGACGCCAAGGACGCGGAGTAATCTTCGCCGTGCGTTTCTCCGCCCCGCTCAAGTCGACGAAGCTGCTGGCCGTGCTCACGGCCGTGGCTTTGTTGACCCGAGGGGGTGAGACATGGGCGCAAAGCCAACTCCCCGGCGGAGTTGGCGGTGGCAACCCCATGGCGGAGAACACCAGCCAGGTCCTGTTCTGGTGTGCCGTGCTTCTGGCGACGGCCTTCATCATGGGCGTCGCGTTTTTCTGGCTGCGTAAGCGGCTGGCCGCGATGGACGACGATTCGTCCACGGCGGTCAATCCCCTGGGCTTCACGCTGTCCGACCTCCGGCAGATGCACGACGCGGGGCAGATCAGCGACGAAGAGTTCGACTTCGCCAAGCGGAAAATGATCGCCAAAACCAAGGCCAAGCTCGAATCCGACAATGCGCCGGGCGACGATGAACCGGAAGTGGAAGACTTGGGTGACTTGACCGAAGCCACCTCCACGCCTCAAGACGCGACGGAAACCGACGGCTCCGCAGAGTCGCCCGATAAGGACGGCCCGGCATCGGGGACTTCGGATGACCGGCCTGCCGATAAAAACGACGGCCCCGACGACCCACCCCCGCCGCCGGAGGATCCGCCCTCTCCTCCGAAACCACCGAAGCATTGGTAACTCACCTCGGACTTCCGGCGGACGTGGGCTCGGCTATAATCTAAGTTGATCGAATCGGATCGGGTAACACGAAACGCGGTTTTTCGATGTCGGCGGACTCGTCAAGCGCCTCTAACGACGCTCCCCGATCTGGACGATTTGAGCCGTACGGACTGTACGACGGAACGTCCGATCACGAAGTTGCTGGCCCCGCGTCAGTGTGATTCATTGAGTTTGCCGCCGACACCCCGCCGGCCTAACGGATGCTAGAGAGTCAATATGTCGAATGGTAAAAACGGTGGCCGAGGCAGCAACGACGGCAACGACGGTGAAGACACATTCACCGGCGAGTCGATCGGCAAGACCGGCGGCGACGGAGGCTCGGGCGATGGCGGGGGCGGCGGCTTCAAGGGCCGGCGCGTCACCACCTGCTCGTTCTGCGGCAAATCGTCGCGGGAAGTCGGCCCCATGGTCGAAGGCCCGAATGACGTCTACATCTGCGCCAACTGCACCGAGCTCTGCCAAAACATCTTCAAGCAGGAACGCCGCCGCGTGCACAGCGGTCGCCCCAGCTTCGGCAGCATCCCCTCGCCCCGCCAACTCAAAGAGTTTTTGGACCAGTACGTCATTGGCCAAGACCTCGCCAAGCGGGCGATGTCCGTCGCGGTGCACAACCACTACAAACGCCTGACCGCCGCGGAAAAAGAAACCCCGGTCGAACTCGACAAGTCCAACGTCCTGCTGCTCGGCCCCACCGGTACGGGCAAGACGCTGCTCGCCAAAACCCTGGCCCGCACACTCAACGTCCCCTTCGCCATCGGCGACGCCACCACGCTCACCGAAGCGGGCTACGTCGGCGAAGACGTCGAGAACCTTTTGCTGAAACTGCTCCAGTCAGCCGACTACGACCTCGAAGCGGCGCAACGCGGCATCATCTACATCGACGAGATCGACAAGATCGGCAAGACCTCGCAGAACGTCAGCATCACCCGCGACGTGTCCGGCGAAGGCGTGCAGCAAGCCCTGCTGAAAATGCTCGAAGGCACCGTCGCCAACGTTCCGCCCCAAGGCGGCCGGAAGCACCCCGAGCAGCAGTACATCCAACTCGACACCTCGAACATCCTCTTCATCTGTGCCGGCTCGTTCGTCGGCCTCGAAGACATCGTCCGCAAACGCCTGGGCAGCAAGTCCATCGGCTTCGCTTCCGAGTCCAACGTGGACGACGGCAAGCTCGATCGCGAAGAAGTCCTCGCGCAGGTCCAGGCCGAGGACGTGCTCGAGTTCGGCATGATCCCCGAGCTCATCGGCCGACTTCCGATCATCACCCCGCTGATGCCGCTGACCGCCGAGACCCTGGTTAACATCCTCACCGAGCCGAAGAACGCGCTGGTGCGTCAGTACCAATACTTCTTCACGATGGAAAACGCCGAGCTCGCGTTCACCGACGAAGCGCTGCTGGCCTTGGCCGAAAACGCGATCAAACGGCAGACCGGCGCCCGCGCCCTCCGCAGCGTGATGGAAGAACTCATGCTCGAACTTATGTACGAGTTGCCCGACCTCGACAACGACGGGGCCAAGTACGTCATCACCGAACACGCGGTGCACAACCCGACCAGCCTGGTCAACCTCCGCGTGCAGCAGAAAGAGTCGGCCTGATCGTTCCGCCGAACGCCAACTTTTCTTTCAATCGATATCACCCCTCGGGCCTTGAATGGGCCCGAGGGGTTTTTCGTGGCGGCCGCATTCGAACCCTGCCATCCCCCGAACGTATGATTGATGCGGTCATGGACCCGTCGGCCCGATGTGCCGATCTATAATGGAAATACCTCGGCCGCTTGTGCCCGCCCGTCTCGAATGCTTCCGAAAGGATCGAAGTGCTCCGAACGCAACGTTTTATCTGTTTGGCCGTCACGGCCGGTGTGCTGGGTTTTTCCGGCGGCATGACGTCTTCGGCGGCGGCCGACGAACCCGCCCTCGCGAGCCTCGAAACCATGGCCGCCGAGGGGCGATTTGACGAACTCCTCGATGCGATCAAAGACGGCCCGATGTCGCCGAACGCCGATTCGCTGGTCGCCAGCCTCGAGCGTTACCAGAACAACGAACAAATCCGCCGGCAGCGCCGCACCGCGGCTTACGAAGAAGCCTTCAACACCGTCGCGCAGGAGATCGAGGCGGGCGACCTGGAAAAAGCCCTCGCCGCCGCGATCGAAGCCCACGGCATCGCCGACGAGCCGCTCCTCGTCTTGCGCGACCCGGCAGTGTCCAACCTGGTCAAGAAGACCGAGATCGCCGCGAATCAGGCCGAGCTCGACGAAGACTGGGTCGAGGCCGCGGTGCTGTTCGGCCGACTGAATCTGCTTTACGAAGAAGACGCCCGCTACCGTGACGACGTGAAACGCGTGAATTCGCACCTCCGGGTGCTGGCGCTCTACACGCCCGAGACGTTGCGCGAGCTGCAACAAGCCCGCGCTAAGCGCGTGGGCCGTGAAGACGAACTCAACCGCGCCCGCCCCGACGACGAGACCTGGCAAACCCGGCTCAACGGGATCGACGCGGACATGCTCCGCCGATCGATCCGCACCGCCGCCGACAAACACATCGATCACGACGGCTACAACCAGCTGCTGATCGGATCGATCGAGCCGTTGCTCACCCTGCTCGACACGCCGGCTCTGGCCGAGACGTTCCCCGGGCTCGGCGATGCGGTGAAACGCGAAGCTTTCCGCGACGACCTGCTGCGGCTCAAGGCCGAGCTGCTCGACCCCGAACGCGAGCTCACCGAATTCCGCGCCAAGTCGCGCCTCGACGAAATCCTGGTCAACAATCAGCGGACCATCAAGCTGCCCGAGTCGGTCATCGCTTACGAAATGACCGAAGGCGCGTTGGGCACCCTGGATGACTTCTCCAGCATGTACTGGCCCGAAGACATCGACTTCCTCGCCCGGTCCACCCAGGGCGCGTTCACCGGCATCGGCGTGCAGATCGCCCGCCGCAACGAACAGCTCACCGTGGTCAGCCCGCTCAACGGCACCCCCGCTCAGCGGGCCGGGCTCAAGGCCGACGACGTCATCGCGACGGTCAACGGCAAGGACACCTCTTCGTGGTCGCTCAACAAAGCCGTCCGCGAGATCACCGGCCCCCGCGGTACGGAAGTCGAACTCGGCATCCAGCGTGTCGGTGAGCCCGAGCTGGTCATGTACACCCTCAAACGCGACCGCATCGAGATCGAATCGGTCAAGGGCTGGGCCCACACCGACGACGGCGGCTGGAACTACTGGATCGACGAATCCGCGGGCATCGGCTACATCCGCCTCACGCAGTTCATCCCCCAGTCGGTCAACAAGATCGACCTCGCGGTGGCCGAGCTGCAAGACACCGGCCAACTCAACAGCCTCATCCTCGACCTCCGTCACAACCCCGGCGGGCTGCTCACCTCGGCCATCCAGATCGTCAACCGCTTCTTGGACAGCGGCCCGATCCTGTTCACCGTCGACGGCAACGGCGTTCAACAGAACAGCTGGCCCGCCCTCAAGCGCGGCACCTACCCCGACTTCCAGGTCGTTGTCCTCATTAACCGCGGCTCGGCCTCGGCCAGTGAAATCGTGTCCGGCGCGCTGCAGGACCGCGGCCGCGCTTTCGTCATCGGCGACCGCAGCTACGGCAAGGGCAGCGTGCAGGACGTCTACTGGTTCCCGCCGCCGCCCGCCCGGCCGAACTACGGCCTCAAGGTCACCACCCAGTATTACCAACTGCCCAACGGCCGGATCATCCACCGCAAACCCGACTCCGAAGTCTGGGGGATCGACCCCGACCTCGTGGTCGATGTGACCGACCAGACCGTGGTGTGGAACCTCGAGCTGCGGCAAGCGATCGACGTGCTGCGGGACGGCGACACCGAAACCCTCGAAGTCGAAATGACTAAACCCTGGGTGAAGCTCGGCGGACTCGATCCGGTCGATGACGATGCGGACAACGCCGAGGACGTCGTGGAAGTCCGGCTGCCCCAAGCCAACGATCTGTTGGAACTCGGCCTCGACCCGCAGCTCGAAGCGGCGCTGCTGGTCCTCAAGACCCGCCAGATCGTCAAAGATATCGCGGTCGCCGAAGCGCCGAAGTAATGAGTAAACAGTAAACAGTGATGAGTTGGGGTACACTCATTCGCTGTTTTCATACTCATCACTGTTCACTGATCACTATTAACTCAATCTATGGCTGGTTCTACTTTCGGCACTCTCTTCCGTGTGACCACGGCCGGCGAATCGCACGGCCTGGGGAACGTGTGCATCGTCGACGGCTGCCCGTCCGGACTCGAGCTGTCGGTGGACGATCTGATCCCCGACCTGCAACGCCGGAAGCCGGGCCAGTCGCGGATCACGACACCCCGCAAAGAAGACGACACGCCGGAGATTTTGTCGGGCGTGTTCGAGGGCCGGACCACCGGCACGCCGATCGCGATCCTCATCCGCAACCAGGATCAGCGGTCCCAAGACTACGGCGACATCAAGGACAAGTACCGCCCGGGGCATGCCGACTTCACGTTCGACGCCAAGTACGGCTTCCGCGACTACCGCGGCGGCGGACGCAGCTCGGCCCGCGAAACCTCGGCCCGCGTTGCTGCGGCCGCCATCGCCAAGAAACTGCTACACGCCGCGCACGGCATCACGGTCCTGGGCATGGTCGATCAAGTCGGCGAGGTCCACGCCGATATCTCGGACGTGACCCAGGTCACGCTCGATCAGGTCGAGTCCAACGACGTCCGCTGCCCCGATCCCGCGGCCGCGGCGAAGATGGAACAACTGATCAAGGACGTCCGCAAACAGCAGGACTCGATCGGCGGTGCGGCGAAGGTGGTCGCGCTCAACGTCCCAGCGGGTTGGGGCGAGCCGGTGTTCGACAAGCTGCGGGCGGACCTGGGCAAGGCGATGTTCAGCCTGCCCGCGGTGATGGGCGTCGAGTTCGGCCAGGGCTTCGATGTCGCCCACACCCGCGGCACCGGCCACAGCGACACGTTCATTCCCGACGATGATAAAGCGCCGCCGATCGCCACCGACACCAACCGCCACGGCGGCATGCTCGGCGGCATCTCCAGCGGCATGCCCATCGTCCTCCGCTGCGCCGTGAAACCCACCAGCAGCATCCCCCAGGACCGCCCCACCGTCGACGCCGACGGCCAACCCACCACCCTGGCGACCCGCGGCCGACACGACCCCTGCCTGCTGCCGCGTTTCGTGCCGATGGCCGAGGCGATGATGGCGTTGACCCTCGCCGACCACATGCTGCGGCAGCGGGCGATCACGCCGCTCTAATCCGTCCTCTCCGCAGCCATCACAAATGTCAATCCGTTCCATTTTTGTCTTGTTTTTTAGGCAAAAACGGGCATCGTCCGTCCGGTTGCATCCCGTCGACGGCGCTTTATGCTTCGGGCATGAACGCCACCCCAACGATCGGAACGGGCCATGTTGCGACACCTGCTGTGCGTGAACTCGTACACCCACGCGATGCGTTGATGCAGACGATGCAGCGTATCTACAACTACCGGATGACCACCACCAGCGGCGGCAACCTCTCGGTGCGTGACGCCAACGGCGACATCTGGATCACCCCGGCCCGCGTGGACAAAGGCAACCTCCGACGCGAAGACATGATCCGTGTCGATGGAGACGGCGTCGCGCACGGCCCACACCCGCCGTCGTCCGAGTATCCCTTCCACAAAGCGATTTACGACGCCCGGCCGGACTTGGGCGCAATCGTACACGCCCACCCCGTGGCCTTGGTGGCGTTCAGCATCTCCAAGCAGGTGCCCGACACGAACCTCTTTGCCAAGAGCCGACACACCTGCGGCACGCCGGGCTTTGCGGACTACGCGCTGCCCGGCAGCGCGGCCTTGGGTGACGTGATCGCCGAGACGTTTGCTCAGGGGCACGACGCGGTCGTCCTCGAAAACCACGGCGTGGTGGTCGGTGGCCAGACGTTGGCCGACGCGTTTCAGCGGTTCGAAACGTTCGAGTTCACCGCGAAGACCGCGGTGAAAGCGAAGCAACTCGGCGAGGTGACCCCGCTGACCGAGGAACAGATCGAGATGCGGCGTGTCGCCCCGCCGGCGTGGCCGACGTTTGCGCCGGGCCCCGCGACGGTGGCCGAGAAAGAAGCCCGGCAGATGATCGTCGACTTCTGCGAACGCGGCTACCGCCAACGCCTGCTCATCAGCACCGAGGGCAGCTTTTCGATGCGGCTCGGCGGCGACGCCTTCGTGATCACGCCCAGCAACGTCGACCGGCTGACGATGTCGGTCCACGACCCGGTGCTCATCGATCACGGCCGGGCCGAGGCGGGTAAAGCCCCCAGTCGGGCGGCGCGGTTGCACGCCGCGATCTACGCGGCCCACCCCGAAGTCAACGCGGTGATCAACGCCTACTGCGTCAACGC